>JANIHI010000026.1 GCA_024518585.1 Methanolinea sp. | reverse complement strand
TTTCATTGGAAAAACGGGAATGACATCCGGGGATACACGTGCCAGGGGAGGGGACCATGAATCTCCTTCCCAGGACGTTCCATGGACCTAGGTGCACCTGCCACACCGGTGGGAGATCGTGTACCCGGGGAGGGAGAGGTCCCCGGAGAGGATCCTCCTGCCCCCCCGGAAAAAGACCCTCCCGCACCTGTCGCACCGCCGCGGGATGAAGGTGTCGAAGCGCCCCGGCGAGATCTCGAGCTCAAACCGCGTATCCGGCTTGGACCGGCCGTCCCTCATGCACGCGTCCTCGTACAGGGAGACCAGCTGCATCACCTTGAGAGGGCTGGCACCAAGGTCCGTCAGTGTCTTGAAGATGAAGTAATTGAGGATAAGCCACGAAAAGTCCGCCCGGTCAATGAGCTCCTCGACATCGCTCTCCACGTCCTCGAGGTCTTCAAGAGTGCACCCGCAGAGGGGACAGCGGCCCTTGACCAGTTCATCAAGGTAAACTTCTTCCTGGCAGCCCGGACAGGTCGTGTGGGCGGCATGGGTCTTATAGGTCATGGTTATATCAGTTTTTTAACCGGGAAATGGGAAGAGACGTTCCTTTCATGTGTCCCGTGCTGTAGTGAGATTGGTCCGCATAACGGTACCGTGTCTTTTCACCGCACGCCTGGGAAGAACGCCGGAGGAAGGACCGCCCACCGGGGATTCCGCTGCCCAGGGTATGTGCCAATCCTATTTGTACCTCCATCACATAAACCATGCGCTCGGGGACTTTTTATCCGGTGAATGGACGAATGAGAGAAGATCTGCTGACATGGATGGGCAATCCCCTGGCCTTTTCCGGGCAGGTGTCGCCCGGGTGTTTGTCAGGGTTCATCGCACGAGGATCCCCAGCGCCTCGGAGAGCGACCGGAGCCCCTCCTCCCTTCGTCCCTCCTTGAGGAGCGCCACGGCACGCGAGAGGCAGTCCCTGATAGTCTCCCTGTCGAGATCGTAGGCGACCATGAAACAACGGACAGACTCATCGATCTCCCCGGTGAGGAAGTAGCAGTTGGAGAGCTCTATCCATGCATCGACGTGACGGGGATTCCCGCGCACGACTTCTTCCAGGAGCCGGACGGCTTCTTTCCGTTGCCCCGAGCGGGAGAGGGCAAGGGCTTTCCAGTAGAGGTTGCGGGGGCCGGAGAGGGGACGGGACTCCTCGGCGCAGACAAAGCAGGACAGTGCTTCAGGGAACCTCCCCATCTCGCACAGGGTGATGCCCTTGAGGACCCACGCCGAGGAGAACCCGGGAGAGATGGAAAGGGCCCATGACAAGGCCGACAGGGCTTCCCTGTGCCGTTTGAGCTTGAGAAGAGTGTAACCCCTGTTCACCCACGCGCCCACGTAGCGGGGGCGAAGGGATGTCGCGATCTCGGTGCACGTCAGTTCTTCCTCGAAACGGCCGAGTTCGCCGAGGGTATGGCCCTTCGCGTTCCATGCCTGCGCATTTGAGGGGTCAAGCTGGATCGCCCTCTCGCAGCAGAGAAGTTTCTCCGAGAACCTCCCGAGCTTGCCCATCGCAAAACCGCGGTTGATCCAGGCCTCGACGTTTGTGGGGTCGAGCGCGAGGGCCTGGTCACACGCCTTGACCTCCTCCCGGAACCTCCCGAGTTTTCCGAGGGCAAAACCGGACGCAACCCACGCCTGAACAGAGGTCGGGTCCTCCTGGAGTGCCTGGGAAAGGAGGTCCAGTGCCTCGGCATGCCTCCCCCTCCGCGAGAGCCGTATCGCCTCGGACGTCAGGGGGAGAGCACACGATTTGGGCGCCTGGTTTCCCGGACCCTGTCCGACGGTGGTCTCATTCCACCCTCCCTCCCGACACGTGGCCTCTCTCTCTGTCATGGTCCTGCCCGGAAGAGTTTCTCCTGGCTTGTACTAGCCCATTCCACCCGATAAATGCACCCCTGGGATAAAAGGAGTATCAGGGCAGGGCGGAATGATCCCCGGCCGTGCCGTCCATCGGGATGTGATGCACGGTTTCCACCACTGGTGCAGGGAGAGGGCAAACCCCTTCGGAAGACCGCGGGGGAAACGAATGAAGAAAAGGTATATTGCCAAACGGGACCCCATTGCATCGCATGGGAAGGACACTGCCGCCCTGTGCCTGCAGTATTGCGGGCTCGGACTCCGGGGGCGGTGCAGGCCTGCAGGCCGACCTCAAGGTCTTTGCCGGTCTTGGTGTCTGGGGCCTTTCTGTGGTGACGGCGGTAACTGCGCAGAATACCCGCGGGGTTGCGGGGATATCCCTTACCAGCCCGCCGATGGTCTCCCTCCAGCTCGAAACGCTCTGCGACGAGTTCGAGATACTCGCCATGAAGACAGGGATGCTGGGCGATAGCGGGATTATCCGCGCGGTGGCCCGGGGGATCCCGGAGGGAGTCCCCCTCGTGCTCGATCCCGTCATGGTCTCGACGAGCGGACATGCCCTCCTCGCAGACGCTGCCCGGGATGACCTCGTGCGTCTCCTCCTGCCCCGGGCAACCGTCGTGACGCCCAATGCAAGGGAGGCCGAGGTCCTGTCAGGTCTCTCGCCGATTCGGGACCTTCGGCAGGCAGCCGACGCGGGCAGGAAGATCCTGGAGCTTGGCCCGGAGTATGTCCTTGTAAAGGGGGGGCACCTCTCCGGGAATAGGGCAGCAGACCTCCTCCTCTCCTCCTCGGGCGAATGGTGCCTCTCGACGCCGAGGTACCCCTACGAGATCCATGGTGCAGGGTGCTGTTTTTCGGCGGCTCTCTGCGCATACCTGGCGCATGGTCTCGATGTGCCGGAGGCTTTCGGGCGGGCCAAGGCATACATGGATGGCCTGGTCCGGAACGCGAGGAGGGCCCCCTCCGGGATCCACGTGCTCACCCCCGGCCCGGAGCAGTCCTTTCCGGGGGGAACGGGGGAGACGGGCAGTTCGGTATCTACTTCAACCGTGCAGCAAAAATGATCAGGGGAGCATGATCGGGAAAGGAACGAAGGGGGCGCACGGCAATGGATAGGGAGGGGATCGCGGACGGACTCTGCTGCCCCGCCCTCACGGTACTGCCGTTTCCTGTCTGTATCCTCGATGAGGACGGGCAAATCCTCTTCCAGAACGAGTCCATGCAAAGGACTTTTGGGTCCGGCCGGAAGGGGACCGGGATCATTCCGGAACTAAAGGCCCTGCTCCGTGATGTTGCCCGCAGCACGGTGCCAGGCCGGGGCCAGGTCTCCCTTCCGGTCGGCGAGGGTAAATCCGTCCAGGTTCCCTACGAGGTCTACCCGTTGCAGGGCCCTGGACATGATTCTTTCCGTGGAGTGGCGTGGGTTGCCCTGGTCACGGGTGAAACGGCCCCCCTTGCCGAGATCCTGGTCCGCGGGAATTCCCGCAAAAAGCTCAAAGAACTCATTTCGGTCATCCGGCACGATATCCTCAACCAGCTCACCATTCTCATCGGGTTTCTCCAGTATTCCGAGGACTTCTGCCAGGACCCCCAGATCCGCGATTTCATCAGCAGGGAGGAGGCTGCGGGAAATGCAATCCAGTCGCTCATCGAGCTTTCGAGGAGTTTCCAGGACCTTTCCCTCCAGGACCCGGGGTGGCAGGATATCCCCTCGCTCGTCCGGTCTGCCGTCGACCGATCCTCCCCGGCCGCTGTCCGGGTTGAGGAGAGGTGCGGGCCCCTGGAGATCTACGCGAGCCCGCTGGTGGGGCAGGTCTTTGACACGCTCGTCAAGAATGCCCTCTCCCATGCAAAGGGCCTTTCCCGGATCACATTCTCCACCCGGGAAGAGTCCGGCGACCTGGTCCTCACCTGCGAGGACGACGGCCCTGGTATCCCGCCGGGGGAAAGGAGGATGCTCTTTGAGAGGGGCCACGGGAGGCACGCCGGGTACGGTCTCTGGCTGGCAGTCGAGATCCTCGGGATAAGCGGGGCCACCATTCGCGAGTGTGGAGAAGAGGGAAAGGGCGCACGGTTCGAGATTCGCGTCCCTGCCGGGCTCTGGCGGTGGAAGGAAGGAGAAACCCCAGAAAAGGCAAAATGAGCCGGATTAGGGGTTTTTGCAGCGCAGGTATCAGCTGATCTCCTGGACGATCCGTCCGTTCCGGAAGATGGAGATCTTGCCCCCGCTCTGCGAGAGCACGATCCCGATCGCCTGCGTCTCGAGGGTTATTGCCGCCGCCGAAGAGTGGCGTGTACCGAGGCCCTTGGGGATCCCGACCCTGCTTGAGTCCACGGTGATGTACCGGGCGGCTGCCTCTATCTGGCCGTCCCCCCGGACGACGAATGCCCCGTCGAGCTGGGCCAGTTCCTTGATGTTCTCCTTGATGTCAGGGTTGGTGACCATCCGGTCGGCAGGGGGGTGGCCCTCGAAGGGGTTGAGGATGAGCTGGCGTGACTTCTCGAGCACGGAATCGGCATCCCCGATGACGAATGTCGTGCCCAGCTGCTTCCCC
>JANIHI010000009.1 GCA_024518585.1 Methanolinea sp. | reverse complement strand
CTTGAGATCACTGTGTTCGCGCGCGTTTTATCTCCAATATGATTCGTTGTTGTATTCCAGAATGGATGAGAGGAGTCCTTCTGAATAACTCTGTCCAACCAATCCTCGACCTCGTTGGACAGGCTCAGTGCATGAAATCCTCCTCTTTGGCGTGGTAATCGGGGCCATATTCTCCATCTTTGCGAGCGCGATCCTCATTCACCTGGGCACGCTGATCGACAGGTTTCCCCTGGAAGACGAGGGAGAAAGGGAAAGAACGCTATGGAGTCCAAGGGAATTTACCCGGTTTGCCGTGATAGTCTACTAGCCCCTCTACGTCACGGGGGTTGCCATGCTCCTCCCCGGGACGAGGGTGATGACTGTTGCCGGCATTGCCTTGATATTCGGGCTCCTCCTCTTCATGGTGACTGCACTCGTCTTTTCCGTGGCAACCTACAACCTCATGGTCTCACGGAGGAATGGATGGGGGACGAAAAGACCCCTGGGCTTATTCTCCGGGACGCATTTCTTTTTCCGGACATTGCCCCAAAAGAGCCCTGGAAAAAAGTATCCCGGCAGGACAGCCATAAAGGAGAAAGATGCCCGGGAGAAATCCCCCGGACCGGATGAAACAGGAGAGGGCCGTTTTCCCCGGTAATTGCCTGGGATACCCGGGCCGTTTCCATGACGCAGCAGTTTGGGAAAAACGAGATTTACCCAAACAGGGCATGGGAACGCTCGAGGGCGTCGACGGCGGGGAGCTTTCTCCCGGTGAGGAACTCGATACATGCACCGCCACCGGTGGATATGTGGGTGAAATCGCGCTCGATCCCCATCTTTTCTGCGACTGCGGCAGTATGGCCCCCCCCGATGATGGAGAACTCGGCCTTTGATGCTGCGCGGAGGAGCTCGTGGGTACCAGTCGCATAGTTGGGATCTTCAAAGACTCCCGCGGGTCCATTGAACACGACTGTCCGGCATGACCGTATCTTCCGGGCAAGGGAGGCTATCGCATCCATCCCGGCGTCCATGATCGTGGCATCCTCTGGAACGGCATCCAGGGGGTATTCCACTCTTTTCCCCCCCTCGTTGACTGCGACGGACTCGGGGAAATATATCCTGTCCCTGTACGAATCGAGGAGCCTGCGGGCATGTTCCACCTCCCTTTCGTATTTCAGCTGCTGGATCAACTGGTATGACCCCTTCCCGATCCTGTGACCGGCCGCGAGGAAGAACACGTTCGCGACGACACCGGTAACGATGACAACATCGGCAGTCCCGCCGGCAAGCATGTGCTCTGCCACCGCAAGGGAGTCATCCACCTTGGTGCCGCCAAGGACCATGCAGACAGGACGGGGAGCATTCTCAAAGACCCGCCCCAGCGTTGAGACTTCCTTCTCCATCAGGAGACCGGCAACAGAACGCATGACCATGGGGAGGCCGACCATGGTGGGCTGGGACCTGTGGGCGGTCCCAAATGCGTCGTTGACAAAAATATCTCCCATCCGGGAGAGCATCCTGACGAGGTGGGTCTTTTGGGCATCTTCGGGTTTCAGGTTCAGGTTCTCCTCGGCGTTGAACCTGACATTTTCGAGGAGGAGAACGTCTCCCGTCTTCATCCGCCGGACAGCGTCACGGGCGCAGTGCCCGAAGATATCGTCGACGTATCCGACTTTCCTCTGGAGGAGCCCCTCCAGCCTCTCGGCATGCCCTTCAAGCGTGGTGAAATCCTTCTTTCCCGGCCTGCTCTGGTGGGTGAGGATGACAACCCGGGACCCTGAGAGGGCCTGAATCGTGGGGATGTGTTCCCGGAAACGTTTATCGTCGAGGATGTGGTGAGTCGTCGGGTCAATGGGGGAGTTGAGGTCAAGGCGGAGGAGAACGGTCTTTTTCTCCGCCCTGGCATCCTTCAGTGTCCCGATAGGCACCCGTATTCCCCCGGTCAGGCGTTCCTTGCCTTGATCTTCTTCAGGCGGAAGAGCTCTTCCCTCTCCATCTCGTCAAGACGCATCTTGATGAAGTCGCGTGCAGCCGTCATCTCCGGTATCACCTTGAACTCGAGGGCATTGACCCTCCGCTTGGTGGACTCGATCTCGTCGAGGAGTCTCTTCATGGTCGTCTCGACCTCGGCGCTCCTGATGATTGCCTCCACGAGCTCCTCGAACGCAAGCGCGGTCTCGTCGATGACAGGGGTCGTGCCAAGAATACCGTATCCCCTCTCCATCAGCCCTTTCCTCACTTTCGAGGACTCGATATCAGGGACGACCACACCCATGATATTCTTGCTGGTCACCGTGATGCTCGGGACCTGCTGGACTGAAAATGCCGCTGCCTTCACGCCGATGGCACCTTCCACCGTGTTTGCCACTGCCATCAGCTCCCGTGCCCGTTCGTACCTCTCCATGAGCTCGTCTCTTGTATCCTTGGCCTGCTCCAGCACCTTGAAGAACTCCAGGATAAGCCCATCCCGTTTCATCTTGAGGATCTTGTACCCCCTCTCGGAGAGCATGATCTTCTTTTTCAGGTTGATCAGCTCTGACCGGGTGGGCTTGATATCTCGGAGTGCCATGGGACTCTACCCCTCGGCCTTTGCGGCCTGCCGGAACTTGGGGTGGTACTTGGAGATCAGGTCGCGGTCGATACGCACGAGCTGTTCCACGGGCAACGTGGAAAGAAGCGTCCAGCCCAGGTCCAGCGTCTCCTCGATCGTTCTGTCCTCGTTGTATCCCTGCCGGACAAACCTGTTCTCGAAGAGGTCGGCGAATTCGAGGAACATCCTGTCCCGTTCGGAGAGGGCGTCCTTGCCAACGATGGCAACCAGGCCCCGGAGGTCGTTGCCCTCCGCGTAGGCTGCATACAGCTGGTCAGAGACTTTTTTGTGGTCTTCCCTCGTGTGTCCTTTCCCGATCCCGAGGTTCATGAGCCGCGAGAGGGAGGGCAGCACGTTGATCGGCGGGTATATCCCCTTCCGGTGGAGTTCCCTGCTGACCACGATCTGTCCCTCGGTAATGTACCCGGTCAGGTCGGGGATCGGGTGGGTGATATCATCCCCGGGCATCGTGAGGATGGGGAACTGGGTGATCGAACCCTTCTTGCCCTTGACAATCCCTGCCCTCTCGTATATCCCTGCAAGGTCGGTGTACATGTACCCGGGATACCCGCGGCGGCCGGGGACTTCTTCGCGGGCAGCGCCGATCTGGCGGAGGGCCTCGCAGTAATTGGTCATATCAGTCAGGATGACGAGGACGTGCATCCCGAGGTCAAAGGCCAGGTACTCCGCCGTCGTGAGCGCGAGGCGGGGAGTGATGATCCGCTCGACCGCGGGGTCATCGGCAAGGTTCAGGAAGACGACGGCTCTCTCGAGGGCGCCCGTGCGCTCGAAGTCCTCCATGAAGTAGTTGGCCTCCTCTTTCGTGATCCCCATGGCGGCAAAGACCACGGCAAAGGCCTCTTTTGACCCTGGGACTTTTGCCTGCCGTGCGATTTGGAGGGCTATCTGGTTGTGGGGGAGGCCGGCACCCGAGAATATGGGAAGCTTCTGGCCCCGGACGAGGGTGTTTGTCCCATCGATGGTGGATATTCCGGTCTGGATGAAATCGTTGGGGGAGCCCCGTGCATAGGGATTGATGGCAGCACCCGTGATGTCGAGGCGCTTTTCGGGGACGATCTCAGGTCCCCCGTCGATGGGTTTCCCACCACCCGAGAGGATGCGGCCGAGCATGTCCCTGCCGACCGGCATCTTGATCGTCTCCCCGGTGAACCTGATCCCACTGTCCTTCCCTATCCCGGCAGTTGTCTCAAAGACTTGGACAACGACCAGTTCATTGCTCGTGTCAAGGACCTGTCCCCTCTTGATGGACCCATCGTAAAGGACGATGTTGACCAGTTCTCCGTATCCCACGGGTTCTGTCTTTTCGACAAAGACAAGCGGCCCTGCTATCTGGGTAATTGTCCTGTACTCCTTCATGCTGCCGACCTCAATGCGTTGAACTCTGCATCCATGTCCTTTTGGATCTTCTCGAGCGCCGGGACGTAATCCTTGATGAACTTGATCTGGGGCAGTTCGTTCTTGGACTTGACGGATAGGATCTGCTGCGGCGTGACTCCTGCGTTCTGGGCCGCGTAGGCCAGGTCTGAGTACTGGCGGATTGCCTTCATCATCGCGTACTGCTTTTTCATGTCGCAGAAGGTGTCCACGGCATCATAGGCGTTCTGCTGGAGGAAGATCTCGCGGATCATCCGGGCAACCTCGATCGTGATCTGCTCTGCCTCGGGGAGGGCATCGGAACCGACGAGTTGCACGATCTCCTGGAGTTCGGCCTCCTTCTGGAGGATCTCCATTGCCCACGACCGGAGAGAGTTCCATTCCGGAGAAACCTCGCGGTCGTACCAGTCCTGGAGGCTGCCGAGGTACAGGGAATAGGAGTTGAGCCAGTTAATCGCAGGGAAGTGTCTCCGCTGGGAGAGCTTGGCATCGAGTGCCCAGAAGACTTTCACGATGCGGAGTGTGTTCTGGGTGACGGGTTCAGAGAAATCACCACCCGGCGGAGATACCGCGCCGATGACCGAGACGGAACCCATCTTTCCGGATAGCGTCTTGACCCTTCCCGCACGCTCGTAGAATTCAGAGAGCCGGGCAGCGAGGTAGGCGGGGTACCCTTCCTCGCCAGGCATCTCTTCGAGGCGGGACGAGATCTCACGCATGGCCTCTGCCCAGCGTGACGTGGAGTCTGCCATCAGGGAGACATCGTACCCCATGTCCCTGAAATACTCCGCGATGGTGATCCCGGTATACACGGAGGCCTCCCTCGCGGCCACGGGCATGTTGCTCGTATTGGCAATCAGCACGGTCCGTTCCATCAGGGGTTTCCCGGTCTTGGGGTCCTCGAGTTCAGGGAACTCCGTGAGTACCTCGGTCATCTCGTTCCCGCGCTCCCCGCACCCGATGTAAACCACGATCTCTGCGTCGCTCCACTTGGCGAGCTGCTGCTGTGTCACCGTCTTCCCGCTTCCGAACGGTCCGGGGATAGCAGCCGTTCCACCCTTTGCGATGGGGAAGAGCCCGTCGAGGATGCGCTGCCCCGTGATGAGGGGGATCGTCGGGTTCATCTTTTCGAGGACCGGCCGCGGGACGCGGACCGGCCACTTCTGCATCATGGTGAGGGTGGTCCCGTCATCGAGGGTGCAGATGACGTCATCGACCGAAAACGAACCGGCTTTGACACTCCTGACAGTCCCGCCCTTGACGTTTGGCGGGACGAGGATGCGGTGGACGATATTCGTCTCCTGGACCTCGCCGAGAATGCTCCCGGGACCGACCTGGTCACCCTCCTTCACGAGGGGACGGAAATCCCATTTTTTGGAATGGTCCAGGCCTGGTGCTGAGACACCCCTCTGGATAAAGTCCCCCATCTTGTCAACGAGGACGGAGAGGGGACGCTGGATCCCGTCATAGATACTGGTCAGGAGCCCCGGCCCCAGTTCCACGGCAAGGGAAAGGCCCGTATTGGTGACAGGTTCCCCGGGCCTTATCCCGGACGTGTCCTCGTAGACCTGGATGATGATGTTCTCACCCTGGATCTTGATCACTTCGCCCATGAGTTCTTCTTTACCGACCTTGACCACGTCGTACATGTGGGCTTCAATTCCCACTGCAGTGACCACGGGGCCGGCAATTCGTTTGAGAACTCCACCCTTTGTCATTTTTGTATCCTGTGCTTTCACTTCCACAGATCAACACCCACTGAACGCTTTATCCTCTCTCTCATGGAGAG
The DNA here is from genome assembly GCA_024518585.1 of Methanolinea sp. Lineage (GTDB taxonomy): Archaea > Halobacteriota > Methanomicrobia > Methanomicrobiales > Methanospirillaceae > Methanolinea_A. Next base: position 74,308 of record JANIHI010000009.1, on the reverse strand, counting down.
GCCTCCCTCCTCGGCACCGATCGTGATGACCGTCGGTCTCACGGACTCCTCGAGGGTCATCTGCAGTCTCCGGGGAATTTTTTTGATATCCCCGCTCTGAAGGACGAGGATCCCGACCTCCGGGTCTTCGAGGACGCGATTGATGTGCTCCACGAGCCTCTCGTCGCTCTCGGCCGGGTACGTCCTGCGAATCCCCGCGAGGCGGAAGCCGAGGATGAATTCCTGGTTTCCAATCACTGCGATCTCCATTATACCACCAGATACCCCCGGATCCGTTCAGGTGTCAGTCCCGATTCCTTTCCCCTTGCGAGCGCCCGGAGGTTGAAGATCTCGTACTTTTTCATCTCGAGGTAGGCCAGGATGGGATGGATGGAGAAGGGATTGAGTTTTGCCATCGTCTCCATCTCTTCCAGCTGCACCTTGATGAGGTCGATCTCAATCTCCCGGAGGGATCGTTCTTCCCGCAGAGTCTCCAGGAGTTCCCGGAGTGGCCTGATCCTGATGTATGGCACGAGCGAGTCGATAAACTCGTTTCGGTCCTTTATCTGGAAGAGACGATTGATAGCCGGGGGTGGGATCGTTCCGCCCGGTATGATGACCCCGCTGATATCCTCCCCCGGGGACTCGGCTCGGAACCGGAACATTGTCCGGATATTGGTGATGTCAATATCAAGGGTGATATACTCAAGGAACTGCCGTCCCCCCTTGACACCACTGGTGGCATAGGTGATGAGGTCGGCATAGAACTGCTTGTAGAGGTCATTCTCCACTCTCGGGAGGAGGTCTTCCTTTACACCACCCTCCATCGCACGGGAGAGGAGGGGATAGACACTTTTCCCCTTCAGACCCTCGATGACGCGCTCGGGGGTCGGTTCTTCGAGGAGCCTGTCAAGGAATACCCTGTCAAGCTCCCCGGCCGGGATGAGGACTTCCTTGATCCTCCCCTTCTTTTCTCCGTGAAGCTTTCCCCGCAGGATGGTCAGGACATTCTGGATGTCCCACCTTCGCAGGTATGCCCGCGTGAGGTCCTTGAGGGTGCCGGGGGTGATCTTCTGGATGTTCTGGTACTCCTTGGCCAGGTTCCAGGAAAGGGCGATCTCGATGAGGTCGATCCCACCAAATGATGTGGCGAGTTCATCGACCTCTTTTTTATACTGCGATTCCCCCACGAACCTCGTGATCTCGGCGAGGCCCATGTTCAGCATCCGCATGTACTCCTCGCGGGGGAGGAGCTTGGATTTCCGCACACGCATGCGTGTGCAGACGTAGATGTAGGGGACCGGCCCTGCTCTCACTTCTGCCACACGACTACCCCCTCAACCAAAGAGCAGGTCGGATGCATCTTTGAGTCCTGATTCCCACACCCTGTCCAGGAATGTGCGATAGCTGTAATCCAGCTGCAGGGTCCCATCCCTGCTCTCGATGATCACGCCCCCCTCGATATCCACGTTATCGCCTGCAGAAAAACCTTTGAATTCGGATTTCTGGGCAAGGATCTGTTCGAGGAGGCCCCGGTCACGTGCGTTTGCGTGGACAATCCCATCCGCTATCTGGGATTTTGCCCTGGAGAGGAGGGTGGTGATTGCCTCCCGGTGAAAGCTCTCGGGCAGCGCGGCAACGTCCCTCCTCGCCTGCTGGTACACCTGGTCGAGCAGTTCCTTCTGGGTATTGAGGAGTTGTCGCTTTACCTGGAGGTTTGCTGCCGAGATCTCCTGGTTCATGATGAACGCAGCGTGCCGTTCAACCTCCTCATTTGCGGCCTGCTTGATCTTCGCAGCACGTTCCTGGGCAGCCGAAAGGACCCTGGTCGTCTCCTCCTGGCTCTCTCTCCGGATCCTCTCTACTTCTTTTCTCCCTCTCTCGCGGATCTCTTCAAGGACTGCCTCCAATCCCATGGTCCGCTCCCTAGAAGAGTAACAGGAGTCCGACCACAAGACCGAAGATAACGATGGTCTCGGGGATGACGGTGAGCAGGAGCACCAGCCCAAACACATCCTTGTTCTCGGCTGTTGCTCCCACTGCTGCAGACCCGATTGCCATCTCGGCAAGGCCTGTCCCGATCCCGGTGAGACCGACGGCTATGCCAGCACCGAGGGCTTTCATTCCGAGTTGCGATGCCTTTACCATCTCGACAGTCATTTCCGCTGCTGCTACTGCTGCTGTTTCTGCCATTTTTAATCCTCCGTAAATCTCTTTCTCATTCCGAAAGGAGTGTATTTCTTGCCTCCACCTTTGTAGAACTTGGTGAAGAATTCAACGTACTGCAACCTGAGCGACTGGAGCCCGCCGCCGAGCATCCCGAGGATCGTGTTCAGGAGGTGCCCGATGACGAGGACAACGCCGCCAATGATAATGAGTACCACCCCGACCGCGTTCAACGATTCGAGTTGGGGTTCAATAATCAGCCCGATGGCAATGAAATTGACCACCATGGCTATTGCCACTGATGAGAGGCCGACGCCGACGAGACGGGCATACGAGAGAACGTGGCTCATGATCGTCGGCAGTTCCACGATCTCAAGGGGAGAATCCAGTGCGATGAATACAACGCCAACGATGATCATCGCCAGACCCGCGAGTGACGAGAGGTTCAGACCCATCACGACCGGTGGGAGGCCCGAGAGATCAGGCATGAACGGCATGGAGAAGGCCGCCCATATCATCAGCAGTATCCCCCAAAGGACCATGATCCACCCAAGGTTTGCCAGGACTGCCTTTACCCTGTGCGATCCATGGTCCTGCCTTGCATGGTTGACCATCCCGAGCACCCGCCCGAGGGTTATCTGGAGGATACCGATCCAGACCGCCATGATCATCAGCCCTGTGACATCCGGCCCGTGCCCTCCCGCATGACCCCCGATGTTGAGGTGCCGGGAGAACAGGACGGGGGGCCACGGGAGTGAGAACCCAAAGACCTCCGAGAACAGGATACCGAAGATGATGCTTGATATGCTTGCATTCCGGAGAATGGCGAGGAGCCTTCCGGCCTCCTCTCCCTTGAGGAACCTGCGCAGCCCCAGGCTCATGGCAAGGAGGACTGCACCGTATCCCACGTCGCCAAGAATAATCCCGAAAAAAATCGGGAATATGATCGAGACGAGCAGCGTGGGGTCAAGTTCCGTGTACCGGGGACGTGAGTATACGTCCATCAGCATCTCTGTGGGCTTTGCAAATCCAGGGTTCCTGTACTCCGTGGGAGGTACGTCAGTGACCTCGGCCGGTTCGCATTCATAGACAAAGACTTTTCCCCCCGTTGCGTAATGGATACCCTCCTTGAGCCTCTCCAGCTGGGCAGTGGGCACCCATCCTTCGACCACAAAGGATTCGCCGGTCGTTGCAAAACGTAAGGGTGCCTCGGCCATCTCCACGTCGGCAGAGAGAAGCTCATGACAGGCGAGGAACAGGGGCCCGTGCCGGGCCTTCATCTCCGAGAGATTGCGGTTAATCTCCTCCATCTCCCCCCGGATCGCAAGGATCTGCCCTTCGTAGTAGCCGATACGGGTGGCCGGAACACCCTCCTCGTCGGGGACAGGGACTGCCACGAACTGGGCGTCCATGAGTGCACCCTCGGCCGCACTGCGGTCCTTCTGGTGGACAATGAGGATGATGAACGTGCCCCTCTTCGTGTCGACAGAAAAGATCTCGTGGGGAACATCGAGGGCCAGGTTCCGGGAGACGTATCCCGAGAAGACCGAGAACATCTGGAAGCCACGCAGGAGTCCCAGGTCAAACGGGACACCCTGGAAGGGCCGCAATGTCTCAATCTTCTGCTCGTATTCCCTGATGAGGGTATCCAGCCTCGCTTTCTTTCCAAGGAGGTTCTCGATATCCTTCTCAAGAAGGGGAAGCTCTTTTGCGATGACTTCCTTCAGACGGGCGACCTTCTCTCTCCGGCCGGGAGAGACACCTTCGCCTTCACTCAGTGCGAAGGCACTCGTGATCCCCCGGAGCCTGATGAGTTCACGGGACGTTTCATTTGCCGCAGGGAGGGGGGTACCGATACGGTACCCCTCGTACTCTTTGCTGTCCTTTTCGACGAATTCCTCGATGTGAAAAAGGTTTTGACGGTAGAGTTCCCGGATCACAGGTTCCATCTGGGACTTTGTGGCCGCGATGAGGACACGTGTCATCCCTTCAGGAGAGAACATGGAGCTGCTCCTTGAAACGCGATACCAGCAGGTTTGCGGCCTTTTCAAGGTTGCGCATACCCCGCTGTTTCAGCTCGGCAGCACGGGTCCTGCCCTCCTGGAGGATCTCCTCGCGCTTCCTCGCTGCGTTTTGTCGTACTTCGGCCAGCCTGGCCTTTTTGTACTCCTCCGCATCGTGCGTTGCTTTCATCACGAGGTTATCTGCCTCAAGCTCGGCATGTGCACTGTTCCGCTTGCTCTCGGCAAGAGCCTCGCTGATCATCTTCTGGTACTCAGATTCAGTCAGTTTAATCTTCTGCAAGACCTCAGTCTTCATCCAACCCTCCTCTCATGGCACTGAAATGTTAGACCTGAATTGTTCTTATATCTGTTGATATTTTTTTGGGAGAATGGGAGCCCAAACGGGTTTTAATGGACAGTCGGGGGATTTCCGTGGAGCAGGAAGGTGCAAATCCCCCTGCACCTGCCTCTTTCCGGCACTCCCCTCGTGCAGTGTGAACTGCCCGGGTGGTTGCCCGAAAAAGTCTCTGTCCGGGTCAGGGAGGGCAGCAGGCGACCGGGAGTGGCACGACTGTTCCCGAAATGCCCGGCGGCAGGGCACTGATGCATATGCCGGCCGGGTCGCCCGTCAGGAGAACCCCGGCAAGCTCGGCCGATGAGCAGAGGAGGTGCTGCTCGGGATGGGTCCCCCTCTCGATAGAGCAGGAAAGGAGTACCTGGTCCCCTGCAGAGACCACGTACCGGAGCCTCCGGGACCCCGGGTGAGCCCGGGGCAGGACGACGAGGGGGACGTGGTGGTCCCTCACGAGGAGGAAGAGCATTGCAGCGGCACAGAGCGATCCTCCCTCTGGTGCGCTGACCACGATGATGTGCCAAGGCTCGATGAACTGGCATAGTTCCTCCCCGGGCGCCTCGATGCAGAGGGCAAACCGGGACCCTGCCTGCCCGGCGATGAGAAAGGAGTCCCGCCCCCGGACGTACAGGATTTCATCCCTCCCCGGCCGGAACACGTGCGACGACAGGAAATACCACCCCCTTCAGAGGATGAGGTTGAATATGACGAGGGCAATTGCGAGCATGAGGCAGGAGTGCTTCAAACCTGCCTTCAATGACCCCTCTCCCATCTGGCCTGCAATGAGGCCGGACATCACGGCCTGCAGAACGACGGAGTGGTACATCAGGCGCAGGATCGCCTTGATGGAGGACGGGCTGACGTTGGAGAGAGGGGTTCCCTGGGGGATTGTCCCGCCCCCGACATTTCCAAGGATCGGTATGAAATTGTTGGAGATAACTCCGACGACAAAGACGAAGACCACGAATGCCATGTAGATGATGGCCGTGTAGATGAACATGTCAGAGAGCCGTTCACGCTTGAGGAGGTCTGACATCTTGGCGTCGCTTGCGGCAATCGAGAGGACGTCGCCGATCGACCCGCTCATCTGGCTCGCCCTCGTGATGAGGGAGACGGTCCGTGCGATCAGGGGCGTCCTGACCCGGTCCTCGAAGCGGATGAGGGCCTCTGTGAAACTTGCCCCCCAGTCGATATCACGCTTTATCCTCTTTATCTCGTAGGATAGAAGTCCAAGGTTCGTGTTGACCATGATCGAGATTGCCTGGGCAATCGTGAGCCCGACCTGGTTTATCCCCGCCATCCTCTCGAGAAATTCCGGGATCAGGGCCTCCATCCCCTCGATGTTCCTGCGCCACATCTCGTAGAAAAACGCGTAGGGACCGAGGACAATAAGGAGGGCGATCATGACATGGTCGTCGACCACGTCGATGTACAGCTCAACGTCCTGGTAATGGGGGACCATGACAAAGAGGGCAATGAGGTAGGCAACTGCGACCGGTACGGTAAAGAGGAGGGTGTACTGGTAGTTTTTTTGGAAAAATTCAAAGGGATGGCGGAAAAACTCCCGGAGCCTCCTGACCCGGTCGTACCGGGCCAGTCGTTCAAAAAACGGCTCTTCTCCCTCCCTGTGGTACACGGAAACGTCGCTATATTCATGGAGCCACTTTGCCCTGACGTACCGTTCGATGATTTCGCTCTTCAGGGAGATCAGGTCGATGAGCAGGATGAAGACTGCCGAGCCGATCGGGAAAACGAGGTACACGACTGCTGTCAACTGGAAGATGGCCATTCCTCCCATCATTCCCATGACGACCATGATGATGATGAGGAAGAGGGGGCCGGCCACAAAGAGCGTGACGTACGACTCTGCGACGAGGGAGAGGAACTGGAGGAACTGTTTCTGTTCAAACCGGGCCTCTTCCTGGTAGAGCCGCACCCTGCCGGACAGGAAGCTGACAAGGTCACCCCCACTCTCGATCACCGAGACCATGTCCTCCAGGAACTGTTTCAGCTTCTCCGAGGGCGTGGTCTCCATCAGGTGCCGGAGGGCAGTGACAACGTCATACCCGAAAAAATCAGCGTCGCGGACGACCTGGCGAAATTCGAGTGCAACCTCCCCGTAAATCTTTGCGTTCTCCGAGAGGGAACGGAAGATCGTCATCAACTGGGCACCACCTTTCCGCATCGCATACATGTATGCCACGGCATTGTGCAGCGTGAGGTTGATCTTCGTTGCCCTGTTCTTCTTCTGCATGGACGGGTAACGCAGGGCGATGTGGTAGACCAGGAAAAACCCCAGCACAAAGGCGATGACTCCTCCTCCCGCCTGCAGGGGAATGGTGGTGGGAGAACCCGGTTCAACCCGCTCGGGCAGGGGGAGGGAAAATACGTTGTAAACCCCCACGTATCCCCCTCCCTGTGCTGAATAGACAACCAGCCCCGTGAGCCAGAAACCCAGGAGTGCAAATGCAATACCGGAGAGGACTGAGGCAAGGATGACCCGCGAGAGGTAGTGCTCCACGGTCACCCCGAAGCGGGCCGACTCGAGGTCTGCCACGAGACCCTGGTAGCGGAGGGGATCCCCCGTCACCCTTTTCCGGAGATATGAATTGAGACTCATTCAAGCACTCGGGAGAGGTCGTCGAGGTTCCCTGTCACGAGGTCAGGGTTGATGTGATATGCCTGGAATATGCGTGACACCCGCACGTAATCGACAATTTTCTGCGTCTCCATGGCCTGGAGCACTCTCTTTCTCCTCGCGATCTCCGCCTCGAGCTGCTCCCGGCTCCAGCCCCTCCTGTCTGCTATGTCTGCGTAGACCTGTGACCTCCCCTTGTACGAAAAGACGTCCTGTACAGGGTCATAGTCAAACACCGTGTTGACGCGGAGGTTTCCTGTCGAAGGATCGATCCCGGCAATCTCGACGATCTCAAGGGACCTCCTCACGCGTTCCGTCCCCCGGTAGACGAGGGCCTGGACACTCACGATGTTTAAAGCCGTGATCATGTTCCTCGGGACATTCAGGGGCTCATTTTCAAGGCGGTGGATAGCCGCATCAACGCTGCCGGCATGCATCGTGGAGAAAGTCGTGTGCCCGGTATTCATGGCCTGGAAGAGTGTCTGGGCCTCGACACCCCTGACTTCCCCGACAAGGATGTACTCCGGCCTCTGGCGCATCGCCGCCCGGAGAAGGTCGAACATCGAGATGATATTGGCTCCCTCGGAAACGGTCTCCCTCGTGACGCTCGCGATCCAGTTCTCGTGGTAGAGGGTAATCTCCCGGGTGTCCTCGATGCTCACCACCTTTGCCATCGGGGGAATGAAGAACGAGACGGCATTGAGGGACGTGGTCTTTCCCGATGCCGTCCCCCCGATGAAGAGAAGGCTTTTTTGGTTCTCTATCGCGAGCCAGAAGTAGACGAGCATCTCGGCGCTGAAGGTCCCGTACTCCATCAGTTCGACGGGTGAAAAGGGCTCCTCGCGGAACTTCCGGATGGTAAAGGAGGTGCCGCGGGTCGTGACTTCCGTGCCCAGTGTCAGCTGGAGCCGTGACCCGTCCGGGAGCGTGGCGTCAAGCATCGGCGTCCCCGTCGAGATGTGCTTGCCGGAGCGCTGGGCAAGCGTGATCGCGAGCGAGTTCAAGACTTCCGGTTCAAACATGATGTTGGTCTTGACGTTGCGGTATTTCCTGTGGTAGAGGAAGAGCGGGATCCTGTGGCCGTCACACGAGATGTCTTCCAGGTAGTGGTCCTTCATGAGGGCATCAATCCGCCCCCACCCGATGAAGTTCCGTATCAGGTAATACTGGAGCCGGAAGAGGCTGCTTTCTTCAAGGTGGATGCCGTACTCGTGGAGGAGTTCCTGTATCTTCTCGAGGAGGAGTACCCGCTTGTCCTTTTCGAGTTCTTCGTCGGTCAGGATGAGGGCTGACCGCATGTCCTCGTGGAGCCTCTCGAGCAGTTCGTACTCGAATTCCGAGAGTTTCGGTTCAAACAGGAGGTATTCGTACTGGTTGGTCCTCTTGTTCAGGCCGATAATGACGAGTGACCTTCCCTTGTCGACATAGTACCGCTCGATCTCGGTGTAGCCTTCCGGCACTTCCCCTTCGACGAGGGAACCTGCCCTTTCAAAGTCATACTCGGGGAATGCTGCAATTTTTTGCTTCTTTTTGAAGAACGTGGTAAAAGAGAACTCGGGGGGTGCCGTCTCCACCACGTCCTGCCCGCGTGCGGGTTTAAGGCGGTTCACGATACCCTGAATGTCCGGAATCCTGATTGCCACGGAATGCCCCTGCCCTGCACCCTGTCTCCCGGTGCATGTATCCTGTAGGATGTGTTTTCCTGCACACGTATATAAATCCATGACGAAAGGAGGGGGAAATTTCGATCCGGAAAGGCAGAACGGCACTTTTATTTCCCGGGGCCGGACAGAAATGTAGATGTATTTTTAAATACCCATCATGCGTTATACAATCGGGGCCCTGAATGGATGAAAAGACGAGCCACATGATGATGCCGACCGGGATCTCCTCGCTTGACCCTGTCATTGAGGGGGGTGTCCCGCCGGGCTCACTCATCCTGCTCCTCGGGGACATCGGGGCGGGGAGCCAGGAGTTCGTCTACACATCCGTCATGGTGCTGTCCGGGAAAATGAAGGACAATCCAGGGGACACGAAGAAGGTCCCCCGCGAGATCTGGTATATCACGTTTACCAAGGGCAAGGACGATGTCATTACCGAGATGACAAGGGCGTTTCACCCCGATCTGACGAGGGGGCTCTCGGGGCTGAAGTGTGTCGATCTCTCCACCCTTTACTTTGATTCAAGTATCATTCCCCTTGAATGGTACTCGGAAAAGGATATTTTCTCACGTCTCCAGTCACGGGGGGGGCATGATAATATCCTTGCCGCACTGGCATCCCGGTTAAGCGAGGTCCCCAAAAACAGCCTCATCGTCTTTGACTCACTCACGGACCTCTCGACCATGTATGCGAAAGAGGGGCTCTGGGGAGATTTTGCAGCATTCCTCCGCGGTCTCCAGAGAGTCGCAAAGGAATGGAACTCGGTGATCTATCTCCTCCTCACGAAGGGCATCCTCGATGTTCCGCGGGAGCTGGAGATTGCCGATATATCAGATGCAGTCCTGTTCTTCCGCTGGGAGGAGACAACCGGGGGGCGGCGGCAGAGGGTGATGTACATCGAGAAGTTCCGGGGGCTCATGCCCCACCTCGAGGAGAAGGACCTTGTCAAGTTCGCCGTCCGGATCTCCTCTAACGAAGGGTTTGACGTGAGCAACATCCGGGTGGTCGTATGAACGGGGCCGAGCGCGTCAGGATAGGTATCGAGGGGCTTGACCAGATGATGGGAGGGGGGCTCATCCCCGGGAGCATCTGTTCCATCATCGGGACCTACGGGACGGGAAAGACCACATTTGCCCTCCAGTTCATATGGGAAGGGCTCACCCGGGGAGAGAATGTGATCTACATCAGCCTCGAGGAACGCGAGGACAGGATCCTGCAGTACATGGCAGACAAGGGGTGGGATGTCGAACGGTATCGCGGCGGTCCCCTCACCGTGCTGAAACTCGACCCCTCTGACTTCAACCTGGCCATCAACAGCATCAAGAACGAGCTCCCTGCCCTCGTCCGCCAGATGGGAGCAAAAAGGGTCGTCATCGACCCCATATCACTCTTTGAGGACCTCTTTGACCGCGATTCCGACCGGCGCCGCGAGATGTTCCGGTTCGTCGACACCCTCCGCAACCAGCACTGCACAATCGTCATGACGAGCGAGACCGACAAGGATAACCCCTTCGCAAGCCGCCACAATCTCATCGAGTACCTTGCAGACACCGTTATCCTCCTGCGCTACGTGCGCCCCTCTGACCTTACCGATGTCCACCTCGCCCTCGAGGTCGTCAAGATGAGGTTATCAGCCCATTCCCGCGAAATTAAGCCCTACGAGATCCAGCAGACCCAGGTGCTCGTCTACACCGAGGCAAACGTGTTTTGACATGAATCCAGATCCACCAGGAGAATTCAAGGCTCTTTCCTTTTTTGCGTGTCCTGTGTAGAACAGGTTGGTGGACCAAAGCCCCCCTCCAGGGCGTGGTTGGACAGGCCCGTCTCTAAAAGAACGTTATGGCGGCGATCTCAACAAAAAAAAAAATTAACCTAAAAACCCTCCATTCCCAGCAGGTGGAGGACGATGACGATGAGGGCACCCGGTATACCCCCCAGGATGCAGAGGAGGAGGTTGACGAGCGAGTACGGGATGTCCGGCCTCCCGAATATCCCCATCACACCGAACAGATTGGTGAAAAAGAGGATCAGGAGACCGAGGATTGAGTTGATGACCAGCTTCGTGATATCTTTGAGGATGAAAAAGAGCACGAGAGCGATGAGAACCGCTGCAGCAATGACCGCGAAGTCCATGTACCTTCCTAATTACCAATGATTCTCTGGTTTTTTAATCTTATGGAGGGGAGGACGAAGGCACCCACGACTCTTTCCTCGCGCGAGATCCCCTCCGTCCCTTTCAACATCTCAAAGACGTTCCCCGTCAGCATTGCCGATTTTATCGGGTATTCAAAGTGACCTCCCCGTGTGAGAAAGGCATTGGAGAGTTCAACCGAGAAGTCCCCCGTCAGGGGATTTGCCGTGTGCGCCCCCACGACATCGTGCACCCATATCCCCTCCTCATCAGCGAGGTTGCACCGGGGGCCGTCGAGCGTGGCGCAGTGGACACCGATGGAGATCCCACCCCCCATCCCCGAACGGACTGCACTCCCCGTGGATTCTTTCCCGTACCTGTACGCAGTCTTGAGGTCATAGGCAAAACAGCGAAGGACACCCCTCTCGATGAAGGGGAGCCGCCGGGTCACCGAGCCCTCCCCGTCCCACAGGCAGCTGCCGGTCCCCCGGGGATGGAACGGGTCGTCTGTCAGGGTGAGGGCCGGGTCAAAGACCTCCTCTCCGAGGAGTGGAGCGAGCCGGGACCGTCCTTCGTGGACATTCCTCCCGCTCAGGGCAGGGATGATGCACGCTTCCACGAGCTGTGCGAGGGCAACAGGGGAGAGGATGACGTCATAGGTGCCGGTCGGAATATCCCTGCCCCCGGCCGAGGACGATGCAAGAAAGGCTGCCCTCCGCCCAACCTCCACCGCGTCGATATCTGCCTTCCACGAGGTCTCGAACTCGTACCCTGTCGACTGCTCCCTGATCGCCTCGAGCCCGATACTCACCAGGCTCTCCCGGTCTTCCCGGAAGAGGCCGTTTGTATTGGCAAGTACCGTTGAAAACCGGGATATCTCGGCACTTCCCGATGTGATCTCCACGGGGTACGCCCCCGCCCCCTCCACCATGTCCTGGAGGAGTCCCCCTGCCCGGGCAGGGTCAGGGATGAGCGTCTGGTCAAAATTGATCCACCCCCCGCCGGCAGGGTCCGGCCGGGGCAGCCCTTTCCACTCCTGGGCGTTTGCCAGTTGAGCACTCCGTAACGCCGCGTCAAGGCAGGGTTCCCAGCGTCCCGGGTTGGAGGTAGAAGATACACCGATCTTTCCCCCGGAGATCACCCTGATAGCAAGGGACTTGTTGTCAGATCCCGCCGCATAGGAGATCTCCCTCCTCTTGAGCCTGGCAGTGACCGACCTGCCGGTTGAGAGGTAAATTTCCACCTCATCGGCTTTCGCATTTCCCGCGGACAGGATCTTTTCAATCAGATCCACTGCCACCCACCACCGCATCGTGGAGGAGGACATGGGGTGCCCCGTCACTGACTGGCACGCTCTGGCCCCCCTTTCCACAGTATCCCTCGTGCATCCTCCTGTCCCCCGCACACAGCGAGATCCCGTGCAACGTGGAAAGGATCTCTCCCGAAAGGGAGACGTCCCTGACCATTTGCCCGCATTCCCCGTTTTCAATGATATACCCGCACTCGGCGTTGAACTGGAAGACTCCCCTGCCGGGGTCCACCTGCCCGCCGCGCGTGCCGATGAGAAAGATCCCCCTCCTGCATTCTGCGATGACCTCGTCGACCGAGCTGTCCCCCTCCCTGATGTAGGTGTTGCTCATCCTGACCTGGGGAGGTTCACCCGGCATGGCCCGGGCATTCCCGGCATGCCCATGTCCGACGGCGGCAAGTGTCTCCCTGCTGTGGAGGTACGCGTTCAGGACCCCTTTTTTGATGATCTCTGTCGGGCCGACAACGCTCCCCTCTGCATCAACAGGTTCGAACCCAAATTCGGGCAGGGTGGGGTCGTCGATGATCGTGACGCAGTCGCTTCCAATCGCGTGACCGATCCTGCCCCCAAGGACTGATCCCCCTTCCTGGACGAGGTCTGCCTCGCTTGCATGACCGACGGCCTCGTGGGCAAAGACACCGGCAAGCTCCGGGTCGAGGATCACGTTCATCCTCCCCCCCCGGGGCCTTTTTGCGTCCAGCAGGGCAAGCGCCCTCCTGGCTGCTTTTCTGCCATCATCCTGCATGTGCCGGAGGGGAAAATCCTGCAGTGCGTGCCTGCGCCGGTATCCCATCTGCATCTCACCTCCCCTGACTGCGACGGCAAGGACAGAGTAACCGCACCGGCAGATGGTATAGCTATACTCGTTGCCGCTGCTGTCCCCAAAATACACGTCTTCAAAACGCTCGATGTAGCTGGCCCGTGTACTCGTGATACCAGTCATCCTGGCTGCTTTCTCGATCTCGAGGAGGAACCCCTCCTTCTCCGGAAGATCGATGGAACGGGGATCTTCCTTCAGGGGGGGGACAGGGATGGTCCCGGACGGCACGTCAGCAAGGACCACTTCCTGTTGCGTGAGAGAGGCGAGGCGGGACCCCCTCTCCAGGATCTCGTCAAGGTTCTCTCTCCCCGGGCGTTCGAAGGTGTCGAGAGAGAGGATTCCCCATCCCTTCGGGCCCAGTACGCGCACGATTGCCCTGTCCAGGAACGATGTCCCGGCTGATTCCACCCGGCCGTTCTCGCTGTCAATATGGGTGACCTCTCCCCTGACGTGGCGGATGTCAAAATAGCGGATCCCGGTCATGGAGAATCATGCCGGGGTGGTGGGAGCAGTCGGACCCTCAAGGAACGCTGCGGAGGGTGCTGATGCCATCTTCCGCAATTTGTTTAAGAATCCTTCGCGGTTCTCCGGCACGAGGGCAATCTTGAGGACATCATCGATGTAGTCCACGGGGATGATGGTCACCAGGGAACGGTAACGGTCCTCTATCAGGACGTCATCGAGGTTTGCCCGCGGTATGAGCACGGTCTTGATCCCGGCCTTTGCTGCTGCCTCGATCTTGTACGTGACGCCACCAACAGGCAGGACGTCGCCCCTGACAGAGAGGGAACCGGTCATCCCGATGTCCTGGCGGACCGGGATATTCTCAATGGCACTGATGACCGCCGTTGCCACGCTGATGGAGGCAGAGTCCCCCTCCACTCCCCCGTAGGTCCCAATGAACTGGATGTGGATATCCATGTTCTTGATGTCCTTGCCGGTAAACTTCTTGAGAATAGCGCTCACGTTCTTGATGGACTCCTGGGCGATCTCCTTGAGCATCCCGGTCGCGATCACCGTCCCGCTGGAACCCTGGGCAGGGGTAACCTCGGCCATGATGGGAAGGACAGAGCCCGAGTCGCTCCCCATCACCGCGAGCCCATTCACCCTCCCGATCCTCGTCCCCTCCACCACAGTGAGCTCGTATTCCCGGCTTCGGCGGATATACTCGTCGGAGACCTGGTCTTCGATGGACCGGGCGGTCTTCTTTGCAGCAATCACGTGATCTGCGGTCGTCACCTCTGCGCCTTCCTGGCGGGCAAGGTCCCCGGCGACCCGGATCAAACCGCCCATGTCCCGGAGTTTCAGGGTGAGGTGCCCCTTCCGGTTTGACCTCCGCCTCGCTTCCCTGATAACTTCTTCGATGGCACTCCGGTCGAAATGGGGTATTTTGCCATCGTTCTTCACCTCCTGGGCGATGAACCGGATGAACTTCTCCCTGTTTTCCGGCGTGTCGGGCATGCTTTCGCTCATGTAGACCTCGTACCCATACCCCCTGATGCGGGAGCGGAGTGCCGGGTGCATCCCCTGGATGGCGTCGAGGTTTCCCGCGGCCACCATGATGAACTTGCACGGGACGGGTTCTGTCCTCACCATGGCCCCGCTTGACCTCTCGCTCTGGCCGGTGATGGGGAACTCGCCCTCCTGGAGGGCGGTGAGGAGGTTCTGCTGGGAGTGGGGTGTCAGGGTGTTGATCTCGTCGATGAACAGGACCCCCTTGTGTGCCCGGTGAATGGCCCCTGCCTCGACCCGGTCATGGCTCGGGGTCTCGAGGCCGCCGCTCTGGAAGGGGTCATGCCGTACATCGCCGAGGAGGGCCCCTGCGTGGGACCCCGTGGCATCGATGAAAGGAGCCGTCGTCGTCGAGTCGTTGGAGACGAGGAGCTTGGGGATCATTGACTCTTCGCGGGGCGTGGCATACCGGAGGGCCATGAAGACGAAAGCCGCGGCGATGATTCCCATCAGCCACTGGTAGGTGATGAATGCGTACCCGATGATCCCGATGAGCAGGAGCATGAGGAGCGTATTCCTGAACTGTATCTTTTTCCGCGCCTCGGCCTTGTGGGCTGCCACGATCTGCTTGCCCCGCCCGGCGGGAACCGTTCGCACGATGGGGTTATTGGGGTCATCGGAGTTGGGGTACACGAGGATGTCCTGCATCTCCTCCTTGGGGAGGAGTTCTGCCATTGCCTTGGCAAGCATGGACTTCCCCGTTCCCGGGCTGCCTATCATCATCACGTGGCGCCTCTGGGTAGCGGCCTTCCTGATGACCTCGACCGCGTGTTCCTGGCCTATCACCTGGTCGATCAGGGAGGGGGGTACCTCCACCTGGGACGAGTTTGTGACCGAGACTTCAACAGGGACCTCTTCTTCGGGGGCCCCTTCTGGAACTTCCTTGCTCTCCATTTGAAAATATGTACCTCGGGGGGCTGTTCGCAATAGTGATGTAATTTATCCCTGCTCGTTTAAGTACTTTCAGCATGAGGTCGCAGGCATGTTGGTCGTGAGCACGGAATACAACCAGGTACTGGCAGAAAACATAGCACGGGCCCTCCGCTGTCCGGTCGGAGGGGTGAGGTTCACCCGTTTTCCCGACGGGGAGCATTACCTTCGCGTGGAAGAAACAGACGGGGAGATGATCATTGTAGGGAGCACTCCCGACGCAGACGCGTTTATCGAGCTCCTCCTCCTCGTCGATGCATGTGAAGGGTCAGACGTCACCCTCGTCGTGCCGTACCTGGGATATGCACGGCAGGACAAGAAGTTCCACGAGGGAGAACCCCTCAGTGCTCGCGCAGTCTGCAGGGCCCTGTCACAGGGGGTATCAAGGGTTTTTACCGTGAACGTGCACGATCCCCGCGTCCTATCCCATTTCCGCGTTCCCTCGCACGATGTGAGCCTGGCTGAAGAGATAGGACGCTACCTCTCCTCGTTACCCCTCGAGGATCCCTTTATCCTTGCTCCCGACGACGGGGCAGCCCGGTTTGCCGCGGCCGTTGCGACACCGTGCAAATGGGAGTCCGGCCACCTGGAAAAGACACGGATATCCGGCGAGGAGGTCCGGATGGAACAGCGCTCCCTTGATGTGAAAGAACGTGATGTCGTCGTCGTTGACGACATCATATCCACGGGGGGGACACTCGTTTCGGCTGCCCGGATGCTGAGAGACCAGGGTGCCCGGACGGTCTCGTCCGCATGTGTCCACGGTGTCCTTGCGGAGGGGTCATACCTCCGCCTCCTTGCGGCCGGCATCCACCACGTGGCATGCAGTGATACCTTGGAAAGGGCATGCAGCCGGTACTCTGCAGGAGATGCCATTGCCCGTATGGTCCGCGAATGCTCGTGATTGATGGAGCCACCCTGGAAGGGGGAGGGCAGCTTGTCCGGTCGGCAGTCGCCCTCTCGGCGATCACGGGCGAGCCATGCCGCGTTTATAACATCAGGGCCGGGAGGCAGAACCCCGGTCTCCGGCCGCAGCACATCGCCGCGATCCGGGCGGTTGCCGGCGTATGCGATGCCGAAGTGTCGGGGTGCACCCCCGGGAGCAGGGAGGTGACATGCATCCCCGGCCCCCTCTCGCAGAGAACGATATCTGTGGACATCGGGACAGCAGGGAGCATCCCCCTCGTTCTCCAGGCCTGGCTCCCGGTTGCACTCAAAGTCGGGGGAGAGATCACCCTTTCCGGCGGGACAGAAGTGAGCCAGAGCCCGACGATTGACTATACCGCACACCTCCTCGTCCCCTTCCTCATCGCTCACGGGGCCCGGATAAGCATCGAGATCACCTGGAGGGGCTACTATCCCCGGGGCGGTGGCGTTGTCAGGTCCCGGGTGTTACCCTCCGGTCTCGTCCCCCTCCGTCCCCCGGAACGGGTCGGGGAAGGATCCCGGGGGATCGTCTCGTGCAGCGCCGGACTCCCTTTCCACGTCGCGGAACGCCAGGCGGCTGCGGCTGCAGCACATCTCCTCGATGCAACGGGACTTGTTTTTCCTGTCGCGAAGGATGTGAGGGAGGGCCCGGGGATGGGAAGTTCGTGCACGGCGTGGATGGGCTGGAGGGGTGGCGTTGGTATCGGAAAGCCCGGTTATCCCGCCGAGAAGGTGGGACGGGACGCTGCTCTCGCCCTCACCAGTGAGGTGAGTGCCGGGGGAGTGGTGGACAGGCACCTTGCCGACCAGCTCCTGATCTACGTTGCCACCGCCGGGGGATCCTACACGAGCAACACCTGTACCCTCCATGCGAGGACGATGTGCTGGCTCCTACGTCTTTTTGGATACGATATCTCTGTCAGGGAAGGGGAGGTGGTCACGTTTGCCGCAGAAAAAAGTCCTTGACGCAACTGCCTTTTTCCTGGATATTCCCCTCGAGGGCGAGCTCTACTCGACACCTGCGGTCGTGGGTGAGCTGAGGGACGCGTGTTCGCGCTGCCGGCTCGAGGCCCTCCTCGCAACAGGCCTCGTGGTTTTGGCTCCGGAAAGGGAGTATCTCCAGGCAGTTTTCGATTCCGCGGCAGCAAGCGGGGACCTCTCCGTCCTCTCCCCTGCCGACTGCGAGGTCCTTGCCCTTGCTCTCCAGGAAGGTGCCGGTGTCGTGTCTGATGACTTTGCCCTCCAGAACGTTGCCCGCCACCTGGGAATCGTGGTCTACCCCCTCCAGCAGCGGAGGGCGAGGAAGCGGCAGTGGAAGTTCCGCTGCCCGGGGTGTGGGAAGGTCGTGGAAGGACCGGGTGTGTGCCCGGTATGCGGAACGGTTCCAAAAAGAACACTTAAGTAGATGGGTGCACACTTTTTTCCCATGTCGTCGCTTGACGAGCTGATCCAGAAGGCCAGGGCTCTCCTCTCTGAAGGGCACAGTCCGGGACAGATCGCAGACGAGCTCTCGCTCTCCATGGAGACCGTGACCTGGCTTCTGACCCAGCAGAAGGGCGTGGCGATACCCAAGGACGTCCACATAGACTGGACCGCGGTGAGTGGCCAGGGGCCGCTTCTCGACGGGATCGCCATGATGCTCCTCAAACAGTACTATACATCCCTTGAGGGAGATGAAAAAGAGGAGGGCTATTTGGAGCGTTTCCCCACCCTCGTCGTGGGGATTGCCGTATCAGGGATCCCGCTTGCAACGCTGATTGCAGTCCAGGAGGACATCAGGCTTGCCATTTACCACCCCGCCAAGCACAGCACGCAGGAGCCACCGGTCGGATCGATCAGCGGGAACTTCTCGCCCGTGAGTGGCGAGAGGTGCATCATCGTGGACGATGTCATCACGTCAGGAAACACGATGCAGGACGTTGTCAAGTATCTCCGCCGGCATGGTGCCCACCCCGTCGCAATATGCGTCATCTTTGACAAGCGCGGTCTCCGGGACGTTGATGGTGTTCCCGTCTATTCTCTCTTCAAAATATCCCGGATTGACTGATATCCTCTCCATTTTCCCGCCGCAAAATGGATTAATTTATATAGAAGTTTAATTCCATCTTTTACAATATCGGAGGAACTGCTATGCTTGGAGGACAACCGATTATCATTCTCAAGGAAAACGTGGAGCGGAACAGGGGCCTCGAGGCCCAACGCTCGAATATTGCCGCTGCAAAGGCAATTGCCAGTGCAGTACGCACGACGCTTGGTCCCCGCGGGATGGACAAGATGCTCGTTGACCCGAGCGGTGACGTGACGATCACGAACGATGGTGCCACCATCCTCCAGGATATCTCCGTTGTCCACCCGGGCGCCAAGATGGTCATTGAGGTCGCAAAGGCCCAGGATGACGAGGTGGGAGACGGGACGACAACGGCCGTGGTCCTCGTCGGGTCATTCATGGAAAAGGCCGAGACCATGATCGAGAAAAAGATTCACCCGTCCGTGATCGCCGAAGGATACCGCCTGGGCATGAAGAAAGCCCTTGAAGTCCTGGAAGACCTCTCGATCCCCATCGACCCCTACGACAGGGAGAAACTGGTCAGGATCGCAGACACCGCGATGACGGGCAAGGCGATCGAGTCGGTCAAGAGCAAGCTGAACGGTATCGTGGTCGATGCGGTCATGGCAATAGCCGAAAAAGATGGGGACAGGATCATTGCCGACGAGGACAACGTCCTCATCAAGAAACAGGCCGGGGAGACGATGGACGATGCCGAACTCGTGCGGGGTGTCGTCATCGACAAGAAACGCATCAGCGAGGAGATGCCCCGCAAGGTCAAAGATGCCCGGGTCGCCCTCGTCGCAAGTCCCCTCGAGATCAAGAAGACACAGGTCAAGGCCAAGATCCGCATCAAGTCCAGCGACATGGTCAGTGCATTTTCTGCCCAGGAACGCGAGACGCTGAAGAAATACGCTGATACCATCATCGCAAGCGGGGCAAATGTCCTCCTCTGCCAGAAGGGGATTGCCGATGCGGTCGCGTTCTACCTCGCGAAGGGAGGGGTCCTTGCGGTCGAAGACGTCCCGGAGAAGGACATGAAGTTTGCTGCCCACGCCCTCAATGCCCAGATCGTCAGCAAGGTCGAGGAGCTCTCGAAGGAGACCCTCGGCAGGGCGGAGATTGTCGAGGAACTCGAGGACGGCGAGTTCATCAAGATCTCGGGATGCCACAATCCCAAGGCAGTGACGATCCTCGTCCGGGGGTCGACCGAGTACCTCCTTGACGAGCTCGAGAGGGCCGTGGAGGACGGTACCCGCGTCGTTATGGACGCCATGGAGGATGGCAAGCTGGTGGTCGGCGGCGGGGCGGTCGAGACCGAGATCCTCATGAAAGTCAGGGACTATGCTTCGAGTGTCGGGGGCAGGGCCCAAATCGCAATCGAGGCCTTTGCCGATGCATTCGAGGTCATCCCCGTCACCCTGGCAGAGAACTCCGGTTTCAACACGGTCGATAAACTGGTGGAACTCAAGAATGCCCATGCCAGGGGAGAGAAATATGCCGGGCTGAACGTTTACACCGGCACGGTCGTGGACATGATGAAGGAAGGAGTCCTCGAACCGCAGCGCTCCAAGAGACAGGCTATCCAGAGTGCAACAGAGGCTGCCATCCTTCTCCTCCGGGTCGATGACATGATGATTACCCGCGAGGAGAAGAAGGAAAAGGAAGCAGGGAAGCCCCCGGAGTAAAGAAAGATACTGGTGTACCCCCCTATTTTTCATACATTTCTTTTACCAGGAACTGCTTTCGGCGCCCCATCCCCCTATTGGTCACCGTTTTTGGAGCCACCGCACCATCTCTCCCTCCCATCCCTGCCCTTAGTCGGCATCCCACTCGTGGCGGGAGACAAAGTAAGAGGGCGTGACCTGCCGGAGGATACCCCTGCACTCCGGGCAGAAAAGGGGACCCTGAGGGGGCGGGGAACAAAAAGTACACCCCGTATTGACCAGGAACTCCCTCCCGCATCTCTCGCACCTGTACCGGTCCATATCACAGGAAAATGTGGGCGAACTGATCAATCCTCCGCCTTGCTCCCCCCTCAGCCGGGTCATCCCTGGCAGGGCGGGCCCATCCCCGCGAGTCCCGGGAGATTACCCCCGGGAGCAGGTGGAGATGACCACTGCCTCGTCTTCCCGTATGCACGCGTCCTGCGGGAGACTTCTCCCCTCATGCAGGATCAGGACAGTGTCAGGATTGATACCGAGAGAGAGGAGGGCCTCTTCGTAGGTTGTCCCTTCCTTGCCGGTATACTCCAGCCGGTCATCGCCGGGAACGAGGTGAAACCTGCATTTCATGACTGTTCGATAGGATTATACGGGGCGGAATGAAAAATATCTAACCCTGTGCCGAGGTAGTCTAGTCCGGAAAGGCGGTAGCCTCGAAAGCTACTGGCGCTCGGCGCCTCGGGAGTTCAAATCTCCCCCTCGGCGTCCTTTTTCCAGCGTCTTTTACACGGGAACCGGAATGACCCGTAAAAATCACAGGGTACTCTTCGATACACAAGCATATCTATCCCCGAAAATCCCGCAGCCATTCTCATCGTAAAAATCCGACCCCGGCAGTTCCAGAAGAAGGCTCTTATAATCAGGCACCAGTACTCATATGTATGATCAAACCACTCTGCATCCTGTTTGCCGCAACTGCAGTCCTCTTTGTCTTGTGTGCGGGCTGCACCCAACCATCTGGGGGGCCGGCAACACCCGTCCCGACTGCCCCCCCCGGCACGCCGCAGCCAACACAACAAATGACAATCGTGACACCGGCGACCACCCCCACCCTCAGCTTTATTGCCGGGCCGATGCCCCCCCAGTATACCGTTGACGTCCAGGTCGACCGGAACACCGTGGCTATCACCCCGACCATTATCACGACGTTCCGCGGGGGCAAGGGGATCAACTTCGTCTCCTCCATGGATGTCATCGTGACCCGTTCGGACGGCCAGGTGGTATCACAGTCACTGGCAAGGCCACAGGTCAATTCGCAGGTCGAGCTGGAGGGTACGCGGGGCACAGACAGGGTCGAGGTCTTCATAACCCTCGTGACAGGTGACCGCTACAAGGTCTATGACCAGGCCCTCCCGTTCAGGAGTTACAATTAAAGCGGGACAATCCCCGTTTCCTTTTATTCCTTGAATTTTTTCCTTTTACTCTTTTATAAGGCTCCATCACCGCATCAGGAGACAGACGTACCGTTCCGTGCTGCCTGCCTCCCCATCTTCATCCCTTCCCCCTCGAAAACCGCGACCAGTTCGTCCCCGTCGTATACCCTGACCCTGTAGCATGAATAGGCCCCTGTCCTCCCAAAACATTCGGCTTTTGCTGTGAGGTCTCCCCGTGCAGGCCGGAGGTACCAAATCCGTGCCGAGAGGGCAACCTCGGAATCGCTGCCAAGGTTTGCCGCAATACCAAATGCCTGGTCTGCGAGGGAAAAGATGGCACCGCCATGGATGAACCCCCGCGAATTCCTCTTTCCGCGGGTATCCATCCTGACCGTTGCATGTCCCGGGCCCGCCGAGAGGATCTCCATGCCCAGGAGGCGCGCATACTCCGATCCATTGAACCGGGCAACGAGGTCTCCTGGATCGCCACCGGGGACCTTTCTCCCGGGCCCCCCGTTCCCGGAAACGGTCATTGCATTGACCCCTCCCTATTTGTATTCTCTCCGGGTATACTGGTGCTTATCGGAGGATCCGCCCCGTGCGACGATGGAGAGCCATTCATAAAGCGATCGGATCGTCCCGAATTTTTCGTACCGGCGCATGGAGAACTCTACCCTCATGCGGTTATCGAACATGACCCTGCCTTCCCTGGCCATCCGCCGGGCTATCTCGAGGTCGTCACCGGCATCGATGCACCGGTACATGCCGGCCCGGATAAACGCGTCCTTGCGAAACGCGGTGTTGCAACCCAGCGTGTAGGCGAGCGTGTGGGTCCAGTACCCGATACGGGAGAACGTGTTTGCAAGCGCAAGTGATACGTGGTTTTTCACAGTCTTCTCGATGGGGTCCACGGGGCCGTAGATCTGGACGACGTCGGGAAACTTTTCAAAGTCCTCGATAATGACCTCGAGCCAGTCGGGGGGGATGATGCAATCGGCATCCGTGGTGGCAACGAGTGGGCTCTGTGACCGCATGACACCATCGTTCCTCGCCCCCCCCACTTTCTCGCTCGTCTGGACGAAAACGAGGTCCGCAAGGGGCTTGGCCTCTTCAATGGTCCCGTCACGGGAACCCCCGTCGACAACGATCAGTTCATACTCTTTCCGTGGGATGCTCTGGTGCGAGAGCGATTCCAGGCATCTCCTGATATTCCCCGCCTCGTTGTAGGCCGGGATAATGACCGATACTTTCATTCTGCAAGCTCCCTGTAGAGGCGGACGTGCTGGGCAGCAATATCCCTGATATCAAAACGGGCCGAGAACTCCCGTGCATGCCTCGCACACCTGTCCAGCTGTGCCGTGTCTTCCAGGAGCGCCGGCACGTCACTCCTTTCTCTGAAATAGAGGATACTGTCCCCGTAAATGTCCCTGAACTCCGGGATGTCCCGGGCAATGACAGGGAGGCCGCACGAGAGGGCCTCGAGGATGACGAGACCAAACGTCTCAGCATAGGAAGGCATGAAGAAGACGTCGGCTGCACTGTAGGGCCTGATGATGTCATTGATGTGACCGGGAAAAATGACGTTGCTGCCACAGCGGACTTTCATCTTCTTGATCTTACCATAGTCCTTTGAGAGTGCCCCGTAGGGGAAACCACCGATCCAGACAAAAGTCGTGTCAGGGCAGACCCGGGAGAGGGCAAGGAAGTCATAGAGACCTTTGCGGGGTGTCTGCTGGGCGACCGTCAGCACCACTTTCTGGTCCGGGGGGATGTGGTAGTCCTCCCTGAAGGCAGCCCCCTTCTCCCCGTCCCTCTGGAAAAATTCACGGTCCACACCGTTGGGGATCATCGTCACCGGCATGTCAGGGACCATCGACGTCACCTCCTCGTGGCACGGGCGCGAGATGGTGATGATATGGTCAAACCTCCGGTAAATGTGGGGGTACCTCTTGTTGATGGCCCGGGCAAGCGCGATGTTGTCCATGTTGACGCGGGGGGTCGAATGGGCGGTCAGAATGGTCTTTCCCCGTGCAAGACGCCGGTTGAGACCTGCGAGAGGACCAAACGTGTGGAAGTGAACGATATCTGATGAATTTGCAAAGCTCTTCCATGATACGTCGATGTCAGGGAAGCCCTGGAGGTGACGGTAGAGGGTGCGTGCGACTGTTGCACACCCGATGTACCGGAAAAAGAGCATGTCCTCGACGTAAAAATTGACCTTCACTGCCATTCCCTCGCGCATTCCATGGCATTGCGGATGCAGGCGTCCATGTTCAGGTATTCAAACTGGGAAAATCTCCCGAGGAGTGTGATTCCCAGGGACTCAAAGTAGTCCCTGGCTATCCTGACATTTTCGCGGTACGCAAGGTCATAGACAACGTATGCAAATCTCTGCCTGTCGACTGCCGAGTAGACCACCCTGTCCCCTGTCAGGAACCCCATCTTTCCAAGGGAGGTACAGACGTGGCCGATGAGTTCATCGTCGGTCATCAGGCTGACTGCGTCCCCCTCGTTGTACGTCACCTCCGCGAGAATAGAAGAGCATCCCGGGGGAGCTACATGGCTGCTGTAATTTGAAGGGAATGACACGCGGTTTGCAAGTCCCAGGTCCCTTTCGGGGATGTAGACCCATGAAAGGGGGGGAACAGGCCCCAAAATACCAATCTGGATGCATGCAACCGAGTTGTACCGGAGCGAGCGCACGGCGTCCATGACAGAAGACGGTACCCCCTCGAGGCAGGAGACCAGGTGATGGAGGGGAACCGTGCTGACGAGGCGTTCGCCGGTCACCGTCCTTTCCCCATCCCCTGCTACCCAGACCCCATCTTCAAAACGCAACGTTCGGACAGGAAATCCGGTGACAATCCTGTCTTCGATGGTCCTCGCTATCGACCGGACAAGTGCCTCGATCCCGCCCTCTGCCGGGTAGGTAAAGATTGCCTGGTGCGTGTACCCTTCTGTCTCGATTCCAATCGCGGATTTTATTACGTCTTCCACCGGGGGCATGGGGATCCTTCCCTCGACCCAGTGGCAGGACATCATCTCCGTGGGATAGTTCCAGATCTTTTCGTTGTAGGGGATGAGGTAGAGGTCTGCAATCCCCCGGCCAAAGGTCGCATAGATCCAGTCCCTGAATGTCGCGGGAGGAGGCACTTCTCCCTTTTGGTGCCGGATATAGGTCTTGATGTATTCATTCAGGCAATAGAAGCAGTCTTCCTTGGGGAGATCGGCAAGACCGTTCTCGAAAGGGTACTTGACGAGGATCCCCTTGAACAGGATCTTCGTATTTCTCGTACGCTTCTCCTGGTTTTGCCCGAGAACTCCCTGCATGAAGGAGAGGACTTCCCCGTCCCGTGAGAATATGATATGGGAGCCCCCGGTATCGAACGTGAATCCCTTCTCGGTCCTTGACCGGCAGAGGCCCCCGATGCGGTGTTCAGCCTCCAGGACAAGGAAATCATGGCCTTTTTCGTGGAGGAGACGACCAAGGGCAACTCCTGAAAGCCCCCCGCCGAGGATAAGCGTCCGCACAAGAGTATACTATGTGACCGCCGGCATTATATGGTTGACCGATCGTAAGTCCTACCGGCACATTTTTACCGCCGGGAAAGAAGAAGGGGAGAAAGGATATTAGCGGGCTTCGTCAGAGTTCAAAATCCAGCATTCCGCCAGGGAGGGACTCCGCCATGAACGATCCGGGATACCATGCCGGTAAACGGACAGGAAAACCCGCACCCGGCTTGCCGGTTTTCGTTGTCCAGGAGCACGATGCACGCACGCACCACTTTGACTTCCGGCTCGAGCACGGCGGCGTCCTGAAATCCTGGGCAGTACCGAGGGGAGTCCCGACGACCCCCGGTGAGAGGAGGCTTGCAGTGGAAACAGAGGACCATTCCCTCGAATTTGCCCATTTCGAAGGGACTATCCCCGAGGGTGAGTATGGCGCCGGTACAGTCCGTATATGGGACTTTGGGCATTTCACCGAGGAGGCATGGGAGAACGACAGGATCGAAGTCGTCCTCGAGGGAAAGAAGCTCCACGGAAGGTACGTCTTCGTGAGGTTCAAAAAGGCGGGAGAGAACCAATGGCTCCTCCTGAAGGCACGGGACGGGTGACCACGATCCTTGCATGGGTCCGTGAATTCCGGCTGAAAAATTGGGAGATATCTCTCCTACTTGGTGCTCCTGACGGTTTTTGACCCCCTCAGGATGGCGATTGTTCCCGTGCGGACAAGCTCTTTTACCCCGTACTGGCGGAGGAGCTTTTCGAGGGCATCAATTTTCTTTGTATCCCCCGCTACCGAGAGCACAACCGACCGGCTTCCCACGTCAATGATCTGGGCCCGGAATATGCTTGCAAGCTGCATGACCTCCGCACGGCTGCTGCCCGGTTCGGCATTCACCTTGATGAGGGCAAGCTCCCTCTCCACCCGGTCGTTCTCGGTCAGGTCCGAGACCTTTATGACATCGATCAGTTTGTTCAGCTGCTTCATCACCTGCTCTATCTGTGCATCGTCGCCGATGCACACGATCGTGATGCGGCTCATGCCAGGTTCTTCGCATACACCGACAGCCAGGCTCTCGATGTTGAAACCCCTCCGGGAAAAGAGCCCTGTGACGCGGGAGAGGACACCTGGCTTGTTCTCGACGAGGACGCTCAATGTATGGGGCTTCATTCGCACTGCCCCCCGATCATCTCGTTGATGGCCGCGCCGGCCGGGACCATGGGGAAGACGTTCTCTTCCCTCTCGATGCGGAAGTCAAGCACGAAAGGCCCGTCGGTCTCGATAGCGGATTTAAGGGCCGACCGGACCTCTCCCGGGTCCTCCACCTTTATCCCGTCGATACCGTAGGCATTGGCAATTTTCACGAAATCCACGGGGGGCAACTCGGTGAAGGAGTACCGCCGGTCGTAGAAGAGCTCCTGCCACTGGCGGACCATCCCGAGGAACCGGTTGTTGAGGATGGCCACCTTGACAGGGATCCGGTAGTGGGAGACCGTCCCGAGCTCCTGGATGTTCATCTGGAAGCTCCCATCTCCCGCAATGTCAAAGATGACCTGGTCGGGGCGTGCAAAGTGGGCCCCCATGGCGGCCGGGAAGCCGTACCCCATCGTTCCGAGGCCCCCGGACGTGATCCACGTCCTCGGGTGCCGGAAACAGTAATATTGTGCAGTCCACATCTGGTTCTGGCCGACCTCGCTCACGATGATGCCCTCCCCCTTAAGGAGGGCAGAGAGTTCCTCGATCACGAACTGGGGCCGGAGTGACCCGTCTTTGGGGTACCGCAGGGGATATTTCTCCTTCCACCCGCGGATCCGTGCCATCCACTTCTCGTAGTCCTTCTTCTTCCGGACGCGTGCGAGCATCTCCTGCAGAACGGATTTCGCATCTCCCACGATGGGGACGTCCACCCTCTTGTTCTTCCCGATCTCGGCGGGGTCGATATCGATGTGGATGATCTTTGCCTGGGAGGCGAAGGTATCGAGCTTCCCCGTGACCCTGTCGTCGAACCGGACACCGATGGCAATCAGGAGGTCGGACTCGGTGACGGCATAATTGGCGTACCGCGTCCCGTGCATCCCCAGCATCCCGAGGTTCAGGGGGTGGTCACACGGGATGGCCCCCAGTCCCATCAGGGTCGTCGTGACGGGAATCATCAGGGACTCGGCGAACTGGCAAAGTTCTCCGGCAGCTTCTGAGGTGATCACCCCGCCACCCACGTAGAGGAGGGGTCTTTCTGCCTCGAGGAGCAGCTCCATTGCCTTCTCGATCTGCCGGGGATGACCGCGGAATGTGGGCTGGTACCCCCGCAGCGAGACCGCCGCCGTTTCTGGATATTCAAAGTCGATCTCGCGTGTGCTGACGTCCTTGGGCAGGTCGATCAGGACGGGGCCCGGCCGGCCGGTCCGTGCAATGAAGAAGGCTTCCCTGACAATGCGGCCGACGTCTTCAGTCCTCTTGACCAGGTAGTTGTGCTTCGTGATCGGCATCGTGATGCCGGTGATATCAGATTCCTGGAAGGCGTCGTTTCCCAGGAGACTTGTCGGGACCTGCCCGGTCAGGGCCACGATCGGGACCGAGTCCATGTAGGCGGTTGCAATCCCTGTCACCAGGTTGCAGGCGCCTGGACCGGAGGTGGCCAGGCATACGCCAACCCTGCCGCTGGCTCGGGCAAACCCGTCAGCGGCATGGGCAGCTGCCTGTTCATGCCGAACGAGGATGTGCTGCAACGACGAATGGTACAATTCATCATAGATCGGCAGCACTACACCGCCGGGGTACCCGAATATCGTCTTTACCCCTTCGCGTTGCAGTCCCTCAATGAGTATCTTGGCTCCGGTCTTCATGTTCTTCTCCTAGGAGTCTGTTCATGCCGGCGATCACCGCTTCCACGCTCGCCATGATGATGTCGGTGCGGGCGCCGCGAGACGTAATTATCTTTCCGTCCTTACTTAACCTTACCGTCACGTCGACGAGCGCGTCTGTCCCCCCGTGGATAGCGTCGACGTGGTATTCCTCGAGCCTGATGTCGGCGACAGCGGCAACCGACCTTCGGAGGGCCTCCATCGCGGCATCCACAGGGCCCTTGCCCGTCGATGCCCCCGTCACCTCTTCTCCCCTGACGACGAGCGTCACTGACGCTGTCGGGATGACATGGCTCCCGGAAACGACCGTGAACTGTTTCATCTTGAGGACGGGCCTGCACTCGATCGCCATGACGGCCTCTGCCACGGCGATGAGGTCAGTGTCCGTGATACGCATCCCCTGGTCACCGAGAGTCTTGATCCTCTTGAGGATCTCTCTCAACTGCAGCTCGTCCGGGTGGATGTGCATCTCCGCGAGTGCAGCCTCGACTGCTGCCGACCCGGAGTGCTTCCCGAGCATTATCCGCCGTTTCCTCCCGACTTTTTCCGGCGGGACCGGCTCGTAGGTGCTCGGTTCCCTCAGGACGCCGTGGGCGTGGATACCGCTTTCGTGGGTGAATGCCATCTCCCCCACGATAGCCTTGTTCGTCGGGAGCGGTACACCCGTCATCCGGGAGACGAGTGACGAGAGATGGTATAATTCCTGCGTGCGGATACCGGTCGGGTAGGTGTACAGGAGCTCGAGCGCCATCACCAGTTCCTCGAGGGGGGTATTGCCGGCCCTCTCACCCAGGCCGTTGACGGTAACATGGGCACACGTTGCCCCCGCACGCAGGGCGGCAAGGGTATTGGCCATGGCCATCCCCAGGTCATCGTGGCAGTGGATGGAGAGCGGTGCAAGGCAGAGGGCAGGTATGACGTCGGCGACCCTCTCGGGGGTCAGGAGACCCACGGTATCGCAGAAACAGAGGCGTTGTGCCCCTCTCTCGAGCCCCCCGGCATAGACCTCGCGGACGAACGCCGGGTCGGCCCGCGACGCGTCTTCCCCCGAGAGCTCCACGGTGAGACCTCTTTCGCGGGCATAGGTGACGGCATCAAATGCCATGTCGAGGACCTGTTCCCGTGTCTTGCGCATCTTCTTCTGGATGTGAAGGTCACTGACCGGGATAACCAGGTGCACGGAGTCTGCACCGCAATCTGCTGCATAATCAATGTCCTGGCGGACTGCACGGACATACGTGCAGATTTCAGCCGGCAGGCCGGCAGCCGAGATGAGCCGGAGAGCCTCCCTCTCCCCCTCTGATGCGGCAACCGACCCTGCCTCGATGACATGGACACCGATTTCCGCAAGGAGAGTGGCAATTTCAAGTTTCTGCGCGGGATTCAGCGACACTCCTGGTGTCTGCTCACCGTCCCGGAGGGTGGTGTCAAAGAACCGGATCTTTCCGGGGAATAAAACGATCTGTCATGGATATTCCACCACGAGGAGTACTCTTGGGGCGTGATGTATAAAAATGGCACCGATCCTGCCGTTCATCACGGCCAGGGACTCACGAGACAATCGCGGGTCAAGGGTCCGGGCATCCCCGAGTGGAGAACCGAGTTCATCCTTCCACGACTTCTCAGTCCAGGCGAAAAAAAGAAAATGTTTCAGGGAGCAGTCGGAGAAGCCGGCTTCTCGCCTGTTGACTCATAGACCATGCACATGTACCGCGCCTCGAAGATGATCAGGAACGGGAGGAGGACCAGCCAGATGAGCCACCCGATGAAGGGGATCATGGAAAAGAGGTTGAGGACAAGGGAGATGATCCCCCCCACAACAAAGAGGATGATGAGGGCCAGGATGTAGCTGCCCCACCCAATCTTCCCGATGGTCTCGAGGATTGCCCCGAAGTTGAAAGCCTCGCCGAAGGCTTCCGTCCGTGCCATCCGGATAAACCCGATGGCAGAAAAGATGCCGATGATGATTGCGACGATGATCGCGATCGCAAGGCCGATCATGAACCCTGCCACGATGGGCATGAGGTCTTGCATGTGGGTTGTGAAGTAATTCGGGTCCCCTGACATGGCCGCCGCCTGGAACGCGCTGAAAAGGGCAAAACCTCCGAATATGAGGATGATCAGGATCACAGGGATTGCATAGATGAGACCGGCGACCAGGAGCTTGAGGCCGTCGATAAACATCTTCCCCCATTGTTCCGGTTCCGGAGCGGGCTTCTTCCCTCTCCAGATCTCCATGATATACCCCATCATCAGAGGAAAGATGATGGTCGAAATAACAAGGAGTATCCATCTCTTCCAGTGGCCGACGAGGCCATCCTTTGCATACCCAAGGGAATCACCGAGCATATTGCCATAATCCATAGATATCACCACGTTTTATATCCATACATGTCGCGAGGGGCAATTTAAAGGTATCCTGACAGATGACACCCTCCGGTTGGAAAACGTTCATCCATAAAATAAGAAGATCCAGAGGGAAAACGTCCTCCTGCCCGGCTTAATGCCGGAAATGCCGGACTCCCGTGAATACCATGGCCACGCCAAGCGAGTTGGCAGCGTCAATGACGTCCCTGTCCCGGATGGAACCTCCCGGCTGGACGAGGGCTGTTGCACCTGCCGCCGCAGCAACTTCGAGGGTATCAGGGAAGGGGAGGAAAGCATCTGATGCGACGACAGACCCTGCCAGGGACGAGAGGGACTTCTCGATGGCAATCTTGGCAGCGTCCACCCGGCTCATCTGGCCGGCCCCTATCCCCAGAGTCCGTTTCTCATCGGCAAAAATGATGGCATTGCTCTTTGTGTGGGCGCAGACCTTCCACGCAAAGTGCAAAGCCCGGTCCTCGGAAGGGGTCGGGGATCTCTCTGTCACGACCTCCCACCTCTCCCGGGAGGGGGGTGTGTGCTGGACGAGGATCCCGCCGTCGATGCTGCGGAGTTCCCAGGCATCGACCGGATCCGGGAGGACGAGGAGCCGGAGGTTCTCCTTTTTCAAAAAGAGTTTGCGGGCTCCTGCCGAGAACGAGGGTGCGGCAACGACCTCGACAAATGTCGCTGTTATCTCTTCGGCGAGGGCACTGTCAACCTCCCGGTTCACGGCAACAACCGACCCGTAGGCAGAGACAGGGTCGGCATCCCGTGCCGTTGTGTACGCTTCCAGGACCGATTCCCCGATGGAAACACCGCAGGGGTTGTTGTGCTTCACGATAACCGCGGCTGGTTTTGAAAATTCCCGTAACAGACCCGCTGCCGCGTTAAGGTCGAGGTAATTGTTGTAGGACATCTGTTTCCCCTGCAGGGTCTGCTGCCCTGCAATCCCGCCCGACCCGTACACGGCCCCCTTCTGGTGGGGATTCTCGCCGTACCGGAGCACCCGCCCGTTTGGAAACTGCAGCGTCAGGAGATCCGGAAAGTCCTTTCCGAGCCCGTGGAGGTAGTTGCTTATTGCCGCATCGTATGCCGCCGTCCTTGCAAAGGCCGCCCTGGCAAGGGAGAACCGTTCCTCAGGGGAAAAGTCCCCCTTCCGGAGGGCTGCCTCAACCAGGGGGTACTGGGCAGGGTCGGTGATAACGGCAACGTCGCGGTAATTCTTGGCGGCGGCCCGCACCATGGCCGGGCCACCGACGTCGATGTACTCGGTCACCTCTTCAAGGGAAAGCCCCTTTTGTGCCATCTCCCCGAAGGGGTAGAGGTTGACGACAAGGAGGTCAATGGGGACGATACCCTGTTCCTCCATGACCCGGTCATCGGTGCCCCGCCGGCCGAGGAGTCCCCCGTGTATCCGTGGGTGGAGTGTCTTGACACGCCCGTCCATCATCTCGGGATAACCTGTATAGTCTGCAACCTCGGTGAAGGGGATGGAGGCCTTCTTAAGGACTCCCCCCGTGCCACCCGAGCTGAGCAGGTTCACGCCATGCTGATGGAGCAGAGATGCCAGTTCCACGATACCCTCCTTGTTCCATACCGATAGGAGTGCCCATTTCATAGTCACTCATGAGAGGGACGGGGTTATGAGCCTGATGATCCCCTGACAGGGTTGTCCTCGTGCAGGGTCTTCTTCTCAACCATTATCCTCCCGGGGAAGAGAACTGTAACCGAGAATGATGCGCGAGCTCCCCCTCAAAAAGATCCTCTTCTGGTGTCCCCGCTGCAACGTCCCCCTCGTGGGCAAAAAGTGCGGGTGCGGCGGGGAGGGAAAGGGGATCCCCCTTCTGCGGCCGTACGACGCCCGGCCTGCCCTGCAGGCAGACAGGGATACCATCACGGGTCTCCTCGTGCACCACTTTGGAACCGCCACCCTCCCCCGTGTCGTCATCCTCAACAAGACGGGTGGCCTGGACAGGAAAGACCTTGTCATCGCAAACGGGGAGCGTTTCGGGTGGCTGTCGTTTGATCCGTTTGCCCGGAGGCATCATCTCGAGGTGGCACTCGGTGCGGTACCCTTTCTCCTGGGGTCGGCAGAAAAAGGGGTCATCGACGTAGGGGACCTCAATGGCGCCAGACAGGACCTCAGGCAGGGGAAACGTATCGGGGGGAAGAGATACCCCTGCAGGGGAGACCTCCCGGACGGGCCGGTCATCATCAGGTGGGAAGGCCATGCCGCCGTTGGGACATGCCGTGAAGGATTTATCAAGGTGAGAGAGGCAGGAAAAGCCGTGCCGGTCTCTTTTCCGGACCCTAATTGGGAGGAGGTCATACGGAAAAATGCTCACTCTCTCAGGAACATGGAGAGGACGGCAATTCGGTTCATCAGGCAGAATACCCGGGACAGGCGCTGTGTGACGGTCTCCTTCTCGGGAGGCAAAGACAGTACTGCTGCCAGGGAACTTGCGCGGCGGGCAGGCTTCTCAGACGTCTTCTTCGTGGATACGGGAATGGAATTTCCCGAGACTCTCGCGTTCATCCGCTCACAGGAGGTCGGCACGGTGCTCCGCGGGAAAGATTTCTGGCAGGAGATAGGAAGAAAGGGCCCCCCCCGCAAGGATGACCGGTGGTGCTGCGAGAGGCAGAAGCTCGAACCAGTCAAGAAGTTCCTCGCGGGGAAGGGAGAGTGTATCACCATCCAGGGCAACAGGTGGTACGAGTCGTTCGCCCGCTCGTCCCTTGCACCCGTTGCAAAAAACCCGTTCTACCCCCTCCAGGTGAACCTGTCGCCGATCCTGAACTGGCGTGCATTCGAGGTATTCCTCTATATCTGGTGGCGGGGTCTTTCTACTAACCCCCTCTACGACAAAGGATTCGAGAGGGTGGGGTGCTGGATGTGCCCTGCCATGCTCGAGAGCGAATGGGAGAGGGTCCGGGAGCTGCACCCCGAACTCCACGGGGTCTGGATGGACTTCCTCCAGGAATGGGGGAAGAGGAAGGGGATTTCCCCTGATGCACTTGCTGCTGGTGCATGGAGGTGGAAAGACATTCCCCCCAAGATGCGCGCCGGGAAGTGATCTCAGGCACACCCTCATCCGCATGTCCACAAAACACGAATTTCTCTCTCTTTCTCTTCAAAGGGGCCTTTTGAGGGCTATTCCGTCCGTGCAATAAATAAATAATTTTATATAGAACTACAATGCAACAAATATCTGATAGATGTATGGACCCGTCCAAAGAGGAGGAATTTATTGACTCTGATGAAAAAAAAGAGCAAGAATCTCCCGAAAAGAAGGACGATGTCCCTCCGGCGGACCAGGGCAATGCTGATGACGAGATCCAGCGGAAGTACGAGGAACTGAACGACCGGTTCCTCCGCCTGGCAGCCGATTTCGATAATTACCGGAAACGCATGGAACGCGAGATCCAGACCAGGACGAGGTATGCCCTGGAAGGATTCGCCGTTGACCTGCTCGAGGTCGCGGATAACTTCGAGAGAGCTCTCTCTGCCGACCCGTCATCGGCACGGGATGGACTCGAACAGATCCACAAGTTGTTCGGTGCCATCCTGGAGCGCCACGGGGTTGTCCCCATCGGCGCAAGGGGCAGGAAGTTCGATCCCTCGGAACACGAGGCAGTCGCATGCGTCCCGTCGGACGAGGAGGAGGGAACGGTCGTCGACGAAGTCTGCTGCGGATACCGCATGCATGACCGGGTTATCAGGTGTGCGAAGGTAACGGTTGCAAAAAAGAAGGAGAGCGAGTGATATGGCAAAGGAAAAGGTACTGGGAATCGACCTGGGGAC
The DNA here is from genome assembly GCA_024518585.1 of Methanolinea sp. Classification (GTDB taxonomy): domain Archaea; phylum Halobacteriota; class Methanomicrobia; order Methanomicrobiales; family Methanospirillaceae; genus Methanolinea_A. The sequence continues at coordinate 40,201 of JANIHI010000009.1, read as the reverse complement.
AACGTTCTCGTGCATGGCCATCATGGAGGCCGGCAAGCCCGTTGTGATCCCCAACGCAGAGGGCCAGCGGACCACGCCGTCCGTGGTGGCGTTCACGAAGGACGGCGAACGGCTGGTGGGGAGCCTGGCAAAGAGGCAGGCAATTACCAACCCCTCCCGCACCATCCAGTCCATCAAGAGGAAGATGGGGACAAACGAGAAGGTGAAGATCGACGATAAATTCTATACCCCGCAGGAAATTTCGGCGATGATCCTCCAGAAACTGAAGGTCGACGCCGAGGCGTACCTTGGCGAGAAGATTACCAAGGCCGTGATCACCGTTCCTGCCTACTTCAACGATGCCCAGCGGCAGGCAACCAAGGACGCGGGGAGGATCGCAGGCCTCGAGGTCCTGCGTATCATCAACGAACCCACGGCGAGTGCCCTTGCCTACGGCATTGACAAGGAGAACGATGCGACGGTCCTTGTCTATGACCTGGGGGGCGGGACTTTTGATGTCTCCATCCTGACACTCGGTGATGGCGTCTTCGAGGTCAAGGCAACGTCGGGTAACAACCACCTCGGCGGTGATGATTTCGATGCCCGGATCATCGATTACCTGGTGGAAGAGTTCCAGAAGAAGGAGGGTATCAACCTCCGGTCAGACCCGATCGCAATGCAGAGGCTGCGGGATGCCGCTGAGAACGCGAAGATCGAGCTCTCGCAGAAGATGAAGACAAACATCAACCTCCCCTACATCACGACCGGTCCCGATGGCCCCAAGTTCCTTGACGTGGACCTGACCCGTGCCAAGTTCGAGCAGCTCATCGGTGACCTCGTGGAATCGACCGTCATGCCCGTCAAGCAGGCTTTGAGCGACGCCAAGCTGGCACCCGAACAGATCGACCATGTCCTCCTCGTCGGCGGTTCAACAAGGGTCCCGCTCGTCCAGGAGACCGTGCGGAGGATCCTTGGAAAGGAACCCGACAAGGGGATCAACCCCGACGAGTGCGTTGCACTCGGTGCCGCAATCCAGGGAGCAGTCCTCTCGGGTGAGACGAAAGATATCGTCCTCCTCGACGTGACCCCCCTCACGCTCGGCATCGAGACGCTTGGCGGCATCGCGACGAAGCTGATCGAGAGGAACACCACAATCCCGACCCGCAAGAGCCAGATCTTCTCGACGGCAGCCGATGGACAGACGAGCGTTGAGATCCATGTTGTCCAGGGTGAGAGGGCGCTTGCAAAGGACAACTTCACGCTCGGGAGGTTCCAGCTGACCGGTATTCCCCCTGCCCCGCGGGGGGTCCCCCAGATCGAGGTCACCTTCGATATCGATGCAAACGGTATCATCCACGTCTCAGCCAAGGACCTCGGGACAGGGAACGAACAGGCTATCACCATCAAGGGGGACAGGAAGCTCTCTGAAGACGAGATCAAGAGGATGGTGGAGAACGCAAAGAAATTCGAGGAAGAGGACAGGCGGAAGAGAGAGGAGATCGAGGTCCGCAACTCTGCAGATACCGCGATATTTACGGCAGAGAAACTCCTGAAGGACAATGCCGCAACAATCGACCCTGCCGACAGGGAGAAGGTCGAGTCGGGAATTGCAGACCTCCGGAAGGCCCTCGAGGGTGACAAAACAGACGAGATCAAGGCAAAGATGGAGAGCCTCACGGAGGCTGTCTACAATATCACCACCAAGATCTACCAGAAGGCCCAGGCCGATCGCCAGGCCCAGGCGAGTGCAAACCCCGGGGAAGGCAGGGATGCCGGGGCAAAGGACGAGAAAGTCGTTGACGCGGATTTCAAGGTCAAAGATGAGTGAGCCCCATGCCCGGGGGTAGCTACTACGATATCCTGGGAGTCCCCAGGAACGCTGATGAGAAGGAGATAAAGAAGGCCTACCGGAACCTTGCCCGGAAGTACCACCCCGATGTGTGCAAGGAACCGGGGGCCGAAGAGAAGTTCAAGCAGATAAACGAGGCCTACAGTGTCCTCTCCGACCCGCAGAAGAGGGCCCAGTACGATCACCTCGGCCACGAGACATACACGAGTGCTTCCAAGGGCTCCTACAGCGGCGGGGGCGGGTTCCATGGCGGAGGTTTCTCTGCAGATTTCAGTGGTTTCGGGGATATCTTTGACTTTTTCGGGGGCGGTTTTACCGGTTCCCGCCCCATGGGGCCCCAGGCAGGCTCCGACCTCCTCATGAGGATGGAGATTTCGCTCGAGGAGGCAGTTTTTGGGGCAGACCGGGAGATCGAACTGAACCATACCGAGGCGTGCACCCACTGTAACGGGACGGGAAGCGAGACGCGCAAGATGGTCCATTGCCCCCGGTGCGGAGGCTCTGGCCAGATGCGGCAGATGAGCCAGACGATCTTTGGCCAGTTCGTCCGGATGAGCACGTGCACGGAATGCCGGGGGAGGGGAAGGATCCCCGAGAAGAAATGTACCGTCTGCCGGGGAACGGGACATACCCAGGTGCACAGGAAGGTCATGGTGCACATCCCCGCCGGGATAGATACCGGGATGCGCCTTCGCATGGAGGGTTTTGGGGAAGCGGGTGATTATGGTGCCCCGAATGGCGACCTCTTCATCGAGGTCCAGGTCAGACCACACCCCCATTTCCGGAGGTCAGGGGATAACCTCGAGACAGATATCGATATCAGTCCGGCCCAGGCCGTTGTCGGGTCCGTTGCAGAGGTCGAGACGATCGACAAGAAGAAAGTGGAACTTGCCATCCCGGCCGGTATCCAGCACAATACCGCACTCAAGATCCCGGGCGAGGGTGTGCGGAGGAGGGGGAAACCCGGGGACCTCCTCGTCCGCGTCAGGATAGCGATACCCCGGCAGCCGAAGGCAGAGATACGCGCCCTCTACGAGAAGATACTCGAGCTGGAAGGGCACAGGCTGCCGGATTCCCGGAAGGGTTTCTTCTCGACGTTCATGGGGAAGAAATAAGCCCGGATTTTTATTCTTACACGGGAAACCCCTTGTATGCACCTCCTCCTCGAACTCGCCGGCGACAACCCGGATCTCCCCTTCCTCGAACTCGACCTCCTCGGTCCTGTCGTGGAGAGATCGGACCAGGTCGCGGTTGTGGACTGCAGGTTCCCGGGAGGCGTCCCCCGGCTGGCACTTACCCACGTTGCAATGGAGTTCCTTGGATCGTGCCCCGCCAGGAAGGACGACATGAGATCGATGCTCCGGGACCTTGGGCTTTCCACGGAGAGGCCGTTTGCAGCACGGGTCAGGAAAATCCATGGGTGCACCACCGATGCGTCCCAGGCAGACCTCGAGAGGCTGATCGGCTCGGAAGTGAAGGGGCGGGTGGACCTCTCCCACCCCGGGGAGGAGTTCAGGGCAGTCATCTCGGGCAACAGGTGCTACCTCGGGAGGGTGCTCTGGAGGAGTGACCCCAGGCAATTTTCAAAGCGCCGGCCGGGAACGCGTCCCTTTTTCCACCCGGGTGTCATGATGCCCCGCATGGTCAGGGCACTGGTCAACATATCGTGCGTGAAGGCCGGGGAGCGCCTGCTTGACCCCTTCTGCGGGACCGGGGGAATGGTCCTGGAGGCGGCCCTCCTTGGTGTCATTGCCGTTGGGAGCGACCGCGATCCTTACATGGTGCGTGGGAGCAGGATGAACGTCCCGGGAGAGGACATCGTGCTCGCGGACGGGATGGTGCTGCCATTCCACGCAGACTCTTTTGACGCTGTCGTCACGGACCTCCCCTACGGCCAGTCCGTGTCCATCCATGCAAAAAACCTCGAGCTCCTCGTGTCCGGGGCACTGGAAGAGGTCGCGCGTGTACTGAAACCCGGACGCCGGGCAGTCGTTGTCTCTTCCCGTCCACTTCCCGCCCGGGAAGGAGGGGACATGGAGGTCATCTCGACCTGTTCCCAGAGGGTCCATCGGAGCCTGACACGTCATATCCACGTCCTGGCCAAAAAGGGCAAAGGGACTGAGAGGGGAGGTGCACCCGGCCCCACCACCGTTTTTCCGTGAGAAATAACCACTAAATAGCTTGCAGAATAACCACAGAGGCAGGAGCGTGACAGGGTGGAGAGGGCCGGTGCAGCGAAGGTCACAATCCAGACCTGCTTTCAGACCGATACCGGTGTCAGGGAGCACAATGAGGATGCCTGCGGGGTGTTCCCGTTCCCTTCACCCCGGGGTACACTCTTCCTCCTCGTTGTTGCCGACGGGCTCGGGGGTCACCCTGCAGGGGAAGTCGCAAGTTCCCTTGCGGTCAGGGAGTTACACCTCTCCGTCCTGCATGGTATCCCGGCACTCCCCTCAATCGACCAGGCATCCCTCCGGGCACTCCTCGCCCGGGGTTTTGAACGGGCGAACCGGGCAGTCCTCGATTACCCGGAAAGGGACCCGGCATGCCTCGGCATGGGAACGACGATGGTCGCTGCCCTCCTGGCAGAGACGGGGGAGGGAGTCTGTGGGAATGTGGGCGATAGCCGGGCCTACCTCGTCGGAGATAAAATAGCCCAAATCACGCGGGACCACTCCCGCGTCCAGGAACTTGTCGACAGGGGACTAATAGACGTATCCCTGGCACCCGTCCATCCCCTGCGCCACATTGTCACCCGGATCATCGGGAGGGCCGGCGATTCTCCCGACTTCTATCCCTTTACCCTTGGACGTGACTGCCTCCTCCTCTGTTCCGACGGCCTCCTGGATGGTATCAGTGAGAGTGACGTCGCAAGGATCGTTTCCATGACAGAATTCCCGCATATCTGCCGGGTGTTGGTGGAGGAGGCGCGGTCCCGGAGCAGGGACAACATCACCGTGGTCGCCGCACGGCGTGTACCTGTCGTGCAGACCAGGCGCGGTCCGGACTCATCACCCTGAACGGCAGGTCATGCCTCCAGGCTGGCCATCCGGTATGCGACCAACCGGGAAAGGACACCTCTTCCCTTCTGCCCGGGCATCTCCTGAGGGAAAAGCACCACTCTACTCATGACTCTCCCCGGAAAAGCTCTTTTGGGGGAAAGACTCTGCAGTGGTGTCGGCAAGACCGGGATAAACGGGGCAAAATTGGTGAAAAGGGGGTGAAAACCGGCCCTTTAAACCATCTCCTCCCTTACTTCTTTGAACCGGGGGCTGCGGTCACTATCTGGACTGCATCGATGATTTCAGGGAGCATCTCGACGGGAAATCCCATGACCATCTCCCTGTCTTCGATCCCCGAGAACTTCCGGGAGCCATCGCACCCGAGCGAGTAGTTGGCCCTCCCGGTGAGGTATGTCTGGGCACAGGCGTCCGAGCAGACTGACTGGATGCCGGAAAATTCCGAGTTTATCCTGCCACCCAGCCGGAAGAGCGTTGCCTGCGCGAGCTTGAGCATCACGCGGGGCTCGGCGATAATGAGGATGATATGGGGTGAGAAGGTCGCCTTTTCAAGCGGTGCATAGAGCGTGGCGTACGTGGCACCGGACTCCACGTGGGGGATACGGTCGATGGTCCTCTTGCAGGCTGCAGTACTCTCGAATTTCCCGAGCTTGTAATAGAACTGGCCATTCTTGAGGGTCTCGGTGATCTGACGGAGACCGAGCGCCCAGGCGCCCCCCATGCACTCGTGGTTCTCCACCGTTGCGTAGAACACGCGCCCCTCCTTGCGTGCCATGTTCACCATCTGGCAGTGCCTCACCGTGCGGTCAAGTTTCTCCATGCCTTGCGGTATTTCCTCCTTCCCGGTGGCAAGGCGGACCGCGACAGGCGACGAGGAGAGGCCCAGTGCCCTGACGAGCACCGCAGATGCCTCCTTGTAATCCATTTTATTCATGAGTGATTCTTCCATACCTTCAACATCCTTTTCATGCCAAGAAGTGCTCGGACTTGGTGATGATAAATCTGCGCCATTGAGCATTAATGGTCCTAGAGGCGTCTCAATTTGTGGTCCACTTTCCGGAAAAAGTTCTTTTTTGCGTCCACGAAGAGTGCTGGCTGCAGGGCTTCTTTCACGACGATCGACGCTTCGGTGCCAAGGTCGATGCTTTTCTGCCCGTCAAAGACGAGTGTCGCGGGCTTGGCACTCTCGAGCCTGATCTCAACGCTGCGCTCAATACTGATCAGGTGTGGTCGTGAGGAAAGCATGTAGGGCGCGAGGGGAACCAGGAGGAACCCCTGGATACGGGGATCCACGATGGGGCCGCCAGCGCTCATTGCATAGGCTGTTGACCCGGTGGGGGTGCTGACGAGTAAGCCATCGGCGCGAAAACGTTCTGCCGCAATGCCGTCAACTGCCACGGTAAAACGGAGCATCTTGGCCGGCCGGCTTGTCACGACCAGGGCCTCGTTCAGTGCAACTCCCAGCAACTCTCCCCCGTCCCACAGTGCGATCCTCATCCGTGGCTCTGTTGCAAAACCCGGTCCGAGGGACCTGATGAAGGAGGGGGCCTCCTCTGGTTCCAGGTCCGCAAGGAATCCCACTTCACCCCAGTTGACCCCGATCACCGGGACCTGGTCTTGCATGCTCTGGACGGTATGGAGAAGCGTCCCGTCCCCGCCGACGATGACGGCCGCATCCGCGCTGCGGTCAAAGGGCCAGATATCCCCACATCCCAGTGCCCGTGCCGTCTCGGGTTCAAACGCCACGGTATGTCCTGCTGCCCGGACGATGTCCCCCAAATCCCGCGTGTATGCCAGGGCACGTGGTTCATCGATCCGCGATACCAGTGCGATTTTCACCGTCTTTCCCCGCATTACCCGACTACCTGAGGTACTCAATCACCTTGTGGTGCAACACACCATTGGTTGCGACCATGCACCTCCCGATTGTCACCTCGTCCGGGAAGTGGAGGGGACGCCCCTCGAGGTCACTGACCATGCCGCCGGCCTCCGTGCAGATCAGCATCCCTGCTGCCGCATCTGTCACCCTCAATGTGCCCCGGATATCGATAAAACCATCTATCCTCCCGCACCCGATGTAGGAGAGCTCAAGGGCGGATGCACCGAGGAGTCTCCACCGGCGGACTTTCTGCCCGACATGCATGACCCTGCGGGGATCGAACTTCCGCCCGTAGATACTCATCGCAGACTCATCGAGCCGGGAGACGCGGGAGACAGATATTGGTTTTCCATCGAGGAACGAACCCCGGCCGCGGGTTGCAAGAAACGTCTCACCACTCGAGAGGTCCTGGACAAAACCATGGATCACCTCACCTTTTTCTGCGTATGCGAGAGACAGGGCAAAGAAGGGGATTCCCACGACAGCGTTGAACGTCCCGTCGATCGGGTCGAGGAAAATTGTTCCCTCTTCCCCGTCGCAATCCACCCTCCCGGCCTCCTCCGAGATCACTGTCCGGCAAAGGGCGTGGTCCCGAAGGAAGGAGAGGACGCATTCCTCGGCAACCCGGTCTATCTCCTTTGTCGGTGTCCCGTCTGCCCCCATGCAGACGGTATCTCCTCCCCTGTCCGTGCCAACGAGGTCCCGGATTGCGAAACGCACTTCACGCGCAATCTGGGTACATGCCTCCAGGAATTCCATTATGCCAGATCCGACCGGTTCTTTAGGAGTATTTATCTGGTGATATAAAGATACATCTTACTGCATTTTTCACGCGAGAGTGAATCCGATGAAGGAACAGACAGAGATAGGGAAGCTCAAAGAGGGTCGCTACATGGTCATTGATGACGAGCCGTGCAAGATACTGGGGATCTCCGTCTCAAAACCAGGCAAGCATGGTGCTGCCAAGGCCCGTATCGATGCCGTAGGACTTTTTGACGGCGTGAAGAGGTCCATCGTCCAGCCGGTCTCTGCAAAGACATACGTCCCCGTCGTGGAGAGGAAGAGCGGGCAGGTCATCACGATCAGTGGCAATATTGCGACCCTCATGGATATGAAAGAATACCATAACTTTGAGATTGAGATACCCCCCGACAAAATTGATAAAGTCGAGGTCGGGAAGGAAGTCCAATACATGGAAGCCCTGGGAAAAAGGAAGCTCGATATCGATTAAGAACCAGCTGCCTTTTCCCTGCCGGGGCAGCCAGACTTTTTCCCGGCAAAAATCCCGTTCCCTACTCTTTTCTCATTGTCGAGCCTTCCCGGTGATGAGATTTTCCAGGGATGACTGGTTCAGTACTTCCCGAGGTAGCGTTCGGGGACCTTGACTTCCATCCTGTAGGAATAGATCATGTGCGTTTTGACCACGAAGTAGTAGGAGCGGGGAGTCAGTCCCTCGTAAAACTTCTCCACCCAGGGCCGGGGATCGCTCTCCTTATCCTTCTCCCAGAGCTGTGCGTTCAATCCCCCCTCCGGCTCGATCCTACGCACGAGCGAGCCGTCGGCGGCGTCCCGCACTTCGATGGAAAAGGAGGGAAAAACCTCTGCGGCAAAGAATTCGGCTTGACCCCCCATCCTGGAGGAGGTCGTACCGACAAACGTGGTCTTCCAGGGGTCCACGGTGTAGTGGAGTTCCCAGTAGGGGAAGGGCATGGCAATCGCCTGGGTGATCCCGCCGGCCTGTGCCTGGATGGCGGCATAGGTCAGTAATCGCTCCTGTACGGGAGTATCGGGAGGGAACCGGGTAAATGTCGGTGTTGCCGGGGGAGATTCGAGTCCAACGTACCCCAGGGTCTCCGTTTTCCCGCTCCAGGTCGGTGTCGGCGAGGGAGAAGGTAGCGTCGTTGCCGGCGCACGCGGTATCACCGCTGTCGGGAGGGATGTTGGAGTCTCTTCCCCGGGGCCCGGGAGGAAGGGCAAACTGAGGTCAGGAGCCTTTCCCGTGAGGACGGGTTTGACAATGCCTGCGAGGATCACCATGGCGGCGAGTGCGACCATGAGGATAGCGATGTCCCTCCTCTCCATACCCGAGTGTTGGAGCAGCAGTGATATAAGCAAGTCGCCCCGCTCCGTGATGCCCCCGGTGCAGAAAGGCCCGTTCGGGATTGGTGGAAAAGCCGGGCACGGGCCTTTTTTGCAAACGGGTCTTCTCCCGTCGTTCCGGATCCGTTCTTGCCCCGTCAAACCCCCCAAACCAGGCACCCCTGGTGACTAAAAAAACACTCCAGTCATTTCCGCGGGGGAAAGGTATTCACCATCCCGTCCCCACGTGATACTGTGCCTGGTTCCCCGGATAGTGACGGGACGAGAGCATGAAGGGACTATGATATCAGGAATCACCTCGTACACCGACGGGGCCTCACGGGGAAACCCTGGTCCTTCGGCTGCGGCCTGTATCCTCTGCACCAGTACGGGAGAGGTCATTGGCAGGCGGGCTGTATATCTTGGAAAAAGGACCAACAACGAGGCAGAATACTGCGCTGTTCTCCTCGCACTGCGGGCCACGGCAGAGCTAGGGACCCGCACTGTCCATCTCATCTCCGACAGCGAGCTCGTCATCCGACAGCTGCGGGGAGAATACAGGGTCCGGAGTCCCACCCTCCGCCCCCTCTACGAACGGGTCAAATCGTGTGAAAAGGAATTTTCACGGGTAATTTACGGGAACCTCCCGCGGGATGATCCCTGGATGCGTGCTGTCGATCGGCTCTGCAACGAGACCCTGGATACACCTCAACCCGCCAGTACGCCGTCAGAATGCTTGAATGATCTACCTTTAATTTCCTTTCAACCCAATGATATACACCAGTCATAGTCCAAAAAGAGGATATCCATGACAGATGAGGCCAATAAATCCCCCGAGGAATGCAACGGCGTATGCGAAGGCTGCCCGAGTGCACAGAAGTGTGACAGCGACAAGAAAGTGCAGAAGGGCAAGGGTCTCCCTCCCAAGGCGGACATTGACGTTGACCATGTCATCCTTGTCCTCTCGGGAAAGGGGGGTGTCGGAAAGTCGACGGTTGCAGTTAACCTCTCGTTTGCTCTCTCTGCTCACGGGTATAACGTGGGAGTCCTTGACCTGGACATCCATGGGCCGAACATCCCCAAGATGCTGGGCCTGGAGGGACATCACCTCACGACGCTCGGAAACATGATCGAACCTGTCCGGGTCACGGGGAACCTCGCCGTCGTCTCGATGGCATTCCTCCTGCCAGACAAGAGTACGCCGGTCATATGGCGGGGACCCATGAAGATGAGTGCCATCAGCCAGTTCTTAAGCGAGGTTGACTGGGGTCACCTGGATTTCCTGGTCGTGGATTTGCCCCCCGGAACGGGCGACGAGGCCCTTTCCATCGTCCAGCTTGCCCCGAACGTGAGGGGAGCCGTCATCGTCACGACCCCCCAGGAGGTCGCAACCATGGACGCGTCGAAAGCAGCAAAGTTCGTGGAACAACTCGACGTCCCCGTCCTTGGGATCATCGAGAACATGAGCGGCCTCGTCTGCCCCCACTGCGGGGGGGAGATCGATCTCTTTGGCAAGGGAGGCGGGGAAAAGATTGCCCGGGAACTGGGGGTCCCGTTCCTCGGGAGCATCCCCCTGGACCCTGGCATGGTCAAGGCAGGGGACGAGGGAAAACCCTTCATCATCAGGAGCAGGGACAGTCCCACGTGGAAGAGCGTGGACAAGGTCATGGAAGAACTCGTCAGGGTGGTCGAAGGGTAGATGGACCTGCGTGATGTCCTCGTCGGGGGTGAGGATCCCCTCGACATCTACGATGATATCGAACCCGTGCTCGAGGACGTCTGTCTCCTCCCCTGGAAGATAGAGACCGTTTACCGGAAGGCAAGTGCCTACCCTGACGATGTGCTCGACCGGCTTCGGTTTGCCCTCGTCCGCGTCCAGGTCTACGCAGACATCCACCGGAACGAGGACATGGAGAAGGCACAGGCGATCAAGTATGCGTCCATTGTCCTCGAGAAGGTTATATTCGGGTCACTGATGCTGGGCCACGAGGAGATGGAGAGGGATTGACCATCCTTTCCGCCCTTCCCATGCCCGTGCCGTCAGGGAATTGAGAGGATTACCCCCAAGAATCCCCAAAAAGACGCGGCGCTCTCCATGAAGCACAGGGAAAGGAATGAATGTGGCAAAACCATTTTTCCATCCAGGGAAATGGATAAGTACTCGTTTGTTGCCCGGATACCGGACCACGCCGGGGCCCTGCACAAGGCTGTCCAGGTCATCTCGAAGAACGGGGGAAATATCAACCGGATCCAGTTCGATAAGAGGATAGATCCCTGCACCGTTTTCTTCGAGGTCACGTCGACCGGGAGTGCACGGGAGGCCATCGCTTCCGGCCTCCAGGAGATGGGCTACCTCCAGGCGGCACTCAAGCCCCAGAGCTTCCTCAAGATCTCTGTCCATATCCCCCATACCCCGGGGGCCCTCAATGACTTTCTCATGTATACAACGGCCCACCGTGCGAACATTGCCCTGATCGATTTCGACGACCGCGGGAGCAACCCCAACCTCCTGACCGTGAGCCTGAACCTCGAAGAAGCAGAAGAGATCGGCCGGCTCCTCGATGAGCTCAAGTCCCGGTACCGCATCGAGGTCATTGACTACGATACGAGCGGCCGGCACCTCGATGAGACGGTGTTCTATCTCCGGTTTGCCCAGTCCCTCCGCGAGATTATCGGGGATGCGGATGATTCATTCCTGCTCTCCCTGCTCGGTGATATCAATCATATCGCCCAGGAGCTCATGAACCGGGGGAAGGATCCGTACACCGTCTTCGAGAGCGTGAAAAGGACGGGGGAGACGTTGAAAAGCACCCGTGGCCCGGGTTTTTATGCAGATGTCCAGCGGGTCCCCCTCGCCGAGGACCTCGTCCTCTTCTGCCTCCAGCCGCCATGTGGCGGCTCGGTCTTCCTCCTTGATACCCCGTCAGAGTGCGTGATGGTTGACACGGGTTACGGTATCTACCACGGGGATATGACCCGGGTCATCCAGGAAGTCGCTCCCGGGGCCCTCCAGAGGCTCTCCCGGATCGTGATAACCCATGCTGATGCTGACCACTGCGGTGCCGGCGGCCTCTTTTCGGTCCCTGCGCTCATGCACCCCGGTACGCGGGAGAGTATCCTCGTCTCCAACAGGGCCTATGGTTCACGCAACCAGGAATGCATCCTGGAGGAGGTATACACATCACTCATCAACCTCTTCTCCCGCTTCAATCCCCCGCGGTCAATGATCCTGTTGCCAGGAGAAGGGACAGGGAAGAGGGGACCTTTCCCCCTCCTTGGAACGATGAGTGTCGGCCGGCATTCCTTTGACGTGCTGGGAGGGCTGGGTGGACACGTCTTCGGCCAGGTCTACCTCTTTTCCCCCACGCTTGGCGTCTTCTTCTCCGCGGACACCGTGATCAACTTCGAATACCTCACGCCCGAAAGGGCAGAGTACAATACCCTCGCGGTAAACCTCGTGACGTCCGTGAATGTCGACAGCACGAAGGCACGCGAGGAGAGATCCGCAATCATGGAGATCGTGCGTACGACCAGTGGATCATTCTTCTCCTCCCGGGATGCGTGCCTTCTCTGCGGTGGCCACGGCCCTGTCTCCGTCATCAGGGAGGGCCGCCTCGTTCCCGCGGTGCCCGCGGTGAGGGTCGTCCCAGTCGCCTGATCCCGTTCCTCCCGGAAGGGGGGGGTGCGGCCGCGGGAGGGGGTCATCCCCGGGAACATTCCCGACCGGGACACTTTCGCAGGGTATCCCAACCTCTATCATAGGGGAAGGACAAAATTTCCCGGGAAAAGAATGGCAGCACAGAGGGTCCAGGAGATGATGCGCCTGATGTCACGGCGTATCACTGCAATTGCGGGGACGCTCTCGGACAGGGAGGTAGAGGACTTCATCGGTGAGATCCTGCGGGCCCGGCGTATCTATGTCCTGGGTGCGGGGAGGTCAGGCCTTGTTGCCAAGGCGTTTGCCATGCGGTTGATGCACCTTGGACGTGAGAGCTTCGTCGTCGGCGAGACGATCACCCCGGCCATGAGGGAAGGCGACCTGCTCATCGTCTTCTCGGGTTCGGGGAAGACCAAGACGGTGGCCGATATCGCGGAGACAGCCAAGGAGATTGGGGGAAGAATCGCCCTCATCACCTCGGACAGGGACTCGCGGATCGGCAGGATTGCCGATACCATCGTGATCATCGAGCACCACCGGGACGACGTCAGGGATGACGGGGCCGAGTTCGAGATCCGCCAGGTGATGGGGGAGCATAAGTCGTTTGCTCCCCTTGGCACACTCTTTGAGACCGCGGCCATGGTCTTTGCCGATGCCGTCATCTCCCGACTGATGGAGATCACAAAGACCGATGAGAAAGAACTCAAGAACAGGCACAACAGACTCGAGTGAGGAGGAGGCAGATGAAAGAGATGAGGTGCGCGGAAAGGTGCCTTGGGATCGAGATCTCGGGGATCCGCAAGCTCTTCGAGTCGGCAGGGCCGGACTCGATCAACCTAGGACTGGGCCAGCCCGATTTTGACACCCCGGACCACATCAAGGAGGGCGCCATTCGGGCAATCCGGGAGGGAAAGACGGGGTATACCCCGAACATGGGAATCCCGGAACTCCGGGAGGCAATTGCCCGGAAGTTCCAGGGGGAGAATGGCCTTTCGTATTCCCCTGACCAGATCATCGTGACGGCCGGTGCCAGCGAGGCACTCCATGTCATCATGCATGCGCTCGTTGAGGAGGGCGACAGGGTCCTGTTCGCCGACCCGGGTTTTGTCTCCTACGGTGCGCTCGCAGTCCTCGCCGGGGGAAGACCGGGGGGAGTTCCCCTTGACGCCCGGATGCATATCGACGTGGAGAAGGCAAAGGAGATGATGGATGGCGCCCGCCTTTTCGTCCTCAACTCCCCCGGGAACCCCACCGGTGCAGTGGAACCCAGGGAAAACATCAGGGCTCTTGTGGAGTATGCGGGAGATAGAGGCGTGACAGTGGTGAGTGACGAGGTGTACGAGCACTTCATCTACGGCCCGTCCCACTGGAGTGCTGCCCTCTTTGGCGACGATGTTATCACGGTAAACGCAGCGAGCAAGACCTATGCCATGACCGGGTGGAGGCTTGGGTACCTCGCCGGGCCGCGGCAGTACATCGAGCAGGCGCTCAAGGTGCACCAGTATTGCCAGGCATGCGCGACATCCATCTCGCAGTACGCGGCTCTCAGCGCCTACTGCGGCCCGCAGGACTGTGTCTTGGCCATGCGGGAGGAATACCGGGCCCGCCGCGATTACCTCTACGGGGAGCTGACGCGCATGGGCTTCACATTCCCCCGTCCTGAAGGGGCATTTTACCTTTTCGTCCCGTTTGGAAAACCCCTCATCGAAAAAATACTCAGGAGAGGTGTGGTGATCGTGCCGGGAGAGGCGTTCGGATGCAATGCACCCGGGTACGCCCGGCTGAGTTATGCAGCAAGCCGCGAGAACCTTAAAGCCGCGGTGGAAAGGATAGAGAAAGCCATGGAGGACTGAGTGCCTATGGTAAAAGATCTCCTTGTCAGGCTCTCCAATGCGCATGGCGTATCGGGGAGCGAGGAAAGTATTGGAGCAATCGTGAAGAGGGAACTCAAAGGGTGCGTGGACGAGATCTCCGAGGACCGCATGGGCAACGTTATCGCGGTCAGGAAGGGGGGAAGGTTCCGGGTCATGCTTGCAGCCCACGCAGACGAGATCGGCCTCATGGTCAAGTCCATCGATGAGAAGGGGTTCATCAGGTTCGTCGCCCTCGGCGGGTGGTATGCCCCGACCCTCTATAACCAAAGGGTGATCCTCCACGGAGCAAAAGGCCGCGTGGTGGGAGTGCTTGGCGGGAAACCACCCCACAAGATGGACGAGGAGGAGCGAAAGAAGGGCGTGAAGATCGATGACATGTTCATCGACGTGGGGGCATGCAGCCGCGATGAAGTAACAGAGATGGGGATCTCGGTCGGGACACCCGTGACACTCGACAGGGAGGTGGCATCGTTGGCAAACGGGAGGATCACCGGCAAGGCATTTGACAACAGGGTCGGAGTGGCACTCCTCATCAGGACGATGCAGCAGGTAAAGTCCCCCCACACTATCTATGCCGTCTTCACGGTGCAGGAAGAGGTCGGCCTGAAGGGAGCAAAGACCAGTGCGTACACCATCAACCCCGACTGTGCAATCGCCACTGATGTCACCATCCCGGGTGACCACCCGGGCATCGACTTGAAAGATGTTCCGGTCGAGATGGGGAAGGGGCCCATCATCACCATCGCCGACGCGAGCGGCAGGGGCCTCATTGCAAGCCGCCCGATGGTAAAGTGGCTTGCAGACACTGCAGAATCGGAACACATCCCGGTCCAGTTCGAGGTGGGGAGCGGGGGCACAACGGATGCGACCGCCATACACCTGGAGAGGGGAGGTATCCCGAGCACGACGCTCTCTGTTGCGAGCCGGTACATCCACTCCCCCGTCGAGGTTGTGGATACTGGTGACATCGAAAACGGTGTCAGACTCCTCGTCGAGGCACTTAAAACAAAGCCAAAGATATAAAGATACCCCGCGGTCAAAAGAAGCAAGTCTCATAGGGCCCCTCCGCGGCGGAACCGCGCGGTTTTCCTCCCCCATTTTTCGTATTTCATTTTTCACCCCGGGGTCAGGGGCAGGGTGTGGAAAACTGTCTTTCCGTTGAAGGGGCGGAGACAATTTTAATTGGTTTATTTTAAAAATGAAGGGTTATTTTGGGAATTAATAGAAATCGCAGAATAGGAGAGAGAACAGGGAGAGGGTTTTCCGATGTATTTTTCTCTGGATCCACGGGAAACGTCCCGATCGCAATTTCACCTTTCGAAGGGGGCGCACCGAAGAAAAGGAGGCGTTAATGACCCCGGATGAGGGAAAGGTTTAAATAGATATGTGGAGAGGATATGGTGAATACATTTGTTTGGGAATTGGAGCGACCAATCACCTTCGATTCCCAATTGGGGAATGTATACAAAATGCAACTGAGGTACCCGTATGACAAGCGAAAGAGGGCTGCAGATAGTTATAGCTCTGCTCCTGTGTCTCTTCCTGGCGATCCCGTCTTCTGCCGCACTGGGCATAACCGGGATAAATCCATCCTCGGGACTGAACACGGGGACAGTATTCATCACCAACCTTTCGGGAACAGACTTTCCTGACCAGGATTACGTCTCTGTCTCACTCAACAGGACGGGGCAGGACAATATTACCGGACAGTATGTCACGGTTGTCACACCGACGAGGATCACGTGCGTCTTTGACCTGACCGGCCGGAAGGCAGGGCTCTGGGACGTGGTCGTGATTAACACGACGAGCGGTGAATCCGCCGTTCTCCCGGATCGTTTCCAGGTGGAGAACCCTGACCCCCAGGTCACGTCCATAACGCCGACCTCTGGCGAGAACGACGACTGGGTCGAGATAACGGACCTTGCCGGCAGTAACTTCCTGCCGAACGTGACCGTGAACCTGACAAGGGGTTCAACCGTCATCCCGGGTGTGGATGTCAGCCGTGTGAGTGCTTCGAAGATCACCTGCCGGTTCAACACCACGTTTGCGGAACCAGGCCTCTACAATGTCACGGTAACGAACGATGATGGGAAATCCGCGACACTGACCAATGGGTTCCTGGTCCGTTATCCCAGGCCTGCTGTCACGGCTATCTTCCCGGCGTCAGGGACAAACAACCAGGTCATCGGGATCACGAACCTGTCCGGTTCGGGTTTCATGCCGGGGGCAAATGTATCGCTGCGGAGGTCGGGACACGGGGATATTCCCACGATCAATGGGGCAATCGTCGAGTCATCCGGCAAGATCCTCTGTTTCTTTAACCTCAATGGTGTCCATGTCGGGAAATGGGACGTTGTCGTGACGAACCTTGATGGCCAGAACGGCACTCTTCCTGAGGGGTTCACCGTCTATTACCCGGAGACACCGTCAGTCCTGGGTATTTCCCCGTCGGGCGGCGTGAACACCGGGCCGATCGCAGTGAATGTGACGGGGAGTGGTTTCCACCAGAATGCCACGGTGTTCCTGAAAAAGGAATCCGAGACCATCCCCGGGACCGGCGTCTTTGTCTACTCTGGAAGTGCAATCGGTGCCATATTTAACCTCACGGGGAGATCTGCCGGCACGTACGATGTGACAGTTGTCAACGAGGACGGGCAGGAGTCGACGAAGGCGGAGGCATTCACCGTTACCAACCCGCCGCCGACGGTATTGGATGTCGCTCCCCCGTCCGGTACAAACACGCAATTTTACTCTCTCGTGATAACCGGGACGGGCTTTCTCCCGGGACCAACCGTGACGTTTTCGAAAGGAACAACCTCCTTTGATGCCTCGAGTGCGACCACGATAAACAGCACCCGGATTGACTGCATGGTCAACCTGGCCGGGAAAGAGGCAGGTATCTACAACGTCACGGTCACCAACACAGACGGGCTCTCCGGAACAAAGGCCGCGGCATTTACAATCCAGAACCCTGCACCCGTGATCCATGCGATCGATCCCTCCACAGGACAGAACACGGGACCGGTGGAGAATGTCATCCTGAAAGGTGAGAATTTCCTCCCCGGTGCGGGTGTCAACCTCACGCGGACGGGAGAAACCGCAATCCCCGGTATTCCGGTGACATGGATAAATGCAACGGCACTTTCATGCACCTTTGACCTGACCGGGAAAACGGCAGGGGCCTGGACGGTCGAAGTCACAAACCCCGACGGGAAGGGTGACGAGTATCCCGGCCTCTTTACCATCACGAACCCGCCTCCCCACCCGGAGAACATTGTTCCCAATACAGGGCCAAATAACGGGCCTGTCGGGATAACAGGCCTGACGGGGAGTGGGTTCCTCGCCGGGGCAAGCGTGAAGCTCTCCCGGTCCGGCCAGACCGATATTCCCGGGACCGGTGTTGATGTCAACGTGACGACCCAGACTATCATGTGCTTCTTCAACCTCAACGGTGCAGCCGTGGGATACTGGGATGTCGTCGTGACGAACACGGACACGCAGTCGGGCACGCTCCCCCAGGCGTTCTTTGTCAGGTATCCCGCGGCCCCTGCCGTCACGGGCATTGATCCGGGTTACGCGCCCAATGATGGGCCTGTTGCAATCACGAACCTGTCTGGTTCGGGGTTCCAGAATGGTGCGACCGTGAAGCTGACCCGGGCATCGCACCCTGACATCGTTGCAACGGACGTGACTGTGGTCAACCAGGGGATGATCACCTGCACGTTCAACCTGACGGGAGCTGAGCCGGGGTCATGGGACGTCGTGGTCACGAACGATGATGACCAGTCCGGGACCCTTCCATCCGGGTTCGAGGTCAGGTACCCTGCACCGTCAGTGACAGCTATCACCCCGAACAAGGGGAATAACAACCAGATTGTGACAATCACGGACTTATCGGGGAGCAATTTCCGGAACGGGGCAACTGTCAGGCTGGTCCGGACGTCCCAGCCTGATATCAACGCGACAAATGTGACGGTTGTCAACCCGGGCAGGATTACCTGTTCTCTCAACTTAAACGGCATGGCCGTCGGGGAGTGGGACGTGGTCGTGACGAATACGGACGGGCAGTCAGGGTCAAAGGCTAATGGCTTTACGATCGAGTACCCCGCCCCCGTTGTCTCTTCCACCTCGCCAAACAGGGGACCCAATGATGGACTATTGCAGATAACTGCAATTTCCGGTAACTACTTCAGGAATGGCGCAACAGTCACCCTGACAAAGAGTGGGCAGGCACCCATCGTGGCCACAAACGTCCAGGTCATCAACGCGACAACCCTGAACTGTACCGTTGATTTAAGAAATCGACAAATCGGTCAATGGAATGTCGTCGTCACCAATACCGATGGAAAATATGGGACCCTCCCACTCGGTTTCCAGGTGATCCCCCCGCTCCCTGTTCCTGACTTCACCGCAAGTCCAACCTATGGAACGGTCCCCCTGACGGTCACATTCACCGACCTCTCCCGCAACAACCCATCCAGCTGGATATGGGACTTTGGGGACGGGAGCATGAGCGGCGTCCTTGACAGGAACCCCGTCCATACGTATAACGCGGTCGGGACGTACAACGTCTCCCTCACGGTGTTCAATGACGGTGGCAGCGCATCCATCAGGAAGGACTCGTACATTGTCGTCGTGAAGACCCCGGTGGCTGACTTTACCGCAACCCCCACGTCCGGAAATGCTCCTCTCCTCGTCCAGTTCAGGGACACATCGGACGGAAACCCCACCCAGTGGTTCTGGAACTTCGGGGATGGCGCCATTTCAATACAGCAGAACCCCTACCACCTCTACACACGACCGGGTGTCTATAACGTCACGCTGGGTGTGCGGAACTCCGCGGGGAGCAATTCCGTCACAAAGGAAGGTCTCATCACCGTCATGGCAGTCCCTGTTGCAGACTTCTCTGCGAACAGGACGACCGGTTCCGCACCCCTGGCCGTGCAGTTCCGGGACCTGTCTTCGGGATACCCCTCATCATGGCTGTGGACCTTTGGTGATGGCATGACCTCGACCGAGCAGAGCCCGGTTCATGTGTACAGCATGCCCGGCGTCTACACGGTCCGCCTGACCGTGACAAACAGTGCAGGGACAGACACAAAGACGAGGAGTGGCTTCATAACGGTGGTCGAAGGGTTGTCAGCATCCTTCACATACACCCCGAGCAACCCCGAGAACCTTGCCCCCCTCACGGTCGCGTTTACCGACACCTCGGGCGGGTCCCCCACGAACTGGGTCTGGAACTTTGGAGATGGCCGGATGGCAACGGAACGAAACCCCATCCATACGTATCCAACCCCGGGCAACTACACGGTGACGCTGACGGTCTCGGATGCGGCGATGAGGTCATCGTCTGCATCCCAGGTCATCGAGGTCCGGCCACGGCTCGTTGCCGACTTCGAGGTGCAGCCAGGAACAGGTTCTGCACCCCTCACGGTGAGGCTGGTCGACAGGAGTATCGGGACACCGAATTCCTGGACATGGATCATCTTCCGCGATGCCCTCAATGTGACGATATTTGACCCCGGTAGTGCGACGGAGACGTATACCTTCAACGAGCCCGGATCCTACGACATCCGGCTTACCGTCACGGATGCCTACGGAAACACGGACTCTGTCATGAAGAGCGATATCGTCCAGGTTATTCCCTTCCCCTGAGGGGAGGGAGAACCCCAGTTGCTCCCCCTTTTTTCCCTCTGAATTTACGGCGATACCTTTCCCTTCAGTTTCCGGATCGTATCTCGGATCCGGATTGCCTCCTCAAATTCAAGCCGCTCGGCAGCCTGGAACATCCGCGCCTCGAGCTCGACGAGGAGGTTGGGTATATCGGCTTTCGGGACGTGCCGCGTGTCCCGTATGTCCACCTCTTTCCGGGGGACAGGTTTCTGGATGGTCCGGGGGACGATACCATGCCGGGCGTTGTATTCTTTCTGGAGGGTCCGTCGTCTCTCCGTCTCGGCCAGGGCAGCCTGGATTGACCCCGTGATGGTATCGGCATAGAGGACGACCCGCGAGTTGAGGTTCCGGGCAGCCCTCCCGATGATCTGGATGAGGCTGCGGGCATCCCGGAGGAAGCCTTCCTTGTCAGCGTCCAGTATCCCGATAAAGCCGACCTCCGGGATGTCGAGGCCTTCCCGCAGGAGGTTGATGCCGACGAGGACGTCGAACGTCCCAAGCCGGAGTTCGCGGATGATCTCCGTCCGCTCGAGGGTATCGATCTCCGAGTGGAGGTA
The DNA here is from genome assembly GCA_024518585.1 of Methanolinea sp. Lineage (GTDB taxonomy): Archaea > Halobacteriota > Methanomicrobia > Methanomicrobiales > Methanospirillaceae > Methanolinea_A. The sequence continues at coordinate 19,630 of JANIHI010000009.1, read as the reverse complement.
GCGGGTACGGATGCCTTTCTCGGCCAGGTAGTCGGTCAGCTCCTCGGCGAGCCTCTTTGTGAGGGTCGTGAGGAGCACGCGATCACCGCGCCCGACGGTTGCGTGGATCTCGCGGATAACGTCCTCGACCTGCCCGGCAGTCCCGCGGACGATGACCTCGGGATCGACGAGTCCGGTGGGGCGGATGATCTGTTCCACGACCTGCCGGGAGCAGGAGAGTTCGTACTCGCCGGGCGTCGCCGAGACGAAGATGACCTGGCGCATGAACTGCTCGAACTCCCGGAACATGAGGGGCCTGTTGTCATACGCGCTCGGGAGGCGGAAGCCGTAGTCCACGAGGGCCTTCTTGCGCGAGTGGTCACCGTGGAACATGCCGTGCAACTGGGGGATCGTCTGGTGGCTCTCGTCGATGAACATCAGGAAGTCGGGGGGGAAGTAGTCGAGCAGGCAGTAGGGTCTCTCGCCCGGTTTCCGGAAGTCGAAGTGCCGGGAGTAGTTCTCGATTCCCTTGCAGGAACCGGTCTCCTCGATCATCTCCAGGTCGTAGAGGGTCCTCTGCTCGAGGCGGTGGGCCTCCAGCATGCCGAGCTCGGGCAACCTCTGGTCGAGCTCCTGCCGGATAGAGGCAATGGCACGTTTCTGCACGTCCTCGGGGATGACGTAGTGGCGGGCGGGGTAGACGTGGAAGTACCGGAGGCTCTCCCGCGTCTTTCCGGACGCCTTTTCCACCTCCAGGATACGGTCAACCTCGTCGCCGAAGAGTTCGATCCGGATGATGTCGTGGTAGTAGCCCGGGACAATGTCAATTGTATCCCCGCGGACCCTGAACCGGCCGGGCATCAGCTCGAGGTCGTTCCTCTCGTAGAGCCCCATGATGAGCTTCTCGATGATCTGCTTCCGCGAGAGCCTGTCCCCGACCCTGACCTCGAAACCGAGGTCCCGGAAGTGCTCGGGCCTGCCGAGGCCGTAGATGCAGGAGACAGAGGCGACGACGATCGTGTCCCGCCGCGACAGGAGAGACGCGGTTGCAGACAGCCGCATCATCTCGATCCGGGGGTTGATCTGCGCATCCTTCTCGATGTACTGGTCTTTCTGGGGGATGTAGGACTCGGGCTGGTAGTAGTCGTAGTACGAGACGAAGTACTCGACCCGGTTGTCCGGGAAGAACTCGCGGAACTCGTTCCAAAGCTGGGCCGCGAGGGTCTTGTTGTGGGCGATAACGAGGGTCGGCCTCTGGACCCTTTCGATGACGTTTGCCATCGTAAACGTCTTGCCCGAACCCGTGACACCAAGGAGCGTCTGGAACCGGTGACCTGCCCGGATACCGGAGACGAGCTTCTCGATCGCCTCCGGCTGGGAACCCCGGGGAGAGAACGTTGCCTTCAGGGAAAAACCGGTCATGACACCACCTTCCTGGACCGGAGGAGCCGGTGGTAGGAGATGGCAAAGCGGTGGGCCTCGTCCCGGATCTCCTGGAGGAAGAGCGATGCTTTCTCGTTTTTCCTTACCGGGAGGGGATGGGACGAGCCCGGGATGTAGACCTTCTCCTCTTTCTTGGCAAGGGCGACGATGCGTATATCTACACCGATTTCCCGGATATGGGAAAGTGCAGCCCTCAACTGGGTTATCCCCCCATCGACGATGACCAGGTCAGGGAGTTCCCTGCCCTCCCTCACCAGCCGGCGGTACCTCCTCTCCACGACCTCGCCGATGGCTGCCGGGTCGTCGATCCCCTGCACGGTCCTGATGCGGAAGCGCCTGTAATTCTTCTTATCCGGGCGCCCGTCGCGGAACTGGACCATTGACCCTACCACCTCCGTTCCCGAGAGGTGGGAGATATCAAAGCACTCGATGACCCGGGGGAGATTCTCAAGACCCAGTTTCTCCCGGAGTTCCTCGAGTTTCATCTCCTCTCCGAAGTGCGCGACCTCGATGTTCGTCCGGACGAGGGAGAGGAGGCGTTTCTTTGCGCCGATACGGGGGACGGTTATTGTGACCTTCCTGCCCTTCCGCAGGGAGAGGAACTCTTCCATCTCTTCGCCGGGATGGAGGGGGAGGACCAGTTCACCGGGAGGGGGGACATCGGAATAGTACTGGACGAGGAATTCTTCCAGGAAGTCACCCTCTCCCTCGAAGATGTACTCTTTCTTGTTGACCAGCACCCCCCTGCTGACAGAGAAGATCATGAGGTAGACCTGCCCCCCGTGCACGATGAAGTTGATGATGTCCTCGTCGGTATCTCTCTTCCTCGCGACGTCCTGGCGGAGGGAGAGGTGCTCGATGGCTGCTATCTGGTCACGGAGCAGCATCGCCCGTTCGAAGTCGCAGTCCCGTGCCCTCTCTTCCATCTCGGCCCGGAGGGACCTGACCAGCTCCGGGGCATTTCCCTTCAGCACTGCCGAGGCCTGCCTGACCGCCCGGGCGTATTCCTCTTTTCCGACCATGCCACGGCAGGGTGCACTGCACGTCCCGAGGGATGCCCGGAGGCACCCCCTCTTCCGGAGCGTGCGGCAGCTCCGGAGCCGGAAGGTCTTCTTGACGACCGCAAGAACGTGGTCCCTCTCAGCGGCAGAGGTGAACGGGCCGAAAAATGAGCCCCTGTCTCCCATCCTGCGGGCAATGCATATCCGTGGGAATTCCTCGTCGGTGAGGTGGATGAAGGCGTACTGCTTTGCGTCCCGCAGGTTGATGTTGAAGCGTGGCTGGTTTGCCTTGATCAGGCTGTTTTCCAGGATGAGGGCCTCGACCTCGTTCTTGGTGACGATGTAGTCGATGTCAGCGATGGATTCAACCATCCGGGCAGTCTTCCGGTCGTGGTCGCGGTGCGAGAAGTAACTTGCAACCCGTTTCCTGAGGTTCTTTGCCTTGCCGACGTAGATGACCGAACCCGATGCGTCACGGAAGAGGTAGCAGCCGGGGGCGTCGGGGAGCGAGGCGGGAGCGTTCATGGACGTGCCAGCATCTTCCGGAGGAATTTCCCGGTATGGCTGCCCGGGTTCATGGCGACCTCCTCGGGTGTTCCGGTCGCGACAACGTATCCCCCCTCGTCGCCACCCTCGGGACCGAGATCGATGATGTAATCGGCAGACTTTATCACGTCGAGGTTATGCTCGATGACGACGACGGTATTCCCCTTGTCCACGAGTTCATTGAGGACGGCGATCAGCTTTTTCACGTCGTGGAAGTGGAGGCCGGTGGTCGGCTCGTCGAGCAGGTAGATGGTCTGTCCCGTGCCCCGCTTCGAGAGCTCCCGCGTGAGCTTGATGCGCTGCGCCTCCCCCCCGGAGAGCGTGGTCGAGCTCTGGCCGAGCTTGATGTACTCGAGGCCGACGGCAGCGAGTGTCTCGAGCTTGTGCCGGATCGAGGGGATATTGGCAAAGAGCTCAAGGTTCTCTTCGACGGTCATGTCAAGGACCTCGGCGATCGTCTTTCCCCTGTACTTCACCTCCAGCGTCTCCCGGTTGTACCGCGTCCCCTTGCACTCCTCGCACTCGATGTACACGTCGGGGAGGAAGTTCATCTCGATCTTGATCAGGCCGTCCCCCTCGCAGGCCTCGCAACGCCCGCCTTTCAGGTTGAAGGAGAACCTCCCCGGCTTGTACCCCCTGGCCTTTGCCTCTTTTGTCTCGGCAAAGACCCTCCGGATCTCGTCAAAGACCTTGGTATAGGTTGCCGGGTTGCTCCGCGGGGTCTTGCCAATCGGGCTCTGGTCGATCACGATGACCTTGTCGACGGGGGCGTCGATTTTTAAATCGTCGTACGCGCCAGGTGTCACGCGGGAGCGGTAGAGGGTCCTTTGGAGAGCGGGGTAGAGCGTGTCATAGATGAGGGTGGACTTCCCGGATCCCGAGACACCCGTGACAACCGTGAGGACCCCGAGGGGGATGCAGACGTCGATCCCCTTGAGGTTGTTCTCCCGGCAGCCTGTGATGCGGAGGCATTTGCCGCTCTTCCGCCGGGTCTTTGGGACCTCGATGGAGAGGGTGCCGGCGAGGTATCGGCCCGTCAGGGATGCGGGGTTTTCTGCTATCTGTTCCGGTGTCCCCTCGGCAACGACGTAGCCGCCGTGGACCCCTGCTCCCGGGCCCATGTCCACGACCCAGTCTGCGTTCCGGATTGTGTCCTCGTCGTGTTCTACGACGATCAAGGTATTGCCGAGGTCACGGAGCCTCCGGAGCGTGTCGATCAATTTCTGGTTGTCGCGCTGGTGGAGCCCGATCGACGGCTCGTCGAGGACGTACAGGACGCCCACCAGGTTCGAGCCGATCTGGGTCGCAAGCCGGATCCTCTGGGCCTCCCCCCCTGAGAGGCTGCCGGCACTCCGGGAGAGTGTAAGGTACCCAAGCCCCACTTTCTCGAGGAAATCGAGCCGTGCGAGGATTTCTTTCAGGATCTGGCGTGCGATCTCCTGCTGCTTCCCGGGAAGTTCCAGGCCCGAAAAGAACTCAATCGCCCTGCTGACCGGCATATCGGTGATATCGATGATGGAGTGGTCCTGGATGCGGACTGCGAGGACTTTCTCTTTTAACCTTTTCCCGTGGCACTTTGGGCATTCCGAGACTTTCATGAACTTTTCGAGTTCCCTCTTCCTGTACTCGGACTGCGTCTGGTGGTAGAGACGCTCGGATTGCGGGATGAGTCCTTCCCATTCCCCCGTGTGTGACCACTGGGCATTTCCGTTCCTCGTGTTCAGGGAGAAACGGATACGATCACGCGAGCCGTACATGAGGATGTCGTACTGCTCCGGCGAGAGGTCCCCAACAGGTGTGAGGACAGAGAACCCGTAGTGGCGGGCGACTGCGCCCAGGTACTGGTTCCGGTAACCGTCCAGGTAGTTGCGGTAGAGGGCAACGGCCCCCTCCGCGATGGACTTGGACCGATCGGGGATGATGAGGTCAGGGTCAAACTCCATCCTGATCCCAAGCCCGTTGCACTCCTCGCAGGCTCCGAAGGGGCTGTTGAAAGAGAACATCCGGGGCTGGAGTTCTTCAAAGGTCAGGCCGCAGACCGGGCACGCCATCAGAGATGAAAAGAGGCGTTCCTCTCCCCCTTCCGGGAGGGCAATGACAAGTCCCCCGGACTTGCGGAGAGCGTTCTCGCAGGCCTCGGCAAGGCGAGAACGGTCAGATACATCCAGCCGGTCGATGACCACGTCGATGTCGTGCTTCCTGTACCGCTCGAGCGTGACCTCCTCGTCTGTCCGGTGGATCTCCCCGTTGATGCGCACCCGTGTGTACCCTTCCTTGTTCAGGTCCCTGAGGAGCTGCTGGTACGTCCCCTTCTTCTGCCGGACGACGGGGGCAAGGATGGTGACAGTGCCTCCCACCTCGGACTGGATCCTGTCAGCTATCCTCTCCGGGGACTGGGCCTCGATCCGGGTGTTGTGCACCGGGCAGTAGGGGACGCCGACGCGGGCAAAGAGCAGGCGGAGGTAATCGTAGATCTCGGTCACCGTCCCGACCGTGCTCCGCGGGTTCTTGCTCGTGCTCTTCTGCTCGATGGAGATGGCCGGCGAGAGGCCGATGATGGCATCCACGTCGGGCTTGTGCATGAGGCCGAGGAACTGGCGGGCGTAGGCAGACAGGGACTCGACGTACCGGCGCTGCCCCTCGGCGTATATCGTATCGAAGGCAAGCGTTGACTTGCCTGAGCCCGAGAGGCCGGTGATCACGGTGAACGTGTCGCGCGGCAGTTCGACGGTGATGTTCTTGAGGTTATGCTGTCGCGCGCCCCGAATGATGAGCTTCTTCATCCTGGTGTCGAGTGTATCATGTGGACGTTGAACAATATAGGGGTGAGCCTTTGGGTAACCGGTGATGAGGAGGGGAGCCCGGGTTTTTACATTATTTTCCCCGTTGGGGTGTCATGCAGACAGGGTGGCAATCGGAGTCTCATGCAGGAGGACCCCCCCGGCCTCTTCTGCTCCACCGTGTATCGCTATCCCCCGTAGGATGATTTTGTGGCGGTTCTCCCGGATGGAATGTATATACGTCTCTTTATCCCACCTACACTGGGATATCGCAAAGGACCCCAGGGTTTTCATCCGGTCCTGCCTGCATAAAAAACGAAAATACCGGGCCCGGGAGTATACAATGCAGAAGATCTACGTCATCGGCCATCGGCAGCCCGACACTGACAGCGTTGCAAGCGTTATCGGGTACGCGGAGTTTCGCAACCGGAGGGGGAACGAGACGTTCATCCCGGCAGTCTGTGGCCCAGTCTCTGCGGAAACGCAGTTTGCCCTCTCCACCTTCGGCATCAGCCCCCCCGTGCTCATCGAGAGCGTGGAGCCCTGCGTCGCCGATATCCCCTCCCTCCACACGGAACGGGCTCCTGCCGGGATGCCCACCATCGATGTCGCAGCCATGATGGACGAGTATGACGTGCGGAACATCCCCGTGGTCGACGACGACGGCCGTCTCCTCGGCCTCGTCTCGGAGCACGGGCTTGCACGGGCGTACGTCAACCCCCGGGCGGGGAGTCCTCTCACCATTGGTCCCCTGTCTCTATCGACCCTTGCCCGCATCCTCGATGGGAAGGTCTGCCATGCCGGGTCTGAGATGGTCCACGGGAACGTGGGAATCGTCATCGACGCGCTCCACGTCGCCCTTTCGCGGCTCACGGCAAGGGACATCGCGGTTGTCGGGGACAACGAACCCATGCAACTTGCCCTTGTCTCTGCCGGGATAGCGGTGCTCGTCATCGCGGAGGGTGCCCCGGTCGGCGAGAGGGTCTGCGAGGCCGCGCGGGCCCGCGGGACGTCAGTCCTCTCGACACCGCTCGATGCGTTCTCGGTCGGGAGGATGATGCACCTCTCCCTGCCGGCGGGAAAGGTTGTCGCGACCGATGTCCCCGTCGTCACGCCGGAAGATACCATTGCGCATGCAAAACGGCTTGTGACGGACTCGAAGTACCGGGCAGCCTGCGTTGTCGGAAAGGACGGCATCCTGGTCGGGATGATATCGCGGAATACGTTCCTTGCGGACGTCCAGAAGAGGGTGATCCTCCTTGACCACAACGAGTATTCCCAGGCAGTGGAGGGGATAGAGTCGGCCGAGATCCTCGAGGTCATCGACCACCACCGGCTGGGCGCGATCTCGACCCTCAAGCCGGTCAGGTTCCAGAACGAGCCTGTCGGGTCCACCTCCACGATCATTGCCCGGAAGTTCATGGAGTCAGGGGAACCCCCGGCACCGGCCACGGCCGGCATCCTCCTTGCGGGGATACTCTCTGACACGCTCGTTTTGAAGATGTCCACGACGACACCTGATGACGTCTCTGCCGCCGAGTACCTTGCAGCAGTATCCGGGACCGATATCCAGGATTTTGGGGCGCGGCTCATCCAGAACGGCATGGACATCGGGTCTGTCCCGCTCGCAACCCTCCTTTCCCGTGACACCAAGCGGTACACCCTGTTTGGAAAGGATGTCATCATCGCCCAGGTGATGACCAGCTCGCGGAGTTACGCGTCCGGGCACTCCCGCGAGATACAGGCCGAACTCGAGATGCAACGGCGCAGCCGCGGCGTGGATCTCTACCTCGCCCTCTTTTCAGACATCATCGGGAACTGCAGTGACCTGTTTGCCGCCGGGGATGCAGAGACCCTCGATGCCCTTGGATACGCGGAGCAGCCCGTCGTGCTCCCGGGTGTCATGTCCCGGAAGAAGGATTTCCTCCCCGCATTCGGGGCGAAACTGCGGGACCTCTGAAAGGCGGGGAGGTAAATCTAACCCCTCCCGGTGAAACCCGGTCCAGTATGGGATATTTTATTTCCCACTGGCCATCCGGCCATGGTATCCGTGCAAACCATCTCCCGGAATGAGGATAGTTCCAGGCGTTCCCCCCTGCAGCTTTTTGCTGCCTGAAGGGGACGCTTTCAAAGGATATTTTCCTATTAGCCACCTCGACAGGAAGAAAAGTGGCAGAAACGACAACCCCTTCTTCCGGGAGGATCACTCCCCGTGATCTTCCTCGTCGGCAACGATCTGGAGTTCCCACTCGTCCTCGTCGAACTCCACCGTCCCGGCACCCTCGCAGACCGGGCACTCGACCTTTTCCGGGATACCATTGCATGCGTCCTGGGGCACGTTGGTGTCGGTCTGAACCTCGTCCTCGGTCGGCATGTGGAAGTACTTCTTCACATCGTGCGACCGGAGGGCCTGGCATATCCTGTACTGCTCGTTGGGGATCTCGCCGGTCCCCTTGCAGAGGCGGCAGCGGAGGAGGATGGTCATGGGATGCAAACTACATATTTTAACAGGGAAGGTTAACGTTTTCGATACACATCTCCCCATCACATCAATTGGTTTCCGCCTGTTTGATTAAATGATGCCGAAATTTTCTTGAAAAATGGGGGATTGTCTAAGCTGGAAACAGGAGGGAGTTCCATTCCTCCATTCCCACCTGGATGTGCCATTTTTCCCCTCTTTGTCATTTCCGGCGTGTACGTTGTCTGAATGGGTTATAGTCTCTCGCTGGATCGAGCTGGTTAATCCAAAAAAATATCGATTTAATGCGAAATGAATGGTGAAAACGCCGCGGGACGCCCTTTTGGGGGCGTCGGAACTATCCTCATGCGGGGGTGCGGGGGTGAGGCAGCCCCCACTTTGGTTCCTATTCACCCACTTAAACATAGCAACCGCCCATGACCGCCGGGCAGTCGAGCATAAAGCATGAAAATGGCGAAGCCAATTCCATTAGAAAGAGCCCATTTTTTTACACCTGGGTTTGCGATCGGTAGTGCATTTCCTTGTGAAACATCCTGATCACGCCAGAGACTGCCGTCCGTTCAGAGTACGAAATGTCAGAGGACTGGAGCGGTACGTACCCGGCAGGGAGAGGCGGGTCATATTCAGGGAGGACAGGCGTGATGTTTTTCATTCGCCCCTCTTGCCCGTGTGCCTGGAAAGAGGCCTCAAGTGACCCGGTCGTCCCGGCCGTGTTGTGCACATCACCGCTATCGACACCATAGTCCATTGACACGCCGGGTCTTCCCGGACCTGCCATGAATCGCGTCCCCGCAGTGGTCGTGAGGGTTCCCTGCAAGAGGATTGCGCTGCTTCCCATCTGCACGTGCTCGCAGGACGGCGGGAGGAATGGGCATTCATCGGCAGGGAATGGACAGGACAGGGAACCCGCCGTTGTCGTGTGCGATGCGACGGCATCGAGCCCGAGGCTTTCAGCAAAAATGGCATTTCCCCCTTCATTATCCGGAACAAAAGCCACGGAGGTGACTGCATCCAGGTTATTGCCGTCTCTTCCACCTGGACCGAGCGAGGTACCCGTGGTCAGGGAGGAAGAGCCCCGCGATGCCAGGAGGGAAGAAAAATATCCTGTACTGGACCGGGTTTCGCCGGGAGGGACGGGTTCCTCGAGCAGCTCTGCAAATTCAGGATCGGCCGTCCAGCCATTGACGGGATTTCCGTCCTGGTCGAAAAACACGATGGGGAACCCGCCGGGTTCGAGGGGAGGGTCATGGAGGGAGACAGATGACTGGTCCCATGCAAGCGTTTGGGAATGATAGACTGTCCCTTCACAGGCAACAGCCGTCGCACTCGTGACGTGGCCGATATCGAGGGGCGAAGGAACCGGGACGGCAGAATCGGCAGGGCACGGGAGGGGTGCAGCAAGTGCCACCAGGATCAGGCAAAACAAGGGAGTACGTCTATGTCTCATGTCTATACCCCCGAGACGTATCCACGGCGGAACCTAGCTTTTGGACGAAGCGTCATAGAATGGTCGCCGCGTTGACCCGGCTGCATTCTCCCCCGTCCGGGTTTTTCACGACGAGCGTCCACCGGCCCCGCGCGGAGGCAGGAATCGTGGCAACCCCCGCGATCTTTGAAGGGGGTATGACGGTTGTCACGGTCACGGGGATTGTGCTATAGCCCTGCTCCATCCTCGCGGTTGCCCCTGCCTGGAAGTAATTGCCGATGATTGCCATCTTGACGGTTTGTCCGTGGACCATCGATGGAGGGGAAAAAGCGGTGATGACAGGAGGGCGAACAGCCGAAACGGTGATACAGGCCGGCCGGGAGAGGGTGCTGCTCCCCCCATCATTCTGCGCAGTCAGTGTCACGGTATACGTCCCGGGAACGCTGTACGTGTGGGAAGGGTTCCTTTCCGGGCTCGTGGTCCCGTCTCCAAAGTCCCAGGTCCAGGCGGTGGGAAAGCCCGTGGAGGTGTCGGTAAATGCGACCACGAGGGGGGCTGTCCCTGAAAGGGGCGACGCCATAAACCCTGCTTCCGGTGGTGACGGGACGATGGTAAAACCAGCCGGGAGATCCCCTGATTTTCCATCGGGGTTGGTGACGACCACGTCCCAGGGTCCTGCCTTTCGCCCGTCCAGGGAAAGGGTGCAGGTCATCCGGAAAGGTGAATGCGCAAAAACGTTCTCCGCGATGATATCGGGATCTCCTGCGCGGGTCAGTCTCACGGACGGCGGATTTATCGTATCAAAATTTGTCCCTGATACGTTCACGACAAGGGATGCTGTTGTGTTCTCTCCCCTGTTCGGCTCGATTCCCGTTACTGTCGGGGGAGGTAAAGGGGGATAGACGGTGATAAAGTCCCGCGTCGCCGAGGTATTATACCCGCCGCTTCCCGAAACCTGGAGCGTCACAGAATACGTCCCTGCTGCCACGTAGGTATGAACCGGGTCCTGGTGAGGTGATGCAGTCCCAAAATACCAGACGTCACTTTTCAGAGTGGTTTTATTCATCCCTCCCGCGAGGAGAAGACCTCCGTCCGGGAGGATGACTCCTGCATGGTAATACCTGCCAACCGGGAGGGGGATCCCGTACTTCTCGACAGACCAGTTCCCCGTCTTTGGTGTGAGCCGGACCATGTCATTCACCGTCTCTCCGCTGTTTTCCCCACCGGCAATGAGGATGCTCCCATCCGGCAGGGCAGCCGTAGCGTGGTAGCTGCGGGGATTGAACGAAACGAGGTTTTCGAGGGGAGAATTGGTCCACGTCATCCCCTGGTCGGCAGAAAGCCAAAGGTCCCGTGTCCAGGTGGTTGAGGTCCGTCCCCCGGTAACGGCAATGCGGCCGTCGGGAAGGACAACGCCGGCCAGGCCATACCGTGCACTCCAGTTGGCTTTCGATGTCTGCAGTGTCCACGTGACCCCCTTGTCAGTGGACCGCCAGACATCGTTCTTCGGGTTGGATCCATCAAACCCGCCCATGAGCACGATGCTCCCGTCCGGCAACGCAACACACGCATGTTTCATCCTTGCCGGCCATGGAGCCTTCCCGGTCTGGAGAGTCCATGTCACTCCCCTGTCGGTCGAACGCCACACGTCATTGAAGTACGTCCCGTTGTATCCCCCAAGGAGCACGATGCTCCCGTCGGGGAGCCCTACCGTAGCGTGAAATTCGCGACCCGTCCATGCGGCACTGCCGTTCTGGAGGGTCCATGTGGTCCCGCCATCCGGGGATATCCACACGTCATTCCTGTACCCTCCCCCTCCCCCCATGACGAGAACAGTCCCGTCAGGCATGGCGACGGCAGTGTGCCCAAACCGTGCGTTCCAGGGGGCCTGGCCAACCATTTCGGTCCATTGCGAACCAGTGTAATTCTCGTCCCCGAAATACCATGCCCATGCCGAGGGCGATCCGGACGAGTGGTCGGTGAACGTGACCGTCAGGGGGGCATACCCGCACGTCGGTCTCCCGGAGAAAGATGATACGAGCGCGTCTCCGGCTGCAATTCCCGTCACCAGGAAAGTGAACAGGACCAGTACACAGGGGATCTGAAATCTTTGCATTACTCTATCTTCTCCTGTCATGGGGAAAGGCACCCTGCATACGAGGCACAAAGGGAGGGGTGAACCGCGGGGATCACGTCCGGATAAGCAGGCGATGTGTATGTCCGGAGACGTGGTTTGAATGACGGGTTACACCTACTGGGAAGGGATAAGAAGTTTTAATGGTCCTGATCTCCTTGTACGGCCTTCATGAACTGCACTATGCCAACCGGGGCCTCTACCATCGTTTAATGTACGGAAAATAGTGTTATGCGGGTTTGAGATGAAGATTTTGGTTTTAATTTATTATTTAAAAGATAATATATTGTAGAAGTTTTACAAATTTTGATTTACGGGAAACCGGTTCTCTCGCCTGGGAGGGGAGAGGTGATAGTGCGAGGGTTACGGGTATGAATCAGCTTTTTTATTTACAGTAAACACTTTACACACCCGAATTAACCATATTTAGAAAAACAACTGAAAGTGCCATCCCCAAAAAGAAAGGATTTTGGGTCATGTTAAGCCTAAAATTTTTCTTTTTCATAAATTACTGGTGATATTCAGAATTGGCAAATAAAATGGTTTCACCGTAATTCGTGGTGAAATGCGCAAGATAAAAACGATAATCGGGAACAATACCATGGAGAAAATTGATGATTTCAATAATATCCCTGAATTTATGGTAGACAGCGATGGCACATTTCGGTTTGTATTTTTTTATGGTTTTTTCTGCTCCTTGTAAGATCTCCATTTCGGAACCCTCTACGTCCATCTTGATGAAATCAACCTTTCCAATGTTATTTTCAATAATAAAATCGTCAAGGGTAATTACTTCGATTTGGTTCTTCCCGGATTCGTTATAGGAGAACCCTCCGCCACTCCCGCTGAAGGATAGTGTCTTTCTGGAACTCCAGAGGCCTATCTGAATTGGGATTATGAGATTTTGAAGGGAATTTGATTTGATATTTTCTTGCAATGTTCGAAAGTTATTTATTTCGGGTTCAAATGCAAAAATGCAACCTTTATTATCAATCTTTTGTGCAAACCACAGCGAAGTCTCTCCTTCACATGCACCGATATCGAGAACCGTGTCGCCAGTTTTTGGTTCACATCTATGGCGATATTGATATTGTCCAAGCAGCCAGGTCGGAATGAATACGACATCATTTGATTTGAATTTAAGACCTGAAATTTGGTACTTGCCATATATTTTTAATTTTTGCGTTTGCTCTTTCAATCCCTTATAGATTTTCGGGGATATCGGTGGTTCGATGAGATATAAGGCCTGACCACCTATGAATGCATACGCAATCCGGTATCGAATCATCCAATCAAAGATGTTCTTGGATTTTTCATCGGCAAGAAGCGACCGTGCGGTATCATATTCGGAATAATGAAGGAGAAGATCTTTAATAAGGCCAATTGACTGATTCACGACGAAAGAATCTTTTTCCGGAAGAATGAGAATTTGTGCATGAATCTTTGACAAAAATCTGTTAATAAATCTTATAAGGATATTATAAGGTATATCAGATGAATATGTAGGAAATTTTTTAATATCCTCATTTCTTTTATCAAGAAGGGTAAGAGTCTCTTGAAATAGCTGGAAAGTCACGTTTTCCGTCGTACCATTCATATTGTTTTATTGATTGCTAGGGGAAGTTATGCTTTATTCTTTTTGCCAGAATCTCTAAATATTCATTATTGATAAGTTAAAAAATATATTTCAGTGTAATGGACATAATCATCGGCGTTCCAATTAACCGAAAATCAGGATACATCTTGCATCATTTTTTACAAAATCAAGAGATGATTAAGAGAACAACACGATTTCCTACGAGAATTGTGTTCTCTACTGAAGACAAGGATTTCTCTCCATTTCTTGAGGAATGCCTGGCGCAAACTCATCTCGATTATTCGGTTATAAACTTTGACGTCGAAAAACCGCAGTGGGCCAGGGATAGAATATGGGCGCTGACTCAAGCAAGGGAAAAAATCCGACATTATTGCATTGAGCATGATATACCCGTTCTCGTTTTTGTCGATTCTGATATGACCTTTGATCCCAACCTCATCAACATATTGATGAAAAAAATTCACCTAGGGTACGATGTCATATATAATTGCTATCTGTTAAAAAATGGGCGAATCACGTTCAACGGGTTTGGAGGGACGTTGGTTAAGAGGAATATATTTAAAGATGTTGCGTTCAGATGCTACGAAACTTCTGATAACAAATATGTCGTAGACTAAGGTTTTTATTTTGAGATGGATATACTGCGAAAAAATGCAAAGATATTGTCAGGTATTCTTTGCGAATCGACGCATTACATATCTCCTGACACAGTATTGAATCTCAAGCCACGGCCACTATTTAACCTGGAAAGGATAAAATCAGCATATTGTATTCGAAAAACGATTTCCCATTTTGTAGAAAATCCAAAATTGATGGTGTACTTTACAAAAGTTGGTTATTTTTTTGGCAAATACATATGGTAGATATGGTTTATGATTGTGTCAAAAGTTCCTTGTATAAGGACATAATCTTTTGATAATGAGCATCGGGGTTAAACTTTTCCCGATACATCTCGTATGCATTGCGCCCCATTTCCAAAAATAAATTTTCATCCAAAAGGATTTTCAGGATACTGTGAGAGAAGGACTCACAGTCTTTGGGATCAACAAAGAATCCCACTTTTTTTCCCTGGAACAATTCTTCGACTCCAGACACGTTACTGATAATGAGTGGTTTTCCGTAAGAAAGGGCTTCGAGGTTAACAAGTCCGCATATCTCAAGGCATAGTGATGGAAAAATAATGATATTAGATTTTTTATAAAATTCTTTTAAATTTAATGAATCGAGGTGCCCATGAAAGAATACACTATCATCCAGCGATAATTCATGGACTAATTCTTTCAAATTTTCTTCATACGGACCATTACCACATATATGGAGGGTAGTATAGGGTGCCTTTTCTTTAACCTTTACCATGGCTCTGATCACGTACTGAAAACCCTTCTCCCATGTCAGCCTCCCTACACACAGAAGGAATCCTTTTTCTATTGGTATCTTTTCTAAGTATTCCCGTGGTATATCCACAAAATGTTCAATGAGAATTGTTTTTCCATAACCGCATTCATTGAGTCGCTTTTGAATTTGAGGATTCGCCACAATCATTTTATTCACTATTCGCTTTGTTAGGGCCCATTTTATCGCATAAGAAGGGATTATTGCAAAAAATTTTCCAAGGGGGAGGCAATGAAAAGCAAGACACCTTACCCCATGGGATTCATTGCACATTTTATCTGAAGGCCTTCTGGAAAGGGTGCTCATACAAACAATGGTATACGCATGAACTGTTTGAATAACCGGAATTCCGATGTTAATCAATGCGATCAAAACGGAAATACCAAATCTGTCATTTGCATGAATATGGATTATATCTGGCTTTACTTTGCGTATCCATTGCCTTAATTTAAAAGCAACAAAAGGATCAAAATAAAATCTTAAAAAGTAGCGGAAAAACAAAGATAAAAAATTTTTATTTTTTACTTGGAACCTGTCCCTCATTATCAGGTGATTTTCCTCTTCTGACTCCTTATCATTTGAAAATGAAAAGAAATAAATCTCGTGACCATGGTCCTGAAGTAATCGAATGAATGATTGGACGTAGACCTCGCCGCCACCAAAGCGCTCATAATATGAATGGATAAGGAGAATCCGCATTAATAGAGTCTTGTTTTTATTTTTTAAATACTTTCATGAAAAATTTCGTTTTAAAAAATTGAATTTTTCAAATAAGCCTCTTTTAAAACGGATGGAAAATTTTGTAAACTTTTTGCCTAAAAGGGCGGATAAATAACATCCGATAATGAGGGGAGAGAGAAAATTTAAAGGATATATTTTCAATGATCGGAGAAATAATTCGCGACTTTTTTGAAGGTTCCCTCTTGGGAGATTTATTCTTGCAGCACTGAGATATATTGAACTGAGTGTTTTAGATTTTAATCTGTAATTTTTAGATAGTGTTTCCTGAGAAAATATTTTTTCAAAAATGAGAAGAAATTCCTCAAGATATTCTGTCTCTCTTGACGCACTTTTTGTTTCGGGATACAATCTAAAAGCAGCAATTGGATAATCAATGAATCCAATCGAAAAGATTTGAGACACTCTTAACCAATAATCTGTATCCATGGCTAAATTCAATTTTTCATCAAAATATCCAATTTTTTCAAAAACTTCGCGTCTAAAAAAAACAGTAGGTTGTGCGATGTAAAAATTCAATGAAAGTAATCTCTCAAAATCACAACTATGCTTACATTTGACTTTTTCTATAACCTGTGAATTTTTATCTATGTGAATAATATTCCCATATATCATTCTCACATTTTTATGCTCTTGAAAATAGCGAGCAACAACGAAGAAAGCATTTGGTTCATATCTGTCATCAGAATTAAGATACGCGATAATATCTCCTCTACAAAGTTTTAAGCCTTTATTGATGGCATTTGTCTGACCGTTATCCGGCTCACTTCTCCAATAAGTAATAAAATCAGAATATTTTTTCAAAATTTCTATTGTATTATCAGTGCTTCCCCCATCTATCACAATATATTCCAGGTTGGGATAACCCTGTAATAAAACGGAACGAATGGTTTCTTCAATGTACTCTCCCTGATTATAGGAAGGAGTAATAATACTGATTTTTGGCCAGTAAATAGTGTCTCCATAGAGAGAGGGGCATGAGGGAACTTCAGTCCATGGCCATCCTATCTGTCCTTTTTCCGGGGGAGGTAAATCTGATAACTGGATTATTGGCATGTGCATCTTTTGGATATACTATTTGTCTCAAGGGATTTATAGATACGAGCCTATTCAACGGAATCGGAGATTGGTGGGACAGAAGGAAAGTTTTCCTCGCCAGGGTGCAGGAGGGACGAATAGTACCCTTATTCTTTCCTATTTATTCCCTCAAAACAGCGAAGGGCCAAATTACCTTTATTTTATCACCTCATCGGTCTTCAATTGCCTTCTGATAAACATCTCTTGTTTTCCGTGCGGCCTCTTCCCATGTAAATTTCTTCACTCTCTCATACCCAAGCTCTCTCATGTTCATGCGCAATTGTTCATCCATTACAACTCTCTTTACGCAGATATGAATTGAATCGAGGTCCAGAGGATCAAAATATACCGCTGCCTGTCCTCCTATTTCCGGTAGGGAACCTCCATTGCTCAGGACTGCAGGGCATCCCGAAAAAAATGATTCAAGGACTGGAATGCCAAATCCTTCGTAAAGAGATGGGAAAACAAAACATATTGCATTGTTATATAAATGGTAAAGGGATTCATCAGTAATGGGATATTTCAATACTTTACCCCAAATCGACAATTTTTTCAAGAGTGCCACTTCTTCAGGAGAGAAATCTTGCCCTCCGGCGCAGACAAGGTGCAATGGACTGGAGCCTTTGAGGAGGGGGGTAATGGCAGTGACGAAACCAGCAAAATTCTTGTAATGATGGCGATCTCCGACGAAAAGGATGTATTGGGAAGGGAGGCGGAGACCCGGTGGATATTTAGAGATTTTTAGGGAATTTGCAAGATATATTATATCTATTTTTGATTCATCAACATTAAAATATCGAACGATATCATTTTTTGTATTATTTGATATGGTTATTACTCTATCAGCAATATCAATCAATTTTTGCTTATTTTTAAAAACAAAATCGTCAGATGAGAAAAATTGTGGGAATATCTCATGAATCATATCATAGATTGTTATAACGAAAGGTTTTCTTTTAATCCACCTTAAAAAATATGTATCATAATATGTTGGATGGAAGACATCGAAATTACCCTTAACCAGATGAATTCTTGAATAATACTCATTTACAAACTTTATTCCTGTTAGTTTTCCGGGATAATCTTTTGATGTAAAATACTTTTTATTTAAATTTGATTGATAATATGCATTTTCAGAATACAATACTGATATTCGTGGGCTTGCAAGATTATATTTTTTGAGATGTGAGTATATCTCACAAAAATAACGAGAAATTCCTCCATATTTCTGATAAGTGAAAATCTGGTGATCGTAAAGAACTCTCATTGATTACTCAATATATCATCGACAAATGTATTATAGCATTTTGCAAAATTTTCTCTTGTATGATGTATTCTTGCATAGTCCCAAGCATTCCTCGACATACTTTCCAATTCTTCTTTGGGCTTGTTTGAAAGGTATTTTATTGAACTAATGATTTCCTCTATTGAATTATTGTTGAGCAATATTCCAAATCCATCAATGTCAACTCCAGATTGCTCACTAATGACAGGTATTAATCCGGCATGCAGGCAGGTGATAACACTCCCTGCCTGGCCTTCGGAACAGGATGGATAAATCAATGCGCAGGTATTTTTAATGATATTCAGAAACTTGTCACTGCGAATGTCAATGAACCCCATTGTTTCAATATTTTGTGATTGATAAAGTTCCTTATAATAGAGGTCATGAAAATCCTTTTCCTGATCGACTGGTCCGCAAATAAACAAGTGGTAATCTGGCATCTGACTGAATGCATCCAAAACGAGATCAAGGCCCTTGTGAACCATCCCCGAACTTCCAAGCCATAAATAATTTTTTCTAATTTTATTGAAATCTTTAACAAAAAACGGAAATTGGACTGTCGTTGAGAGAGGGATTTGATAAAGTGGCTTTCCTGAATATGCAAATGTACTTTGAGTAAATTTATTTCCAAGGATAGTGGCACAATCTGCATATTCAATTCCCAGACTCGGGGGAACCTGACGCCGAGGTTTCAATTGAACGCCTTTCCGTATCTTCAATTCTGATAACCTCTTCATCTCAGCATTGTTCTGGAAACTCCAATGAGATCCTGTAATGTGAAGGATTTTTAAACAATTCTTTTTTAAAAGGGGGGCAATACGTTCCATGTTGGAGTGAATGTCAATAAAAACATCATAATCTTTTTTGGGGACAAACGAATGATTATCCCAATCAATGATATCAACATTAAAACCGTGATTAAGCCATGTTTTTGCAATTTGTAAACACTCCCATGTATTTGTATGTGTGTAAAAAGCGGGATTATCTGCTCCAATTCTAAAAGGAAGAGTGATATAAGAAAGGAGGACATTTTTTTTGGCTGAATTTTCTGCTTTTAGGGTAATGATGTCCCATTTTAGCAATCGATTGATTGTTTTTTTTGCATTTTTAAAGTTTATTTTTACATTATTTAACGACATGTCACCTACGTATTAATCTGCTTTTATGATAAAAGGTGCCAATGCCAGTGTATCATGTAAAACAGTCGATGATATTGTAAAAGGACCTTCATATTGACCATTGATAAAATTCCATTCAATTTTTCCAAAATGTTTTAATATTTCATTTAATTCATTATAATTCCATTCTCTTAAATGCCAATAGTTTTTCGGTGAACCGTCCTGATTAGTGTATTCTGGTCGGCGATTTGGAGTGCTAATAAAAACACCTTTTTTAGATACACGCAACATCTCTTTAATTAATATTTCATAATTTTCAACGTGTTCCAATACATCAACACAAGTAATTATATCAAAAGATTCATTCTTGAATGGAAGATTATAGCCATCATAAACATTAAGATAGCTAAGTTTAGGATTTCTTCCTTTCAGAGTCTGGATACAATAATTTAATACTTTTTTATCAATATCAACACCATTTACGGTTTTTGCTTTTATTGCTAAAATGTTAGGTAATTCCTTAATATAGGCCACAACTATATACTAAACAAAGGTGGCCAGATGAATGAACCTGGTTGAACTTACACGATACACAAATGACGAGGAGAGAGCAGAGGTATATCTCAGGGAACAAG
>JANIHI010000008.1 GCA_024518585.1 Methanolinea sp. | reverse complement strand
ATTCGCAGGATCGGATCCTAAAAATCGAACAACCTCTCCTGCCCACATAAACTGTTTTGGTCAATGTACAGTAGAACTTTTTTTTCATCAGGGGGGCATGTGACCAAAAGGTATCATGTGCGTTTCACATAAAAATGCATCGCTTTTTTCGTGATTCCGTAACCAATACAATCCGAAATCAGAAAAGAAGGCCACATCTTCGGCAATTCGGTACCTTTATATAGTGAACCAGCTTGCCCCCATGGTTTTCTTCGCTGATGAAACCCAAAGCCTCACATTAAGTGAGTTAGCCCCCTCCCCGGATCACCACTCAGATAACTTCTGTAATTGAATCTTTTCACCAAATCCCAGAGAAATGACGAGTCCGAGTAAAAGTACATTCAGACAAACGATCTTTTTCACAGATCTCGTCGTATACTTGTGGATTCTCTTCAAACCGAATGCATTTTTCGCTATTTTAAACACATCCTCGATGAGGGATCTCTTCTCCATAAATTGAACATCATGACGGAGGAACTTCAACAACCGGCGGGCCAGGGAAGCGAATCTCTCGAGGAGCAATTTCGTACCCGATCTCCCGAAAATCCAGAGAGGATAATTGAGTTTCTTGAGCAATTTGGGCACTGAGAAGTTTTTCTTGGTAAAAATCATAGGGACGATACCGAACTCAAAAATTCCCTCAACGTAATTGTCGTATGCGTAATAGCCTTTATCAAAAATGATTCAGTGCCGGTGCAGGATATCGGTATCGGCCGTGGTGGCATCCTTCTTCGAAAGCCGGACCTTGATCCGATTCGCCCTTTGGGAGAGGAGGGCCGGGTTGACCTCGTTCAGGGTGACATAGATCCCCTGCACTGAGGGAAGGCCGTCCAGAGGGTCCACTGCTGCAACGAGGGCCTCCAGGTCATCGAAGTACCCGCTTGCCATCCCCTCATCAGTGATGGCCCGGACCTCGACAACCTGGCCGGGAGCAAATAGGACCGTGGCGGCCTGGAGGGTTTCATGGCTCATGATCCCTCTCAAACTGGGGTGGATGACCCTCGATCAACTCACAGAACCAGAAGGTCTCTCCCTTGAGATAGCGAGGGTAGGCAGCAGCACAGTTCTTTCCCTGGCAGAGGACGATTCCCCGCGGCTCGGACATGATCGGGCAAATCTTCCGGTCCGTCATGTGACCATCCTCCTGCTCACGCCACATGGCCGTCCACCTCTGCAATCCCGCCCGGGAATATCTCAAAGAACCGCCAGCCCTTCGGACCGGCATGGATCCAGAGCTGCACCGAAACCCCGTCCCACCGCGGAATAGCCTGCAGGGCGGTGATGTCATCCCGCCACAGAGCAGCCACCTCCGATGCACCAGCCACTTCCTGCCGGGTCCTCTTTACATGGACAAAGAGGGGGCGGGACCGGTCGCACCAGGCCACCAGGTGGACGGATGAAGAATACCGCATCGAACGGATGACACTGTATCCCCGCTTCCCCAAGAGGGCGAAAGCCATGGCCTCTACAGCCCGTCCCCGCTGATGGTAGGTGGTTGGTGCAGTCTCGGTACTCTCACTCGCCGGCATCCGGTACCGGCTCCTGATAGTCGGGGTTAACCTGGCAGTGGGGGTTCGGGCACACCCCGCCGGTGGGCAGGGTGCAGACCATCTCGGTCCACCTGCCGGACTTCCGGCTGGTGAAGTGGGGGCACTTCTTTGCCTTCCGGGCCATCAGAATGCCTCCGCAATACCGGGAATACGAAGGTTTTTTGCCTTCAACAAAGAGGAAAATATGGGTTCCCTCTGTGTTTGAGCTGTGGAAGGCGTGAACATACTGGGGGAGCCCACTATTCTGCACATGACGTTTTCTCTTCCTTGATGATGATCAATCACTGTTCTTTGAGAAACTGTCCGATGCCCTGGAAACCGGTATGACGCTCATAGGCATCCATAGCATCTCGTCGAGTGTAGAGAATTTCTGATTTCACTGTATCACCTGTATGCAACCAGATGGGAAGAGGGAAGGAAAGCCACGGTCACATACAAATTAAAAAAAAAGTGAAGCAGTGATTTTAAATCTTTTCAACCGCGGAGTGAAGGTTATTCTGCTTAATTTCGTCCAGGTATTTACGAAACATCCTGGGATGACTTATAACAAACCGACGAATCGCTTCTTCATCAGCAATGGCATCTGGAGACAGAGCTTCCATGCATCCACGGCAATAATCTTCACCGGGCGGATTAATCAGATTACACGATGGACAGACCCGTGGTTCGAGTCGCGCATTTTTCTTCCCTGTTGTCGCTTCATCCAGACCATACAGACGCGAAATGTCAGCGTCGATGTCCCGTCCGGTAAGGTGGGCATACGTCGTGAGCATGTCAGTACTGAGCGAGCCCCACATCATGAGCTTCACCGTGCTCTCCTTGGCCCCTTCCTGAAGCAGGTGGGTGATCCGGGAGTGACGGAAGAGGTGCGGTGTGAGGTGTTTAGTCATGCCCGCCCGCTTAGCAATCCTGCGGAGCTGAACCGCGATCGTGTGCCACGTGAGCGGTTTGCGTATCTCGGATAGGAATACTGGTGATTTATCGGTAAATGGAAGAGGGTAATCAGCCCGCCACTCGGCAATGTATTTCTTCGCCATGACCAGCCTGATGTACCGCGTGATCCCCGTTTTGAAATTGACATTCACGGCGATACCTTTCGAATCGGACTTCAGGTCTCCCCAGGTAATCTGGCATAGTTCACCGGGACGAACTCCTCCTTCATAGAGGGTCATGATCATCGCCCGGTCCCGGAAGCTCCGGCTGTATTTGATGAGGGTCTGGACCTCTTCGGGTGTGAGGAGTTGGGACGCGGTCTTGGTCTTTGCATCTTTCCTCGGGGTCTTGATGGCTTTGATCTTCTTCTCGGGAAGGGCCGAATATTCGTTCTCAATCATCCAGAGGAGGAACCGCTTGAGGATGGCCACATGGTCAAAGAGGGTGTTCTGCTTGAAGGGCCGGCCATAACGGTGGTTTGCTTGCTTGATGGCTTCTATACCGGTATATACGGAGGCGAGGGTGAGTGAAGTGAATGCGGGTATGAACCGGCGCCATCCCAGGATAGTATAGGCGAGCTTATCTGCTCTTCGGGGGACTGATCCCCCCCGCTGCCCGTCGCTCTGCCATAAACTCACTGATAAGCCTGGCATCATCGGGTGTGATTCGTTCTTCACTCAGATACCTTGAGATAAGGTGTTCTGTGTCACCAATTCTGATATGAGAAAAGTGCCCTTGTGTTTGAGTTATGGAAGGCATACAAGGAGCTGTTTGTAAAGTGGGTATATAAACAAAGCCCGAGGGCATTGAACCTTAGGATATTATGCGAGGGATGGGATTTGAACCCAAGAACTCCTTCGAGACCAGCCCCTCAAGCTGGCGCCTTTGACCTGGCTCGGCAACCCTCGCACGTGCCATAATACATGGATGCGTCTTCGAAATAAGGTTATCCCTCCACGGGAAGGGAAAAAATCAACCGGGTCCTCTGTCCCGCCGGGATATGATCCGTGAATCAAAGTGAATCGGGTACTTCCCTGTTCCGAGCGGGGATGATGGACTGTGCATGAAAATGATCAATGATGTATATCTATCTCTTCCCCTCTACATTCCTGTGTATGTGGTCGGAGATAGTACGGGAATTTGAGGCTTCTCCCTCCCAGGCAAAGGTCGCAAAGTTCCTCCTTGAAAATGGCTTCTCAGTGAACGAGAGGGGTCGGGTCACCTGCAACGGTCTTGAGATACCCTCGACGCAGGTCGCAAGAGCCACGGGTACCGATCGGAGAGTGGTTGATGCAACGACCCAGAGGATTCTGACCCTCCCCCTCCACCGCACGATCTTCTCCCACATGCGGGTCACCCCTGACCTCTCGGGTGTGGCACACCATCTCGGGCTCTCTGTCCTGACGATTTACCCAAAAGACGCCAGCGAAAGGGGTATTGTCAGCGCTGCCGTGCGAGTGATCTCGGATGCAGGCCTCTCGATCCGGCAGATCTACGTGACGGACCCCCTCCTCTCCGAAGACCCCAGGCTCGTTATCATCGTTGATGGAGATCTTCCCCCTTCAGTGATCGAGGGTATCCACCACCTCCCGCAGGTACGCCAGATTGTCCTCTAGGGTCCGGGATCGTGGGGGGGTTTATTATCAGGACCTGGAACGTATCTCCGGAAAATCTCCATCTCCAGCCACAAGTGAAAAAGCCGGATCCGGATACGCCGGGGAAGGGAGATTGCCCGCATCATCCTCTCTTCGATCCCAATGACCCGCGTTCCGGATACGAGGTTGTCTGCATTGGCAACGACCTTCTCTTCAGCGGTCCGGGGAATGCAGTCAATCGGGAGGAGACAGAGGAGAGTACACTCGTCTGCCGTCAGGCCGGCACCGAGGTGGCATTCGACGATACGGGCAATTTCCTCGGAAACCCCGGCGTCCCTGCAGAGCCGGGCCCCCACCTGGGCATGGGCAAGTCCGTGGGTCCTGCTCCTCCCGATATCGTGGAGGGTCGCCCCGGCTTCGAGCAGGCTCCTCTCCATGATCCCCGGCCTGTAATAGTCGAGGGCAAGGTCACAGACGGCGTTGCAATGGTCGATCACGCGCTGGCTGCACCCTACCTGCCTGAGGAAGGCCTGCCAGTACCCTCGCGGGTCACGCATAGCCAAGGGATTCCCTGATGGCCCTGATCCGCTTCTTCAATGCACGCAGGAGGATCTCGTTGTCAAAGTGCTCGAGCGGGACGTCGCAGGAAGGACACTGGAACTGGTTGTCCATGGCCTGGTCAAAAGTGCAGATTTCCCCGCATGACTTGCAGATGTAGAAATCGTTCTCTTCTTCAAATTTCTCCCGTGCCTCGAGCTTCTCGAGGATATGCGCCATGTCCTCTGCAATGACCTCATAGACCCTGTCCACCCGGAGGTGCCAGAGGTATGTCAGCCACCCTGTCTCGTTGTTCTTTATCCGCCTGTACTCTGCAAGCCGCTTCTCATACAACGTATAGAGGGTGTGCCGGACGGAGTTGAGGTTAATCCCGGTCTTTTCGGCGAGTTCCTCGTCCGAGTATTCTCCTTCCCGGGGGAAGCTTTCAATGAGCGAGATCCCTTCCTCTCCGATGAGCCTGTCCAGGTACGTCCGAATTGCGGGGTTTGAGAGAATCTCTTCCATAGGACCTTCATTCTATGTATTGTCTGACTCTCCTGATATGTGTATCCAGGGCCCCTGTTGCCTCGACCAGGTTTTTTCCCCACGCCTGGACGCTGACAATAGCCTGGCCCTCTTCGAAGGTCGACCCGGGCCAGGGGATGTCTGATACAGCGGGGAAGAGACGCGAGAGGTCATCCCTGACAACGCAGTCCCTTTCTGCAAATAGAATTCGTCGAAGCGAAAAGAGCCTTGGGGGCCGGCATTCTCCCGGCAGGATCCCCCTGCTTGCCTTCACATGGGCGGAAAAGAGGTTGATCCCCGTCGCCCTTTCCACGGTGTCAAGAGTTGCCTGGAACCGCGGATTGACCTCTATCGCATAGGGAGACTCGCCCAGCACAAAATCAACTCCCAGGGTTCCCTGGCAACCTGATGCTGCTGCTATCCTTTCTGCCACCCGCATGATTTCTGGGGTCAGGGGATGATCCAGGGGGGTAAGCGAGCCGGCGAAACCGTAGCAGAATTCTCCTTCACCCCGGAGAATCTGGAGGTTTGCAGCGACTGCCCTTGCTCCTCCCCGGCCATCCGAAAGGCAGCAAACGGATGCGGCGACCCCGCTGACGATCTCCTGGAGGATGAAAGGAATGTTTTCGAATTCCGCGTGCCAGCGTTCCTCTTCCGCGGAGGACCTAACAACCCTGTTTCGCCAGCCGCCGGAGCCGTTTCTTGGCTTAATCATCGCCGGGTATTGCCCGCCGGCAAGTAACCGGGGTGCAGGGACCCCGAGGGACTCAAAGAACTCCTGGGTCAGGAGCTTGTCCATGAACCGTGCTGCCTTTGCCGGGGAGGTGCCGAGGACCGGGACCTCGGAAGGGAGAAGTTCTGCTCCTGAAGTCGGGATCACGAAGTCGACCGGGTGCCTCCGGCACATCTCCTCGACTGCAGGCGCCAGCTCGGCAAGGTCCTCGAACCGGATCCTGTCCTTTGTGTACCAGGAGAGGTCCTGGTCACAAAAGTGGTCCACGGCATAGACCATGTACCCTGCTGCATGTGCTGACTGTGCGACATGGCGGGTGGAAAAGCCCATCACAAGGACGGACGGGTTCATACCTCCTCGCACTTCTTTCCCCGGGGTGACGGGATGACACGGATCTGCCAGCCGGGAAATTCATTGGTAAGTTCCTTCCCCCCAAAAAGGTGGTCCAGGAAAACCGCCAGGCCCGCAACCTCTGAATGGGGCTGGTTCGTGACCGAGATATTGTAGTCGGCAAGAGTATAAATCTCACCCGGGACTTTTTCTGCCCCGACAACGACGAGGATCCGGGAAACCTGCCGCAGAGTCTCCTCATGCACAGGGAGAGGCTCCCCGTACATGGTCAGGTGGACGACAGTGCCCCCTGATTCCTTCCATTCCCTGATTAATCGTCTCCATGAGACCTTGTCCCTGATGGAAAAATCACCACCCCACCGGGAAACGACGTCCTCGATGCTCTCAACAATGCCCCGGTCCGAAGAGGCAAGGTACATCCCCCGCGCACCGAGTGCCCGGGCCGTCAGTCCCACATGCGTTGTCACCCGCTGGTCCCTCTCGGGACGGTGCCCAAGGCGGAGGATATACACCTCGGTCATGACCCCTTCTCCCGGTCATCTTTGAGACGAATGATGCCGTCTTCGATGGACAGTGGGAAATTGCGGTCGTAACGGGCCTGGCAGCGGATGAGCATCTCCTGGACGGAGAGAGCCCTGAAATGACCCCCTTCCATCTCTTCGACCAGGAGGGCACTCTTAAGCCGGTGGAGGGCTGCACGGACCTCTTCGCTCGTGCACCCGATCCGGGACGAAAAAGACGCAATATCCCCGCCAGGGTTTGCTACCACGAGGTGATAGACTTCCCAGTCCATTTCTTCTTCTTTCATTGCGTGGTGGTAAATCAGGTATTGCCCACGAAGTGATAACACTCGTGGTTCCTCCTTCTTCCCGACCGGGGGATGGGAGGGAAAGACCCCCGGTATCCGGGATTACCTATAAGAAAACAGCCACTGCACGATCTCTGGATGGCAGACGGAGGGGACGGGCTCACCCAGGCTCAACTGGCTGAAATTGCCGATAGAATCCTTGACAGGGCTGCCGAGGACGATGACGCGCTTGTCCGGGAGCTCGATGAACTCCCGCCGGAAATCCGGCGTGAAATCCTTGTATCCGATTTCCTGAATGCATTCCAGGTCTATTACTACTTATTCCGCAGCGTACCGGGCGAGCTGGAGAGAGAGAGGCTTCTCTTACAGCCTGCTTCAGCCCTCTCCCACGGTGTGCTTCTCGAGGAGATCGACCTCCTCCTTGTCATATTCCGGGTAGACGGAGGTGAGCCGGTTATCACGGTGACCGATGGCGACCAGGTCCTCGTCAACTACCGGGGGAAGGATGCCCACAGGAAGGCTCTCAGGTTCATCGATGAGGCACTCTGACGGCAGACGTTCACTTGTCCCAGGGACCATTGGACACCAATGGGACCTTGCCATCCCCTACCAGGGACCTCCCGTCACGAGGTCCCGGTTCCCGCGTGCAGGAACAAGGGGAGGGAGGGATCCGGCTGCAAGTATCCAGTCTCCCTCGATGACCAGGACTCCCTCCACCTCGCCCCAGGGGATTTCCTTCATCGCATCCTGGTTTTCCTTCGAGACCGTGTTACAGAGGGCCGTAGCCCAGGCGTCGGAGAGGGCAGGGTTTTGGGAGATTACGCAGACTGCATCAGCAGTCCCAAACGAGAGCGATGGTCCGACGGTAGCTGAAGATGTACAGATACCCATTATCCTGTCCTGGGGTGGGAGACGGAATGCAAGGCGGTCACTGTGAGGTGATGCCCCGGCATGGATGCCGACGGTGAGGGGCCTGTCTGATACCAGGGCAATATCGCCTCCGTTATCGATGACCCCAAGAGATGCCCCCCCCTTGCACATTTCCTCGACTCCTGCCCATGCGATTGCCCCGGCAACGGCAGCCATCGGGCCAACACCTGCCGAGACGCCCGCAGCAGACATCCTGTCCACGACGGGGATGCCCGTCCGGACGGCATAGGGATCGAGTGTTGCACGAAAAAACGGGTCACCTGCGATGTACCGTTCGAGGTCCTGGCGGGCCTGCATCAACCCCCGCCGGGCTGCCCCGACGTCTTCCTCGCGGTCGGCAAGGATCGTTGCAATGGTCTCCCGGAAATGGAACCGCCGTCGTATCACAGGACATCGGTTTGTCAGGAGAGAGGAAAAACCGTTCAGTCCTCCGGCTGGGCCTGCATGTGTTCCCCGGTTTCCTTCCCGGGGAAACCCTTGGCCGTTTCATTGGAAATTATCCACAAAAAAGGGGGGTCCTTCACCCGCCCCCCCGCCGGGACAGGGCCCGGTGGGGACAGATCTCGATACACCTCCCGCAGAGGACGCATTTTTTTGCGTCCATCTGCAACCTCCACTCCTCATCAAATGTGAATACCTCCTGGGGACAGATGCTGATACATGCCCCGCATTCCACGCATTCTGTCTCGTCGAGAAGGATCTCTTCCTCGAGGATTCGGACGGTCGCACCGAGGGCCGCAAGCCTGTCCTTGACAACCCTGCATGATTCATCGGGAATATCGATGAGGGCCTCCCCCTCGCTCGAATCGATGAGCGCGCGTTCGACGTTCACGAGGACCCCTGTGTCCTTGACGACCTGGGCGATGATGGGTTTTTTCCCCTCCTTTCGGGAGAAGGTGACCAGGAGCTTCACTTGAGCCACCTCCCCCCGAAGAGCTTTCCAAGGTCCATTGCCGTGAGCATTCCCACGACGTGTTTCTGTCCATCAACAACAGGGAGGGCCGAGATATTGTATTTCTCCAGTTTCTGGACGGCAATATCGACAGGCTCCTCCGGGCTCGTGGTGATGACCTTGCGCCGCATGATGTCCTTGACGAATTTGCCCTTGCCGGGGTTCACGACCGCTTTTGAGATATCATAGGTCGTTACGATCCCGACGAGTATGCCCTCCCTGTCAACGACGGGGAGGTGGTTTGTCTCACCCTTCAGGAGCTTGACGGCGGCATCCCGTATCGGTTCGTTCTCCCCGATGGTTGACACGCGGCGTTCCATGATCTGGAGGACCCGGGGGCCCTGCACCGTCTCCCTCATGGGCATGGCCTTCTTGTGGGGGTCAATAGGTCGCGTGGGCAGGCAGAGTGCGAGTCTGCCCGACTCAACCCATTCTTTCAGCTCGCATGCAACCATCCGGGCCCTCCGGAAACTCGAGAGCGAGGATGTCCGGACGTCCTCTCCGCCGATCTCGACATGCCCACTCCGGAGCATGGCATAGTTGACCCTGCCAAGGGAGGGGCGTGCCCGGGTGGGTACGCCATAATCGATGATGTCTACCCAGATATCCTCATCACGGACTGCCGTGTTCCTGACCGTCTCGATATCAAGAACGGGGATCGGGATTCCCAGTCCCACGTACAGGGTGACGCCATACCCTGTCATGGTCGCAGCCCTGATGTAATCGGTATCCATATCTTTCAAGTCGCCGGTCACCATCAGGGTCCCAAATCCCCCACCGGGAGATGACTGGGTCCCTTCCCCGATGACCATCCCCTGCGTGCCGCCAAGGAAACATGGTACTCCTGACCCGATGAAACGGAGGTGGGGGTCGTTGGCAAGGGGGTTGAGGACTCCGGCCCCGGAGTACGTCACGTTTCCGCAGAGAGGCAGGAGCATCCCCATGTAGGTGTGCAGAACGCGGTCTGTCGAGTTCACTGCCGCGTTGTAGCGTTGGTACCCGTTCCGGGGGTTGACCATGATAGCCTGGTTACACGACTCAAGGAGGAGCTCGGTTGTGATTGTCCGGCGGGGATAGCAATCCGTTCCCCTTGATATCGCCCGCAGTTCAACCGACCTTCCGGCAATGAGATCTTCGAGGACATGGGCCCCCCCGTAATTCTCTTCCCTTGTCGTGGACTGCTGTGTGGCACCAAGGTACGCATCCACGGCCGCGAGTCCTGCATGGGCCTCGACGTCGTTCAACCACACCCTCTCCATCCGGATGGGGGGATCAGCATGGCCAAAGTTGAAAAAACATCCCGACGAACACATGGCCCCAAACGTGCCGGTCGTAACCACGTCCACTTCGGCAAGTGCACCCTCTTCGCCGAGCTCTGCCACAATTGAGGGCATTTCTTCGGCGGTGACCACCCGTGCATTCCCCTCGCGTATCCGTTCATTGATCTGTTGGATGGTCTTCTGCATGCCATCATGTTTCAAAATGAATATTTATAGATGTTTCGTATTACTCATAGTAATAAACCTTTCATTATCCCGGCCATCCATCCTACTGTCATGGATATCGGGGAATTTCTCAGGATGATGGAAGACCTCTGCCCCCAAAGCCTGGCGGAAGAATGGGATACCGGGCGGATCGGGCTGGTCATCCAGGGAACACGGGATATCGGGACAGTCTGCTGTGCCCTCGATGCGACACCTGCCGTGGTGCAAAACGCAATCCAGGCAGGTGCAGATATACTCGTGGTGCATCACACTCCCCTGTGGTCACCTGTCACGTCCCTGACCGGGCCCCTCGCCGGTCTCATGCGTCTCCTGCTCTCTTCCGGGATGCATCTCTTTGTGATGCACTCGAATTTCGACCATGCATCCGGCGGCATAAACGATGCACTCGCGGAGGTTCTCGGAATGTCTGACTCCTCCCGCCTGTCCCTCGGGATTGTGGGTGACTGCCCTCTCACGGTCCAGGAAGTCTCCGACAGGCTCATGTCCCCGCTGATCGTATATGGCACACCGCCGCTGCCCGGGAGACTTGCCGTCGCGGGAGGCGCGGCCTTCGACCCGGTGCTCATCACCGAAGCAGTGGATAGAGGGGCAGAATCGTTCCTTTCTGCGGACTTGAAGCACTCTATTGCCCGCTCCTCCCCCCTGCCACTCATAGAGGCGACGCACTATGCCCTCGAGGCCCCTGGCATGAAATACCTCGCGGAAAAAATGGGCTGGTCTTACATCGATGACAGGCCGGTTGTCAACGCATGGAAACCGAGGAATTCTGGAGAAAAATAAGGGAGGAGAAGGCGCTTTCGCCGGCCCTCCGTGCAGAACTCGTCCGTGTGTATGGAGAGCGGGGGAGGAAGGCCATCGATGCCCTCGACAAAGGCCGTGTCATGAAATTCCGTGACTTCATCGTGGTCAGGGGATCATCAGGAGATTATGTCGTCGAGGAGGAGTTCTGCACCTGCCAGGATTACCTCTACCGCGGGGGGTGCTGCTGGCACATCCTTGCCGTGCGCCTCGCCACCCTGTGTGATACTTTTCTGACAGTCGATGAATGGTACCAGGAGAAGTGGAAGGGGAAGGGCTAAGTGAATCCAACAATTTTTATCGTTTAAAGCCGAATTAAATCAGAACACGTGGTTTTATGCTCGAAGAAGAATACCAGCTCGAATACTTCAGGGCCCACGGGCTTACCCGCAGGATCTGTTCCAGGTGTGGCGCGGCGTTCTGGACACGGAACCCTGACACCCAGACCTGCGGGGATGCGCCCTGCGAGACCTACAAGTTCATCGGGGCCCCGGTATTCAGGTGTCACACTGTTGACGAGATGAGGGAAGCATTCCTCTCCTTCTTCGAACAAAACGGGCACACCCGCATATCCCGCTACCCTGTTGCAGCGCGCTGGAGGGATGACATATACCTGACCATCGCCTCCATAGCCGATTTCCAGCCATGGGTCACGGGAGGGATCGTCCCCCCGCCTGCAAACCCCCTCACCATATCGCAGCCCTGCATCAGGCTCAATGACCTCGATTCGGTCGGGCGTTCCGGCCGGCACCTCACCCTCTTTGAAATGATGGCACACCATGCATTCAACCGGGAGGGCGAAGAGGTCTACTGGAAAGAAAAAACCGTGGAACTGTGCGAGAAATTCCTCTCCTCCATCGGTGGAGACCTCAATTCCGTCACATACAAGGAACACCCCTGGATAGGGGGAGGCAACGCCGGTCCGAGCCTTGAAGTGTTGATCGGGGGACTGGAAGTCGCAACGCTCGTCTTCATGAACCTCGGCCGTCAAAAGACGGGGAAACCCGGGATAGAACTGGCCGGCGAGACGTATTACCCCATGCCCAATTACATCGTTGACACGGGTTATGGCCTCGAGAGGCTGGTCTGGGCATCTCGCGGGTCTCCCACGATCTACGATGCGGTCTTCCCTGAGATGGTAAGCAGGGTCATGGAAGCTGCGGGACTGGCCCACGCCCTGGAAGACAAGGAATACACGCGGATCCTCTCGCTGAACGCGAGGTTTGCAGGGGTAATGGATATTTCGGGTACCAACCTCTGGCAGCTGCGCAAGAAGGTTGCGACTGCCATCGATGTCCCCATCGAGCGCCTGGACAGGATGATCGCGCCGATCGAGAAGGTGTATGCTATCGTGGACCACACGCGCTGCCTTGCCTACATGCTCGGTGACTGCATTGTCCCCTCGAATGTCAGGGAAGGTTACCTTGTCCGACTTGTTCTGCGCCGGACACTCCGCATGATGAAGGAACTCGGGATACAGGTACCCCTCGCCGACCTGATCGAGCAGCAGATGAAGATCGTCGGTACGGCGGCCTTTGAACAGGACATCGGCACCGTGCGGGAGATAGTGGAGCGTGAGGTGGAAAAGAGTAACGCCACCCTGGAGAGGGGCACAAAGATAGTCCAGAGAATAGCCCGGACCTACAAGACCAAGCGTGAACGGGTCCCCCTCAAGGAAGTGATCACGCTGTACGACTCCCACGGGATACCACCAGAGATCATCAGGGAGGTGGCGACCGCCGAGGGGGCAGTCGTCGAGTTGCCGGATAATTTCTACTCGCTCATTGCGGACATGCACTCCGAGTCGGAGCCTGAAGAAGAGAAAGACCCCTTTGCCCAGTACCGGGACCGGATTTCCGCGCTGCCCGCCACCCGGAAACTGTACTATGAGCAGCCTTCCGACATGGAGTTCGATGCCGTGGTCATCGACTTCTTCGACGGGTACGTGGTCATGGACCAGACGATCTTTTACCCCGAGGGGGGCGGGCAGCCATCGGATACCGGCATGCTGATATCGGCCGAGAGCATGGTCAAGGTCGATGACGTCCAGAAAGTAGGCGACGTCATCGTCCACCACGTGACCGGCGGGATCCTGCGCCGGGGGGACCGCGTGAAGGGCATCGTTGACGAGGAACGCCGGTGGTCTCTCATGCGCCACCATACGGCAACCCACATCCTCCTCCATGCCGCAAAGGAAGTCCTCGGCGCCCATGTCCACCAGGCCGGGGCACAGAAAGGCCCGGAGAGTTCCCGGCTCGACATCCGTCACTACAAGCATATCACGCCCGACGAACTCCGGAGAATTGAGATTGCTGCTAACCGCATGGTCATGGCAGATCTGCCGGTGGATGTCAAGTACCTCGACCGGACACGTGCCGAACAGCTCTATGGGTTTTCCCTGTACCAGGGCGGTGTTCCGCCCGGCAAGGACATCCGCGTTGTCCAGGTCGCTGGTGACGTGGAAGCCTGTGCCGGAACGCACTGCCGGACAACGGGAGACGTTGGTTTCATCAAGGTCATCCGCGTGGAACACATCCAGGACGGGATAGAGCGGCTCGAATTTGCAGCCGGTTTGGCGGCGGTCGAACACGTCCAGCGTGTTGAAAAGATCCTTGCCCAGGCGTCAGAAGTCCTCTCTGTGCAGTACGAGTACCTCCCTGCGACAGTGAGCCGGTTTTTCTCGGAGTGGAAGAACCAGAAGAAGGAGATAGAACGGCTTCGCCTTCATATCGCGGAGCTCGAGAGGAAGTCCCTCGTCCCCGAGACTGTGAATGGTGTTTTGATCCTCGTGAGGCGGATAGACCTCTCGCCCAAGGAACTTGCGGCCATCGCAAGTGATATCTCTGCCCAGGGGGGAGTCGCCCTCCTTGCCAGCGGGTCGGAGCAGGCAACCGTCCTCGTGATGTCCGGGACGGACAGGGTCAATGCAGGTGAAATTATCGGGCCGGTCTGCAGTATCCTCGGTGGAAAGGGGGGCGGGTCTCCGGCGCTTGCCCGGGGGGGAGGGCCTGCCGTTGATAAGATTGAGCGCGCCCTCGAAGCCGGGAGGGAAAAGATCCTCGCGGCCCTTGGTCCGTGATGGGAGTAGGTAGTTGTGCACGGGGAGGAAGGGAGCGGCACGGGACAGGAAACGCATCCGGCAGACGCTGACCTGGTCATCCTCCTCCCCGGGGACGAGAGGGCCCAAAAAATCGGGAAGGCAATTGCGAGCCAGGCTGCCAGTGATATCCTCCACGCCCTTGAGAAGGGACCTCAGACTTCAGGCGACCTTGCAGCATCCCTTACCATGCCGATGGGCACCATCAAGTACCACATCGAGAACCTGCTTGACGCTGGTCTGATTGAAGTAAAGAACGTGAAGTACAGCGTGAAAGGCAGGCAGGTCAAGGTGTACGGACTTCGCAACCAGTTGCTCATCATGGCACCAAAGACGCCGAATATCCGCTCGATACTCCTCAAGTATGCTGCGCTCTTCGGTGTTGTGGCCCTTGCCTCCCTGGCAAGCTACGCAATCCTTGCGGCCTCGACTTTCTTTTCGGAGGGGGCACCGCGGGGTGATGCAGCCTTCCAGGCAGAAAAGGCAGTCGGTATCATGGCCGAACGCGCAGCTGTCCCTGTCCCGGCAGCCCCTGCTTTTCCCACGGAGGTCGTCCTCGCGTTCTTCCTTGGCGGTGTCATGGTCACCTTCCTCCTTCTCCTCTACGAAGTCGCGGTATGGAGAAGGATGCAGTAAACTGACCAGCCCAAAAACCCTTCAATCCACATCCCCGGCAAAGAAGGACGAATATAATCCCTGCGTTTTGCAAAATCACTATCGAAAATACGTTTTTTTGTGCATAATTTTTAAGAATAACTGGGGTAACCCCCAAAGGAAAAAAAGGTAGTGTATCAGTATTTTTTCTGCGTTCTTTCTCCCATTTTTCTCACCTTCCTGTACGAAAGGCCCGATGCAATCAGGAGCCCGCCGATGGATCCTGCAAGGGGGAGAGGAATTGATGAACTGCGGGGAACGGTCACTTCCGCCTGGTGGTCATGGACCTCTTCCGAAGGGACCGGCGTCGCTCCCGGGGAAGATTCGACCGTGAACCGGACCGTCGTTATATACCCCTTAGTATCTGAAAAGTCGACGTAGTAGTTACCTCTCTCCCCAACCGGGATAACAAGGGAGAAATACCCCTCATCCTTTCCAAGGCGGGTCGTTGTCCTGACATCCTGCGGGGGGAGGACTCTGCCCTGCGGCCCCGTTATCTTCAGGGTCAGGGTGGTCACCCCTGCCTTCGGCATGTATCCCTCGATCCGCAGGGCATCTCCTATCACCTGGTTTCTGTCCGATGTGATCTCAATCTCGCCTGACCTGTCCGTGATCCGTACAATGCGGGTCGTCACTGAGCTTGAACTCAACCGTGACCCCGGGTCCCTCGGGAAACGCACCTCCAGCTTGTAATCTCCCGGTGTCAGTCCCATGGTCGGGAATGATGCCTGGAATGACCGTGATTCATCAACGATGATGATCTTTTGGGCGACGATCTCGGGCATTGTCGTCTGGAGGTAGTAGAGGACGAGGTCAAACTGCGTCCCGGCTGGAAACGTCGTATTCCCCGTTACCTCGAGCGGTGCCCCGGCCCGGACTTCTGCAGGGGCATTGATGGTCAGTTCATACGCTGCCGTGCCATTGACCAGGCAGAACAGACAGAGCAGAAAAAAAACAGCCGATCTCATGGAAACGTCTCTGTGCACAGAAGATAATTAGTTTCTGCTGGATATCAGGGGCATCCCGCCGATCGTGTCAAACCCAAGCCCGGGAGAGGTTTTATAGTACCCAAGCATAATCTCCCCCATATGGATTCAATCACGTTGAAAGTCCAGGAAAGGGCATTTCCCAGCAGGGGACGGGCACGGCTGAACGAGAGCCATTTAAAGTCTCTCGGGATCGGCGAGGGAGACGAGGTCGAGGTCTCTGCCCCGGGTGGCAAAAAACCTGTCGTGGTCACGGTCTTTGCCGATACGCTCGTCGAGGTTGGGTATATCAGGTTAAGCCCGGATGATATGGCCCAGGTGGGGGCACGGTCAGGATCGGAGGTGAACGTGACGCGGAGGCCTCCAGTGGGAGAACGCATGAAAAAGACCGCGGAGGAGACTAGGGAGACCTTAAAAGCGGATGTGAAGAAAGCCAGGGAGACAATTTCCAGCAAGACAGCCTCGGTAAAGGGGACGGTGGAAAAAGAAGTTGAATCCGTTAAGAAAGGCCTTCACGAAAAGAGCCTCTGAGATCCGGGGGTCCTGATACATGACAGATGCGTGGGTGCTGTTTGAAAAGTCTCTCCCGGTCATTTTCTTCCTTGTTGGTCTGGTTATCGTTTACTTTATCATCCGGGAGATGCGCCTTGTCTACTCCCGGACACGGCTCGCCCAGCTTGAACTCGAGCGGGAGAAGATCAACCTCCTGAAGGCGGACATGGAACAGAGGGGACGCCCGTTCTTCAGGATAGCCCCGGCGGACCTCGAGGAACTGAGGCAGCTCGATGACGAGAACGCGGGACTGGAGACTGACATCCTTGCGCGGCATACTGCCGTTGAAAAACGGTTGAAGCGCCTCGAGAGCAAGGTTGCCTTGACAAAGCTCGACCGGATGATAGAGAAGATAAAACGCGAAGAGGAGAGGTTGGGGTGAGACAATGGCCGAATACGAGACTCCCGGCAGGACAATTGAGAAGTACCCCGTACTGGAATCGATAAAGGAGATCCCGGCAGTCATCGATGAGCACCTCCCGACGATGGACAGGGGGCTCGACGAGTACTTCGACCGGAATTTCCCGGCAATTATCAGCGAGTGGGGGCTCGTAACCTCCATCCACTTGAAAAACCTGGAACGGAGGCTTGATCGTGTCCACGGGCAGATCGATCTCCTCGAGAAGAACAGAAATGCACTCGAAAAGAGGGCTGCTGCCCTCAAAAAAGAGTTGAGGGGGCTCGAGGGGCAATGAAGCGCCCGGACTACCTCGGCTCCTACGTGGACCGACGCATGAAGTACCTGATCGAGGAATGGGATCTCGCAACCCGGCGGGACCTCGGCGACCTCGTATCCCGCCTCTCCGTACTCGAAGAGGAGGCGCGGATGTGTGCAGGGTTCGAGGCGACGGCCTCGGCAAAGCTCACCGAACTTGAAAAGAGGCTCGAGTATATCAGGGGGAGGCGACAATGACAATCATCGAAGGGCTCCTCGTCCTCATTCTCATCGTTCTCATTGCCTTTACCCTCTACTATTACTTGCGGGGGTCGACCGGCAGGCTGGATATATCCCGCCCGCTGGAGAGCCGGATCGACGAGTACCTCGACCGGAAATTCGACATGCTCATCGAGGAATGGTCGCTCGTCCGGCGTCCCCAGGCAGAGCAGTTCAGGGACGAAAAGATGACCCTCCTCGCAAGGGACGAGGAGAGGATGGCAGCGCTCAAGGCCTTCGAAAAGGATTTCGGCGAAGAACTAAACAGGCTGGAGGAGAGGATTGAGGCTCTGGAAAAGCAGGTCCCACGGTAGTCTTCCGGAAAAAAAGAGGGGGGAAGACCTCATCTCCCGCATCAGGAAGGATATCCAGAGGGTGAGGAGGCAGGGGGACTCCCCCGAACGGGACCCCGCCAGTTTCTCCCGCTATTCATGCGACCTCTGCAACAACACATTCCCCAAGAAAGACTTAAGGCAATGTGCCCTCTGCGGGAGGTGGGCCTGTGCCTCCTGCTGGACGGAAAAGTTCTATGCATGCAAGGCATGCAACGGGATCATCACTCTCCACCTCACAACGGAAAACCCGGGTGAATAATTTTTTTTCTGATTGTGGCTCCGGGGAAAAATTTTGCGTCAGACGTCTCCCGGCTCGAATCCTGTCCATGGGTCTCTATGTACCGGAAATGGTATCAGAAGAAGACGTGGTGAATACTCTCGGCAAAAACCGTCACCGTGAGGACAAGTCCGGAAGCGATCACGAAACCTGCCGTCGTGAAGATGATGGTTGGGATTTTTTGCCATCCCAGAATCCAGGCAATGACGGGAGTGCCGTAGAGCCCGATCCCGGGTATCCACGCGATGAAGATGCAGGAGATGGCCCCGTACGAGCGAATCGATGGGTGTTTCTCCATACTCTCCCCGACTTTCCGGATCCAGCGTGCAACCCGTTCTGATGTCAGGGAGAGGGCATCGCAGACCTCGAGGATGCAGGTCACCACACCGACTGCAAAGGACGCCATCAGGGCGATGATGACAGGGTCAGCAAGCCCGAGGGGATGCCCGAGGGGAGGTGCAGCCCCCTGAAGGATGAACGCAGATGCGATGAGCGGGAGGATTTTGCCCTCCGGAATTCCGAGGATGGCACCCAGAAGGAGGGGGACCGCGAGTACAAAGGTAAACAGGAATAGAATCGCACGCGAGAGCTCCGCCAGCACACGCATGTGGGAACGGAGCCAGGAAAACATGGTGACAAATGGGCCGGTATCTCTGATATGGTTTGCCCCTGGAGGGGGGCGTGCCCTGGGGGAAGAATACCCAACTTACGTTGTGCAAGGACACGAGAGGACGGGAGACGAAAAGATGTCCAGGCGGTCACTGTCCGGGTTTTTTAATTTTCGTCACAGGAGGTCGAGGAAACTTTTCAGGAGGCTAAGACCGCGAGTGCCACTCTTCTCGGGATGGAACTGGACCCCAAAGACATACCGTTCGTCCCATATCGACGATGCAAACTGGAGGATGTATTCCGTTTGGGCAAGGGTGTACCTCGCTTCTGTATCGGCATAGTAGGAGTGGACAAAATACATGTAATCGCCGGCCCGAATCCCCTCGAAGAGTGGATTGTCCTCGCGGACATGGGAGAGCGAGTTCCACCCCATGTGGGGGACCTTGAACCCACTGGCCCGGGGGAACCGGCGCACGGTCCCGGGGACGAGTGCGAGCCCCCTGTGCAGTCCCTGTTCCTCGCTCCATTCGAGCATCATCTGCATCCCCAGGCATATCCCGAGCAGCGGGACCGACCGTGATGCCTCGAGGATAACGGCCCGGAGGTCCCCCAGCTGCTCCATGCCGTCGCGGAATGCCCCGACACCCGGCAGGACGACCCCGTTGGCAGAGGCCACGTCTGCCGGGTCCGTCGTGATAACCGGTCTTCCCCCGGCCTTTTCGAGACCCCGGAAGACCGACCGTAAGTTTCCAAGACCGTAATCAACAATTGTAATCTTCTTCACCGGAAACACCCCTGACCCGCCAGCCGGCACCTTCCACCCAGGAATCGGGGAGGCCGCGGGCCTTCTGCCATTCTCTCAAATGAGCGTCCCACTTCTCCCAAAGGGACGGGTAGCGGGAGATGACGTGTCGGATGACGGCAAGGTCGCTCGAAGGGCACATGAAACACCCAATCCTGTCGACTCCCTGCTCGTAGAGGCGGTTATACGGTGCTTTCTCACGAAAGAGGTACAGCCAGACGTGCAAGGCCGTCCAGTGGTGGATGGGTGCCGCCGAGACCTGGGCAGGGATGTGCGGGTTCCTCCACACGCGGTGACTTGCCATCCTCCGCGACGATTCGAACTTCCGCTGCCCGATGAAGGAGAGGCACTCGCCCCACGTGTTCCTGATGACCCCGTCGACAGGTTCAAGTTTTGCTGCCCGGCAACACCACCGGAAATCACGTGCAGGGGGCCCCCTGGTCGAAAAAGCCTCCCAGAACGCCTCGCTGCCCCGGGCCACTGTGACAGGGAGGCCAAAGTGTGCAGCCACCTCCCGGACGTTGTCGTACGTCTCGGGAAACTCAAGACCCGTGTCTGCAAAGAGGAGGGGAACGTCGCCGAGGGCTTTTGTCACGAGGATCAGTGTCACGAGGCTGTCCTTTCCACCCGAATAGGAGACATTCGGGGGGAGACTGCCATGACCCCGTGCAACGTTTTTCACGAAGCTGATTGCCTCCTCCTCGTGTTCGGCAAGAGGCCCTGCATTTGCTGCCACGGCATCTTCCCACGTTGCCTTCCCCGGGACACAGACAGATGAAAATGTCCGCCGGGTCCTGACGACAAGTCCCCGTTCCATCGATTCTGCAACGGCTGCGTCAACACGTGCCCGGCCGACGGCAATGCACTCTCCCTTTTCGTCGAGGACAAAAACCTCATCGCCCTTCATGACCGAGGGCTCGATCCCGGCGAGGCCCGGGGCGAGCAGGCTTGCAGACCGGTCCCTGATCGCAGCTGCTGCCCCGTTGTCAGCGACCACCCACTTCCTGGCCGGGGCAGAGAGTCCGAACGATTCCATGCGCGGGATCGCCTCCCATCGCCCTTCCCCCGGGATGTAGCGTATCGCCCCGACAACCCCTCCCCCCACGATCACCTCTTCCATGCGGTCTGTATCAGGGACCTTGTTGAGGAGGGCGAGGTGACCGTCCGGGACAAGGGGGGACCCGAAATGGTCGGAATAGACCTGGTTCACAAGGGCCACGTCAGCAGGAAATGCCGGTCGCGGATCCCCCGGTGGCGTGAGCATGACCCTCCGTGTCACTCCACCGCACCGCGAGCACCCGCGCGAGAGGACGGGTGTGTGGCACGTGTCGCACCACCAGAGCATTCCCTTGAAAGAGAGGGGGGACGGCATCGCACCTTAGACGTGTGCCGATCTTTCCATAAATATCCACGGGTATGCAACGTTCCCGGCCGAGACAGTGCAAAGAGAATTCCCGGAAGATTAAACGGCCGGAGAGAGCCGTATTATCCGACGGTTAACGGGGAAAAATTACACCATTCGCCGGAAGAGATGATTCTTTCCGGTATCTTCATTATCAATCATGATGTATTGTTCCCGCGAAAGGATCTCGGGGGCCCCAGGACCGGGGCCCCAGGAGAAAGCCGGGAGATACTGGCCCCCGGCACCCGAGAACCCTCCGTGATTCCCATGACGATCAAGGCACATATCGGACGAATACAGCATCGGTGCGGAGGGCCCGGATGATAGCCTATCTGGTTACCTTCATCATGGCCCTCCTCCTCTACCTCGTCTTTTCAGCCGGGAGCGGCACGCTCTGGCTGTGGTCACCATCTGAACTTCTGGCAGGTGTCCTGCTCGCTCTCCTCACGGCAGCAGTCGCAGGAAAGGTCCTCTGTCGGGGAAAGGACTACAGGATGGCAAATCCTGTCCGCCTCCTCATCCTGCCCGTCTACCTGCTCGGGCCGTTTTTCATCGAGGTGACAAGGGCCAACCTCGACGTGGCATACCGTGTCATCACGGGAAAGATCCGGCCTGGCATCATCAGGGTACCGTCAGGCATGAGGACGGACCTCGGTGCCTTTCTCCTGGCCAATTCCATCACACTTACCCCCGGGACTATAACCGTTGACATCGGCGAGGAGACAAACGACCTCTTCGTCCATAACATCAACGTCCCGGAAGGCTGGGAGACCCGATCCTCGGTGGAAGCGCGGAAGTTGTTTTGGCTTGCAAACATCCCGGCATGGATACGGAGGATTGCCGAATGACAGTTCCCTTCGATATAGCCGTATTCATCCTCCTCGTGCTCGTCTGCCTCGCACTCGTCCGGCTCGTCCTCGGGCCGACCATCGCCGACCGTGCCGTTGCCGTCGATACCGTCAATACGCTCGTGGTTGCCGCCCTCATCGTTCTTGGCGTGGTCTACCAGCAGATCATCTTCATCGACGTTGCCATCGTGTACGCACTCCTCTCCTTCGTGAGCACGCTCTATGTCGCTAAGTACATCGGGGGTGAACTGTGATCGCCGAGTTCCTCGTCGTTGCCTGCCTTGTCATCGGCACTACCTTCAACTGCCTCGGGATCATCGGCCTCCTGCGTTTCCCCGATGTTTATACGAGGATGCATGCAACGACAAAGATGACGACGTTCGGGTCCGTCTTCACGGCACTTTCCGTCATCATCTACGGTGCCAGCCAGTTCATCGGCACAGGGGACGGGCAGTACATCACCCTCTCCCTCCACACCGTCCTTGCCGCACTCGCCCTTGCGGTCACCAACGCCATCGGGTCCCATGCCATCGCACGCGGCGCACACCGGTCAGGGATCATGCCGGCACAGGCAGTGATCGACCGCCTCGCGGAGGTGCCTCCATGATCGAATCACTCATCCAGCTCGCGGTCATCGGCGGCTTGATAGTCTCTGCTATTCTGGTCTATTCCTTTAAGGACCTGCTTGCAGCCGCCCTCGCCGCGGGATTCTTCTCGTTCCTCGTCTCCCTTGAGTTCTATATCCTCCAGGCCCCCGACGTCGCGATCTCTCAGGCAGCGATCGGTGCAGGACTGACAACAGCTATCTTCATCATCGCGATCCGGGCCACGACACGGTTCGAGGGGGAGACCCCATGAAAAAGGTCCTCGTTGCCGCAATATTTCTCGTCTGGGCAGCAGGTCTGTGTACCATACCCCTCTTCCTCTCGTTTGGGGACCCTGCTGCAACAGACATGGACACTTATTTCATCAGGACCGGCCAGGCGGCTGCTGCTGCAAATAACATCGTCACATCGATCGTGTTCGACTTCAGGGGGTTCGATACCCTCGGAGAGTCCGTGGTGCTCTTTACAGCCGTGACCGGCGTGGCACTCATGTTCCGGGCGAGGAAGGAGGGTGAGGAACATGAGGATGAGTAAGATCGTGCGGACCGGGGCGTGTATCCTCTACCCGCTCATCATCATCTTTGGTCTCTACGTGGTCGTTCACGGCCACCTGACACCGGGAGGGGGTTTCCAGGGCGGGGCAGTGATCGCGACGGCTGCGGCCCTCGTCCTCGTCGCGTTCTCGCACGAGGAGATCGCCGGGATGGTCAGAAAGGCATTCTTGTCGGCCCAGGAATCGCTCGGCCTCCTCCTGTTCATTGGTGCCGGGATACTGGGGCTGCTCGCAGGGGCGCCGTTCTTTGCCAACATCCTTGCCAACAGCGGTCTCCTCTTCGGGCTGCCGGTCCCGCCGGGCCCAAACCCGGGCGACCTGAACACCGCGGGTGTCATCCCCGTCATGAACATCGCAGTCGGGGTGGAGGTCTGGGGAGGTCTTGCGATCATCCTCGTGTACCTGTTCTCCGCGACCGGGGGTGAGAGGACGTGACAATGGTGCTTTACAATCTCCCGTACGTGGCCGTTGTCGTTCTCACCATCATCGGCCTTGGGACAATCGTCCTCAAACAAAACCTCATCAAGATATTCCTCGGGATCATGATCCTCGAATCTGCAGTCAACCTCTTCCTCGTCTCGCTCGGGTACAGGGAAGGCGGCATCGCCCCCATCTACACCAACGCACCGGACAGGGTGATGGTGCTTCCCACGCCCCAGGCCCTGACGCTGACATCGATCGTGATTGGGGTTGCCACAACGGCTCTCCTGCTCTCGTTTGCCATCATCATCTGGAAGAAGTACGGGAGCATTGAGATCGGGTTCCTCCGGAGGCTGAAAGAATGATCCCCGCGTTTGTCGTCGAGAACTCGCCCGCCCTGATGATCATCGTGCCGTTTGTCGCAGCGTTCATTGCACCGTTTGCGGGCAGAGCGAAACCCGCTGTCCGGGCGCTGGTCGTCGGGGGAGCGATGGCGATCACGTCGGCGATCACCCTCCTCCTCGCGTCCGACGTGTACGCACACGGCACGCGGCTCTACGTCTTCGGGGCACAGGCGGCAACGCTGGCAGTGCCCCAGGACTCGGGCGGCATCCCGGTCCGGATCATGTTCACGGTGGACCCGATGAGCGCCCTCATGCTCGTCATCACCGCCATCGCGGCGTTTGCAGTCGTCATCTATTCACTGACGAGCGAGAGGCACCACTCGGGGCTGGGCAGCTACTACACGCTCTTCCTCCTGATGGTCACCGGGATCCTCGGGATGGTCGCAACAGGCGATATCTTCAATTTCTTCGTCTTCCTCGAGATCCTTTCCATTGCGTCGGCGGGCCTGATAGCATTCCGCATCGACGGGGGTGTCGCCGTAGAGGCTGCAATCAAGTACTTCGTTTTGAGCACCATTGGTGCACTCGCAATCCTCGTTGCAATCGGCATCTACTACGGGGAATACAACGCCCTGAACATGGCCCTCATTGCCCAGAGGATGCAGTTTACCCTCCTGGACCAGCTCGCCCTTGTCCTGATCATCGCTGCCCTCGCCATGAAGTGCGGGGCCGTCCCCATGCACTTCTGGACGCCCGACGCGTACTCGATGGCCCCCTCGTCGATCACTGCCCTCCTTGTGGTTGCAAGCCAGGCAAGCCTTTACGGGCTGTTCCGGACGGTGTTTTCCCTCTACAACATCACCCTGAACGCCGCCTGCGTCGGCTGGCTCATCATCATCCTCGGCGTGCTCTCGATGGTGGTGGGAGTAACAATGGCAATCCCCCAGAAGAACGTGAAACGCCTGATGGCCTACCATGCCGTCTCGCAGACGGGGTACATGCTCCTCGGCGTGGGAGTCGGGCTTGCAGTGCTCGACAACCAGCCTCTCCTCGAGGCCTTCGGGTACATGGCCATGGAGGGGGGGATCTTCCACATCATCAACCATGCCATGTACAAGGGGCTGCTCTTCCTGACGGCGGGAGCCATTTTCTTCCGGATCGGGACCTATGACCTCAACAAGATGGGGGGGCTTGGGCATTCCATGAAGTGGACCATGGTCT
Organism: Methanolinea sp.; assembly: GCA_024518585.1. Classification (GTDB taxonomy): domain Archaea; phylum Halobacteriota; class Methanomicrobia; order Methanomicrobiales; family Methanospirillaceae; genus Methanolinea_A. Next base: position 56,784 of record JANIHI010000008.1, on the reverse strand, counting down.
TTTTCATCATCGGCGCGCTCGCGATTGCCGGGATCCCCCCCTTTAACGGGTTTGCCTCGAAACTCATGATATACGAGTCAGTGTTTGTTTTCAACCCCGTCCTCTCCGTGATTGCCATGGTGGTGAGTATCCTGACCCTTGCCTCGTTCGTCAAGGTGTTCCACTCGATCTTCATGGGCCCCGTCCTGCCCGAGTACAAGGACGTCAGGGAAGTCCCCGGTCCGATGCTCGCGGGGATGGGGATCCTCGCCCTTGTGGTCATCGTCTTTGGGCTCTTTCCCTCCCTCGTGGTAGAGACACTTGTTGCCCCGGCAGCACACGCCCTTGCGGACCAGGGGATGTACATCGCCGCCGTCATCGGCGGGGGAGCGTGAGACGATGGACATGCTTTTTACCCTCGATACCGGCACCGGCTTCTGGAACCCGCTTCTCTGGGTCCTCGGGACCGCTGTCGCCGGGGTCATCGCCGTTTTCCTCTACTCCCTCGGTGAAAGGGGCTACAAGAAGGGGACCGCCCAGACAGAACCCTTCATATCGGGGAACCCGGAACCGGAGAAGGGGCTCGTACACGTCCGCTCCGGGAACCTCTACTGGGGATTCCTGGATGCAATGGACGGGTACTACCGGCGGCTTGTCCCCCTGCACACCGGAGACCTCGATGACTACGTCCTCTGGTACATGGGAATAACTGCCCTGTTTTTCATCGTGGTGGTGGTCTTCCGATGAAACTGAATGCACTGTTCAACCGGTCACTCTGGGTCTACCACTTCAATTCCGGGTCCTGCAACGGGTGCGAGATCGAGATCGTGGCCACCCTCACACCCCGGTATGACCCCGAACGGTTCGGGATAAAGCTCGTCGGGAGCCCGCGGCACGCAGACGTCATGCTCGTAACAGGCCCCGTCGTCCACAGGATGAAAGACCGTCTTCTCCGGGTCTACCAGCAGATCCCCGACCCGAAACTCGTGATGTGCATCGGGGCCTGCGGGATCTCCGGCGGTGTCTTCTACGACTCGTACAACCTGGATGGTCCCGTGGACGAGGTCATCCCTGTCGATGTCTACGTCCCGGGCTGCCCGCCACGGCCCGAAGCGATCATCCACGGGGTCGTGAAGGCACTTGAGAAACTGGAACGGCTCGAGGGGGTGAAGGCATGAAGGAAGGGACTCTTACTCCCGAAGAGGTCATGGCGCACCTGGCCTCGCGCCTTTCCCAGGGCATCAGGGATACTTCCATCAGGAGGTGGGACCAGGGCAAAAAGAGGGTGCCGCACTACACCCTCTGGGTCGAGCTTGACCGCGACTTCCTCAAACCTGCAATCCAGGCATTGATGGAGATCCAGTTCCCCCACCTCTCGGTGATCGCGGGGGCAGACCTCGGTGATGCAATCCGCCTCCTCTACATCTTCTCCATCCAGTACGGGAGTCCAAAGAGCGAGTACATGGTCACCTTCGCGATTCCCCTGCCCAAGTCCGACCCAACGGTCCCGACCATCTCGGACCTCATACCGGGTGCCGTCTTCTCCGAGAGGGAGAAACAGGAGTTCTTTGGCATACGGGTGACCGGCATCCCTGACAACAGGCGCCTCTTCCTGCCCGAGGACTTCCCCGACGGTGTCTTTCCGTGGCGAAAAGACGGGACGGGTGTCCAGGAGGGAATGGTAAAGGACCTCTGGAAGTCGAAGAGGCCGGAAAATCGCCCTGCACCGCCAGTGGAAGGGAAGAGACCCGGCACGGCGGCCGGTGAAGGAACTCCCGCGGCGGCACCCGCCGAAGGATTGACAAGGGGGGTTGAGAAATGAGTGGCGAGGCGAAAAAAGCACCGTACCGGGTCCCGATAGGCCCGAACCACCCTGCACTCAAGGAACCCGTGATGTTTACCTTCGAAATGGAGGGAGAGGTCGTCAAGGACGTCGACTTTGCCCCCGGCCAGGCACACCGGGGTATCGAGTGGATGGGGATGCGTCGGAACCCCGTCCAGATCGTCCACCTGACCGACAGGATCTGCGGGATCTGCGGTGTCGTCCACTCGCTCTCCTTCTCTCTCGCCGTCGAACAGATCGCCGGCATCGAGGTCCCCGAGAGGGCGGACTACATCAGGGCGATCGTGCACGAGTTCGAGCGCATCCAGTCCCACCTCCTCTGGGCAGGCGTTGCAGCCCACGAGCTCGGGTTCGACTCGCTCCTCCACCTCACCTGGAGGGTCAGGGAGGAGGCCATGGACGTGATCGAGAACCTGACGGGGAACCGCGTCAACTACGGGATCGTGCAGGTCGGGGGAGTCCGCAGGGATATTGTGCCGGAGCAGCACCCGGTCATCGAGAAGTGCCTTGCCACGTACGAGGGGCTGCTCGACACCCTCCTCTCTTTCTTCCTGGACGACAGGACCATCCAGATGCGGTGCCGAGACGTCGGTGTCCTCTCGCGCAGGGACGCCCTCGAGCTCTGCACTGTCGGCCCGACGGCACGGGCATCCGGGGTGAACGTCGACCTCCGCCAGGACTACCCGTACGCCGCCTACGGCGACCTGGACGTGAAGGCCATCCTGCCCGAACGGCACCTGGGCGAGACCCACGGTGATGTCTACGATAGGATCGTCGTGCGCCTGCTCGAGGTCGGCCAGTCCTGCCAGATCATCCGGCAGTGCCTCTCGGAGATGCCGGCAGGGCCTGTCACCGCCGAGGAGAAGCTGGTGAAGCTCCTCGCGACCTGCAAGAAGGCGACGGGGGAAGGTATCGGGAGGGTCGAAGCCCCCCGGGGCGAGTGTCTCCACTACGTCCGGATGGAGGGGAAGGACTCCCCCGCCTCGTGGAAGGTCAAGGCATCGTCCTACTCGAACCTGATGTCCTGGATACCCATGCTCCGGGGGTCACAGATTGCCGATATCCCGATCATCGTGGCGTCCATTGATCCGTGCCTCTCCTGCACCGACAGGGTAGCCATCGTGCAGGACAACAGGAGGTCCATTCTCTCCAAGGATGACCTCCACCGTCTCTCCGTGGAGAAGACAAGGAGGCTGCAGGGATGAACCCGGCAGAGATCGCCCTCCTGGTAGCGTGGTGTGCCGCCCTCTCCGTGTTTGCCCTTGCGGGGGGACTCTTCCTCTCGGGGATCGACAGGAAGCTTGCCGCGCATATGCAGGCACGGATAGGGCCCCCGGTCCGGCAGCCCTTCATCGACACGGTCAAGCTCCTCCAGAAGGAGAACGTGGTCCCGGCCAATGCCATCCCCTGGCTTTTTTCCGCTGCACCTGTCGTCGCACTGGTCTCGAGCATCCTGGTCCTCTTCTACATACCGGTCGCGAGCACGATGCCCGTTCTCGGGCCGTATGGTGACCTCGTGCTGGTAATGTACCTCCTCACAGTCCCCGCACTCGCACTCGTTGCGGGCGGCTTTGCATCCGGGTCGCCCTACGCCACCGTCGGGGCACAGCGCGAGATGGTGACCATGATCGCCTACGAGTTCCCGCTTGCAGTCGTTGTCATCGGGGTTGCCTGGAGGCTTGGTGCAGCAGGTATCTCCCACCCGTTTGCACTCCAGTCCATCGCTGCAAACCCGATATGGACTGTGACAGGGCCGTTGGGCATCATCGGCGTTTTCCTCCTCATCATCGTGCTTGCTGCCGTCACACCCGCCGAGCTCTCCCGCGTCCCGTTCGACACGCAGGAGGCCGAGACCGAACTTGCAGGAGGCCTGCTGGTCGAGTATTCAGGCAGGAACCTCGCGATGTTTTCCCTGGCCCAGGCTGCAAAGACGCTCGTCCTCGCGGCGGTCATCGTGGCTGTCTTCTTCCCCTGGAACATCTCCTCCTTCCTTGCGATGCCCCCCGTCATCGCCCAGGCTGCCGATCTCCTCTTCTTCCTCCTCAAGGCAGTCCTCGTCCTCTTCTTTGCCGTCACCCTCGTCCGCGTCGCGATGGCCCGCTTCCGGATCAACGAGCTCGTCTCGTTCTACTGGGTCTACCTCTCTGTCATCGGCCTTGCCGGAATGGTCCTCCTGATGGCCGATGTGGTCGCGGGACCCCTGGCGGGGGTGGGGGTATGAGGACCCTTCCGCTCGTCCCCGAGCTCGTCCGCCAGCTCTTCCGGAGGCCAGCAACGAACCGGTTCCCGGCCAAGTACCTCCCACCCTCAATACGGGTCTTTCTCCGGGAGGTGCAGGCCGGTCGGGCTGCCGCGAACCCACCCGTCCCGACACCGCCAAAGTTCCGGGGAAAGATTGCCTACGACAGGGACTCCTGCATCGGGTGCACGCTCTGCGTGAAGGTCTGTCCTGCCCACGCCATTGAGTTCATCCCTGATACCAAAAAGATCCGTGTCTGGGTCGACCAGTGCATCTTCTGCTCCCAGTGCACGAGCATCTGCCCGAAGAGCTGCCTTTCCATGACGGATGCATTCCTCCTCGCCGGGGAGGACAGGTATGCCGAAGAGCTGATCGTGGAGTAGAAAAAGGCCACCTTTTTTTAAACAGGAAGATCAATTCGTGATTTTCCCCTCTTTTGCCTGACTGCAGACCGTTCAAGGGCGGTTCCGCCAAAAGGGGCTTTGCCACTTTCATCCTTTCTTGTTGTGTCCCGGGGAGACGAATGGGATTTTTTCCCGGAAGGCTTGAGGGATTCCTGCCGGGAAAGAAGGTCCCGTCAAAGCCGGCTCCAGCCCGCCCGTTACCAAAACACGGGGATCGTGTCCAGTTCTCCCCGTGCCAGGCGCCCGATGAGCCTGTCTGCCCCTTCCCGGACGGGGGGGGAGAGCCCTTCCCCTGTCTCTACAACCCGGGGCTGGATCCCGATAATGACTATCCGTCCGGCAGAATGGGCGAGATAGTCCACGATGACGTCGAGCGGGAGCTGGTGCGTCCCGAAGGAGACGTCCTTCACCCTCTCCTTTGGGACCACGTAAAAATCCCCGGGGGACATGCCCATCTCTGCCGCGTCGACGATGACGAGGAGGGGGGGATGCTCCTTCCTGACGATGCCCGTGAAATTCTCCGGCACGGTCCCGCAGTCAATCGACCTCCAGCCCTCCCGGCGGAAGTTCGCCGCCACGTAATTCCCCACGCCGTCGTCCCGGCGAAGGGGGTTTCCGACCCCGAGGAGGATATTGACCATGCGCCAGTGCACCAGGTCTAGGGGCCGGTCTCACAGGCCCATGAACGCGAGCAGGGCGAGGACGACAACGATCATGGCGGCGACTGCCCCGGCAACGGGCGCGGGAGAGACGCCGAATAGTTGCGGGATGGTCTCAGCCGGGAACTTCCCGCGGTTCAGGACAGCCCCCTCGAGGGCCGGGTAGAGCCGGGCAAAGATACCCGCGCCGATCACGATCCCGGCCATTCCGACCGCTGCATCGAGTGCCCCCGACCCAAGTGCACCGGCGGCTGTTCCGGGACAGTACCCAAGGACCGCAAACCCGACACCAAAGATAAGGCCCCCGATGACGGTCGAGCCGACAGAGCCTGCCCGGACGTGGAGGCGGACAAGATCGGCAGTCTTCATCGCGTGGACGCCAATCATCCCGACGAGGATGGCAGAGAGCATCACCTTCACGACCGTGAAGTCAGAGAGGAGGAGCTGCCCGATGATCACGTCATACAGTGTCACTCCTCCCCTCTGGAGGAGAAAACCGAATGCAATGCCAAAGACGAGCCCGAGGAGAACCTGGAGAGACCTGTTCTGCCTTATTCCTTCGAATGGCATGACGCTTTCACCTCACAGGAACCCAAAACCAAAGAGGAGTCCAGCTGCGAGGATCCCCCCGGCAAAGAAGCAGACCACCGCGACCCAGCTCGCAAGGGAGAGCTGGAGCGTGCCGGAGATACCGTGACCGGACGTGCACCCGCCGGCCCAGCGGGCACCGATACCCATGATTATACCGCCTGCGAGTGCGACAGAGAAACGCAAGAGGGTGTCGGTCCCGAAAGTTGCGGCGAACAGCGGGGGGACGGCAGAAAGGGCAAATGTCCCCGATAAGTATGCCGAGATGAACCCGCCTGCAATGACCCCGATGATGATCGTCCACTGCCAGTCCACCTCCGGGGTCACCTGGCGGTAGTACGGCATCGATTTAACATTTTCCCGCGATATTGCCTTCTCGACCATGCCTGCCGTCTTTGCGTAGGCAGTCGACACTCCGAGTGGCCGGTCGGAGAGGAGAAATGTCATCCATATCAGGACGCCAATCCCTGCGCCGACGACGACAGGCGACCAGGTCGCCGAAAATAACCATTCAAACATCAGGATACCCTGATCTGTAGGAGGAGCACTCCACCCTCATAAGACCTCCCATCAGGATACGAAACCTGCCTTCTGGTACGCCGAGAAACCGCCTCCGAGGTTGGACACAGATTTGAACCCTTTCATCTTCAGGATGCTCGCCGCAATGCTCGCCCTCTGCCCTCCCCTGCACATGACAATGGTGTGCATCCCCGGGTCTAGCTCCGTGTACCGTGCACGGAGGTCATGCCAGGGGATATGGACTGAACCTTCCACTGAGGCAGCCGTGCACTCCTCCCGTGACCTGACGTCTACGAGGACTGCATCACCTTTCCTAAGGAGTGCGTGCGCGTCGGCAGGTCCAATGACCGGGACCCGGTCGATGGGGAGACCGGCAGTACCCCAAAGCAGCATCCCGCCATCGAGGTACCCGGCTACCCGGTCGAATCCGACGCGCTTCAGCTGGAGCGCGGCTTCCATGGCCTGTTCTCTGTTCTCGACGACGAGATAGACATCCTGCCCGGGGGGGAGGACCCATCCCGCCTGGGTGGGAAAGTTCCCGGAAAGGTCGATATGCCATGATCCCGGGATGTGGAGACCGGAGAAAGCAGGATAGCCCCGCACATCCAGGAGCACGGCACCGTCTCCGCACGCCCGCCGGTTGAATTCCTCCGGTGCAAGCGGGACGGGTTTTGGGAGATCCCGCATCAGGGCAGGGCCTTTCCGGTTTATCTCCGAGCAGCGGGAGAAATGATCAGGCGCGGCCGGCATGTCGGACGTGAGTGCCCGGACGAATTCCTCTCGATCCCGGATTTGGAGCGCGTAGTTGTACTTTCTTTCGTACCCAATCGTGCTCGTCCTCTTTGCCGCCATTGCCCTGCCACAGAGCGAGCCCATGCCGTGTGCGGGGTACAGTTCGCACTCGTCCGGGAGTGTGAGGACCTTGGCCTGCAGGTTCTCAAACAGTGATGTGGCGAGTTCCTCTGCCCGGCCGGGAAAGAGGTCGGGGCGGCCGACGTCGCCGACAAAGAGGGTGTCACCCGAGAAGAGCGCGACCGGCGTCCTGCCCCGGGATTTGTCGGTTGCAATGTAGCAGACATGCTCGGGTGTATGCCATGTCCTCGATCGGGATCTCATCGCCCTCTATTACCCCCTGATGGGGAAAAGAGCAGCGTCCTGCCCGCGGTGCGAATATTTCTGCACCGGTTTCATCGGCCAGGTCGAGGTGACCCGATACGAAATCTGCATGGAGGTGCGTTTCAAGGATATGCGTGATGGAAAGACCATTGGCGCGTGCAAAATCGATATACTTCCCGGTATCGCGGCTTGGGTCAATGACCGCGCATGTTCTGTTCCCGGCAACGATGTAGGAACTGTGGGCTATTCCGGGGACAAAGAACTGCTGGATTATCATACCGTTCTATAGAGCAATGAGATACATGAGGGTGACGGCGATGGCAATGAACACTGCCGACATGATGCTCCCTGTCCTGATATAATCCCTCGGGCGGTATCCCCCCGGTCCCATGAGGAGTGCATTGACCTGGTGCGTGGGGAGAATGAAGCTGTTCTGGGCACAGACTGCCACGAGGAGGGCAAGGGCCCTCGGGTCAACACCCATGCCCTGGCCTGCCAGCATCACGAGCGGGACAAGGAGGATTGTTGCTGCAACGTTCGAGATGATGAGGGAGAGGCCCGTTGCAACCAGGGCGACGACAAGCATGACCACGAGCGGATGCGCACCGGAAAGCATGCCGGTCAGCGATCCTGCGAGGAGCGAGGCTGCCCCGCTCTTTTCAACGGCTATTCCGAGGGGGATCAGTCCCCCGATGAGGACGATGGTCTTCCAGTCGACCGCCCGGTAAACGTCGGCAGCGCCGAGTATCCCGGAGAGGACCATGGCCACTGCACCCGTGAGAAGTGAAAGAGAGAGGGGGACACCGGTCAGGGTGAGTCCAAGTGACGCAGCGAAGATCAGCACGGCAAGGTACCCCTTCCGGTACTGCACAGGGTCTCCCTCCGGCTGAGATATCAGCTGCAGGTCGGTATGCCCCGCAAGAACCATGAGGTTCTCCCATGAACCGAACGCAACGATGATATCGCCGGCAGCAAAGGGCATGTCAGAGAAGTCAGCCCGGGTCTCGGTCTCTCCCCCTCACGTGAACGATGGGTTCGATGCCAAAAGTCTTCCGGAACATGATCTCCCGCGGTGTCTTCCCTATGATGGACGCCCGCGGCCTCACAACGAGCTCTGCAAAACCGTATCCCCCTCCGGTGAGCATTTCGGCGAGACTCCCCGCCTCCCCGTCCGGAATACACCCTTTTTCCCTTGTAAACTGCTCGAAACCCTCTTTCGGACCGAGGACTGCGAGTTCCTGCCCTGACTCGAACTGTGTCCAGCGGGAGGGCGCGACCTGGATATCGTCCCCATCCCGGATTGCGAGGAGGGTGAGACCATGCGGGTTCCCTGAAAAGATCTCCTCGCGGGTCTTCCCTGACAGGGATGATGATTCCCCTATCCGGCAGGTCATGAGGGGCTGGTCTATCTTCCAGATCTCCGGGACTGATAGCCCGGGTACTTCTGCCCCCATCGGGGGGGTATCCTTTCTCCGGCAAGGGAGAAGAGGGCAACTCCCGCAAGGAGGAGGACAATGCCGATGGGAGTGACTGCAAAGAGGGAGAAGGGTTCGGCTCCGGCCTGGCGGAGCAGGTCATTGAGGACTATCAGGGGTCCTGACCCGATCATCGTCACTGTCCCCCCGAGGATTGCAGCAAACCCGATGGGCATCATCAGGCGCGAAACGGGAATGCCTGTCCGCCTCGCGATCCTTCCTGTCGCCGGGAGGAAGACGGCCGCTGCGCTGACATTGTGGATGACGGACGAGAGGAGGCCGACTGCAAGCGAGGTCGCGGCCACGACCCGCCTCTCGGCGGTCCCGGCATACCGGACGATCAGGGCTGCAAGTCGCGATGTTACCCCCGCGCGCTTCAGTCCTGCTCCCAGCACCATGACGGCCGCCATGGCAACGACAGCATTTGAGGAAAAACCGGAAAGTGCCTCCTGTGGCGTGACGAGACCGAACCACGCGAGGGCAAGACATGCGAGGATCGCGACCAGGTCGACCCGTATCAGGTCGCTTGCAAAAAGGACGAGCGTCCCGAGAACGACGGCCAAGACGAGGAGGATTCCGGTGTCCATCTGCTTTCACAGGCTGGTGTAGTCAAAGACGGCCAAAAAGGTTGCCACTGTGCCACGAAAAAAATTCCCGGGATTTTTACCGGTGAAAAGGATTCCAGGTATGCATGACTATTCCACAGTCTTCCTCCAGCTCCAGGCACCACAGGGGTCGTCAGTTGCAAACCCGTCAACTCCCATTTCGCGGGCCCTTTCCCATTCAGCAATCGAATCAAGTGTCCAGGGGATAACACGCATGCCCCGTGCGTGGACCTCGGCAACGGCATCCCGGGTAAGGGTGTCGAACCGTGGCAGGTATGCCCAGAATGGCGGATCTTCACCCTTCCTTGGTGTCGGGGGCACTGGCTGGGTGTGGATGAGGCCAAGGGGGACGTCTGGCAGAACGTCATGGACCATCGCAAGCGCGGCACGGTGGAACGATACCACGAGGAGTGGTCCCCTTGCTACCCGGTCGAGGACCCCGCATACTTCAAGTTCACTCCCAGGCTCCTTAATCTCGATGCAGAGACCTGATTTCCCCCCCACGAGAAGGCATACCTCTTCGAGGGTCGGGACGTGTTCGCCTTTCCCGGCATCGAGGAGGCGGAGATCGGCAGCCGTGAACTCTCCGACGCGCCCGCTTCCGTTCGTCGTCCTGTCGACTGTCGGGTCATGCATGATGACCGGGACATGGTCACGGGAGAGTCGCACGTCCACTTCCACGTAATCGGCACATTCCATCCCAAGGCGGACGGCCGACAGGGTATTTTCGGGTGCTGCAGCAGCCGCACCCCTGTGCCCGATGATGTCCATAACACTAGCCTGTTCTGGTTTCCCCACGTCATAAAATACGAGGTTCACGGGGAGGGGCGCTGTCTTGCCAGGGATAAATGGGCACATTTTTTGGTTATCGGGGACGAGAAATCCTGCAACAGATTCCCGGTCACGTGTTTCCCATGGACGTTCCGCTCAAGACATCCCTGTTTGAGATCTGTCCGGCGAAGAGTATCCCTCTCCACGAAAGGCTCGTCCATATTGCCATTCCATTCGTCATCGGGGGTTTTTATATCCTCCTCTGCTTTCTCTTCATGCCATACGACAGTGCACTCCTGCTCGGTGGCCTGATGCTGGGCTACCTTGTCCCCCCGGCTGGAAAGGAGAGCATCGTGCCCCTGGGCATCGCCCTTGGTCTCCCCTGGTGGCTGATTGCCTTCTCCATAGGATTGATGGACGTGCTCGCCGGGATATTCATGGCGTTGAACTGTGACGTCGCGGTGAGGATACCCATCCTCGGCCGCTGGATCCGGCGGTTCCTCGAAAAGGGGAATGACTTCGTGAGAAAACGTCCCTGGCTCGAGAAGTTCTATTTCTCCGGTGTCGTCCTCTTCGTGATGTTCCCCCTCCAGGGGAGCGGAGGCATCGGTGGCTCGCTCGTGGGCTGGATGATCGGCCTGTCCCCCGGCCGCACCCTTCTTGCCATCACCATCGGGGCGTTCCTCGGGTGCACGCTGATTGCCATTGGCTCCCAGGCAATCAAGGACCTCCTCCTCTCCGACATCACGGCAGGGATCGTCACCCTCGTGGCAGTCATTGCAATCCTTGCCCTCTCCTACTCTGTCTACAGGTGGAAGACCAGGTAATGAACGGATCTTTTATATCCTTCGTCCCCCATGTCCCTGCTGCAGGGGTGTTCCCATGAGCCTTGTCATTGCATTCTGCGGGAAAGATCGCTCTTTTATGGCCGGGGACAGGAGAGAGATCTGCTTTCGGGGAGACGACCTGTGCACGAGGACCCTGGAAGATGAACTCTATTCCGGACGGATAAAGAGCAAAGAGGCGCTCCATGAGCGGGCCCGTGAACTTGGGATCGAACTCTGGATCCATGATGACAGGTGCAAGGCCTGGGAGGAGGAGGGAATTCTCATCGGACAGGTAAGCGAGAGGGATGGGCTCTCCGCGCGCTCACGGAAGCTGCATGTCTCCTGCGGTCACTTCGTGATCACGGAGGTGCTGGATGGCAGGAAAAAGGAGGTCGCCCGGGGATGTGCAAGCCGTTTCATCGTCCTTGGGAACAGGACGACACAGGATATTGCACACCGCTGCATACGTTCCCACTGGAAGGAGACGGGGGGCACTCCTGCCGATGCCCTGCGGATCATCATCCTCGCCATGGAAGAGGCCGCATCCCTGACCCCCTCGGTCTCGGCGACCTATACCCTCGTTCAGACAATGGCAAAGACCTGGCTCCCCCCGATAGGATAATCTCCGGGGGCCGCCGCAATTCCCATGAATTCTTTGGCTCTGGGCTCTTTCGGAAGGGTCGAAAGGGACGAATGGGCGGCTGTCCTCCTTCCCGGAAGGTGAAGTTTATCTCCGAGGCGGGGGAAACTGGACGGAACAGATTCCTGGTTGCATGAAAAAATGAACCCAAAGGTCAGGTTGATCATCGAGGAGACATTCCCGAAGATCATCAAGAGACATATCCAGACACGCTCGACGATCGAGTCAACCCAAAAGAGCCTGGACTCGTACCGCAGGATGGGGTACAGTGCAGTGAAGAGCCTCCCTCCCGAAGAACGCGAGTTCAACGAGAAGGCCCTCGATACCGCGTATACTGCCTCCGTGCAACAGTTAAATGAGTTTCATGCCCGTGAAAAGTCCCACCCCGGGACGGTGACAGAGGCGGAAAAAGAGACGGTGTGACCGGGGATTTTTCCCGAGGAATTACGCCCTTCCCTCTCTGGTCAATTTACCCTGCCTTCATGTCCCGCAGGGAAAAAACAAAAATCCTATAAACTTTTTCATCCCAGTTCTTTCTATGTCATGCTATATCATAGCATGGTGATTTTCCATGAGACACGATTGCATCATTTATACGATACTGGGATTGCTCCTGATCGCACTGGTCCTCATGTCCGGCTGTACGCAGGCGCCTGCTGCAACAGGACCCTCGGAGATAAAAATCGGAGTGGTCGCCTCCCTGACGGGACCTGCCAGCACAACCGGAAAGGACATCTGGCAGTCTGCAGAACTTGCTGCCGACGAGATCAATGCCAAAGGGGGCGTCCCCGTCAGGGAGCTTGGGCGTTCCCTGCCTGTCCGCCTGGTCCAGGGGGACGACGAATCAACGCGCGAAGGGGGTATGAAGGCGGTCACGAAACTGATCACGCAGGACCAGGTCCATGTCCTCGTGGGAGGGTACTCGAGTGCAGTCGTCTCCGCGCACCAGTCGATCGTTGCCGACAACAAGGTGCCGTACATCATCTCGGGCGCGTCCAGCAGCGCGGTCTCCCGGCGGAAGGATCTCGATACAAGTTACATGTTCTTCCACAGGCCAAACACGGATGATTCTGCCGAGGCGAGCATCCAGTTCCTGACAGAGGTCTTCCGGCCGGCAATCAACGCAAAGTTCGGGTTTTCCGATGGGCGGAAACTCCGCGTCGCTGTCATCTACCAGGACAGCCCGTTTGGGAAGGGCCAGCTCGACGCAGTGAAATCTCTGATTGCGACGAAGAACCTCCCGATCGAGGTCGTGGCAGAAGAACCTTTCAAGATGGGTGAATCCGACTTCAGGACTGTCCTTACATCGGTCAAATCAAAGAACCCTGACGTCATCTACGCGGTCACGTTCTTAAACGAACTCGTCCCCATGACCCAGCAGGCCAGGCGGGACGTCGGCCTCAACACCGTGATCATGGCGATCGAGAACAACGACGACCCCGATTACTACAGTGGCGTCGGCATGTACGGTGACGGCATGGTCATGGAGAGCAGGTTCTCTCCCTACGCGGTCCCTGCAGGGTCCACGGAGGCAGCAACCCGGAAGTTCCTCTCTGACTTTGACAGGAAGTACGGTGGATTTGCAGGAATGATGGGTGCAGCAACGTACGAATCGGTCTATATTGCTGCTGCCGCCATCGAGCAGGCAGGCAGCCTTGACCGGGCAAAGATCAGGGATGCTCTTGCCACAATACGGGTGCCCCAGATGATGGAGATCATGAAGAATGGGACTATCACCTTTTCCCCGGACTACCGGGAGAGCAAGTTTGACCTGTACGTTGTCCAGCTCGCCATGGACCAGAAACTGGGAGAGCCACGGCCGGTAATCGTCTGGCCCGGAAACCTCAAAGCGGGGGACTTTTCCATTCCGGACTGGTATACCCCGGGATCTCCCTGAATCTTTATTTTAAGGCAGGGTGAGGTAGTACAGGATGGATGGTGGCATCGCAGTACTCGGCCAGGTCGCATTCTGGGGGCTCTACTCGGGGTGTATCTACATCCTGCTGGCCACCGGTCTCAACCTGATCTTCGGCGTCATGAAGGTCGTCAACTTTGCCCACGGCGAGTTCCTGATGCTCGGGACGTATATCACGTTCTTCTTCTTCGTACTCAGTGGTTTCAACCCCTACCTCCTCCTTTTCCTGTCAATCCCCATCCTGATCGGGGCTGGTATCATCGTGGAACGTCTTTGCTTCCGGCCGATCCTCGGGACGGGAAAGCTGAACGAGATATTCATCAGCCTCGGACTGATCTATATCTTCCAGAACGGCGTTGCAATGGTCTTCACCGACGAGTGGCGCTCCATGAAAAGTCCCTTTGCGGACCTGACCATAGCGGTCGGCCCCATCCAGCTGCCCCTTGACTACATCATTATCGTGGCCGTTACTGCGATTATCCTCGTCTGCCTCTCTGTCTTCCTCAACAGGACAACCACGGGAAAGGCCATCCGGGCATCAAGCCAGAACAGGAAAGGCGCGATGCTGATGGGGATAAACGTCGAGCGGATGGACATGCTCACCTTCGGGATCGGTGCAGGACTCGCCGGGGCAGCCGGGACCCTCTGGGCCGTGAGCGGCCAGGTCTTTAATCCCTACATGGGATCGGTGCCGGCCATCAAGGGGTTTGCAATCATCATCCTCGGCGGCCTCGGGAGCATACCGGGGGCAATCATCGGGGGTCTTGCTATCGGGATGGTCGAGAACTTCACTGCATTTTTCCTTGGAGGGTCGTGGAAGGACGCGATCTCGTTCATCCTCCTGATCGTTGTCCTCCTCGTTAAGCCGACCGGGCTCTTTGGGGAGGAAGGGGAATGAGACTTGCGCAGGTGCGAACCCCCCGGAACCTGCTTGCGGCAGTTATCCTGGCCCTTGCACTTATTGTTCCCTTCCTCGTCGGCCAGAACCTGTACCTCCTGACCGTCCTCGTGTTGATGCTCATCTTCATCATCTACTCGTCCGCGTGGAATTTCCTCACCTTCTCCGGCCAGGGATCGCTCGGGCATGCGGCATTCCTCGGGCTAGGCGGGTATGCAGCCTCGCTTGCGGCTGTCCGCCTCGGTCTTCCCCCGCTGCTGACACTCGTCCTAGGGGGGTTGTTCTCTGCTTTCATCGGCATTCTCATTGGGATCACGTGTGTGCGCCTGCGCGAATGGTTCCTTGCGATGGTGACGTTCGGCTTTGCCGTCATCATCCAGACCCTCGTCGTGAGCCAGCTCGCACCCGTGACGGGGGGATGGGATGGCTTTGCAGTCCCAAAGATCGTCCCTACCTCGATTCCGGGATACCTTGTCCTCGAGTACTACGTGGTTCTCCTCCTCGCTGTTCTGGTCCTCGTCCTCTTTTACTTCCTCCTGCGTTCCCGTATCGGTCTTGCACTCGCGGCAATACGCGAGAATGAGACCGAGGCACGGGCGGCAGGGATCAACCCCGTCCCGTTCAAGTTGTTTGCATTCGGCCTGTCCGCATTCGTAAGCGGGATCGCAGGCGGCCTCGAGATCTTCCATTTCGGGTACATCACCCCCGAGATCTTCGGGATCGACCTCTCGTTCTGGCCGATCATCTACTCGATTACAGGGGGCCTCGGGACGCTGGCCGGGCCGGTTATCGGGACGATTGTCGTTACCCTCCTCTGGGACGGGCTCAACGTGCTCGGTCTGACATACGGGCGGTTCATCATCATCGGTATCCTCCTCGTCCTCATCATCATCTTCCTCCCCCGGGGACTCGTTTCTCTCCCCGGGGAGATTGAAAAAAGGTGGAAGAGAAAAGGAGAATAAGTTCCAGGGGGAAAAGAGGCAGGAGGGCCCTTTCACAATCCGAGGTATGCTTCGCGGATCTGGTCGTCGTGCAGCAGGTCTGACGAGCGGCCCGAACGGGTTATCCTGCCTGCCTCGATTACGTAGGCGCGGTGGGATATTTCAAGCGCCCTTCTCACGTTCTGCTCCACGAGGAAGATAGTAATGCCTTCCCTGTTGAGATGTTCCACTGTCCCGAGGACCGTGTGAACCAATTTGGGGGAGAGGCCAAGGGACGGTTCATCGAGAACGATCATCCGCGGGTCAGCCATCAGGCACCGGGCAATCGCGAGCATCTGTTGTTCTCCCCCGGAAAGCGTGCCGGCGTCCTGGTCCTGGCGTTCTGCAAGGTGAGGGAAAAGCTCAAAGACCCGTTCCGGGTCACCCTTCCTGCCGGTTGCGAATGCCCCCATCTCCAGGTTTTCCAAAACCGTCATCCGGGGAAAAAGCTCCCTCTTTTCAGGGACAAGGGAGAGCCCGCGCCTCACGATCTCGTATGGGGCCAGGCCGCTGATTGTCTCTCCGTCGAACTCTATCCTCCCCTTCGATGCCGGGACGATGCCGAAAAGCGCTGAAACGAGCGTTGTCTTGCCCGCACCGTTCGACCCGATCAGGGTGACGATTTCACCCCTGTCGACGTGCAGGGACACGTCCCACAACACCTGGAGGTGGGAGTAGGAGACGCTGAGGTCGTCTATGTGAAGCATGGGGAGCACGGTCCTTTCTTATTAGAAATGGTAGCGTTCCCCGAGATATGAATCTATGACCTTTTCGTTGGTAACGATCTCAGTGGGTTCTCCCTCTGCGATCTTCTCTCCATGGTCAAGTACCACGATCCTGTCGGAGACCCCCATGATGATCCGCATGACGTGCTCGATCATCAGGATGGTCATTCCCTGGTCACGGAGTTTCCTGATGAGTGATACAGCTTCTTTCCCCTCGCTCGGGGTAAGACCGGTTGTCAGCTCGTCGAGGAGGAGGACTTTGGGATGGGACGCAAGGGCACGTGCGAGCTGCGTGCGGCGGAGCTCGAATGTGTTGAGGTTCGTAATCGGGCTGTCGATCTTCTCCCCGGGAAAACCGACCATTCGGAGGCACTCTTCTGCCTCGTCAGACGCTTCCCTGACCGTGGGGCGGCGTCCGTTCCCGTACAGGGCACCTATCATCACGCCCTGACGGGCGGTGAGCGCCGGGAAAGAGCGGGGATGCTGGAATGTCTTGGATATCCCCTTCTTGCAGACCGCATCGAGGGAGAGACAGGTGATATCCTCACCGCGGAAGATGATGCCCCCGGCGTCGGGGCGGTAAATACCTGATATCAGGTTCAGGAGTGTTGTCTTGCCGGCACCGTTGGGGCCGACCAGTCCCAGGATCTCACCCTCGTTGAGCGAGAGACTGACCTGGTTAACGGCGACGAGGCCCCCGAACGACTTGGTCACACCTTTGACTGTCAGCATTCCATGCTCCCTGTTAACAAATAGCATGATATATGTTAACATACAGCATATTAAACATATCCTTCAGGGGAGAAAGACATGGTCAGACCAGGGTATGTTGTTGTGGTCCTCCTGCTCGTCCTCGCGCTCACGGCGGGATGCACCGA
This sequence comes from Methanolinea sp., assembly GCA_024518585.1. Taxonomy (GTDB): domain Archaea; phylum Halobacteriota; class Methanomicrobia; order Methanomicrobiales; family Methanospirillaceae; genus Methanolinea_A. The sequence continues at coordinate 39,723 of JANIHI010000008.1, read as the reverse complement.
GCAGAAAGCGCAGACACAGGAGACACTCAAGATCGGTGTCGTGGCCTCGATGACGGGAGCCGCGAGCACGACGGGAAAGGATATCTGGCAATCGGCAGTCATTGCAGCAGATGAGATCAACGCGCGTGGCGGGGTCTTCATAAAAGACATAAACGCAAGGGTCCCTATCACCCTCATCCAGGGAGACGACGAGTCGTCAAGGGAGGGCGGCCAGAAAGCGGTATCCCGTCTCATCACCCAGGATGGCGTGGATATCCTCGTCGGGGGATTCTCGAGCGCCGTTGTATCGGCCCACCAGGCTACCGTCTCCGAGTATGGCGTCCCCTACATCATTACCGGCGCATCGACACCAACGGTCACCCAGCGGACCGATATCGACACCCGCACGATGTTCCACTACTGCCCCACAACGGACGATTACGGGGAACAGACAACGCTCTTTGCGTACGATGTCATCAGGAAGGCCATCAACGGAAAGTTCGGGTACCCCGATTCCCGGCCCCTGCGCATGGCTCTCATCATCCAGGACAGCCCCTACGGGAAGGGTGTCCAGAAGGCTGTGAAGGATACAATCGAGAAGAATAACCTCTCCATCGTGATCGTGGCAGAGGAGACCTACAAGATGGGGGAGACTGACTTCCGGACCCAGCTCACGTCAGTCAAGGCTGCCCGGCCCGATGTCGTGTATCCCGCCGCATTCCTCAACGAGCAGATCCCGATGGTGACCCAGGCACGCCGGGACGTGGGGCTTGATACAATCTTCCTTGCAGTCGAATGCAACGATGACCCCGACTACTACGCCGGTCTTGGAAAGTACGGGGAATACTCTGTTATCGAGACCCGTTTCAGTCCCTACGCTGTCCCGAAGGGGCCTGTTGCAGATGACATGATTGCGTTCCGGGAAAATTTCCATAAACGCTGGGGAACGTATCCCGGAATGATGGGCGCCTCGACCTACGAGGGTGTCTACATTGCCGCGCACGCCGTCGAGAAGGCGGGGACAAGGGAAAAGTCTGCTGTCACACGGGCGCTTTCCACCCTCGAGATGCCCCAGATGGTCGAAGCCATGAAAAATGGCGTGATTAAATTCTCGGAAGATTACCGGGAGGCAAAATTCGACCTCTTCATGGAGCAGCTGGTGTGGAACGAGACCGCAAAGGAATTAAGGCCACGGATCGTCTGGCCGGACCACATGAAAGAGGCTGACTTTGTCCTCCCCGACTGGTATGTGCCGGGACCGCAGTAGAGGCAGGCTTGCGCGGTCACCGTGGTTCACCCGGCCTCCGCATGAAAACGGTCCTGCGTTCCATCATCGACAGGAAAGGAGACCATCAGAATGGTCGCGGGCGGGGCGGTAAAAAACCGTCCCCTCTGTTTTTTCGGGGAGATGGATAGATAAAAATTGTCTGTCATCTCCCTCTCAGGGAGATCCAGGGGGTGTTTTGCCAGGGGATCCTTTCCGGTAGGCATGGGACGGGATGCGCATCTCGAACCGGGCCCCTCTCCCGTATTCCCCAGTTTCCCTGATGGTAATGCCAAAAACAGACAGGATCCCCCGCGCAAGGAACAGGCCGAGCCCCAGGTGATTCCCTACACCCTGTTCAAAGATGAGTTCCTTCTGCTCCGGGGGAACCCCCACGCCGTCGTCCTCGTACACGAGGACACAGGAACCGTCTTCTTCATAAAACGAGAGGGAGACCCGGCTTACCTTTTCCCCGTGGGCAAGCGAATTGTCAATGAGCGTGTAGAAGATCTTCCCAAGGAGGCGATCGGACAGGATAAAGAGGTCATCAAATGCCACCTCAGCCTTTACTCCAAAGAGGCCCATGCCCCTCGCAACCTCAAGGAAGAGGTCATGGACGTTTATCCACTCAAGGGACGTGTCTTCACCCTCGAGTTCATACATCCTTGTAAAGGCGAGCTGGCGTTCTATCGTCTTTGCTGCTGTTTTTATCCGTTCGATGAAACGGCCCTCTTCTGACGATTCCGGGATGCTTTCCCCAAGGAGGTCGGAAAAGCCCCTGATCACGCTGACCTGGTTTAAGACATCGTGCCTCGTTATCCGGGAGAGGAGAGTGAGCTTGGCGTTGGCTAACCGGGCTTTCTCTCTTTCGGCCGTCTCCTTCGCGATATGCTCGGAGAGGGCGGCAAGCATTGTATCGATACTCCGGGAAAGGGAGGCGATCTCGTCATCGCCTTGTATGGCAGTCTTTTTTCCAAAGTCCCGTTCCCGGGTGATTTCGCTGACTTTCTCCTCGAGGTGTGATAGTCGCCGGAGGAAACGCCGGTCAATGAAAAGGAGACCAAGGATAACAAATGTCCCGCCAATTGTCCCCACGAGGATGAGGAAAAAGACCATGCTGTCCCTGGCAATACGGAATGTTGCCCTCTCCATCGTAACCCCGAGAAGGAGTGCGGGGTATCCATGGATGTCCCTGATCACCGTTTCGGCTATGAGGGAATTTGTGTCGTCAGAGACGCGGATACCAACCGGGCTTTCTCCGGGAGAGGGCTGGACCCGTGATGGTGAGCCCTCCCCCCTCCCTTCCCGGATAATGGCAAACTGTGGGTTTGTCGACGAGAGGGCTGCAAGGCGTGCGACCTCCTCATCGTCAAGGTACCGGCCGACCGCAAAATAGCCTGCAGTCGGTCCGCTGCGGTCACTCCGCAGGACAGGCCCGATACTGACGAGGAGGGACGTGTTAGGCAGGGTAAGGATCCCCGATACGGTCTCCATTTCCTCTCCCCTACTCTCGTTTCCTGGTTCCACTTTTCCTGGTTCCAGGGGGATGCGACCAAGCTCTTCCGGGACTGATAAGGGAACCCCTCCGGTGTGATCATACCCTTTTCCAAAGAAGAGCTCACCCTCGGGCGTGTAAAAGAGGATCAGGTCGACCTGGAGGGCCTCGAATGTCTCGTTGAGGAGGTTACTCGCGACATAGCCGGGATTTTCTCCCTGCAGGAAAAAATACGTGTCATCCCATTTTCCCCAGTCATCGCACGTGCCTTTGAGTTTCAGGAGATCACTTTCAATAATTTTTAAAACTCGGGCTACTGCATCTCCTGCCTCGCGTTTTTCTATCGCTTCAATCGCCGGGAACATCACCGCCTGCATCCCGGCCACGACAACAAGTCCTGAAACGAGCGTGACAGAGATGATGATGAAAATGATTCCGTGACGGACTCTCATTCCTTATTTTCCCGGGGACCCATTCGTTTCCCTATCTCTTTCCATGGCTTGTTCAACGGGTATCGCCTTTAAAATTGCCATTTCGCACGCATTGTCCTCTCTTCGATCAAGCCGGGAAGAGGTCCCGGAGCAAATGGCCGGCGAGGGTGGCCAGCTGAACAGTCGGGGAGACCCCATCTATCTGCGACCATGCAGAATGAGGTGTGCAGATAGACAGGACGTACCCCATGAGAACGGCTTTGTTATTTGTAATATTCATACCCGGCCGCACGGCGGCCGTAGGCGGTTACTAGGAAGATTGCATCCGCGATCTTCATTCTATATCCTTGTATCTCGGAGAGAATCATGTGGTTTTTTATCCCCAGCATCTCCCTACAATCCCGTCTGAAAGGTGTTCATTTCCCGTCATCGTTGTCCCTGCATGGCATCATCCGCCAAGGAACGTGCTGATAAGCAGGATCCCAAGTCCCACGAGCACAAGTCCCATGATGATGCGGACAGCCCGCCGGTGTTCCTGCCTCCAGCGGTCAACGCCCTCGAGGGGGAGGCCAAAGACGACGGCACACAGGATAAAGACAAGGGGGAGCACAAAGAAGACATTATAAACGAAGAGCAGGGGGATCCCCTCTGCCATGGTCATTTTATCGGATATCAGGGAGAGGATTGCAAGGTAGATTCCCCCCGTGCAGGGCAGCTCAAACATGCCCACGAGGACACCGAGGACGATGGAAGCCGGGACTGATGCTTTCTGGATGTACTCTCCGATTATCCCCTTCTTTGATGAGGGAATGGCAAGGATGGGCTTCTCCCGGTCCAAAACACCTTCAAAGAGACTGATTGCCCCCAGGAGGAAAGCAATTGCTGCTGCGATAATCCCAATCGCCCTCGATATCTCGGCGAGCTGGATGAGATAGAAGATGCCAAGACCGGAGAAGAAATAAAAGATAAAAACCGTCCCGATGAAACAGGCACCGACGGAGACCATCTTCCTCCTCGAGCCGGCTAACGAGAGGGAAAAGAGGAGGATGATCAGGACAGAGAATGCACAGGGATTGATCCCGTCGGCAAGGCCTGCCGTGATAACAAGAGGGATGGTTATGTCCTGCGCCGAAAGGTTGCCGAGCGAAGGGAAAGACGGTGTGGTCCGTGCGGAAGGACCGCGGCTCTGTTCCTTCACCACCTCCGCGAGTGAACCGGTTATCTCGTCGTAACCGGTAAGGACCCTGTCCCCCACAAAAAGGGAGGGGACGGGGATCGGTCCCGTATTGTACGCTTCCTTGTATGTCGAGAAGAGCTTCCAGTATTCAAAATTCTCCTTTATGTTCAACAGGTGCGTCTCGAGTTCCGGGTGGTCCCTGGCATACTGCTGGACAAAAGGGAGAGTCCTCATGCAGTCACCGCAGTTCGTGTTGTAAAACATGACGAGGACCGGACCATTCTCTGTGTAGCGGTGGTCAGGACTCACCGGGAGTCCAAGCGTCTCTTCCCCGGCGGAGGGTGAGAGAGGGGCCCCGCCCGTCTCCGACTGGGCAGCAACGGGAAAGGTACATGCGAGGATCAGGAGAGATGTGAGAAGGAGAATGAAAGGATGGATATTTTTACAATTTTCACGACCTGCCATTCAATCACGTTGCTCCCGGGCTCATCGAGGCTGCAGGGATATTCAAATTATGTTGAAATATTTGGTTTGATGGGATAATAATATTTTCCCACCTCTTACTGCCCCCCCTTACCGTCCTGGACCCCCTTGAACAGGGATATTCCCTTTTCAAAGATGAAATACGGCAGAGTCCGCTTTTTCATTCATTGGTGAGAGAGATAATCTGGACGGGACAGAGAGCTGCCGCTTCTTCGACGCAGCCTTTCAGGCTCTCAGGCACCTCCCCTTCGGAAATTCCCCCGCCTGAGCGGAACTCTTCCCGTATCTGGCTGAAGCTGTCGTCACGATTCTCTTCAAACACCTCCGGGCACGTCTCCCAGCAGGTGCTGCACGCCGTGCAGTCCTCGCGTTTGATTCTGACATGGACCATTTTACTTCCCTCCTGAAGAGTCCCGGGGAACGTTGGTGGTGTTCCCCCGGGTTATTCTTTTGCAATTTTCTCTCAATTTTTCAATTTTGACTTTTTTGTCCCTTGATCCGCATTTAAGGAGTATACATTTTTCCATTGGAAGATCCATGATCCCGTTCACCATCCCGGAGAGATGGCCCGTGCAAGCCGTCCCACGGCCCTCGCCGCGGGACACTCTTCATCCAGCACTGAAACGACAGAAGGTTCATGGGCCCTGATACAGGGATCATCAGGGATCTCGATTTCCCTGGAGACTAACCCGGGAGGGAGATCGTTTCTCACGAAATCCCTGCCATTCACCGGCGCCTTGTTTGTGACAAGGGTTACCAGCGGTATACCGCATTCGTGCGCAAGCCGGCAGAGTTCCCTGGCAACAGCCCTCCCATTGAATGACGTATCGGTTACGACGAGGGCAATCGAAAACCCCTGTGCAACTGCACGCCCGAAATGTTCCAAGCCGGCTGGCGTGTCAAGGAGTACGACGTCCCCGGGCAGGTACTTTGCACTCCTGAGTATTGCCGAGAGGAGGGTATACTCGGGGCAGAGACAGCCCGATCCTGCATTTTTTACCCCGCCAAGGACGAGGAGGCGTATCCCGTCTCCCGCGGGATAGCTGAAACGGTCGACGACATCGGCCGTGTCCGGGTTGAGGACCATGAATCCACCCCGGCCAGGTACTGCCCCGATTTTTTCTGCGATGTATTCTTTCCTCTCGGAGAGAGGAACGATCGACTGGACATCGCTGGCCGAAAGGCCGAGAGTGCAGGCCAGGTTCTGCTGGGGGTCTCCGTCCACCGCGAGGACCGTCCGTCCAACGCGCGCAAATCGGTGGGCAAGGAGGGCTGCCAGGGTTGTCTTGCCGACACCGCCCTTCCCCGTGATGACGACCCTCACTTTCTCCCCGATACAAGACGAATGCACCCGGCCCTCCCGGGTCGCCATATCTTTTGCCTCAAATCCCAAGTTCTGTCCTCTTCCTCTCGATGTGTGCCGATATCAGGTCCGCGGCCTTGAGCGGGTCAGGTTCGACAGCAAAGGACGCGTTGACAACGCCTTTCAATCCCTCGGTCAGGAGGGAGATGACCGCCGGGCTCCCCGAGATCTTGGGCATGACTCCGAGCACCGTGAATACTCCCGATGCGACAAAGTAGGAGCCGATCGAGACTGCCTTTTGTGAATACCACTCTGGAGCTGCCCCGGCAATCGGGAGGCGGTGGATACCGACGTTCAGGGCATTTGCCAGTTCTGCAGCCAGGTGCAGGATCCGCGAGCAGTCGACGCAGGAGCCCATGTGGAGGACAGGCGGGATTCCAAGCGACGTGCAGACTGGCCCGAGACCCGGTCCGGCCAGGGATGCGGCTGACGGCTGGAGCAGACCTGCTTTTCCGGATGCGATGGCAGCACACCCGGTCTCGACGCAGAGGATATCGCGCTTGATCAGCTCCTTCGAGAGAGTCACATGGCCGTAGTCATGCTTCACTTTCGGGTTATTGCAGCCCACGATACCGACCGCACCCCGGATATTCCCGGACGCGATCTGGTCGATGAGCGGCTTGAATGTCCCCCCGAGTGCCCCCCTGATAGCCTCGACCGAGAAGCCGGTCGTCACCTTCACGGGCTCAACGGGGATAAAGACCCTGTCGGGGTTCCGGTTCGGGAAGTTCTCAACCGCCATCTTCACGATGGCCTTTGCCGTTTCATAGGCAGTCTCGGGTTCGAACTCGAAGTAGTAGGAACCGGGGATGCGTGATTTCGGGCTCGTGGAGATGATGTAGGTATGGTAGCAGCTTGCCGTGCGCGGGAGAGAGGGGAAGATGCACTGGTAGTCCACGACCATCGCCTCGAGCGCTCCCGTCGTGATCACGAGCTCCTGGTTGAAGTGGTTGCCGGCATTGGGGATTCCCTTTCTCATCAGGAGCTCGTTGCCGGTGCAGCAGAGCCCGACGAGGTTGATCCCGGCCGCCCCGACTTTCCTGACAAGAGCCTGGATCTCGGAGTCTTTTGCTGCCTTCACGACCATCTCTGAAAGCATGGGGTTATGGCCATGGAGCGAGATGTTGACATGGTCCTTTTTCACAACACCCAGGTTCACGAGAGATTCGTTGGGCCGCGGCGTCCCAAAGAGGATATCGGAGACCTCGGTGGCAAGGCTTGAGCCACCCCAGCCGTCAGAGAGCGAGGCCCGCAACCCATGGACCAGCGTGTTGGCATAGTCGGCCGCAACACCCATCTGGACGCGGTGCATCGCCTCGACCACCTCCCGGTCGATCCCGCGCGGGACGATGCCGGCATTCTTCCAGACCTCCCGCGTGGCCCGGGGTGCCCGGTCTGCGATCCGGAGGGAGTCCTTGAGGGTTCCAAATTCCTCGAGCATGGCAAGCCCGAGTTCCTCGGCCAGTTTCCTCTCGCTCTTCCCGGCCGTTTCGATTCCGTACTCACGGGCAAGCCTTTTCATCTTCTCCGGGTCCGAGATTGTATAATCGTTGACCGTGCCTTTCCCCACACCGTACAGGGTAAGGACAATCTCTCTCCCGTGGTCCGAGTGTGCCGCTGCACCGGTCGCCAGCTGGTCGAGCAGGTTCCGGGCAACGATCAGGTCGGCATCGGCCCCGCAGACACCCCTGACCCGGTGCGGGGGGATGATCCGGCACGGGCCCATCGCACACCGCTGGCAAGAGATCCCGGCTGCACAGTACTTGCATTCCGGCTGCTGCATCTCGTGCCGGTCCCAGACGGTCTCTATCCCCTCTTTCATCGTAAGCTCGATGAACGGCTTTGCCGCCTCGTCTATCGTCCTGTTCTCCCTCTTCTGTTTGATCAGTTCGGGGTTCATCAGGGACAGGCGTGCACGGTCAAGCTCGCACACCTCGATCCGTTCCCTGATAATCTGCGGTTTTTTCTCTTCCTTCATGGTGAATCCAGTCCTTTCCTTTTCGCAATGGATGTATGATGATCCAATCCGGGTTCAGATACCTGCAATGGAACCTCTATGTACCTACCCTCCTCCTGCGGGAGGAAACAGGGCAACGAGATCGCCATCCCCGATGGTAGTTTCCAGACCGGAGATGAAGTGGATGTTCCTCCCGTTCTTAAGGATGTTTACGAATTCTTTCAGTTCCCCCTGTTCATTGAAAATCTCCCCTGCAAGGGGCGGGACCTGTTGCACGAGGATAGAGAGGAGATCGCGGATCGATGCCCCTTCTGCCATCTCGACTACAGTCTCCCTGGGCAGATACTGCCTGAGGATCGCAAACGACTTCACCCGCACCTTCATGGCGAGACACTTCTCCCGTTGCACCGGGTACAGGATGGGTCACTGGTGACTGGTATCACTTCCGCTTCGCCCATGAGCCCGTCCCAGAGGAGCATCCGTCCTGCCATCGGTCTTCCAAGCCCCGTCACCAGCTTGATTGCCTCTGCCACCTGGATGCTCCCGATCGTTCCGACCGTGACTCCAAGGATGGGAATATTCCCGGAAGGAGGGGGGTGGGGGACGATGCAGTGCAGGCAGGGAGTACTTCCCGGGATGATTGATGAGACCTGGCCATAGAACCCGTTCACCGCCCCGTGGACAAGGGGGATGCCCACTTCGAACGCGGCATCGTCGAGGATATAACGGGCATCGTAATTGTCCATTCCATCGATGATCACATCGATTCCCCTCGCGAGCCCGCCGATGGTCTCGCGGGTGATTTTCTCCCGCACCGGCTCGACCAGGAGAAATGGATTGTTCTCCCGGAGCCGGCGTGCAGCGACTTCCACCTTGAAGAGGCCGTGGTCCCTTGCCGCATACAGTACTTGCCGGTTGAGGTTGTGGCGCTCCACGACGTCATTGTCCACGATCCGGATCTTCCCGAACCCTGCACACGCACACATCTGGGCACAGACCGATCCAAGACCTCCTGCACCGGCAACAAGCACTGCCGCATCCCTCAATCTCTCCTGGCCTGCCTCACCTATGATGGGGATCTGGCGGAGGTACTGTTCGCGCTCAACAAGCGATAACATGGTTTTTAGTTCTTTTGCCCGTTTTATGGTCTTTTCTCCGGATATCGAGCCTTTATATGCTCCACTTGTCAGGTCTGCATCATGGCAAGCTCTTTTTTTCACCATTGGGAGGACTTTCCGTTCCTTGATGAGCCGCTGCACCCTCGCCCGGGGATTATCGCCCTCTTCTGCAAACCTGATCGCTGTCGCAGGGCTGAGGTTCGCGTATGTCTGGCAGCCGACCACGCATTTTTCAGTGTGGATGACCACTGATTTCTTCCTCTCCCAGTCAAACCCGAATACTCCTTTCCCGCAGGTGAGGAAGCAGAACCCGCAACCGATGTATTTCTCTTCATTCACCACCGGGTGCCAGTCGATCTCGTCCCTGGGTATACCGTGCCAGAGCCCAGGTTCCTGTCCGGGTGTTACAACCATTCTCTTCACTCACGCAAGGCCCAGTTCTTCCAGTTTCTGTCTGGTCGGGACCCCATTTTTATCCCACCCCCGGAGCTCGTAGTACTCGTCAAGCAGGGGCTGGCGCTGCCAGACTCTCCCCTTCGGAGCACCCTCGCGGAGCGGTTCATTCAGCAGACGGGAGGGAAGCGTGTCATCGTCCTTGGTATATCCAACCTTCAGGTTAAAGAGCCTCTGGAGGTTCCAGATCCTCTCCCCGATATGGAGAAGCCCCCTGGCTGAAAGCGACGTTCCCGTTGCTGCAGAGATCATGTCTGCATAGTCATCCGCGTCAAGGGCAAACGAGGAGAAGAGGCACATCCCCGATGCATCGATGGCCGCTGTCAGATCCTGGAAAGTCTTTGTCCATTGCGCCTTGCCCTCGCTTGTGTAAGGATCAAGCTTGACTGGAGCACCAAGGACCTCGGGTGAGACCATGTAGCCATAGACATGGTCCGCACCCCGCACTGATGTCGCATACTCAAGACCGTGACCCTGGAGACCCCGCGGGTCGTAAGCCGGGATATCCTGTTTTTTGACGCTCATCGAGAGTTCAGGATGTCCGTGCTTTTCGGCAAACCTGTACGACCCATCCGAGAGTTCAGCGCCGAATCCCTCCCGGTATGCCATCTGGCGGATAAGATCGAGGAGCCCGTCCGGGGAACCAAAGTGAGGGCCATCCCTGATGTATCCCTTCTCCTTCATCTCCATCGCACAGGCAATCGCGGTGGGGGTGCCGATTGCATCTAAACCAAGCTTATTGCAGAGCCACGTGGCCTTCGTGGCAAATGCAAGGTCATCAATCCCCAGGTCAGCAGTGAATGCCCAGAGCGGTTCGTACTCCGGCCCCTCGTGGATCTCGCCATCGACCTCTGTCACCCTGCTGCACCGGACGATGCATGCATAGCACCCCTTGTTCTTCTTCAGGTACTTCTCGGCGAGAGCCTCCCCCGAGACCTTCTCTGCATTTGCAAAGTGCGCCGATTGGAAATTGCGTGTCGGGAGAATGCCGGCCTCGTTGATGATGTTGACAAGGACTGCCGTCCCGTATTTGGTCAGGGCCTGGCAGATGCCGTTTTTCTCGAGTTTCTCCCTGATGCGTTCCTTGACGGTGTTGAGGCGTTCCTCGTCTGCAACCCCTATGGAAAGGTCGCCGGCTGCAACGATTGCCTTCACATTCTTCGAACCCATCACCGCCCCGCCACCAGCCCGGCCTGCTGCCCTATCCATGTCATTGATCACGCAGGCAAGGAGACTCTTTTTCTCCCCGGCAGGACCGATGCAGGCAACCTTTGCCTTAGTGTCCCCGAGATCCGAGATGATCATCTCGGTCGCCTCATGTGTGGTCTTTCCCCAGTAGGCGGAGGCGTCCCGTATCTCGGCTTTTCCCTCGTTCAAAAAAATGAAACAGGGCTTATCTGCCTTACCGTTCAGGATGACGGCGTCAAAACCAGCCCTCTTGATCTTCCACCCAAAGACACCCCCGGAGTTGGAGGACATCAGGGTGCCGTTCAGGGGAGATTTCGCGCTAATCTCGTACCTCGACCCGAGCGGGATCCCCGTTCCCGTCGTGGGACCCGAGGCGAGGACAAAGACATTCTTTTCTCCAAGCGGATCATCGCGGGCATCAACCCTGTCGGTGACAACGCGGGCACCAAACCCCCTTCCTCCAAGATACCTCTTCTTCCAGTCAGAGGGTGTCGATGCAACTGTCACTTTTTTCCTGGTCAGATCAATATCTGCTATCTTTCCTGCATAGGCGTCCATGATACCACAAAGCCACCTGTAGATACACAACCATATAAATGTATTCAAAAAAACATGAAATGCGATTGAAAGGGGAGAAAGAGTAGTCTTTTTCATGGAACATTCATGATGCATTTTTCACCCTTGCTGTCGTAAGGAAAACCCGGTGCACTTCGATTCGAACGGCCCATGCCCCCCGGCCGGTCGAATATAAGTAATTAAAACGGAGGGGCCCAGTTAAATCCCGGCAGGGTCCCGGGCATCCCACCGGGCCCTCGCTGCCCTGACAAGGATGTATGCAGGGACGAGGAGAAAGAGCGACAGGAAAGCATAGAGGGAGTTTGCAAAGGAGACCGCAGCGAGGAGGACAAGTGCCACGCTGTCAAGGACCAGATAGGTGATGAGGACACGCACATCATAGACGAGGACGCTTGGAGATAGCCCGCAGAGATACGCCATCACGCCTGCGGCATAGACAGAGATCGAGAGGCAGAGGACGATGACAGGGGCAACCAGTTCGGGACCGGAAGAAAGGGTTGCGACCGTCCCGATAAAGACCGCGGGGAGAGCCTGCAGGACAAGGAACGTTGTCATCTTGCCGGCAATCAGGGTGCTGACGGAAACAGGGAGGCAGGAATAGGGCCCGAAAGAATCGAATTCCGTCACCCACGTGTAGATGGTCGAGGCAATGATGCCGGTTGTAAGACTGAATATGATGATCAAACCGTGGGGGGGAAGGGATCCCCTGAGAAGTGAGAGAAAGAACCAGATCACGACGAGGGGGATCAAGAAAGAGAAGAGTGTCTGACCGATGCCGATGCCGCTGCGGGCGAGATCGAGCAAGTCCTTTGCGACGATTGGTGAATCAGGAAGGAACGATAACATTTTCGCGAGGCGCCCGAGCACGCGCCTGTATGTCCGTGCCGAACTCCTCCCTTCCGGAGAAAAGAGCACGACTGATGCGGCGAACAGGACAGCAATTGCAAGGGCCGTCGCAAGAAAAGCCATCCACGAGAAGGCAGAGTAGAGGAGATACGGGGGAAAGAGCAGTGCGGGGTTCGTGCCGGACCAAAACGTGTATATCCCGGCCGCAACACCAAGAAAGACCACTGCAAGGAGGCACGCCGTTTTCGACCGGACATAGAGGGACGAGAGGAGGAAAACAACGCAGAGACCGAGGAGGAATGAAAGGGATAAGGTCAGCAGGAGGAGGAGTGCCCGTGAGAGGGGGACACCTGAAAATGGCGATGCGGCAATGTACCCTGCCCCAAAGGGGAGAACCCAGAGGAAGAAGTAGTAGAAGATGTCCTTTACGACAAAGTGTGCAAAGATGGACCGCTCTGAAAGGGGCAGACTCCGCGCCGAATACACGAGGAGACTCGCCTGGCCAAACCTCCTGTTCATCATCTCGTTCCCAAGGAGTCCGAAGCCACCGACCATGAACCCAAGCAGGAGGAAGGTGGCATGAGCAAGAAACGCAAGGTCTCCTGCCGGAAACGCGGCAGAGAGCAGGGGGAGCAGGAACGAGCCCATGAACACGATCCCAAAGATCATCACCGGGAAGAGAGCAAAGGAGACGCTCCCGAACATCGTGGAGTGCATCCTCCACTCCTCTTTCATCAGACAGGAGAAGAGATTAGGCATGGCCACCCTTCCGGACGAGCGAGAGGAAGAACCCGGGGAGGTGCTCACCATGCGCTCTCACGTCAGCGACCGGTCCCGCATGGAGGAGTCTTCCCCGGTGGAGGATTGCGACCGCAGAACAGATCTCCTCGGCGACCTCGAGGATATGCGTCGAGAGAAAGAGCGTGTTTCCTTTCCTGACATAGTCAGAAAGGAATTCCTTGACCACGTCCTGCATCAGGGGATCGAGGTTGATCAGGGGCTCGTCGATCAGGGCAAGGACGGGTTCATGGATGAAGGCCTGGGCAAACATGAGCTTCTGGCGGGTTCCCCTTGAGAGATCCTTGCACAGTACGTTCTTTTTATCCCCGAATTCGAGGATATCGAACCATTTTTCCGCCTTTTCCGCGATGTCCGGAATTTTTCTCACGGCCCCGACGAACTCCAGGTATTCCATCGCCGAGAGAAAACTGGGCGGAGACTCCTGCTCCGGGATGATCCCGACTCTTTCCCTCACCCCTACGCCATCCTTCGCCGGATCGAGCCCCAGCACCTTTGCAAAACCCCCGGTTGGCCGGACCTGGCCGGTCAGAACCTTTATCATGGTCGTCTTGCCGGACCCGTTCGGGCCGAGAAGACCAAAAAGTGCCCCCTTCTCGACCGAGAGGGAGACGGAGTCAAGGGCCGTGACGTCACCGTAGACCTTCGAGAGCCCGCATGTCTCGATCACTGCTGCCATTAGTTCATGCCCCTAAAAGAATAATTCATCATGGTTTTTCTTCCATGAAAATTTTCTCACGAAAAGACCGTCGCATCCCATTCTATGGTATCCGTTTTCCTGATATAGGAATACTCTCCTGCAGGGGCTAACGGGGGGGTTCTTGTCCTTTCCCGTCATATACCAGACCGGATGAAATTCTCCCCTGCGATCCTTGCAGTGATTCTCGGTATCGGAGTGGTTATTTGTCTTGGGATCTGGCTCCTGGTCCCGGACCAGATTCAACAAGGTGGGGGAGTCACACCCCATCCCGATTCTGCACGGGATATCATGGATACCTGGACTCCGGTGGCAACGCCGTCAAGCGACCAGGTGGCGGCGGTGACGCTGGTTCAGACCGGGGGGACAACACCGGTTACAGTCTCTCTGACTCCAGCCCCCCGGCCCGTTGCATTCACCCTGGACTCCGGGACACCCGCAAGTTGTGGTCTTACCTGCCGGGAGACCACGGCAACGATTGCAAACACGGGCGACGAGACGGCCCATTCAGTCTGTGTCATCCTGGAGGTGTTCAACGATGCCGGAGAGAGGATTTTTATCAACGCGGGCCCATCCATCGAAAGGTGCATCGGGGACCTTCAGGGAGGATCGCTTAAGACTGAAACGATTCAGGTCAACGCCGACTGTGGTTTCCTTGCAACCAGATGTATCGGTCACACCCTGATCTTAAAAACGCGGGTCAGGTCACTCGAGAGGACACAGGAGTTCCCTGACATCCTCATGCCGGTCTCCTGAAACAAAAACCCTGGTCTATCCCGGGTATCATGGCAGCAGGATAAGAGGACATGTCCCGGTTTTCCTCCCGTCCACATGGGAGGGGGTTTGAAGAATTTTATTGTTGCATACGCAACTTTTATACAGCAACCCTGCTCACCTTTACTGCTATTGATGCCTGATGCACCCTGACCTCCCCCTGGGAGCCATTTTCTCCCTCATTCACCGGAACCACTCCATCGCCCTGAACAGGCACCTGGTGCCACGTGGCCTTGCCGCCGGGCAGTTCCCCCTCCTCATGTACCTGTCCCAAAAGGAGGGTGTGATGCAGGAGACCCTTGCGCGGTTCTTCTACCTCGACAAGGCAACGGTTGCCCGTGCCGTACGGCGCCTGGAACGGGGTGGTTTCATCTCCCGGAGAAAAATACCCGGGAAACGTCGTGCCTGGGGGCTTTTCCTGACGGACAAAGGGAGGGGGACGATCGCCGAAATCCTCGGTATCGAGGCAGAATGGGAGGAAGAACTCCTTGCTGTCCTTGCGAGGGAGGACCGGGTCCGGGTCCGGGATCATCTCATGGTCCTCGCGCGCCAGAGCATGCACCTGATAGGAGAGGAATGCAAGGATGACTGCAACAGCGGATAAAGACGGGGACGCACCTGGACGTGCATTCGACGAACAGGTGACGAGGGGAGTCAGCATCCTCCGGGGCGACCCGAAAGTCGCCGTCCGGAAGCTTGCCGGCCCGATGATCGTTGCTATGTTCCTGATTGCGATCTACAACCTCGCCGATGCCATATGGGTTGCGGGGCTCGGTTCCGATGCCCTCGCCGGTGTCGGCTTCGTCACGCCGCTCTTCATGATCCTGATGGGCCTCTCGAACGGGTTGGGGGCAGGGGCGACCTCGGTTGTCGCACGGTGCATAGGGGCCCGTGACAAAGAGGGGGCAGATACCGCGGCCAGCCACGCTATCCTCACCGCTTTCATCGTCTCAGCGGTCCTGACGGTCATATTTGTCCTCTTCCTGCGCCCCATCGTGGTCCTGCTCGGTGCGGGGCCGGTGACCGACATTGCAGTTGAATACGGGCAGATCGTCTTTTTGGGCACGATATTTTTCCTCGTCGTCCAGATGGCCTATGCCGTCCTCAGGGCCGAGGGTGATACAAAGAGGACGATGTACGCAATGGCCGTCTCATCAGTGCTCAACATCATCCTCGACCCGATCCTCATCTACTGGGCAGGACTCGGGGTTGCCGGTGCAGCGATTGCCACCGTCATCTCGATAGCGTCAGTCCTCGTCGTGCTTGCTTACTGGTTTTTTATCAGCAATGACACCTTTGTCAATCTAAAATTCCGGGGTTTCTCGCCTGACATGCGGATCTTCCGGTCCATCCTCGATGTGGGAATCCCGGCGAGCCTCGAGTACCTCCTCCTCTCGGTCATGTCCCTTTCGATCAACCTCATCCTTGTCACGATCGCGGGCACCGATGCAGTTGCCGTCTATACCTCGGGCTGGAGAATCGTGATGTTTGCAATCGTCCCCCTGATAGGGATCGCAACATCGGTCATTGCCGTTTCCGGGGCAGCATACGGGGCACGGGAATATGAAAAGATCCGCACCGTGCACCAGTACTCGATCCGTATCGGGGTTGGTATCGGCCTCGTGACCGGTATCCTTACCTACCTGCTCTCCCCCCAGATTACGGCACTCTTCACGTATTCACCCGAGAGCGCTCACCTCTTCCCGGCCTTCATCCTCTTCTTCCAGACCATGTGCTTCTTTTACCCCTTCATCCCGCTGGGGATGTTTTCGTCCTCCGTCTTCCAGGGGACGGGGCACGGCTTTACGTCCCTTGTCATCAGCCTCCTCAGGACCCTTGCCTTTGATCTGCTCTTTGCATTCATCCTTGGCATAGTGCTCGGGCTCGGCGAGTTTGGTGTCTATTCCGGAATCGTCGTCGGGAATATTATCGGGGGTTTCGTCGGTTACATGTGGGCAGGCATATTCATTCGCCGACTCATATGCGTCGGGTGAGAGAGCCCTTTTTTGCACGCCGGTCTACCCTGCTTCCTCCCTCACCTTCCCCCGTGCGAGCGAGAAGTAGATTCCCGCCGCGCAGAGGACTGCAAAGACTGTGAAGGCAATCTGTATGCTTTCCAGGAGTTGCGCGTGCACTTCCGGGGTGATCTGGACACGCCCGATGACCAGCGAGAAAATCACCATGGTGACACCGAGTGAGAGCATCATCCCGACCTGGCGGGCGGTTGCAACGGTGGCTGAGGCAACGCCAAAAAATTTCCGGTCTACCGAACTCATGATAGCATTCGTGTTTGGCGATGAGAAGAGCGCAAAACCGATGCCAAGGGCGACGAGGGCGGCCACGATGAAGAGAAGAGGCGTCTCCTCTGCGAGGAGGGCAAGCATCACAAGGCCGATCACCGTTGCACCCATCCCTGCCGATGCGATGAGTCCCGGCTCCACGCGGTCAGAGAGACGGCCTGCCGCGGGTGAAAAGACCGCCTGCACGACCGGCTGCGCCATGATAATGAGACCTGTGGCCTGGGGGTCAAATCCCCTGTTGAACTGGAGGTAGAGTGCAAGGAGGAAGCTTGTTGCAAAGGTGGCACTGTAATTGATCATCGTTGCGATGCTCGAGAAGGAAAAGACGCGGTTCTCCAGGAACAGGCTGACCTTTATAATCGGGCTCTCGATGCGCATCTCCCAGAGGACAAAGATCGCGAGCAGCGGCAGGCTGCCAAGAACAAAGGCCCACCCTTCCGTCCCGGGGAGGAGCGAGAGGCCGTACATCAGGCAGAGGAGCATGGAGCCATAGACGATGGACCCTGCAAGATCGAAGCGCTCCGGGATTCTCTCTGTCCACTCGTCACCGTTTTGCATGAGCAGGAGGATAATGAGTGCCGAGATCGGGATCGTGGCAAGGAAGATGCTCCGCCATCCGAGGTTCTGGGTCAATATCCCTCCAATGAAAGGGCCGAGGGAGAGCCCGATGTAGGACGCCGTGACACTGAGCCCAAGCGCCATACCCCGCTTCCCCGGGGGATACACGATAGTGAGAGCAGCAACCGCAGTCGAGAAGACCATGGCATTCCCTATCCCCTGGAGTACCCGGAAACCGATGAGCATGGGGGTAGAAACAGAAAATGCACAGAGAACCGTTGCGATGGTAACAATGACAATCCCCGGGAAGAAGACCCGCCGCATGCCATGGATGTCGGCGAGCCTTCCTACCGGGATGAGGAAGATCGCCGATGCCAGGATGTAGGATGTCGGAATCCAGCCGAGGAGGACGGCATCTGCCCCGAATTCCGACCCTATGGCAGGAATGGCAATATTGACGGAGGAGATCAGGAACGGCGTGAGAAACGAGGTGAGTATTGCGACAAGGAGGATACTACGCTGGTCCAATCGGGTGCTGTGAGAACATGCTGGGACGTTCATAAAAAATGTCTCCTCGCTTCACCCAATCAACGGCTGTCCGCGGAGGATCTCTTGTATACCTGGTAGAACCCGACTGCAGTCAGCATCTGGAAGGCAAATCCAACCGCGACCGGCAGCATCGCGAGCCCCCCGAAACTGACCGAGGCTATCCCGATGGCAATGGGGAGGTTTTTCATGCCGGAAGAGTAGGTGAGGGCAATGTTCTGGGCATGGGGGAAGAGCCGCACGCTGATCACGTATGAGACAATGAATAAAATCGGGAAGATCGTCACGGTCGACATGACCAGCGGGACGATAGAGGCGAGATTTTTCAGGATGAGCGGGATACTCGTATTGATGGCCATGAACATGAGCAGGACTGCCATGGTCGCGGAGATCGCTGACATGATGGGGAGTATATACTGCACGCTGTTCTCTCTCCTTGTCGTGCCGCGGTTTTGGGGGTCATCCTGGCCTTTTTGGGCACAGGTCCTCCATTCAAGGATCTCCCGCAGGGATATGCCGATAAGGAGGGGTAAGAGGACGGTGAGGAGCACCTGCACAAACATGGCAGCCATATCAATAACGACAAAGCGCCCGGCAAAAAAGAGCATGATCAATGGGATCAGGAAGGGTGCGAGCACCATCGTCACGGCATTGATAACGGTTGCGAGCGGGAGGTCACCCTTCAGGAGACCGGTCCATACCATGGCCATCCCGGCGCAGGGGACCGCGCCGATAAGGATAAGCCCCACGGCAAAATCAGGATATTCCTGGAGCAGCAGGAGAGCAAGGAGCCAGCACAGGAACGGTGCAAAGAGGAAGTTCAATACCAGGCCAAGCGAGAGGCAGCGTGCACACCATTCCTTGAGAGAGGCACTGAGGCTCTTGAAGGTGATGGAAAAGCCCATTGCCCCGATCATGATCACGATGAACAGCACGCTGTACCGCTGGAGAACCCTTCCTGGAGCGGATGAGACCAGCCCGACTGCTACTGCCACGAAAAGGGTTGCAATGATGATAAGTGCATAGTATTCTCTCACGAACGCTGCATACTTCAACAGCGCATTTTTCTTTGCCATTATATCCCCCGGGTCTTCTCTGAAACCTTCATTTCCCCTCATTTACGACTGCAACACGCTATCGCGTATGTATTCGGCACGCCTGTGTGCGTGATGCATCAGTGGTATTTTCCTCTATGCCCAGCCATTGGTCACAGCGACGAACATGAACCTTCATCCCCGCCCTTGTGTTGTTTCATGAACGCTTCCAAGGCATGCTTGCCCCGTGAATGGGGAAGGGCCTTCTTGTTCAGGTACTCCAGGTGGGTGATAATCGAAGGCAGTTCGTCGATCGGAAACCCGACGATCGCTTCACCCGGTCCGATATCGGTCGCATCCCGGCAGCCATAACATCCGAAGTTGAAGTTGAGTCGCTGTTCCTTATAGGGAATGATAGTCGCGTCCACGCAGGTAGCCTGCAGCACGGCCGTGGTCCCCCGGACCCGTTCGCCGCCACGGCTGTGCATCGAGGCGAGGACGATCCACATGAGTTTCTCCACTTCGTCCTCCACCACCACGATGTCCGGCTCTATCCTGGCTTTTTCGAGAGGGAATACGTCGATCCGATCAATATTACCCTTTTCAAACACCGTCATTTCTTCGAACATCCTCACTCCGATCTCTTCTCTTGCCGTGATGCCAAAACCAACAAGGCCCTTGCCGGTCTTCAACGGCTCTGGAAGCGGTTTGAACCCGAATGCACAGGCCGCCGCCGGGCATACGAGGTTCTCCTTGCAAATCACCGTTCGCATTCCGTGCCGGCCCCTCATCAGGGCCTGGCAGAACCGCATGTGCTCTTCCGCGCACGGTTCGGAGAACGTCTCTGAGATACCCTTCCGTACGATACGGACTCCGATGGGCGACCCGTGGAGGCCGAGGATCTCTTTCATTGTCTTACCGTTTTTCCTGATCTCTTCTAGGTGTGTCAATTCATTCACCTGTTTCCCTGTTAATTCAGAACTTTTTCCTGTGCTCCCCAAAAATATCTTATCCGGCACCCTCCGGGGGGAGGTGTGACACCCTTCGTTCATGACGCATGGGCGGCCTCCGCCTTTGAGCTGAGCGAGTCCCAGAGAACCCGGTTTCGTATACACCCCGGGTCCGGGGCATCGAGATCCTGGAAATATGCATATGCCCTCGCCCTGCACCCCCCGCAAAGCAGCCGGTACCGGCAAGTCCCGCAATTCCCTTTGAGGTTCTCGCGGGAGCGGAGGTGGGAAAGGACATCTGAGTTATGCCAGATTTCAGCAAACGATGACTGCCGGAGGTTGCCGGCCGGAACAGGTAAAAAGACGCAGGGCTGGACGGTCCCCTCCGGCTCGATGCTACAATAGATCCTCCCTGCCCCGCACCCGCCAATGAATTCTGCGAGGGCCGCCGCCTTTCCCTCCAGTCCCTTTCCTGTATAGAAATGGCCGACGGGGATGCCTCCCTCCCCTTGTTCATCCTCGACTGCCACGCGGGCAAACTGTGGCGCCGTCGAGAGCAGGACAGGAAGGTTGCCGCGACGGTCGACTCCGAGGATCCACCTGTGAAGCGCTTCGCGCTGGTCAGGGGGGATGTCCTGGTCAACCATCCCGGTTCCCCTGCCTGTCGGTACAAAGTTAAAACACATCATGCGGCTCACACCAAGGCCTGCCGCCAGTTGGTGGATGGCCGGGAGCTGTCCGACGGTCTCCCGCGTGACTGTTGTCGCTACCCCTGTATCGAGTCCCGCCCCAACGCATGCCTGTATCCCCGCCACCGCCCTGTCAAACGCCCCGGGGACCCCTCGGAAGAGGTCGTGGTGCGCTGCGTCTGCACCGTCAACAGAGATCTCGATATAGTCAAGCTTTCTGGCGGCAAGGTCATTTGCCATGTGCTCATCGATCAAGGTACCGTTGCTGGCAAGCGAGACGAAAAAGCCTTTGTCCTTGGCGTAGCTGACCAGTTCCCGCATGTCCGGGCGCATGAGCGGTTCACCGCCGGAGAAGGCGATCGCCACCACACCGGCATCACTGAGATCGTCAAGGACCTTTTTTGCTTCCTCTGTACTCATCTCATCGGGGAAGGCCTTATGGGCATCCTGGTAGCAGTGGATGCACCTGAGGTTGCACCGGTGCGTGATGTCCCAGACCACGAGGAACGGTGCATCCACCCGTTGCGGCCGGGTGACCCCATAGCGGGCAATCCCCCTGATCACGGTCGAGAGACCTCGCCTCAGGTAGGGGTCGAGAAGGCCCTCCTTTAAACTGTCATCACTGACGCCAAAGACGTCCCCGCTCTTCTTGATAGTAAGTCCAACGATCCAGGACGCCACAAGGCAGGATGCACAGGGGGACGAGTTTTTCCTGCCAGTGAACCGGTCCAGTGCCAGCTCGAGCCTGTTGCCGCATCGTGCACAGTCCGATGACAACCAGCGGAGGATGACCCGTGTAAACGGATTCCCAAGCCACCTCTCGATGCTCGCCATCGTCGCCGACATTCTGTCTTCGCCGGGTTTATGAACACCGTGCCCCATCGTTACCGCCCCTGTTTCACCGAACTCATCGCAAAAGCCAAAAGCCCCAATTTAAAAGGATTTTTATCACTACCTCATCACCAGCACGTGCGCCTTTGCCCTGTGGACTATTGCCTCTGTGACACCGCCCAGCAGGGAACTCACACTGCTGGTCCGGCCCTTCGCCCCCATAACGATGACCGTCGGTGCGAAGGAGTCCTCCACTGCCAGAATTTCATCGATGGCATTCCCGGTGACGAGCTCGGTCACGACCTGGGGGATTCCCAGTGGTTCGAACCGTTTTTTCAGTTCTGCGAGCCTCCCGGCGTCTTTACGATTGAATTCGGCAATCTGTTCCTGCGTAGCGGTCCAGAGACGACGGGTGTCCTGGACATGCATGATGACCAGCTGCTCGGGTTTCGCACCGGCCAGCCACTCGATGAACGGGATGCACCGCTCCGCCTCGGCCGAGAAATCGGTGAGGTAGAGGACCCGGCGGAAGAGCCCCGGGCGGATCGTGCAGGTGTCGGGGTCACCACTCTTCATGATGGTGAGGCGGAGGATCAGGAGGGGGGCTTTTGCATGATGGAGCACATTCTCTGTCTGGCTGCCGAGGAACATGCGGGGGATGAGAGATCTGCCGTGCGATCCCATGACAATGAGGGAGGGGGGCTCCGCTTCCGCCCGTTCCAGGATATCGATCCAGGGAATACCCTCGTCAATATCGACCCGGACCTCCTTTACTCCACATCCTTCCAGGCGCTGTTTCCATTCATTCATTATCTGTTGATCGCGGGCAAGGAGACCTGTATCAGCTCCTACGACATACAGCAGGTCTGCCCTCTCGATACCGAGACGGGCGATCTCTTCCACGGCAGGGACCATCACCGTTCCCGCACCGTGGATTTCCAATGGCACAAGCATTGATTTCATTTTCATACCGGTTCACTCCTGAATAACCCCTGCGTCCGCAAGCAAATCTTCACGAGCATGAGCATTACGGGCACTTCGATCAACACACCTACGACCGTTGCGAGCGCTGCTCCTGAAGCCAGCCCGAAGAGAATGGTTGCGGTGGCAATTGCGACCTCGAAGTGGTTAGAAGCCCCGATCATCGCAGCGGGGGCAGCGTCGCGGTAGGGAAGTTTCAGCCAGCGGGCCAGGGCGAAGTACCCAATGGAAAAGATGAGCATGGTCTGGATGAAGAGGGGGATCGCAATCCAGAGGATGGTTGCCGGGTTTTCGACAATGACGTTTCCCTTGAAGGTGAAGAGGAGGACGAGCGTCCCGAGGAGAGCAATGATAGAGACAGGGGTGAGGAGGTGGAGGAACTTTGTTTCAAACCATGACATCCCCTTGTGCTGAATAATCCACTTCCTCGTGTAATAACCGGCGAGGAGGGGAAGGCCGACATAGATGGCGACAGAGAGGAGGATGGTCTCCCAGGGGATCGGCATCGCGTTCACCCCGAGGAGGAACCCCCCAAGGGGTGCGTAGAGGACGAGCATGGTGAGCGAGTTAACGGCAACCATGATCAGGGTGAGGCCGTCGTTTCCCCGTGCCAGGTAGCTCCACATCAAGACCATGGCGGTGCAGGGTGCGATGCCGAGCAGGATGCAGCCTGCGACATAACTCCTCCAGAGCTCGACCGTGTTCCCGTCTGCAAGCACTTCGGTCCCGGGGATGAAGGAGACAAAGACGTATCCGAGGAAGAACGTGGCAAGGAGGTACATCGTGAACGGCTTTATGGCCCAGTTGATAAACAGGGTGAGGGCCACGGGTTTTGGGGTCCGGGCGGCCTTGAGCACCTCGGCAAAGTCGATCTTCACCATGATGGGGTACATCATGAAGAAGAGGGCTATTGCAATCGGGATCGAGACCTGGTAGACAGAGAAGGAATCGAGGGCTACGGCAACACCGGGCGCAATCGCTCCAAGAGCGATCCCGGCAAGGATGCAGAGGGCCACCCAGACCGTGAGATACTTCTCAAAAGTACTAAGGCGGCGCTCGGTCACTTCCATTCCCCCTTTACGAGGATACTGTTTTCTCCTTTTCCTCTGCCCTCTCTCCATTCATTCCATGCATGATGCCTGAGGGGGACATTCCGTATCCCAGGACTGTGGGTGAACGTATCGCTCGCCTTTATGAACTGCTCCACGCGGCGTCAACGACCTTCTCGATCTCTTCTTCGGACGGTATCAGCTCACCGGTTTTCTTGATCCCAAGGTCGGTCACAATGATATGCTGGCCAACCGTGATCCCCTGCTGCTCAAGCACCTTTCTTGCACACGCGACGGGACACCCGTCGATGGCGACCATCTCCTCCCCTTTCTCAACCTTGTCCATCGTCGCAGGGGCACGGATGGGAATCCCTGCCGTGCAGGCGAGGATACCAAAACCCTCCTGTGCGAGCCGGACCGCTGCATGGTTGGAGATCTGGCCTGTGTTGGAGGCACCGGAACAGGGGAAGAGAACCCTTTTCTTCCCACCTTCTCCCACTCCGGGTCCACCGCATACGCATTTCATTTCCTCTGCCATTGATTTCACCTCTTTAGGATCTCCTTCAATTCTTTTACATCGGCTACCCTACCCGAAACCTTCAGTTCACCATCCACTATCAGCGCAGGGGTGAGCATGACCCCCCGGTCCATGATCGCGGTGATGTCCTCCACCTTCTGGATCTCGGCGGAAATCCCCATCTCCGCGACTGCGTGTTCAACGTTCTTTGCCAGCCGTTTGCACTTCATGCACCCAGTCCCAAGGATCTCGATCTTCATGATTTCACCTTTTTTTCATACTCACGATACATTGCTTCCCGATACTTGTCCTCCGCTGATGGGGGAACGTAATTATAGACCTTTATGCGCTTGACGAGCTCGTTGACAATCGCATCTTTTGATGCAAGGTGGAGCCCCTGCACCTCATCGATGATGTCATCGAGCATCGCGAGCCCGACGGTAATACCCCCGACGTCCACCTGCCGGATACGCCGGAGAGCTTCTGCCGCACAGCACGGTTTATCTCTCTCTCCCATATGATACTTCACCCTACCCCAGAAACACCCCGTAGGCAAACCCTGCAAGAGCCGAGAAGGCAATGACCAGTATCGCATACGTGACAGTCTTTTTTGCCCCCATGATGCGGGAGAGCACGAGGAGCGAGGGGAGGCTGACACTCGGGCCTGAGAGGAGGAGGGAGAGTGCAGGGCCTCCCGCCATCACGCCAGTCGTGTAGCCAAACGTGGTCCCGATAACTGGCACCTCAAGCAGGGTCGGCATGTACAGGATTGTTCCCACGATGGCTGCAAGGAGCGTGGAAAGGATAGAGTTGTTCCCGAAGAACGGACGGAAAGACTCGGGCGGGAGGAAGAAGGCGAGCATCCCGAGGAAGAAGGTCCCAATGATGAGGATGGGGAAGATCTTCTTTGTCAGGTCCCAGGTCTCGTATCCCCACTCGGTGACCTCGTCCCGCTCGAAGAAGTAGACCAGGAGGTAGGCGACCACCAGGGTCATGGCGTAGATGATAGGGAACTTGATCATCCAGTCGACCCGCGCAGTGGCCGTGACCAGGATGCCGACGAGCAGGACGAAGAAGAGGGGGACAGCCCATCCAGGTCGCTCCGGCCTCTCACCCGCGGGGACCGAGGGCATGAGTTTCATCTTCTCCTTCGTCTCCGTATCGTAGGACCGAAAGAGCATCGCCATGATCAGGCCGATGAGGATCGACATCCCGATAGCAAAGACTGCCCTTGCAATCCCGAGGTCAAATCCGAGCACCTTTGCGGTGTAGACAATGGCAAGGATGTTGATGGCAGGTCCTGCATAGAGAAACGTGGTGGCAGGGCCGATCCCGCTCCCCCTCTTGAAGAGCCCGGCAAACATCGGGAGTATGGTGCAGGAGCAGACCGCAAGCACCGTCCCCGATACCGATGCCAGCCCGTAGGCAACCGGTTTCGGGGAGTCAGGGCTGAAATACTTGAGGATAGCCTCCTTCTTGATAAAGATGGCTATCGCGCCGGCGATGAAGAACGCGGGCACGAGGCAGGTGAGGACATGCTCCTGGAGGTATCCCGCGAGCGTCTCCCAGCCAAGCATGAGCGATCCGATGAGAGCATCAATCATTGCAATCCCTTCCATGACTCCGGGGTCCCCTGCGCCATCTGAGAGACTCGCACATCCAAGGGACCCGGACACCCATCGTCCCTCGGTTTTGGGGAAACAACACGAATAAAGTCATTTCAAATACATTTGAAATATCATCGTTCAACATATATGAACATGGCGGAAATGACAAGGGTGGTTCCCTCTCCCGCAAGCAAGGGATATTTGGGACATACCACCCCCAAAAATCACCCGAAAAAAACGAGCTCCCCCAATACCTTCGTAAGCAGGTTGGGAAATGAGACTGTCCGGGTCCGCCTCAGATCGAAAAGGGAGTACAGGGTGACTTTTTCTGCTCCCCACGGGCCCCTTTTCACCCTTCCGTGTCCTTTTTCCCCTCGCTTTGGTCAATGAACAGGCCGACTCCGACAGGTATCAGGAACGTCAGGCCATAGTACAAAAAGACATCGATGGCGTAATAGGTGGCATGAAAGAGCACGACGATGAAAAGGTAGTCGAATACAACAGCAATAACTGTCCAGACCAGTCCCACCCGGATGTAATAGGAAAGAGGGAGCCTTCGTCGCCGGAACCACCACCATGTGATGGCAATGGTAACCGGAATGAATGCAGGAGTAATGACCCATCCCATGATGGGGGCATACGGCGAAAAAAAGAGCAGGATTGAGGCGATATAACCGAGTAACCAGAGAAATACACCGAGCCCGACCATGTCCCTGACCCACTGGCCCATGGGAGAGTCTTTTTTGGGCCGGGGAGATATTTGTTCCGGGTCGGGGAAAAAGAAAATGGTTTCTCCCGATATCACTCCTTCTGGAATCCTCCGCACGAGGGGCACCACCACCCGACCGGGACCAACCGGGGTCTTCCATCGGGCCCCCTCGGCCTGATGTACGCCCTCATCATGGCGACACGCACTTTCGCCTCCCTGCAGGAGGGACAGATAACTTTCCGGCACATGATGCAGGACTTGCCGGTCACTGGTATAAAAACTGCACGTCCTGTGTCAATGGCATCCCATTACCCGGGACACGAGAGAAGAGAGGGGGAACTGGACTGCCCGCCCGACTCCTGATAGGGACATGGCAGCCCCTTTTCTGCCATGGTTTCTCTCCGGTGCTCGTCTTTTTACCCTCATTCAGGCAGTCGCACTGCCTTCCCCTGCAAGGTAGTCATAGAAGAACGCCGCAATGACCGCACCGATGATGGGGCCGATGATGTAGATCGGGAAGTACACCCAGAGGTCCGGTCCCCCCAGGAGGGAATCGACCAGGTACGGGCCGAATGTGCGGGCCGTATTGAGGGATGCGCCCGCGATGTTGCCGGTTGTCGTGATCACCCCTCCGACGGTCAACCCGATGATCAACCCGGCAAAACCCTGGGGTGCCTTCTTATCGACGGCAATGCCCATGATAACCAGCATCAGGACAAAGGTGCCGATTGCTTCCGCGAGGATCGCCTGGCCGTAGCCGATCCCCGGGAAGGGTGCAGTAGCCCCGAGTCCCCCGACCATGACCGCCTCCATCCCTGCACTGGCGGCAAAGAGCAGGCTGCCAATGGCTCCCCCGACCAGCTGGGCAACGATGTACGCACCGGCATCGCCGGCGGGAAACCTCTTCGTTGCGAAGAGCGCGACAGTCACGGCAGGGTTGATATGGGCGCCCGAGACCCTTCCCATCGAATAGATGACTGCGGCGATCACGATGGCAAACGCCATCCCGATGGCAAACCAGTCCCCAAGCCCTCCCAGTGCCCCAATGCCGATGTTGAAGGGTGTCCCCGTGTCTGTTCCGCGGGCGATCATGAGGGTGATTGCCGCGGCACCTGCACCGAAATAGACGAGGAGGGCGGTGCCGGCAAGTTCTGCAATGCAACGCTTTGCGAGATCGCTCATCGTCTCACTTCCCCTTGAGTGCCTGGTAGCACTCGGGACAGAGAATGCGTGGGATCTTTGCCTTCACCTTCTTGGCCGGGAAGGGGTAGCCCCCCTCCCACAGGTCCAATTCCTCGCGTATGGCATGATCTTTGCAAAGACCCATGCCGCAGACGATACACACCGCAACCGCATCGGTGGACCGCCCTTCTTTCACACAGACATAGCACTTCATGTGACCTCACCAGCTCTGCTTTAGACTGCTTCTCTCCACTGGCAATAGCAATGCCGGAAGTCCATGAGCGCTGCCGATGCACAGTCCTTGCAGATCCTGGCCGGGGCTGCGGCAACCTCCTTGTGCAGGGCGATGATGTTGGTCATGAGGGTCGCCGTCACGGGCTCGCTTGTCAAGAGGCAGGGATAGTCGGCGAGGCGCAGCATCGCCGACGCACGCACGGTGATGGCACATGCCGGGTACGCATACCGCTGGGGGTTCATGAGGACCTCGTTCTCGTGGATCGGCGAAAGGTCAATATCGAAGCCTCCCACTTTCGGTTTCAACATGCCGGAATGCCCGTTCTGGGCCCGCCTGGCCTTATCGATGTACTTCCAGCCCCGGTAGATCATGTCCATGAAGTCGCAGTTGTGCAGTTCGGCCGCTGCCCCACGGCGCGGGTAAAGCTGCACATAGTTGTGCCACCGTTTCGTGAGGAGGTCGACTACCATGATGGCATTAAAGCCGTCCAGTTCCAGGAGGTACTCGGCAGCACAGGCCGAAGCCCCGGTCGCAACCGAGAGGACATCATATTCGTTCCTGAATTTCGGGACTGCTGCGTTCAGGTTCCTGTCCATTACCTCGGTGGCAGCATCGATCGTGGCCATGATGACGTCGTCCTTGCACATGTTGAAGGTGGACTGGGCGATGTGGTGGGCAATATCCCCCACGCAGTACGCGGGAATTGTAACGATGTTTCCGTAGTGGATTCCGTCATCGATCGCCGCCCTGACCGGAGCTTCCATCTTTTTCCGGTACCCGGACATGTACTTCCGGCAGTCAAATGAGCTCATTCCGGCATCGTCCATCAGCTTTGCCTGCGTCTCCACCGGGTTTTCGTAGACCGCCTGGAGCATCTTGATCTCTGCTTTGACCGCATCGGCAAGGGTGGCACCCTTCTCGACCTCGTGGGCAAATACCTCCCCAATCCCGTATGACGTGTTCATGCCCCAGGACTTTGAAGCAAGGATCGCCTGCTTGTGGGCGGCAGGGATATCGGTCTTCTGCAGGACCTGGTTCACGACATTGCTCGTGCTGCCCGGAATGAGTGCAAAGTCAACAACACAGGTCGGCCCATAGAAGCCTGCATACCGGCGGGCAGACTCCTTCCCGATGAGTGCCTCGGCCTTTCCAATCGCCTTGACGAAGGCATCAACGCTCTTCTTGAACGCCGGGTCCTGGTCGTAGAGGATTTCCATCACCACGGGTGTCTGGTAATGCTCGACAAAGGGATCATCTTCGGGCCGGACGGTTTGTGTCAGTTTCTCGAGGACGTCAAAATGGGCTTTGACCGATTCCACGTGAAGGGAGAAGACTGCTTTTGACTGTTCCCCGATTGGTTTCATCAACTTCACGGCATCGAGGTATGCCTTTGCATCATCGATGACAAAGGACTGTCCTCTCTTCTTCCTGACCGTTTCCACGTCGGCCCGCTGGGCTGCCATCGCCTCGTGGACCATTTTTTTGTATAATTCAGACATTTCTTCATTCCCCCTTCTGCTGGTCTCCCTGGGTCCTGCCCGGGGAGTCCAGTATTGTTCCATTCACTCCTCCCCGTATATTAAATTTGTTCAAAAAAATTTGAATTACTCAGAGGTTTCAGGTATCCTGATGGTGAGAGGTGGTGATAAAAAATGATACCAGCCAAATTGTGAAAAACCGGTCAAAAGTCCCCCAAGGGAATCTGCAGACGCGGTCCCGACTATGACTGATGCACCCATTTCCATCTTTTATTCTCACCTGCATGGCAGCAAAGGGCATTTTCTGTGAAAATGCCTCCTTGTTCTCATCCAACGTGCCTGATCCTGAACGCATCATGGGTGATTTTATTGAAATGGTCAGCCATACTAATTACAACGAGAGAAAAAGGGAGAGGTCTCTTCTGACACCGGCAATTGATGATGCGGGGGGAGAACCGGGGATCCCCCTTGATTCCCCTGCACTCTTTATCAACAGGGAGATCAGCTGGCTCCAGTTCACCCGGCGGATCCTCTGCGAGGCAAAGGCAGATTGCCATCCCCTTCTCGAGAGGGTAAAATTTCTGGCACTTTTCGCGAGCAACCTTGATGAATTCTTCATGATTCGCGTCTCCGGACTCCGGAGACAACAGAAGGCCGGAGCCCTTGAACTTCCCCCCGATGGCTTGTCACCCGATGAGCAAATGGTAAAAATACGCGAAATGGCCACCTCACTCTACAAGGAGTCCAGGGAATGCTGGCAAGACCGGCTCGTGCCCCTCCTGGAACTCCAGGGGATCCGTATCAAACGGTATTCAGACCTCCGGGAAGACGAGAGGGAATACCTGAGAGGGAAATTCGAAACAGATATCGCACCGGTCCTCACCCCCCTCGCTTTTGATGCCACACATCCATTCCCCTTCATCTCAAACCTCTCCCTCAACCTCGCTGTGATTCTGAAGGACCCAAAAAGGGGACGCCTTTTCTCGCGCGTAAAGGTCCCGGTCTCCATTTTTTCACGATTAATCCGGATATCTCCTCAACGGGATAACGGGACAGGGAAGGAGACGGGATATGTCCTGCTGGAAGACCTCGTTGCGTCCAATCTCGATCTCCTCTTTCCCGGGGTGCCTATTAACGCTGCCTATCCTTTCCGTGTAACCCGTGACGCTGATATCGAGATACGTGAAGACGAGGCATCCGACCTCCTCGCCGCTGTCGAAGAGGGCATGGAGGCACGGAGACTGGGGTTTCCCATCCGCCTGGAGATTGATGAGAAGGCGCCACCCGAGATCTGTTCAATCATAGCGGGAAAACTCGATCTCTCACCCCAGCTTGTTTACCGGCTGCCCGGGCCGATCGGTTTTGCCGATCTCATGGAGATGACAGCGGTCTCGCGACCTGACCTGAAATATACGCCTTTCCTTCCCTCTGTTCCCCTTCCCTTTCTCCTTGAGAAAAATATTTTTTCTGCCCTTCGGACCCGGGACATCATTCTCTACCATCCCTACGAGAGCTTTCTGCCGGTCATCTCATTTCTCCAGCAGGCAGCAGAAGACCCCGATGTTCTGGCCATCAAGATCACCCTCTACCGGATCGATGAACATTCTCCCCTCATCGATGCCCTCATCGAAGCACGCCAGAATGGGAAACAGGTTACCGCTATTGTCGAGTTAAAGGCACGTTTCGATGAAAAAAGGAATATTATCTGGGCAAAAGCCCTCGAACGTGCAGGCGTCCACATCGTGTACGGTCTCTTTGGGCTGAAAGTCCACGCAAAGGTCTGCATGGTTGTCCGCCGGGAGGGCGAACGTATTGTACGTTACGTCCACATGGGGACCGGCAATTACAACGCCACAACGGCCCGCCTCTATGCAGATCTCTCCTTCTTTACCACTGATCCCTCGATCGGGGCGGATGTCTCCGATCTCTTCAACATGCTGACCGGTTACTCCCGGATCCAGTCTTTCCGGTCTCTCATCGTCGCACCTGTCAGCCTCCGCAGGGAGCTGCTAAACAGGATAAAACGGGAAATCAAGCACCAGGAAGAATCCGGCAACGGCGCCATCACAATCAAGGTCAACGGGCTTGAGGACAGGGAGATCATCCAGTGGCTCTACCGGGCCTCCATGGCCGGCGTCCGTATCAGGCTTGACGTGAGAGGGATATGCTGCCTCCGCCCGGGAATCCCGGGGACCAGCAACACGATCCGGGTCACATCGCTCGTGGACAGGTTTCTTGAGCATTCCCGGATCTACCATTTCCATAACAGGGGGGAGGATGAAGTTTTCCTAGGAAGTGCAGACCTACGGCCGCGAAACCTCGACCGCCGGGTAGAGATCCTCTTTCCCGTCAAAAATCCGGGACTCAGGGATGCAATCCTTGACAAAATACTTGCCATCCATCTGAAAGACAATACAAGGGCCTGGGAACTCCTCGGGGATGGAACCTACCGCAGATTGCATCCACAGGAGGACGAGGAGCCGATCCGGTCCCAGACCTGGTTCCTCGAGAACAAGGGGGTATGGCAGTACCATGACGGGTAAATCCCCGCCGGATTATACTCCACCAGAGAAAAGGAGGATCTGTGGATACGGATATTCCGTGCTTGCACCACTTTTTTTGAAATTTGCCGGTCAGATAGGAGGCGCCAGGAGTTCGCGGGATCCGGGGTTTATCCACGACATGCGGGTTGCCTCGAGACGCCTCCGGGCTGCGCTCTCCGTCTTTTCTTTCTGCCTGCCCAAAAAGGAGAGGGAATCCTGGATCAAAGGGGTCCGCCGCATCACGAGGGCCCTTTCAAGGGCCCGGGACAGGGACGTCCAGCTGGAATTTTTACGGGATATGATAGGAAAGACAAAAGACCCATCCCTCCTCCCCGGGCTCGAGTACATCTATCGCATCCTGGAAAAAGAGAGGGAAACTCTCCAGGGCCCCGTCGAGGAGGCCATTTCGCGGATCTGCCAGAAGAAGATCCCGGACAAATTCCATGCCTGGGCTAAAGCCCACAAAAAATCAGAAATGTCCCCTGGCACAGAGCCGGACCCCTTGCTGTCAACATTGGCACGTGATGCCATCAGGCAGAGACTACTGGCCCTCATGGAATTCCGGGAAGATATAAGGGATCCTTTGGCTGTTGAAAGGCACCATGCAATGAGGATCGCTGTCAAGAAACTGCGGTATACCCTTGAGGTTTACTTACCACTGACCGGTGATGCGATTCTCTTCGCCATTAAGGACCTCCGGCGCCTCCAGGACATCCTTGGACAATTGCACGATATGGATGTCTGGATAGCCATGCTCCCCGGTTTCCTGGAGACGGAAGAGAGAATACTTGCCGGTGGGAGGGAGAGATCCGAACTTGCCGTCCACATCAGGCCAGGGATGACATACCTGCTCACCGAGTGTCAGAAAAGGAGAGCCGGGCTCTACAGAAAAGCGCTGAAAAGGTGGGAAAAATTCGAGAATGAGAACGTGGCAGATGCCATTCTTGGCGTGATCGAACCAGGAGACTGCTCCTTTGGTCAGTCGTCGTCCGGATGCATATCTGACCCGGCAGACAGCCCGGAGACAACCGTTGCCCAGCTTGCCGGCAGATACGCGTATGAAAGCGACCACGCACACCACGTTAACCGGCTTTCACTTGCCCTCTTTGACTCCCTTGGCTCACTCCATTCGCTCAAAGAGCAAGAGAGGAGAATGCTCTCCCATGCGGGAATCCTCCATGACATTGGTTATTATGGGGGAATCGGGGGGCATCAGAAGAGCGGTATGTCTCTCATCCTCACCGAGCCTGGTCTCCCCTTCTCTGCCCGGGAACGATCTATTATTGGTTCGGTCATCCGCTACCATGGGAGAGAGATGCCATCACCCCGCCACTTGCCGTTTGGTCGTCTTCTGGCTGATGACAGACGGACGGTTCTTGTTCTTGCCTCTCTGCTCCGGCTTGCCGATGCGCTTGACGTCGGTCATGATGGCCTTGTGGAGAGGGCAGAATGTGAAACCAGCCGGGGAAAGGTAATTCTCCGATACTTCTCGAAAAAACGTTCTCCCGCGGTTGAAGTAGCACTATCCGAGAAGAAAGGGCTTTTTGAGGAGACCTTCCAGACCCCCCTTGAATACATCTGGAGCCCGGCCCCATGAACGAGAAGGTTGTTGGCTTCATTGATATCGGCACAAACTCCGTCCGCGTCCTCGTAGCCCGTATCAGTCCCAATTACATGTATACAATTCTCTCAAGGCAGAAAGAATATGTGCGCCTCGGTGAAGGCGAATTTTCCGGTGGCGGGGAACTTCGCCGTGATGCTATCGACAGGACGGTGCTCGTGTGCCGCCATTTTGTCGAACTCGCCCGGTCCCTGGGTGCCCAGGAGATCATAGCGGTCGCAACGGCAGCGACCAGAGAGGCAAAAAACCAAAACGTCCTGATCGAACGGCTGAAGCGCGAGGCAGGTATCAATGTCCAGGTAATCCCCGGGAAAGAAGAGGCACGTCTCACCTATCTCGGTGTCTCGAGCGGGCTCAACCTCGACGGAAAAGTCGCAGTCTTCATCGATATCGGCGGCGGGAGCACCGAGATTGCTATCGGCACCCAGGAGACGTTCTCCTTCCTTGACAGCAAGAGACTGGGTGCACTGCGAGTGAGCACGCTTTTTCCTTCCGAATGGGATGGAAAAGTCAGTAAAAAAGTCTATTCTGCCATGCGGGCCTATATCGATGAGACTCTCCTTGATACACTAAAGGGCATGAAGTCCTTTCGGATAGACTGCGGGTTTGGAAGCTCCGGGACAATCGAGAACCTGGCAAAGATTGCCGCACGGCTCTTCCACGAGAAAGACCCGCTGTTCCCAAAGGACCTGCTCACCTTATCTGACTTGGGGCGCCTCATTCCGGTTCTCCGGTCAAGCACGGTCGAGCAGAGGAAGAAAATACCCGGTATGAATCCCGAGAGGGCAGATATCATCGTCGGGGGAGCCGCGATTCTGGAATCCCTCATGGAAAACCTTGGCCTCGGAGAGATCCACACGACCGAAAGGGGACTCCGGGAAGGGCTCCTTGTCGATTACCTCCAGAGAGAAGGGGAAATTCCATCCTTTCCCGGCATCTCGGTCCGCATGACAAGCGTGATGCGCCTTGCCCGTCTATTCCGTGTTGACGAGTCACACGCCAATACCACAGTGCGTCTTGCCCTCGATCTGTTTGATAGTTCAAAGGATGCCGGTTTCCACGGGCTCGATGGTTCCAGGAGGGAAATTCTCCGGTACGGGGCGATCCTTCACGATGTCGGGAGCTACCTCTCATACGACAACCACGAGATGCACTCGTACTACATTATCAAAAATGGAGAGCTTCTCGGTTTCAGCGAGCAGGAGATCGCCATGATTGCCAATATCGCCCGGTTCCACCGCAAGTATCTCTCCCCAAAACAGGCCCGGGGGATACCTGACATCGATCCAGCTTCCCGGGACGATCTCCGCATCCTTGCAAACCTTCTCTGCCTTGCCAACAGTCTTGACCGCAGCCATACGGGGGTAATACGCAGGGCCCGCTTCCTGACAAAGGACAGGAGATGCGCAGTCATAGAACTCGATGCGGTAAATGGGTGTAACCTCGAACTATGGGGGCTTGAACTCCACAGGAAGGATTTTGAAAGGACTTTTCAGAAAGAATTGTTCATCAAGGTCAATTATTCCGGTCAAAAGACGGAACAGATGCCGGGGACCTGAATGGGGCAGACCAATTTCCTGGTCGCCCGTGCACGACACCTGCATATAGAGTTATGAAAGTATCTATATATAGGGCAATAGTCACGGAGAGAATACCCTCAAAATATTCATGGTTCACGATGGCAACGGGTGAAAGGATATCCCTTGTGGATAGGATGATAATTCACACGCGGGACACCTGATGACAGAGAAGAACCAGATTATCCGGGAACTGGGTGAAAGTGACCTCCTTGTCCCCACCCTTGTGAATGCTGCCTTTGCTTCGAATGAACGTGTCAAGTATTGTTTTACACTTCTTCAGAACGCACGGAGCCATGCGGACCAGCCGGACGTCGAGCACAGCAACCTGCGGAAGGAGAGGGAACTTGCGGGGGTGGATAATCCCCTTCTTGATACAGTCACTGAGGGTACGCGGAAAACCGGGGATGACCAGTACCACATCCCACTCCTGGGAGAGATCCTCTCAATTATCCGTGGGGGGATGACCGAGATGATGGCTCCCTTCGCTGATGCCGGAGAGGCTCCTTCAGTTCTTTTTCAGGAGAGGCTTTCCCGACTCCTCCACGATCTCCCGTCGGGGGATGGTGAGGTCATCCGGGGAAGCTTTATTGACGCGATGAGCAGGGGGGACAGGGAAGGCAATGACAGTCTCCACCTTCTCGTGATGGACCTTCACAAGGCACTCAACCAGCTCCAGGCGCGTCTCTGCACGGAGACGATAGACGGTGCAAAGACGTATATGCTGACTGACGAGGACCGTCCGAGGGTGCGTGCATTCATGGCCGGGGTAAACCGGACGTCTCCCCTCAGGTTCGGTCACCCCGGCCTTGGCACAACTGCCACGCGTTCAGGGTCAAAGCTCCTGATACAGAACGATATCGGGCTCACTGATGCCCATGTCCTCGTTGTGACGATCGAAGGGATGACCGTACACGTCACGTATACTGATATCCATATCCAGAGGCTGCAGTTCTTCCAAAGCCTGTTTGAGTCGTATCCCGTCAACTGGTCAGACACACTCTCCCGGAGCCCGGGGAAACGGATGGAAAAGCAGCTGTACCACCTGACCGTCGGGACGTATTCGGCAGATAATAGAGATGATCTCGATTCATTCCTCAATTTCCTTGGTTCCCGGATCGTGTTTCTCATCGACTGGAACAGGGCACGCAAGAGGTTGCGGAATTTCATCCCAAACAACGAGGCAATCGCACTCCTCCGGTGGGCCGCCGAACACGATGTCGGTCACAGGGGTTTCCTGGAACTTGGGGGTGAGCGGCTCATTTACGATGCCCTTGAGATGACATCGGGAATTCCCCTCCGCTATGGTGAACCGCTATCCCAGATCCTTGGTCCTGAAAAGACGATCCAGTTCCTGCGCTTCGTCTTCCAGACATCTTCACGCGGTCTCCTCTCGGGAACATCCATCTTTCTCCTCAAGGACGAGATCCGGGCCGAGCTCCTCCAGCACTTCCGCTCTGCCCAGCAGGGTGTGATGGAGCTCTGCGTGGAACACATCTCCTATGCCATTGAGATCGGTTCAGTCCTCCAGGAATCCCTCATTACCATCCAGCAGAGGGGGGATATGCAGAGGGTTTTGAAAAATGCACAGAGGGCAAAAAGGTGGGAACGGGAGGCCGATGACCTTGTCAACAGGGTCCGCACCCTCTCGACAAGGATAGAGGATATCGGGTATTATGCCGATCTCATTTTTATATCAGATGATGTTGCAGACTACCTTGAAGAAGCGACTTTCTACACAACCCTTGTCCCGGAAAGCCTGGATGTGTCACCAATCCATGAAGAGCTCTCCAAGTTATCACATTTTGCCCTGAAGGGCTGCCGGGGATTCCTGAGGGCCCTTATTGCAGCCCAGGATTTCCACCGGACAAACCTCCGCGAGGATCTCCAGGAGTTTTTAAAATCGGTTGACGAAGTCTATAACCTCGAGAGACTTGCCGATGAGGCTCTGCGTCATACCGAGAGGGTGATCTACGAGAGAAGCACGAATTTCAAGGAATTCCGCCTTTACCTTGAGATTGCGTCAAATATAGAAGAGGCGACCAATTCCCTGATGAAGGCTGCAATGACCATCCGGGACAGGACACTCGAACGGATGAACAGGTAGTGGTATCGATGCAGGAAAAATATCCACGAATAATTTTTTTTGGGCCGGGAAGGAAGGCCCAGGTACCTGCCCGGGAATACGGGAACAAGGCAGCTGTCCTCGCTACCATGGCAAACCTCGCGATCCCTGTCCCGCCGGGCTTTGCCCTCAACGTATCCATCTGCGAGGAATATTTCAGGAATAACCGGACACTGCCCCCCGATCTCCCGGATATGCTCCAAGAAGGCATCAGGTGGATTGAAAGGGCGATGGACCTTTCCTTTGGCAGCGGGAGAAGGCCCCTGCTCGTCTCGGTCCGGTCAGGTGCACCCGTGACGATGCCGGGAGTCATGGACACTATCCTCAATGTAGGGTTAAACAGGGAGACTCTCCGGGGACTTATTGTCATGACCGGAAACCCCCGTTTTGCATGGGATTCATACAGGCGATTTCTCGAACAGTTCGGGACAAGTGTCTTTGGCCATAACCCCAAAGTATACCGGACAATTGTCAGGGAGGCCATGGCAGGGGAGGATATCGACGATGAGGCCGCTCTTGACTTCCACAGCCTGCAGGAGATTGCGGGGCAGTTTGAAAAGGTTTATCTCCGCCAGGACGGGAGGCCTTTTCCTACCGATGTCGGGGAGCAGCTGGCCTGTGCAACCGAGGCTGTCCTGTCTTCCTGGATGAGCCCGCGGGCCGAGCAGTTCCGCAGGCTCAACCTCGTCCGGGAAGCCCGGGGGACTGCTGTGACCATCCAGGCAATGGTTTTTGGAAACCTTGGGGCTGCTTCAGGGGCAGGTGTGGCCTTCAGCCGGAACCCCTGGACAGGTGAACCGGGACTCCTCGTTGACTTCAAGTTCGGAGCACAGGGAGAGGATGTCGTCTCCGGCGACATGGAAGTTGCAACCCAGGACGAGTTCCGGCAACGCCTTCCTGCCGAATATTCAGCCCTCCAGAAGATTGCTGCCCAACTCGAGAGAGAATTTGGTGACATGCAGGATATCGAGTTCACGGTCCAGGAAGGGTCACTCTATATTCTGCAGAGCAGGTCAGGCAAGCGCGCTCCCTATGCTGCACTCCGGATCGCAATCGACCTCTGGCAGGAAGGTATCATCTTCCGGGATGAGGCCCTCCGGATGCTTGAAAATATTGATACCAATACAATCGTCCTCCGGAGGGTTCAATCGGCGAACCCGCCCCTTTCATGGGGAATATCAGCATCCCTCGGGGTTGCAAGCGGGAGGATTGCCCTGACTCCCTCACAGGCCCTCCGCTTTCCACGTGAGGAGGGGATCATACTCGTCCGCGAGACGGCTTCCCCTGACGATATCGAGGGCATCGATGTCTCCGACGGGCTCCTGTGTGCCCGGGGTGCACGGACTTCCCATGCGGCAGTTGTTGCACGGCAGATGGGAAAGGTCTGCATCGTGGGGTGCAGGGATTTGACCATATCCCCGGAACGCCATCTCTGCCGCATCAGGGATACTGCCCTGTACGAGGGCGATTTCATCACCCTCGACGGGGAGACGGGAGCAATCTATGCGGGAGTGGGAGAGGTGGTAAACGAGAGACCTGATGCGCTGATTGGTATCCTTCAATCATTGAAATCAGGATGATGCAGGGGACTACTCAGCCTGCCACCCCTTTCATTTCCCTACGATGTCCGGGGTCACGAGCCATTTGAGCTCTTTCGGTTCACTATTTTCCGTGTCAGTCCCCCTTATGCATGAAATTGCACCCTTCGCAAGGACTATGCGGGGTGACGTATTTCCGCTGATAAGGAGAGCCAGGAATTGGGAGAGCTGGGGTTCATGGCCAACGACCATTCCGATGCTGTCTCCCGGGTGGAGTGCAAGCCTGTCAAGGAGGTCTTTGGGGTCATGCCCTGGTGACAGCTCATCCCATTCCTCGATTGAATCCTCTTTTCCCATTTCCTGTGCAATGATCGAGGCAGTCTCCCGTGCACGCACGAGGGGGCTTGTCGCAATCCAGTCAGGGAGTGGAGCGCTTTCTTTTAGCCAGGAGGCGATCTTGCGGACTTCTTTCCTGCCTTTCGCAGTAAGACCTCTTTTTTCATCTTCTTTCCCCTCGGCAACCCTTTTTTCTGCCTTTCCGTGTCGAACAATATAGATATCCATTGGAGAGTTCACTCTCCGGAGAAGTCAAGTAATTTTCTCCTGACCCTCTCGTATCTCCTGCTCCGGAAGGGGAAATGGAGCTCTGGTTTTGTCCCTGATTTTCAGCAAGAAAGGCTG
This sequence comes from Methanolinea sp., assembly GCA_024518585.1. GTDB lineage: Archaea > Halobacteriota > Methanomicrobia > Methanomicrobiales > Methanospirillaceae > Methanolinea_A. The sequence goes on along the minus strand of JANIHI010000008.1, from coordinate 373 downwards.
TCGCATGGACACGGGTGTGCTTGTGTCCCCATAACTTCACCGATGATCCTTTCTTTAATAGGACTTACGCACTTCGACACAAACCGAAAAACTCACATTTCGCATGTCTCCCTAAAAAATAATATTTTTCAAAAGACGGGCCCAGGACACCAAGGATTTCGGTCACGTCCTCATCCAGGTTCACGATAAACCGTTGCTTATGGGAATTCACAGCCACTTCAACCTCCGCTGGCCTCATGAAAAGGATAGGTAATTCCTTAATATAGGCCACAACTATATACTAAACAAAGGTGGCCAGATGAATGAACCTGGTTGAACTTACACGATACACAAATGACGAGGAGAGAGCAGAGGTATATCTCAGGGAACAAGG
>JANIHI010000001.1 GCA_024518585.1 Methanolinea sp. | reverse complement strand
AACCCAGGTATTTCAACCTCAACCAGATTCTGGAACTTGTCTCGTCTGCTAATATTTTCCTCGCTCAACCTGACCCTCATGTGGATTCAGGTTGATCCTATTCCATTTATGATTTACATACCAAAATCCTGATTGGACAGGCTACCCTTGTTCAGGCACGGGTCCGTTCCGGCTGCAACGCCCGGCATTGTCCTGACCACTGTCCGGCACCTGATATGAGGAGGATTGCAGCTCTGCAAATCATTCCTGCATAGGATGCTTTTATCCATTCCCAGCCCTCATTGCCACTGAAATGCCCGGATATCACCCTGATGCGATCAGATGATATGGATGGAATGAATAAGACAACATGAGTCATGATGGAAATCACCCACAATACGAGCAGAGATACCACAGATTCGGGTTTTCCTGAAGACCTGGCCGTCGAGCCGGCCTTTATGCTGTTCTTCTCCATCCACCTGCACGGTGCGTTTACAGGGTTTACGAGGCAGTCTGCCGGCATCGCGCCGTTGCCGCCCCGGCAGCTTGAAGATTATGATACGCAGTTCGCCCGGTTTGAAACGCAGCTGCTGGGCAAAACATTCGTTGAGACACATCGCATTACACGCTGGCCGCTCGGGCGGATTGCTCTCGATAATCTGCCCGGCGATACGCCGGCCTATGCCGATGTCTACCTGATCTGCCATACATCGGGTGCAGCACTATGGGAAATCTGGCTGCCCGCGCCAGCTCAGCCGTTCGATACTTTCCGCTGGATCGGCTGGCTCGATCCGGATGCCAGAGACGGACTCATCGAAAGGCTGTGGCGCGTGCTCGGCCCGGTCAACAAGGAAATCACCGGCAAACCGGCCTGGTCAGGACTGTATTTTCCGGTCACCGTTCTGCGCGCCCCGGACCATCCGCTCACAACAATCCTTGAACGCCACCGGACGAATCTCGTCCATCTGCTCTTTCTTGACCATTCAGCAAGGCCGCTCAAACCCAGGCTGGTGGATGAAGAACTCAGCCACGACTATTGCACGCGCGAAGGCGGCCTGACGCTGCTTGCGCGCCGCAGCGGGCTGGACCTGCACGGGCGCGAGGATCTCGCCGGAGATATGCATGACACCGGCCTGCCCCCGAAGAGCGTCATGCCGTTTCTCCTCACGATCGAGCTGCTGCTTATCGAACGTGCAGTACTCGTGCACCTTTACCAGCAGCTCTCGCGCAGCATGCCGGGATCGGTGGATGAACTGCTCGCGCTCAAGCAGGAAGTGCTCGACGCTCTTGAGGAATACTACGGCACCATCACCAAAGCCACCCGCTTTAGTGACGCGGTCACGATTGAAGGCGAGCGCCTGTTCGGCCTTGGAGATCTCTACGAAGGCGTCATAGATCGCCTCGATACCGTGAGTTTCGCCATCACCACGCGCTACCAGAAACGGATGACGCTCTTACAGTTCTGGCTTACCATCGTGTTCGGCGCCACGGAGATCGGCTTCATCGCATCGGGCATTGCCGCATGGTATTACCGCACCAATCTCGGGGCGGTGCTCGGCTGGACCATGGGGGCCAGTCTCCTGTCGGGCCTGGTTCTCGTGCTGCTGCTGCGGGGGAAGATCGAGTAAATAGCACCGTCCCATCATGCCCCACATCTTTTGGCAGGGGGGACAAACCGGAATCCCAGATCGATTTAGCATTATAAGCAGATTTTTATACCCAAAACAGGGTAGGGTCGGCATCAAGGAGGCGGAAGATCCCGTTTCCCTCTGCTACTGTTTTGGATGGACGAAAAAGAAGATCGACGATGAGATTGTCCGGACCGGAACCTGCAAGGCAGTCGAAGATATCATGAACCGGATGAAAACCACCGGATGCAATTGCGAACGGAACAATCCGTCCGGCGGATGCTGCCTGAAGGATGTGACACAATACCTTACGGTTGCACAAGAGCGGATTGGGCAGAAATAATTCGGGGGGTCCTTACCCCGGGGGGAAATAAGCCCTATACGGGCTCCTTTTCCCCCTCCCATGCCCGGGCCAATACCGGAAAACCCCGTAAAATGGATTATTTTCTTTCCTGTGGAAAATAAGCTCTATTACTGCCCCGTTTGCCAAAATACGGCAGGTTTGCACCTCGTATAAAGGCCATCAAAGGCCCTTAAATCGTGCCGGTTTTTGCCACTTATTTTACCCAATCCGAGGCCCGGAAAGGCCGCCAGAACGCGAATATGGGGGTCGAATTTTCCGGGGTGTCAAATCCCAAAGGGAGGAGACAGGAGAGACCCGAATGGTTTCAACGGAGATTTTGAAGAGAGGGGTTTTCAAGTAGTTTGACGAGGTAAACTGGTCGCAGAGCGTGACCGGTATCTGTATCTCCTTCCTTGCCGGGAAGATCAACCGGGATGATCCTTGATCTGTTCCACGAGAGCGCAGTCTTTGCATTCTTCACATTCGAACTCCAGCGTAGAGTGAAGGATTCGGTACTTCTTCAGGCGTTCCTTGATCTCCTGCTTCATCAGTTCAATCTTTTCCACGTCCCGTTCACAGGAGTACACGTGCGCATCGAGCACGTTGATATCCGAACAGAGACTCCAGAGATGGACATGATGCACGCCGTCCACCCCGTTCACGGAAGTCATGTCAGCAACGACCGCATCGAAATCCACCGATTGCGGCGTGAACTGGAGAAGGATCATGAGTGTCTCACGGAGCAACCGTACGGCTGAGATCACAATCAGGACTGCGATGATACCGGAAAGGATGGGGTCCGCAATCACCTGCCCGGTGAGAGAGATCCACACTGCGGCAGCGATCACCGCCACCGATGAGATCGTGTCCCCCACTACATGCAGGAAAGCGCTCCGCACGTTCAGGTTGTGGCTCCCGTGGAGGAGAAAGACGATCGCTGTGTTCGCCGCAAGACCGATGCAGGCCACGATAAACATCAGTCCGCCCTGCACCGGGGCCGGGTTGAGGAGACGCTGGTAGGCTTCCCACAGGATACCGGCACTCACCGCGATCAGCAGCAGGGAGTTGATGAACGCTGCGAGGATCTCCCCCCGGTGGTAGCCATAGGTCCGTTCCTTCGTGGGAAGCTGAAGGGCAAGGGTCATTGCCCCGAGGGAGAGAAGGAGTGAGAGGAGATCGCTGAACATGTGCCCAGCATCGCTGATGAGGGCGAGCGATCCGGAGAGCAGCCCTCCGGCAACCTCTACAAGAAAAAAGATGAGCGTGATGAAGAGCGCGATCTTCATGGATTTCCGGTAATCCCGGGCCGTATCGGTTGTCATGGTGTCCTTTACAGGTACAAAGTCGCGTGTGTGCGCTCCTATCCCCCGGCAACGGGCGGGAACAACGCAACCAGGTCCCCGTCATCGAGCGGGGTATCAAGGCCTGCAAGAAAATGGATGTTCCTGCCGTTTTTGAGGATGTTTACAAAATCCTTTAGGGTATCCATGGTGGCAAACATCAGCTCGTTCAAGCCGTTGTACCGACCGTTGAGTTCGGCAAGGAGCGTACGGATGGTCGAACCTTCCGGAATGTCCAGAGTGAGCTGCCTATCCATGACTTCGCGGAACGTAGCAAACGACTTCACGGTGACATTCATACACGGAACCGCCGGACATCCTGTTCAATCGCTGAAGAGCCGCAGTCGATGCAGTCAGGATATCTCATGATCTGGAGAGATTCGGCCTCGCCACGCAGCCCATCCCAGAGCAGTAACCGGTTTTTAAGAATTTCCCCGGTACCGGTCAGGTACTTGAACGCTTCAGTTGCCTCTATGCAGCCAATCACCCCGCAGGTTACCCCGATGATTGGGTTCCTCTCCCATGTCGGGGGAGTGGGAACGATACACCTCAGGCACGGGGTGATACCGGGAAGGATCACGGTTACCTGCCCGTAGAAACCGTTCACAGCTCCGTGGATAAAGGGGATTTTTTCATCAAGGCTTGCACTGTTCAGGATGTAGCGGGCAGCAAAGTTATCCATGCCGTCGATGATCAGGTCCGTCCCACGCACAAGATCCCGTACGGTTTTCTCATCGATATGCCGGCAGATGGCATCCACCTCAACATCGTGACTGAGTGCACGGATTGTTTTCTCCGCTGCTTCGACTTTACACGCGCCGATGTCCGGTTCATGATAAAGGATCTGGCGGTTCAGGTTGGAATTCTCAACGATATCCACATCGACAATTCGGATATACCCGACACCCGCAGCGGCAAGATATGTCGCGATCGCTGAACCGAGCCCCCCGGCCCCGGCAATGAGGATGCGGGCTTTTTTAAGTTTCTCCTGTCCCTCTTCGCCGATGAGCGGGATCTGCCTCAGGAACCGTTCGTCCGAGGACAATATTACTATAACAACTCACCTTCCAGATGTCAGCTTTGCATCATTGCAAGTTCATTTTTTACTGTCGGAAGGACCTTCCGTTCTTTGATGAGTCGCTGCACCTTCGACCTGGGATCATCTCCCTCCTCGGCAAACCGGATCGCTTGCGCTGGGCAGAGGTTGGCGCAGGTCTGGCAGCCGACAACACAATTTTCGGGATGGACAACAACCGACTTTTTCCTGTCCCAATCGTAATTATACACCCCCTTCCCGCAAGTGAGGAAACATAAACCGCACCCAATACACTTCTTCTCATCAACAACCGGGTGCCAGTCTATCTCGTTGCGGGGAATCCCATGCCATAGACCGGGGGGTTTTACTGCACTCTCTGCCATGTTACATTAGCCCCAGTTCTTTGAGTTTCTCAGGAGTCGGACGACCTTCACTGTCCCAGCCGCGAACTGTATAATAGTTATCGAGCAACGGCTGGCGCTCCCAGACCCGCCCTTTTGGCGCACCGTCCTGCAAAGGTTCCTTTAAGAGACGGTCCGGAAGGGTATCATCCGCTTTCGTGTAGCCCACTTTCAGGTTGAACAGCTTCTGCAGGTTCCAGATCCGTTCTCCGATCTGGAGGAGATCCGGAGCCGTCATCGCCATACCGGTTGTCGCAGCGATAAGGTCCGCGTAATCATCGGCACCAAGTGCAAAGGATGTGAAGAGGCACATTCCGGAGGCATCGATGGAGGCGGTGAGATCCTGGAAGGTCTTGACCCACTGATCTTTTCCCTCGCTGGTGTACGGATCGAGTTTCTCAGGAGCCCCGAGAATCTCGGGCGAGATCATGTAACCATATACATGGTCGCCGCCCCGAACGGACGTTGCCACTGCAAGCCCGTAGCCCTGGATCCCCCGGGGATCATACGCGGGAAGATCCTGCTTCTTGACACTCATCGAAAGTTCGGGATGCCCGTGTTTTACTGCGAACCGGAATGAACCGTCGGCCAGTTCGGCACCGAGCAGGCGCCGGTACCCGATGTCCTCGACCAGTTTGAGCATTTTTTCCGTATCGCCAAACCCGATGCCGTTGTCAAGATACCCTTTTTCGGTCATCTCCATCGCGCAGGCAATCGCCGTTGCCGTCCCGATTGCATCCAGCCCGAGATCGTTGCAGCGGTAGTTCGCCCGGGCGATTGCCGGAAGATCATCAATGCCGCAATCCGCGCCGAACGCCCAGTCGGGTTCGTACTCCGGCCCCTCTCCTTCTTCATCACCTGCTTTTGTTACCCGGCCGCACTGGACGATGCAGGCGTAGCAGCCTTTCGGTTTTGTGAGGATGGTCTGTGCCATCGTCTCACCGGAGATCTTCTCTGCCTGAGGGAAATACCCGCGCTGGAAGTTCCGTGTTGGGAGAACGCCGTTCTCGTTGATGATGTTGATGAGCACTGCCGTGCCGTAGCTGTGCAGGGCTTTCTCGATCCCGTTCTCCTCGATCTTTTTCCGGACACGCTCCTTGACAGCATTCAGTTTTTCTTCATCGGCGGGTTTTATCGGAAGATCACCGGTTGCCGCAAGTGCCTTGACATTCTTCGAGCCGAGCACTGCACCGGTGCCGCCACGCCCTGCTGCGCGGTGCTCCTCGTTGATGATGCAGGCAAGCCGGCTCTTCTTCTCCCCAGCTGGTCCAATGCATGCGACGCGGACGTTCTTGTCTTCAAGGTCGCGTTTGAGTGCAGCAGTCGTCTCGCTTGTTCGCATGCCCCAGTACTGGGTCCCATCGCGGACCTCTGCGGTGCCTTCATTCAAGAAGAGAAAGACCGGTTTTGGCGAACGCCCGCTGATGACTACCGCGTCAAACCCGGCTTTTTTCATCTTCCACCCGAAAACACCGCCACTGTTAGCGGACGTGAGCGTATCGTTCAGCGGGGCCTTCGTTGTCACCTCGTACCGGCTCCCCAGCGGGATGCCGGTACCGGTGAGCGGCCCGGCAGCGAACACGATTACATTCTCTGGCGACAGGGCGTCGGTCTTCGGATCGACCCTGTCACTCACGATGCGTGCGCCGAATCCCCGCCCGCCGAGATACAATCTCTTGAGGTCTTCAGGAGTCGGCTTGATCGTCACCTTGCCTTTGGTGAGGTCAACGAATGCCATCTTTCCTGCGTATCCATCCATGGTTTTCACTATGTGATCATAAGTCTCATATTTATTAAATTTATTCAAGAATTTTTGAAATGCTTGCTGGATCCAAGTTCGAGACGAGTGGGGTTAGAGTCAGAAAATACGCTGCACGCGAACCAGGGCAGTATACCGGTTCCCATCTCAAGTCAGCCGGATACGGTGATGATGGAGACCGGACAGATATCCGCACCCTCCTGTGCACAGGCCGCATGTTCCTCCGGGATCTCCCCGGTTGAAGGGTCACCGCCTTTGCGGTATTGTTCAACGATCCTGCTCATCCCGTCTTTTGGATCTTCTTCAAAGACTTCAGGACAGGTACTTCAGCACGTGGTGCAGCTCGTGCATTCAGCGCGCTTAATGGTAACTGAAGGAATATCGCATTTCACTTCCCGGAAATTTCCTAACGACACTGTCTCATCTCTTTTGGAATATAGTTTTCTTTTCTACGGATTTTACAGATCGAGCCTGTCCAACCAGGCTGAAGATTGGTTGGACAGGCTCTTTTTGATGAGCGGTGTTCAGGCAAATTTATATTTATGGTGCGTGACAAATAATTTCAAATCAGTTTTTATTTTAAAATTCGACAAAAATTTGCTGTTTGCGAATCGCACTTGGAGCCCAGATTCCCATCCCTCGCATTGGAACCTCACGTTCTCTTCTCCATTTTCGTATCTGTCCCGGAAACGATACCCTCGGGGAGACCAAAAAACTGTGAGGAAAACGTTTCAAGGCAAACACGATCTTTGCGAAGCCCCCAGTCTTTAACCAGTTTCCCCAGTGGATAATCGGAAATGAATACCCCGACAGACCCGGGAAAAGGAAAAACCACCGCACCATCCACCCGACAATTCGCAGTAAAAAGATCTCGAAATTAAATTATCCGGACCGAAAGATCTTTGTACTATGAGTCTAAAACCCAAAATATGCCCATAATCGATGGATTTGACGATGAATCCATCCAGACAATCGGCCACCTTGGGATTGTTGCCGGAGCCTATGACTCACTTGGAATCGGAAAAGTTATTGACCGGGCGATACCCAAGACGCAACATCACCATCTGACGCATTCAGATGTCGTCAAGCTCATGGTGCTGAACGGACTGGGATTTGTCGAACGGCGACTCTACCTCTTCCCCGACTTCTTTGATGACATTGCATTAAACCGGCTCATCGGTCCAGGAATCACACGGGATAACCTCAACGACGATGTCTTTGGGCGGACGCTGGACGCAATCGCCGAATATGGTCCGACTGAACTTTTTAACGAAATCGTTGGAGAATGTCTTCTCCACAGCGATTTTGGAACACACTGCGTCCACATTGACACAACGAACTTCAGCGTCACAGGAAACTATGAACCTGATTTCGGGACAGAAGAGATCCAAATCACCTACGGCTATCCCAAGGACGGGCGGTGGGACCTCAAGCGATTTGTGCTGGGTATCGCGGCGAACCAACATGGTGTACCCCTCTTTCTCCAGACATTCTAGAGGAAACGAGTCAGACAAGGAGTCCATCAGGAAAATCATCCGTAACCTGGTGAACAACCTGAAATCCCACGATAAAGTCTACCACATCGCCGATTCAGAATTCTACACACCCGAAACGCTCCATGGACTCGGCAGGCACACGTTCTGGATCACGCGGGTACCGGCAACAATCGCCCGGGTCAAAGACCTCCAGGAAGCGGACCTTTCCTTTTCTCCCTGCCAGGATTCACGGTATTCATACCACGAGGTTCGCATGACCTATGCAGGCATCGAGCAGAAATGGGTCGTCTTCCATTCCGAGCCGATGCACCAGCACCAGGAGAAGACATTTCTTTCTCAGTTGGAAAAGGACATTGTCAAGGCCAGGAAATCCCTGAAGAAATTAATGGGCCATGAATTCAAGTGTGAACCGGATGCACGTGCGGCAGCCAATAAATGGATAAAAAATCATCCCCGGTACCGGTTCATTCACCTCGCGATTGTTCCAGTTCATCATAAGGAAAAGAAAAGCCGGGGAAGGCCAAAATCCGGCGAAACTCTCTCTGTTGTCTATGTCATCGTAGCTGAGATTGAACAGGACCCTGATTTCATTCAGCAGGAACGACAGAGACTGGGGCGGTTTGTCCTTGCCACCAATGACCTTGACCTTTCCCCGGATCTGCTTCTTGACTATTACAAGGGCCAGGGTGCTGTTGAACGGGGGTTCCGGTTCCTCAAGGACAAGTCATTCCGCGTGGCTGAAATCTACCTCAAGAAACCATCCCGGATCCAGGCCCTGGCAATGATCATGGTCATCTGTCTGTTCATCTATTCCATGGTGGAATACCAGTTGAGACAGGCACTGGTCCGGACGGGTAAGACTGTCATCAGCCAGACAAAGAAACAGACCCAACGGCCAACGTTGAAATGGGTCTTCTTCCTGTTCAGGAGGGTGAGGGAATTTGCGGTCATTGCGGATGGGAAGAGAGTTCTGAAAATTGCAAATTTAAACGACGATTTGCGGAAAATACTCGCTCTGCTGGGGCCGCCGTATGAAAAATATTATTTTTGATTTACGACCTGCGGAATGTCGGATCCACATAACCGGATCATGGCCAGGACAACTTCCGAAGTAGTCAGGCATGGTGAGATCAAGTCCCCCGGATGGGCCTTCTGCGGGTCCCGGGACGGGCCGATCATCGTGACGCCCCGGGTGGGTTTAAAAAAGCGGACGCGTTTACATTCGGAAAATCCAGGTCAGACGAGAGGGTATGGCCCCTGTCCCCCGCTATAGGGGAGTACGGAGGCTGTTATCACGACGGGAGAGGGAACATGTCGTACTTTTGCGAGGATGAGGTCTTTTCCTGCCTGAGTCATGGCGAATACGGGAATCGCTGTCCCTGCCTGGAGTAAAGCCCTCTTCCCGGCCTGCTCCCTCACGTGGCGCGATGCACAGGCCGTCACGATATCCGCGGTGCTTGCAAGGGCAGCTGCCTGCTCTCCTGAAATTCCTGTGGTGTGGACAGCGATGATCAGGGCCTGGGGGTACTCCTCCCTGATGGCTGCTGCATCCTTTGGGGACGCCACGGTGACGCCGATTCGGGAGTATCCTCTCCCCGCAGCCTCGCGGACCCCCCCGGCCTGGTCAATGCGTGCCTCCCGGGGGTCCAGGACAATGCCGCCGTGGTTTTCTATCCGTTTAATGACAGCAGGGAGGGGGGAAGTAGAGATAAGCCCTGACATCCTTCCCCCTATGCCCTGGACAAGGGAGGGATGCCGGAGGATGACCGTCCCGGCCCCGTCGCAAACGATAACGGCACAGTCAAGGAGTCCATGGAGGAGGGCAGACGAGAGGAGCTCCGAGGCTCCAAACCCCACGTAGTCTTCTCTGGATTCAATAACCCTGCCGGGAGTGCACATCCCGAACGACCGGATACGAAATTCCATGTTTTCCCTGATAGCATCCGGACAGATCTCCATGACCGGTTTTCCAAAACGTTTTGCGAGGGGACACTCTTTGATACAGGGTTCTCCGACGGAGACTACCTTCCCGTCCCGGATGACAACTCTTGCCCTGCCAATGGCCTCGATAACGTGGATGTCCCTGGATGACATGGGAATTCTGTCTGGTCTTGGCCCGTCAGCGGCCCCGCCGGTTTGCAAGGACGAGTCCAATGGCACCGAGAGCCAGCGCGGCAAGGGGCAGGGATGGGAGGACGGGTCCGGACTGTGTCGGGGTGGGTGTCTGGGGGGTCGCGGTGACCACGGCCGTTGTTGGGAGGGTAGCCGGGGGCATGGTTGCTGACGGCGTGGGTGCAGGTTTCGTTGGGGTAGGTGGGACAAAAGCAACCATTTCGACATTATCTATGTAGCCCTCGGAGAATGGCCCGAAGGAGTAATCACCCTTGGTCGTGATCGCGAGGCGGTCCATGTAGAGGAGGTCTTTCCCGACGGGCAGGTAGTAACCCCAGACCCGCTCCCCCGTCTCCTTCTCCACTACCTTGATATCGGCATTCTGCAGTTCCCTGTTGTACCGGACAGTCACGTGGTAGGTTGTATTCACCTTGAACTGGACAGTGGTACACCCGGGGATTTCGCCGCAATAGGATGTGTAGTAACTCGTCGTCTCCCGCATCTGGTTATTCTGATCAATTACTCGCAACGAAAAGAGGCGTCCGTATTTCCCGTTTTCAAGTGCCGAAAGGACATTTGTTCCTCGGGTATAGTCCATCTCCGAACTCGTAAGACCAAATCGAAATGCACTGTTTGGCTGGGATTCGAGCAGGATCACGTCATAATCAAGGGTAAATGACTGATCATCGTACTGGATGGGGATAAAGGCGTACCCGTTTGTCCCCCCTTCAGTCTTGAAATGAAACATCTCGCGGGCGGGGTCCCAGAAGTACCGCGTGGGACTGTTCGTGGTCCATCCCGGGTTCTGGGAAAAATCTGACGTGTAAATGATATTAGTCTGGGTATTTGCCATGGCGGGGAGTGACATGACCCCCATGCAGAGAATAAAGAACAGGATCATTTGGCATTTTTGACCATTCATGTGTTTCTCCTCGGTGTGGCTTCTGATATGCTCCATCATACTCTCCATCATGACCACGACGAACCCCTTCTCCCGGTGGGGAGTCATGCTGCTCAGCACTGTTTTCTCGGGCTGATGGAAAAGATTGCAGAGTGTAGTGAGGGCTCGACATCTATATATTTTTTTGAACCAACCGGTTCGTGAAAGGCCACGGAATGGTGGTGGTGTGCTCCCCCGAAGGGGAATATAATTAATGGTGGGCGGTGTACATGGGTACGAGGGGTAGAAACAAGAGTGTTTCTGGTTAACTTTTTTACGGGGGACTCCTGCTGATGGATGGTGAGATTTATTATAACCGCGGGATTGCCTACCACAAAAAGGGCCTTTTCGACGAGGCAATTGCTGATTATACCCATGCCATCGAGATAAACCCCCAGGATGCAGAGGCATACCACAACAGGGGTGTTGCGAAGGCAGGAAAGCATGACTACAAGGGAGCGATTGATGATTATACCACGGCACTCCGCATCAATCCCCACTTTTCCGAGGCATTCTTTAACCGGGGTATCGCGTACTCCCTCCTCAACCAGCCAGAAAAAGCAATAGAGGATTTTTCCAAGGCAATTGAATCCGACACGGACTTTATTGAAGCGTACTATAACAGGGGCATCGAGTATTCCCGCATCGGGGAGGACGACCGTGCCATCGAGGACTTTTCGCAGGCAATCAGTATCGACCCCGCGTATGCGCCGGCCTACAATAACAGGGGGGTTATCTTTGCCCGCCGGGGTGACCATGAGAGAGCCATCGAGGATTACACCAGGGCTTTTGCACGTGATCCCCATTTCACCGAGGCCCTCTTTAACAGGGCCATCGAATTCACCCGTGTCGGTCGCCTGGAGGATGCCCTGGCCGATTACACGAAAGCACTCGAGCTCAACCCGAAAAACCCCGATATCCTTTACAACCGGGGTCTTGCCTATGGGAAGCTCGGGCAGTCAGAGGCAGCGATTGCTGACTACCTCCACTGCCTTGAGATAAATCCGCGGTATGCAGAGGCTCACAATAACCTGGGAGTCGAATACAGTCGCCTCGGCCTTGTTGAAACCGCTCTTGAACACTACGCAAAGGCAGTCGAGATAAACCCGCGCTTCGTTGAGGCCTATAACAACAGGGGAGTCCTCTTCAACCGTCTCGGACGCTTTGACGAGGCCATTGCAGAGTTTTCCCGTGCACTCGAGATCTTTTCACGTGGGTTCCCCGGTGACCAGGGAAGAGCTGCCGGGGAGGAAGAGCCGGTTGTCGAAGGGGAAAAAGAAGTCCTGGAAGAGGGAGAGAGTGCACCCGCAACGGAAGAAGCGCGTCCATTTCCCGTGCAGGAAGAGCCGGGGGAAAACCCCCAGATCCGTGAGATCACGCAGGAAATCGAACGGTCTCCCGATGACCCCGAGCTGTACAACAGGCGTGGACTTGAATACGCACGCCTCGGGCTGTCGGAGAAGGCAATCGAGGACTTTTCCCACGCAATCGATATTGATCCCGGCTACATCGAAGCCTATTACAACCGGGGGAACGAGTATGACCGGCTCGGGAGGGTGGAGGACGCGATCAATGATTACACGAGGGCCATGAAGATCAACCCCCGGTTTGCCGAGGCATGCTTCGCGAGGGGACTCGATTACCAGAAGGCCAACCTTTCTGACCAGGCAATCTCGGAGTTCACGAAAGCACTTGAAATCCGCCCGGGCTTTGCCGAGGCACTCTACCACAGGGGATGCGAATTTTCCCGGATCGGTCTCTCCGAGATGGCAATCCGGGATCTGTCACGCGCCCTTGAATTGAGACCCCATTACCATGAGGCGCTGCTTTCCCGGGCATTGCAGTATTCCCGAAAAGGCCAGAGCGAGAAGGCAATCGAAGACCTCAGCAGGGCACTTGCCCTTGAACCATCCAATTCAGCCATATACCTCCAGAGGGGAATCGAGTACAGCCGTCTCCATAAGATTCCGGATGCAATTTCAGATTTTTCAAGGGCAATAGAACTTGATCCCGAGAACGCAGAGGCCCTCTTCCGGCGGGCAGTCCTGCACGCTCAACAGGGCCGCACCCAAGACGCCATCGATGACCTGACCCGTGTTATCACTTTCCGGCCGGCACATGCCCAGGCGTACCTTTGCAGGGGTATCCAGTACTCGGTGCTGGGGCAACCCCAGGAGGCAATCGCTGATTTTTCCCGGGCTCTCGAGATCGATCCCCGGCTCTTTCCGGCCTATGTTCGCCGTGGCGATGAGAGGAGCCGTTGTGGGCAGAGCGGAAAGGCCATAGAGGACTATTCCAATGCCATACGGCTGAATTCCCAGGCGGTTGAGGTATACAAGGCAAGGGCAACGGAGTTCAGCAGGGAGGCCAGATACGACGAGGCAGTGCAGGATCTGTCCCGGGCACTCGAGATTTCACCCGGAGACACAGGCATACTCCTGGCCCGCGGACTCCTCTACGAGCGCCTGGGAATGATGGAGGAAGCTCTCAGGGACTATTCACGGGTCATCGAGATTGACCCGGCAAACGAGAAGGCGTTCATAAACAGGGGGAACGTCTATGCAGGAATGGGACTTTCAGAGGAGGCGATGAAAGATTTTTCCCGGGCAATCGAGATAAACCCAGAAAATCCCACAGCGTACTATAACAGGGGAATAGAATACGGGGAGAGGGGGATGCTTCCGGAGGCCATCGGTGACCTGACGAAGGCAATCTCTCTCCGACCTGATTTTGCAGAGGCCTATTACAACAGGGGAGTGGCCTCCCATAAGCAGGGGAGCCTCGACCAGGCAATCGCGGACTACACGGTTGCACTTGAGCTTAACCCCCAGAACGAGAAAGCATACAATAACCGGGGCAATGCGTATGCTGCACGGGGGATGCATGACGAGGCTATCGCAGATTTTTCCCGGGCAATCGAGATTAATCCCGATAACCCGACTGCCTACTATAACCGGGGGATCGAGTACGGGAAGAAGGGACAAATCGACCAGGCGATGCAGGACTTTTCGCATGCCATCGCAATTAAGCCTGACCTCGCAGAGGCGTACTATAACCGGGGAGTCGCATTCCAGAAGCTCGAGAGGTACAAGGACGCGATAGCCGACTATACCCGGGCCATCGACCTTTCGCCAGGGAACGAGAGGGCATACAATAACAGGGGTAATGCCCATGCAGCCCTTGGGCTGTATAACGAGGCCATTTCAGACTTTTCGCGGGCTATCGAGATCAACCCCCATAATGCCATAGCCTTCTATAACCGGGGGATCGAGTATGGAAAGAAGGGCCTGACCGAAGAGGCTATTTCAGACTTCTCTCATGCGGTGGCGCTCCGGCCCGACCTGGCAGAAGCCTACTACAACATGGGGAATATCTATTACAACCGGAACATGTGCAGGGAAGCAATCCACGAGTTTGACCGTGCACTCTCCGCAAACCCGCAGTATGCCCGGGCATTCCTCAACAAGGCACTCGCGTACGAGAAGCTGGAAATGACAAAGGAGGCTGTTGATGCATACGAGGGGTTCCTTCAGTATGCCAGAAACGAGTCAAAGGAACTGGTCGATTTTGTCTCCCAGAGGCTGAAAGATCTTACCCAGCAGCTCTGATTCGTCTTCTTTTTCTCGGTTTTTAAATAGGCGGGAGGGGATATCCTTCCCGGGAAGAAATCAGGGCAATCCCGCTCAGGGAGGAGGAATATTCAATGCCATAAAAGCTGGTGCCTTGGTTTATCCCCCTCAAAAAAGGACCAGATGCTCCTGCCTTCTCACTCACTCGAGGCGAAAGGACCGTGCCCCACCCCGGTATTCGAGCCCACCAGGCTTGAACTGGAGGTTCATCAGTCCACCGGAGTTCTGGCAGAGGTTTCCAAGGACGACTTTCTGGCCGGAACCGGGAATAATCCTGGATGAATTGATGAAGAGGACCATGGTCTGGTCTTCCGGCAGGATCGTGATAGTCAGGGTCGAGGAGAGTCCCGCAAACGAGGGGACTCTCATATCCGTTACGATACCGCTCCGGACATGTTTCCCGTTCACGAACATCCGGACGGAATCGAACCGCAGCCCTGAAATGCCATTTGCATTCACGTCAACCATTCCACTCCCGGCGTTGTCGATGAAGACCTGGACCTGGTCGTCTGGGGAGAACGGATACGTGGAACCAGCGATCTTGACCCAGCCACCCTCCCCCGTGACCAGGAACTGGAGGTAGCCGGTGGAGAGGAGACCGTTACGGCTTCCCGTGAGGGATACATCGACGACTTTCGGCGCGCTCACCTTCACGACACCGCTCTGGATGCGGGTATCAGATCCAAACGGGTTGCTCACCGCCAGGGTGACTGTGTATGTCCCCGGCCTGGTGTAGGTATGGGTGGGGTTTCTCTCGGTGGACCAGGACCCATCACCAAAGTCCCAGGAAAATGCCGAGGGATTTCCTCCTGAAAGGTCATTGAACTGGACGGAAAGTGGGGACTCCCCCTCGGAAGGGATTGCAGCAAATTGTGCAACAGGGACCGTCCCGACGGCTACATAGTCCTTTTCAACCTTCTGCCCGCTTCCGAACTGGTTGTTGACGGTGAGTGCGACCGAGTATGTCCCGGGAGTTTTATACGTATGGACCGGATTCTGCTCTGTCGATGTCTCTCCATCACCAAAGTTCCACAACCAGGAGGTGGGGACCCCTGTGCTCGTATCAGTGAACCGGACAATGAGAGGTGCCTGGCCGGTCCTTGGGTCGGCCGTGAACCCGGCCTGGGGCGGTTGGGGAATGGAGGGACGCACCGGAGCAGGTGTTGGACTTGCGGAAACGGCAGGACCGGTGACAGATGGGGTCACAGTGACCGTGGGGGTGACCATTTGGACTGTTGTCACGGGGATCAGTGTCTGTGAAGCTGTTGGCGCCTGCGATGAGAAGAGGATCACTTCACCCTTGGACCCCGAATAGACGATTTCGACGAGGTCCGGGCTGCCAGGCCCCTCGTACTGGATCCGCAGGGTTTTTCCGACAGTCCAGGGCCAGTCCTGGGCGTGGAGGAAGGAGATGGAAGAGGGCGGGACCGTGACACCGTTTACCCGGACCAGGGTCCTGCTGCTCTGGAGGGGATCGCCCCCGTCATGGTAGATGTAAACGGTATTTCCAGAGCGTTCGATATTGGCTTGAAACTTCGGTATAACATCCGGCTGTGGTGGAAATACAATCATGACTGCGACAATGACCACCACGATGATTGCAATGGCAGCAACCAGGGCCAGGAGGATATTTTTTGCAATTCCAGATTCCCGATCCATTTTCTCAACCCGCGTCACTATGTGGGATACCGAGGCTCTTAGCCGCATCAAAACGGCCCTTTCATCCGGTATTTAAAAGTCTTCTCTCCTGTCCCTATATCAATGTATCCTAAAAATTCCAAAGATTTTCCGTGCAAAGGGAGGCCTGGGAGGAGAGTGGGGACAGCCCCGGGGGGATTGCACCCGGGCCAGGAGTAGGTTTCCAGCCTGCCTCACGAAAAGGAATAGTCTGTGACTCTGCCCCCGAAAGATACGAATCCCTCCCGGGAACAGTCCAGGGTCATGGCACCGGAACTCCCGGGACGGAGCGAAGTGAGCACCACGGGAGATCTCTCGTCCGGAATGCCGACCAAAACCCCCCCTTCCAGGATCCGGACTTTTCCGTCTCCTCCAGATACCGAGAGGCAAAGGCTCGATATGAGAGAGTCGTACCCCTGGATAGAGACGTCCCTGACAAGCCCCTGGGCGACCGGTTCTCCATCGAGGGAGAGGGTGACACTGTCAAAGGAAAAATCAATTACCTGGTCGTCGCGGATGGACACTTTGCCCTTGCCACCGAGGGGGAGGTCGAGGCGGACCCGGGCACCGGCCGGGATATCAATGATCTTTCCCCCGACCCTGATGCGGGACGGTTCTCTTGTCACCCCGAACTCAAGGAATCCTCCCGGACAGACGCGTGCATCCCTCCCCGCCTCGAGGTAGACCTCTCTTGAACCCGCTGCAGTAACGGTGATGTACCCCTGGTTGACCCTCGTATGGCCGCCGTACTCGTTCTCCACGGTCAGGCCGACGGGATATGTCCCTTCCCGGGTATACGTGTGCAGGGGGTTCTGCAGTGAAGAGGTCTTTCCGTCGCCAAAAGACCATGTCCACCGGGAAGGGACCCCGGTTGATGTGTCAGTGAACTGGACCGCGAGGGGTACCGGCCCGGATCTCGGGGTGGCGTTGAAGGAGGCGACAGGGGGACCGGGAGGAGATGCAGGGGTAGGGGGGAGGGTCAACGCCGGGGTCAGGGACGGCGTTGGGAGAGCAGTGGTGGCAATGGTCTCCGGTAAAGTGACGGGGGTCGGTGCACCGGCCGGCAGCCCGGGAATATCTGCACGCACGATCTCCTGCCGGGTATCTCCTTTGGCATAAACCACGCTGATACTGTGGGGACTGTCACCGGGGCCGAGTGGGACAGCGAGGGTTTCGCCGATCGACCAGGGACAGTCAGTCCCCGCGAGGGCGAGTGGGAGGGGTTCCCCGTCGAGGAGGACAGTCACTCTGTCACAGGGGAGGGGATCTCCGCCGGTGTGGGTCAGGAGGGCAGTATTTCCCGAGATGGTGAGGGTGAGGTTGGTGGAGGTGGTTCTGGGGTGGGTATGGAGGATGACAACACCAAGAATGCTGATGATGATGGCAGATACCACGAATAAAATGATAAAAGTCCTTTTTTTTTGAAAAAGAAGGAGATCCATAATCACGCCTGAATTGGTTGAGGTTCACGTCAGCTGATAGCCCGTTGCTCCGCCACTGTAAAAGACATCATTCCGGGTATTGAGGTTCATGACACCCCAGGTATCGGGACAAAGGTTGAATATGCGTATCTCTCGTGAATCAGATCCTAATATAACCGTGACACCATTGACAGTGAGCTGGGTCCATTCATTCTTGGCCGGAACGATCAGTGTCAGTGTGGACAGGTAGGAATCGTACCCGCTGACCCATATATCCCCTCCCCCGATATCCTTTGTTCCCATGTCGACACCATTGAGAACTAATCTGACATTATTGAACCTGAAATCGTTCACCGTCGATGATGTTGCATAGATATTTCCTGTTCCGTCAGATGTAATCTCGAGTCTCACACCATCTCCAATATTGAGGTTGTAGCGTGTATTTCCATGCTTTATGTACGAGTATGGACCGGTGACACGGAACTGCATGTACCCTCCTTCTTGGAGACTGCCGGGTTTGTTGGCAACCAAATAAATGTTGGTTGTTTGGGGTACGTTCACTGTAATATATCCTGTTTTTATCCGAGTGTCCGAACCTCCCGGGTTTGATACAGTGAGCCTGACCGAATAAGTACCAGGAATGGCGTATACGTGCATCGGGTTCTGAACGGTGTAGTCCACAATTCCATCGTTATTGACATCCCATTGCCATTGAGTCGGGTTACCTGTGGATGTGTCTGTAAACTGAACGGAGAGGGGAGCGTAACCAGAGGTTGGAGAGGCGGTGAAATCTGCCGTTGGCGGTAACACCTGCTGGTTGCCAAAATTTACGTCTGTTTCGTAGCAATGCGGGTTGTTGAGTGTGTAAGAACGTGATATCCCATTAGGTGGATCAATTGGTATCCAACCGGCAGGAATTATTTCCCTGATCTGGTAATCTTCGGCAGATTGGAAATACTGCAATCCTGTAAAGATATAAAAACCACTTGAATTTGTGGTCTTTTCCTGTATTAAAACCCAATTTCCTTGCTGTTTGTTGAAGCATTGCATCGTCCACCCTGGCAATCCAGGCTCTCCCGGGTCTCGCTTACCATTTCCATTGATATCGTTGTATTTTATCCCAGATATTGTGCCACAGGATGGTGTCGGTGTTGGAGTCGGTGTTGCAGTTGTTGTCGGTGTTGGGGATAGAGTCGGCGTTGGGGATGCAGTAGGGGTAGTGGTTTGATTTATTGTCGGTGTTGGGGATAGAGTCGGCGTCGGGGATGCAGTAGGGGTTGGTGTTGCAGTTGTTGTCGGTGTTGGGGATGAAGTCGGTGTCGGTGTGCCAAGACCAGTGCCGGCGATGAATGAAGTCGTCAGGATGAGGTGCTGGGACGTAGGTCCTCTATACATGACTGTAACGCTCTGAGGTACATCCGGTGAAGTATCGAGAACCAGGACTGTCCCGACTGTCCAGGGTGTCTTCGTGATATCCCATGGTGCACTTTCAGTCGTCCCATCCTCTTTAATCAGTCTTATTTTTGAGTGGGGAACTTCAGGACCATTATTGAGGGTGATCGTCGTCAGCTCTTCTTTCAACTCATCCCCCCCGGTATGGTAAAGCCGGATAGAATTGGTCGTATTGCTTGCAAGAGAAGAAAGGTGGGGTACTTCTTCCGGAGGAGGATTGGATAATACCAATACGGCCACGATTGCCATGGCGGTTATGACGAGACCGACGAGGAGGATTGCCCCGATCAGCTCGGAGACGGCCTGGGTAGGATTTTCATTCACGACTGACACCATCCCCCGTATTCTGTCTTGAAAATACTCTTGTCTGCGTTCTTTTTATAGGTACGGGTATCACCAGCCGGGACAGAGGTACGAGGGACGTGAAGAGGTTACCAGGAGAATATCTTCTCTACGAGCAAAGTCTCTCTCCCGTCTGGTCCACGGTACAGAACCATAATAGTGCGGGGAAAAGAAAGACCCTGGTAGGTAAGGGCAGTTCCCGGGATAAAAGGGGTATCTGAAGGAAGCGGCTCGAACTCTCCAGTCCGGTCCGAACCATCGATGAGTATCCTGTAGGAACCGGCAGGGAGTGTGTCTCCACCCCCGTGGAGAACGGTGATAGTGGCACTCTGATTCGTGATCACGAAAGAGACGGCAGGGACAGAAGAGGTATTGACATGGGAGAGGATTGACACCCCGATGATGCTGACTGCAAGGCTGATGACTGCAATGAGGAGAAGTGCACCGAGGATCTCAGAAACAGCATTCTCATGCTCAAACCTGGTATTCATGCTGGAATGGCCACCGACTGGAGATCGACTGCCAGGTCGACGCGGGTATAGTCAAGGAATAGTGAATATTGATTAGCAGGGTGACGAACGGTGAATTGAACTGTGTTTCCGGTTTGGGATGGTGCAGATATCCACTCAGCAGGGAAATTTTCATCTAAAGCTGCCTGCCTGATCCGGGAGAAGGTCTGTTTCCACATCCATGCGGTGGAGGCATCCTGCGCAGAAATGATTATTGTCACATTCATGGCATTGGGAATTCCCTGGGCAAGTTTTTCGCCGTTAATCCTGTTTTTTTCTACAGATGAGAGAACCGAAATAACCTGGACCGGTGAGGTGCCACCGATGTTTCCCGAACCCTCCATAAAAATATCGACATATCTGATGGTGGGAATACCACTTTTATTGGTCACACTGATGAGAGGAACGACTTTTGCCACCTTTCCATCCGGCTGTTCGAGGAAAACCCCGCCCTGCTGGTAATAGTAATTCTGTTGTATCCAGTAGTTATTCGTGGAACGGAACTCGAGGGAGCCCAAAGAATGGTTCAGAATGAGGGATTTAGCCTGGTATCCTGTAGCGGCAGGATATCTGGAGCTTATCCAATCGCTTGTGGATTTGGGAATCACTACCGTGTAGGAGGACTCAAGTTGATCTCGTAACCCATACGCATCATCCAGAATATCAACAGTATACCATGTATTATTCTGGAGGTTCGATATAAGTGGCAGTCCTGAAAAAACAGTATTATTATTTTTAAAAAGTGTCATTGTCAGAGAAGGAGAAAAACCGGTTGTTTGTGATAAACCTGACTGGAGTTGAGATATCCAGCCTCCCGCATTATTGAGATTATTATTTATCCATGTTTGCAACTCGGTCCAGCTTATGGAAGCTTGAGAGGTAGTGGGAGTTGGGAATGGTGGAACAGTCACCTGAGAATTGGAGCCAGGATTTACCGTTCTCGTCACATTCAGCCATATTGTCCAGTTACCTTTATCGGGAACTAAAACGAGCCCCCCACCTTTTGAGGTGTCTGAAGTCATTAACTGGACATAGAGGTGATCGGCATTCTCTTGGACTGGATTCAAATTTGGGATCGATCCTCCAGGAAACCCGATTGTCAATACATTGGTACTTAGTGTGATGTTTTCTACCCTCCCATTTACCACCATCATCCCGCTCGAGGGATAAGGCTGGAAGATGGGGATGACGAAGGCCCCCTGCGTAAGGCCTGTCACCGTGCCGAGCGTGAACGTGCTCGAAATCGGGACATTCTCCTGGCCATTGATCCAGAGCGAATCAATTGACGTCTTGTATTGGAGAAACTGGTCATTTACCTGTGCCATGTGCTTTATTTCAAGTTCCCTCCCTTGGGCAGGGACGACATAGGTGAGGTAGAGAGACGCAAGTGCTGCGATAAGTGCAAGGATCAGGATGAACCCGATGACCTCGGAGAGGGCCTCATCGGAGCGTCGGGACGGCATGGGATAAGGGAGTATGTGTGCCGGGTTGCCATATAAAGGTATCAAACTGTTCCCGTTCCCCCGGCAGGCATCCCGGTGAGGATTTTCCCGTGCGTGAATGCATTTTTTCCATCCTGTTTTTGGCCGGGAAGGGGGGGTCTTTTCTCATCCCGGCGGGGCACTCACCCCCCCTCTCCCTTTCCAGGACCGGTTTTTTCCCGGCTTCTGGCTATCCAGGTCATGGGTGAGTACTTCTGCAGGAAAGAGGAGATGAAGGGGGCGAACTCTTCGCGGTAGCATTCGATCCCCCTGTGGACGGAAAAGGACCTCTCCATTGCCTGCTTCACGTGCTTGCCAAGGGCGACCTGGAGCACCTCGGGAGACCGGAGCAGGTCGGCGGCCCGGGTATAGGTGCGCCGCTTCTCGACCACGAGGAGGCCATCGTCGATGAAAGGTCCCGAAAAGAGGTCTCTCTCGCTGCATGCGTGGTACTTTGTGGTGAACTTTGCTGCGTTTGTCTGGTTCCAGACCGGGGGACCTGTATGGCGGACAACGACCGGGAGTTCCTCGACGAGGAGCTCGAAGAGGAGCATGGACTGCTCCTCGTGCATCTCGCAGTCGGCACGGTTTACCAGGAAACCGTGGCGGTCGAGAAGCCCCCGGACTGCCTCAAGGCTCTTCCGGAGCTGGGGGACAACAATCTCCTCGATGAACGGCGGGGTGGGAAGGACAAGGGCATAGAGGAACGTCTCCCGCCTCGCCAGGAGGTCGGCCGCCTCGTCGATGGAAAGGACCGGGCGGGGCGGCGGGAAGAAATACTCCCGTCCGGGGTTTTTGAGGTATCCCCGGGCAAGCTCGATGAACTCGCACATCCGTGTCAGGGAGACGGAGGCAGACACGTTCCTCTTCGGGTCGACAGGGTCGACGACGACGAGAGGCTCTGAAAAGTCCCGTGCCCTGTGGCCCTCGGGATCGATAATGATGCCGGGCCTCCACCGGGACGCGGCCTCGAGGAGGGGAGAAAAGCCGCCGTACGAGAGGACGAGCAGCTCGCAGAGGTACCCGGCAAACCCTTCCGTCATCTGGTCGGAACCATAAATACCCCCCGCCTTTGCAAACTGCTTGAGGAGAAGGACGTCATCGATAAACGGTTTGATCCGCTCCCTGATGTAGAGCGTGTGGAATGGAGTGCGATCCACGGCACTCTGGAGGCAGCAGGCTGACTCTACCCGGTAGCAGGGGACGAGGTCCACGTCGAGCCCCTCGATGCTCGCATTGATGTATGGGTGCTCGGCATACTTCTCCCGGAAGCTCTCGGCCTCGGCTGCGGCAATCTCACGGGCAAGCGAGAGGCCATGCTCCTCGAGTTCTTCCCGTGTCAGGGAGGGATCGAAGAGGAGGAAGATATCGAGGTCCCTGTCCCCATGGATCCACGTTCCCCGGGCGACTGACCCGACAACCATTCCTTCTGCACGTCCCACGTCCCTGATGCGGGAGAGTATCCTCTCGGCGACCTGCTGGATATGCCGTGCTTCTTCGGGCCGGGGCCTGATGGCCGCGAGGACCTCCTCTTCAAGGGGAGTCTTTTTCAAGGAGGACCTCCCCGATGTTTTCGTAGAGCGGGCCCCGGGAAGTCAAAGTGCTCTTTTTCAGAAAGACTTTCTCGATCCACCCCTCCCCAAAGTCGCGGCCGGAGAGTTGTGTGAGTATCTCAACGAGGTCGGGGTGAAATTCCCTGACCCTCGCCACGGTGGCGTGGGGAGTGAAGGCACGTCCTTCCCGGGGGATACCGAGCGGAGCGAGGATACCCTCGACCTTTTCATGGAGGTCCCTGCATGCTCCCCCGTCTTCCACGCGTGCCCAGATCACGCGGGGGCGCCGCGGGTTGTTGCCGGCGATTCCCCTGACACGGACAGAGAAGGGAGCTCCGTCCAGTTCTCCAAGTGCATGAACCACCGCCTCCGTCTTCTCTTCCGGGGTATCGCCAATGAATTTCAACGTGATGTGGATGATGGAGGGGTCGACGAGCGTGAGGCGTGCCCGCGTCTTTTTCAAATGTGCCTGGGTGGATCCAATC
The DNA here is from genome assembly GCA_024518585.1 of Methanolinea sp. Classification (GTDB taxonomy): domain Archaea; phylum Halobacteriota; class Methanomicrobia; order Methanomicrobiales; family Methanospirillaceae; genus Methanolinea_A. The sequence continues at coordinate 200,899 of JANIHI010000001.1, read as the reverse complement.
CTCTCCTTTATCTCGTCCGGCAGGTCGACCGCCACGAAAAGCCGGTCCATCATCGCCACGTCCGCAACGCTTGCATCCAGGTTCGGGGTCTCATGGAATTTTTCCGCGATAAATTATCCTTTCCCAAAAATATTCTGCTTAAAAGGTATAATGGGAACAGGATCAACAAATATTTTTTTCCGGAGAGCAAGTACTGAAAACAGGAACATACCGGGGGGATATTCGTGACCAATACGGATAATATCATCGTCTATTCACTGGAACTATGCCCGAACTGCGAGATACTGAAGAAATTTTTAAAAGAGAAAGAGATCTCATTTATCGAGAGAGACCTCTCAACGGCAGAAGCAATGGCACACCTCCGCATCAATGGTGTCTTTGTCCGCGAGGCCCCTGTCCTCCAGCGTGGGGACAAGTTCCTCACGACGGACGCGCTCTTCTCCGGCTCAGGACTGCGCACGGAAGCGGTGCTCTCCTTCATCGGGGATGACTGATGCCATCACGCGATACCCGGCAGTCTACCCTCGACGGCGTCTTTGTTGCCCCAATGCCCGCAGTCCGGACAACCGACGGGCACATCCTCGAGTGGGACAGGCAGCGTATCGTCCGCCAGATCGTCGAGGAGACGAAACTCGTCTCCACGTTCTATGGGTACGAGAGCGCCAGCGAGGAGACAGCGCAGGAGATTGCGCGGCTCGTTGAACAGAGGATCAAGTCCATGAACCTGCAGGCCCTGAGCGGGCCTCTCATCAGGGAGATCGTCAACATTACCCTGCTTGAAAAGGGCATGGTCCAATACCGGAATGTCTGTACCCGCGTCGGGACACCCGTGTACGATGCCCACCTCATCGACGTCGGCCGCGGTTTCGAGGCGAGGGACAACGCCAACCTCCAGGAGAACGCGGAGACCTCTCACAAGAAGAAAGCCGACAAGATCAGCAAGGAACAGTACCTCCTTCAGCTTCCCCCCCACCTCTCGGATCACCACCTCTCGGGCGATATCCACATCCATGACCTCGAGTACTTCGGGACACGCCCGTTTTGCCAGGATTGGGACCTCCGGTACTTCTTTTATTACGGACTGATGCCGGACGGAAACGGCACGAAGGCATCGGTGGCGGGCCCTGCCAAGAGGGCCGAAGTCGCCGTCCTCCATGCAGTCAAGGCGCTCGGGAGTGCACAGACGAACTTTGCAGGGGGACAGGGGTACTACAACTTCCTCACGTTCCTTGCTCCCTACTTTGAAGGGATGGAGTACGGTGAGATCAAGCAGCTCATGCAGATGTTTGTCTACGAGATGACGCAGATGATGGTCGCCCGCGGGGGCCAGCTCGTCTTCTCGTCCGTTCAGCTCAGCCCGGGCGTCCCGAAGCTCTGGAAGGACAAGCCCTGCGTGTACAAGGGTACGGTCTGGGACGGGAGCCGGGGTCCCCGCAGGACCTACGGCGAGTTCGAGCGCGAGGTCCGCCTCCTCTTCAAGGCCTTAATGGAGGTGATGCTCGAGGGGGATGCGTGGGGAAAGCCCTTTTCCTTTCCCAAGCCCGAGATCAGCATCGAACCAGAGTTCATGGAGGAGGACAGGGCGTTCAACGAGGCGCATCCCGACCTGCCTACCTACCGGGACCTCTATCTCCTCACCTTTGAACTGGCTTCCAAGTTCGGAACACCCTACTACGATAACCAGATCCCCGCGTACCGGGGCGCAGGGAAGGGGATCTCCTGTTACCAGTGCTGTGCGTACCAGTTCTCAGCTGTTGCCGACCAGGACAGCGAGTTCGAGGAGAAGCTCTATTTCAGGGACGGGAAGCATTTCTCGATGGGGTCATGGCAGGTCGTCTCCCTCAACTGCCCGCGGGCGGCGTACAGGGCGGAAGGCGACAACGAGAGGCTCTTTGCCGAACTCCGGGCCCTCATGGACGTCTGCGTGGAGGTCTTCAAGATCAAGCGGCGATGGCTCGAGACGATCCGTGCCCAGGGAAGGATGCCCTTTGCCATGCAACGCCCCAAAGACCCCCATACGGGGGAACGGGGTGCAGTCGCCGTGGACCTCGACGGCCTCGTCTACACGATCGGGGTGGTCGGTGTCAACGAGATGGTGCAGCACCACACGGGGTCGCAGATGCACGAGTCGCGGGAAGCATTCTCGTTGGCAGTGCTTGCGATGACAAAAATGGAGTTCTATGCAAAGGAGCTCTCCGAGCGGCACAAGTTGACAATTGCACTTGCCCGGACACCGGCAGAGACGACTGGCCAGCGTTTTGCCGTCGCAGACCTTCTCAGCCACGATTTCCGCGAACATGCAAAGAAGGTTATAAAGGGGGACCTCGAGAGGGCCCTCCAGGACCTTGGGAAGACACGCGACCTGCCGATCTACTATACGAACGGGACACATGTCGCCCCCGGCGCACAGATAACCATGGCCGAGCGGATCGCCATCGAGCATGTCTTCTTCCCGATCGTCGACGGGGGGAACATATTCCACATATGGTTGGGGGAGTCGCGGCCCGACCCCCGCGGCCTGATGGAGATGGCTCTCAACCTCTGCCGGACAACGCAGATCGGTTACTTTGCATTTACGCGTGACCTTACCGTCTCCCTCCACCAGTTCCGCGAGTTCCGCGGCCACAGGGACAGGATATCCGGATGGGTCTCCCACGAATCGCGGGTCCAGGCCTGAACCAGGGTATACCAGTTATGGGTACCCGGGACTGGGGTCCACCATCGTTTTTTTGTTCAGTTTTGCCTTTCCTGCACGGACAAAAGCCAGGGTTCGACCTGAGATGCTGAAATTATGATGGTGCCTATGTTTTCCATGTCCTGCAGGTTTGCTGCATGGATTTCGGGCGTTCTGGCCGCCACCGCATCCCTGACCAGGCAGACCGTGTAGTTGTAGGCAGCGGCATCAAAGACCGTTGTCCTGATGCAGTTGGGGGTCTGGATGCCGGTGACAACAAGGCCTGTTACCCCGCAGGATCGCAGGAGGAGATCGAGGTCAGTACCAAGGAACGCACTCATGCGGGTCTTTTTAATCACGTATTCCCCAGGGAGCGGGCAAAGCTCATCAATGACCGCCGCGCCCCACGACCCCTCAACAGCAAAGGGACCCTTCTTGAAGATCTCCCGGCGAAAGACCTCCACATCAGACCCGTCCGGCCTGTGCACGCGGAGGACGTGAATGACGGGGAGCCGGCGTTCCCGGAAGATGTCAAGGACCGATTTAATTGCAGGCACGATTGCTTCTGCCCCCTCCACCCTGAGGGGGGATCCTTCCCGGACAAAATCATTCTGCATGTCGATGACGAGGAGTGCAAAAAGACCCATGGGGATCACCTCCACCAGTGATATACCGCCGGGGAGAAAATACTGCTAGACACATCCGGACAGGGGAAGCGAAAGTATGGATATTCCCATGACAGTGCTCGTGCTTGCTGCAACCGGTATCACTGCGGGTTTTGCATCGGGGCTCCTGGGCATCGGCGGGGGTTTCCTGATGACGCCGGTCCAGTACTGGCTCTATGCAGGGGCAGGCATAGACGAGACCATTGCGACCCGGATTGCGTTTGCAACGTCCCTTGCCGTCATCATTCCGACAATGGTGAGCAGCACTGCAGGTCACAACCGGAGGGGTGCGGTCGACTGGAAAGCAGCAACCCCCCTTGCGGTGGGGGCTGTTGCGGGGGGTCTCCTCGGGGGAACCCTTGCCACCTCCCTCCCGGGGGTTATCCTGCGCACATTCTTTGCCCTCGTGGTCATCGCCATGGCACTTCGGATGGTGTGGCATGTTCGATCCTGCCGGGAGTGCAAGAGGAGAGGTTCGAGGGTTTCATTCCTGGCTGTCGGTCTTTTCATTGGCATCGTTTCAGGCCTTGCCGGAATCGGCGGGGGTATTCTCCTCGTCCCCATCCTCGTCATCGCCCTGGGTTTTCCCATCCATACCGCCGTCGGGACATCCTCTGCATGCCTCGTCTTCTCGTCCGGCGCGGCGGTTGTGGCCTATATCGTGAACGGGCTCTCGGTTGCAGGTCTGCCGGCATTCTCCCTGGGATATATCAATCTCCTGGCATGGGCGGTCCTCGTGGTGCTAACAGTCCCCCTCTCCCGGGTCGGTGTCCGCTTTTCGCACGCCTGCAGGCCGGATCTCCTGTCGCATGTCCTAGCATTCGTGCTGGTATTTATAGGTCTCCTCATGCTCATCCGGTAATCACGCAGGAATCCGCACGGGAATTAATGGGATAACCCCTCAGGAATCGGAAGGGTTTAAGGCTGCCCCGGGAAATACCGGGAGAAAGGCGTAGGAAACGTTGTTCCCCCGGAATTAGTCAGAAATTTGAATCGGCAGCAGAGACAGGGAAGAAAAAGAGAGTCCCCGATAAAGAGTTAAAAACCAGGGCCCGCCTAGGTGCTTTTGACAGGGACCTGTTTTTTCCGGAGAATGACATCGAGGATACCGTGGCGGACCTGGTAGAAACTATGGATGACATCGACCGGGCAGGGGAGGGGGACGGGGATACGTCTCTCATTTACGACGATGTGGACTGCCTGGGGAGTGATATCTGCGTACGGTGCCGAGTGCAGGGTTGTTGGGAGGCGAGCGGTCACGAATATACTGTCCGGCGAGTCAATCACCTCGATAGGAATGTCCTTTTCATCGATTTCCACGCCCGGATTCCGTGCGAAGTACGGCATACCCCCGTTCGTGATAATGGTGCACCCGATGATCCGGGTGTTTTCCTCCTTGGGGAGGTTTTTGAGGAGTTCCTCTACCATCTGGGCGATCTTCCTGAGCATCTCGTCGTAGGGGTTTTCAGTATTGGGCATGATTATCACGCAGGCGGTAGGTCTCACCGGCCTGTTCAATGATATTTTTCCTCTTCAATATCTCAAGGTTATCGGATACGGCATCCGGTGGGACTTCGACAAGCTCGCATAACTCTTCCCTCGTCAGGTCGCAGTGCGCAAGGCTTATGAGGATATCGACCTGGGTATCATTGTCAAGTACCTTCCTGCCCGTTTGGACGAGTTCCCGGATATGCCGGTCGATATCCCGTTCGATATTCTTCAGGTTTTCCGCGATCTCTTCCCTGGTCTCGACCATCTTCCTGAGCTGGAGGAGAGACGAGCGCATGCGGTTGGAATCATCTCTCTCCTCGATGATCATCTGTTCACGCCGGAGCAGGCGTACGATTACGTCGATATCGTTGGCAAGGAAATAGTACTTGCGACGCCTTTCATCCATCCGGTAGGAGAGGATCTCCTCCCGTTCCATGATTTGGAGGTGTTCGATGACGGCTTTCGGGGAGAGCATCAGGCGTTCGGAGATCTCGGTCACGAAACAGGGTTTCTGGCGTAAGAGAGCAATGATACGTCGCCGGTTGCGATTCCCAAGGATATCAAGGATCCTTGCGACCTCGACCTGATCGAGCATTATTTACTTAATGTTAGTATTAACACTATATATAATTAGTGTATTCACAATACTTCTTCCCCGTCCGGGAGTGACCCCGGTCACATCGCGGCCAGGCATTATGATCCCACATGTCGGTGCGAGGAGATAAGGCACGGTCTTTCTCTGGCCTTTTTAAGGAAAAATAAATTTTAATCGGAGATGCGGTAATTAGGAGCCTCGTCTGTTATCATGATATTGTGGGGGTGGCTCTCGGTGTGCCCTGCGGACGTAATCCTCACGAATGTCGTTTTTTCGTGCATCTCGGCAATTGTCCTTGAACCCGTGTATCCCATCGCGGACTTCAGGCCACCGATGAGCTGGTAGACGACATCCGAGACGGATCCCACGTAGGGCGTGACGCCCTCCACACCCTCCGGCACGAACTTGGTCTTCCCGATCTCCTTCCTCTGGAAATACCGGTCGCTTGAGACCCCTCCGCTCATGACGCCAAGGGAGCCCATACCCCGGTATTGCTTGTACCGGCGGCCCTTCATCGTGATGACCCTCCCGGGAGACTCGTCGGTTCCCGCAAAGAGGCTGCCGATCATCACGCAGTCCGCACCGGCCGCAATTGCCTTTGCAACATCCCCGCTGTACCGTATTCCCCCGTCTGCGATGAGGGGAATACCTGTCCCTCTCGTCACATCAGCGACCTGTGCTATCGCCGTCACCTGGGGGATCCCGACACCGGCAACGATCCGGGTCGTGCAGATGGACCCCGGGCCAATGCCAACCTTGAGCCCGTCAACCGTATCCATGAGGTCTTCTGCTGCTGCGGCCGTTGCGATGTTTCCTGCCACCACGTCGGCCCTGACACTTCCCTTGATGTCACGGACGGATTTTACCACGTTCAGGTTGTGACCGTGTGCGCAGTCGACGACGAGGGCATCAACGCCGCAGGCATCGAGCCTGACCGCCCTGTCAAAATCGAAGGGCCCAACGGCAGCAGCAACCCGGAGTTTTTCCCGGGAATCGCGGGTCGCGTTGGGGTACTGGCGCTTTTCGAGGATGTCCTGCATCGTGATAATCCCGACCAGGTGCCCCTCCCCGTCCACGACCGGGAGCCTTTCCACCTTGTTCGTGTACATGGTCTCCAGGGCCTGCTCCATCGAGATGTCTTCACGGGCGGTAATCGGCTGGCGGGTCATGATGACCTTGACTTTCTCACTCCCCCGGCGTGACGCAATAGCCCTTATGTCCCTCCGGCTCACGATCCCGACAATTTTTCCCCCGTCAAGAACCGGGACCCCGCCGATCCCGTGCTCCCCCATGAGGCGTTCAACATCAGAGACAAGGCTTTCCGGGCTCACAAAGAGGACATTTTTCTCTATCAGCTCTTCGGCCTCTTTCACACGCCGGACCTCCTCTGCCTCCTGTTCTGCCGCCATGTTGCGGTGAATGACACCGATTCCCCCCTCGCGGGCCAGCGCCATCGCCATGGCGGATTCCGTCACCGTGTCCATTGCGGCGCTCACGAGGGGGATGTTCAGGGGGATATGGCGCGAGAAGTGGCTGTGGGTGTCTGCCTCATTCGGCTCGACCAGCGATGCAACAGGGACGAGGAGGACGTCATCAAAAGTCAGGGCGAGGGGTGCATTGAGTTTCTCAACAAACATCGTCAGTGCACCATCCGTGCCAGGTTCTCCACGAGTTCTTGCCTGACCCCCTGGTTCCTGTCTCCTCCGCAGACCATACCGCGGACCCCGATGATATCAGGGGCAATCCTCCGGAGGAGAGGGACATCGTCCAGAGAGAGAGAACCGGCAATCGCGGTCTCCAGCCCATTCTCCCGGTTCATCGAGCAAAAACGGGCGAGATCTTTCTCGGAGAGGAAATCAAAGGTGCTCCGGCCGTCCTTTATCCCCGTGTCAACCATGGCGACGTCAGCCCCTGCGGCTGCTGCGAGTGTCGCGAGCTCGAAGGGAGAGATACATCCCAGCCGGGAATAGTCAGAATACCCCGCGATCACCACCTTTTTCTCCGGAAACTCTTCTTTCACGGCCCTGATAACAGCCCTGATGAGCTCATCAGCCTGCTTTATCCCATCGAACATCAGCCCGACCTTGATGTAATCTGCACCGGCGCAGGCAGCCCCGTATGCTGCCAGTGCCGCACCTCCCGGCCGGAAATCAAAGTCTCCAATGGCAGCACTGACCGGCTTGGGTGATATCTTTTTTATTTCCCGGATCACCCAGGGGAAGTTCGCACCCAGGGATCCCTCGGAGGGGTTTTTCACGTCGATGATATCAGCGGCAAGAGAGCGTCTGGCTTCGTCAATGTCCCTCGGGCTGACCAATAATTGCATAGGATTTAATGATCCTGCAGGCTAATAGTGATTACGCTCTCCCATGGATGTGATTCTGGCCGTCGATGTGAAGGATGGACTTGTTGTGCAGGGAGAATCAGGGAACCGAGGGAGCTACCGGCCACTCACCTGGGGGCTCTCGCCCACGGCCGAGCCCGCCGGGTACATCACATCCCTCTCGCCCCGGAACCTCTATATCGCTGATCTTGACAGGATCATGGGAAAGGGGGATAATACGGAAACGATTCTCTCCTGCAGCAGGCTCGTTGAGCGGTGCCTGCTCGACCGCGGCGCCCGCACACCCGGGGAGTTCCTGGAAGTCCCGGGCATCACCGATATTGCCTCAACCGAGTCTTCTGTTGTGGATCTCGCCCGGTATCCCGGCGGGATCCTCTCCCTCGACATGCGGGATGGCCGTGTGATTCCCTCCGGGGAGGACCCGCGTTGCCTCCTTGCCAGGGCCGAGGAATGGAACTTTTCCGGTGCAATCATCCTCAACATCAGTGCAGTGGGGACGGGGTGCGGCATCAGTCTCCCGTTTCTTAGGGATCTCCGGGATGCCTACTCAAAAGAGCTCATCTACGGCGGAGGTATCTCTACCAGCAGGGACCTTGACGCTCTCTCCGCGATAGGGTTTGAGGGGGTCATCGTGGCAACAGCCCTGCACAGGGGGACTGTCCCCCTTGATGCCCTCAGGAGGGGAAAATGGTGCTGATCACCCTCGAAGGGATCGATGGGAGCGGCAAAAGCAGTCTCATTTTTGCCCTCCGCGAGCTGCTCGCCGACCTTGACCCGGTCTTTACGAGGGAACCGGGAGCAACATGGGTAGGGGAGCAGGTACGGAGGGCGATAGCAGAGAGGGCCGATCCGGTCACCGAGGCCCTCCTTTTTGCGGCAGACCACGCAGCGCACATCAGGACAGTCATCCGTCCTGCCCTTGACCAGGGCAGGCTCGTCATTTCTGACCGGTATACGGACAGCAGGTATGCGTACCAGACAGCCACGCTCGAGGGGGTAGTCCCTGACCCCCTCGCATGGTTAAAGGCGGTCCATGATGGGTGGACGATCCCACCGGACCGGACGGTCCTCCTCCTCCTCCCGGTCACTGAAGCTCTCCAGCGCAAGGCAGGCTCTCAAAAAAACGAGCATTTTGAGGAGGCATCTTTGCTGGAACGCGTCCAGGCAAACTACCTTCGGCTTGCCCGCGACGAACCAGAGAGATTCCTTCTTGTGGACGCGGGAAGGCCGGAAAAAGAGGTACATTTCCTGGTCGCCGCTGCGATCAGGGAGTGGTGTGGATTGTTACGATCGCATCGTCGACGATACGGACATCCACCTCTTCCCCCCCAAGGAGATAGGTGAACTGGAGGGAAAATGCACCTTCGGGGACCTCGATGTCCCTCTCCCCGACGCGGATACGTGCAGGGGGATTTTCAAGCAGGTTCGGCGGGAGAGCCCGGACAGCCTCCATGAAGGCACGCGCATCTTTCTTCAGGCGCGGACCGATGACTGCCATGTTAAACTGCACCTCGCCAGGGACCTTCTCGAGTTTCGGGGGTTGTGAATGCCACTCAACCTCGGCATTGACTGCCCTTCCTGCGTCCCCCCCGTCATCGGTAAACGGCGAGGAGAAGACGACGACCCTTCCCATCGGTGCATTCAGTGCAAGTCCCCTGTCATGCTTGTAGCGCCGCAGCTCGGCGACTATCCTGACGAGCAGGTCGCCATCCTTCCGGGCAGCCGGGTCCCGCAGGGGGGGAGCGGGCCAGGTCTGGGAATGCACACTCCCTTTTCCCAGGTACGAGTAACATTCCTCCGCGAAGAAGGGGCAAAAGGGCGCCATCATCCGGCAGAGTGCGTCGAGGGTCGTGTACAGGGCACGGCAGGCACCGTCCCGGCCCGGCTCATCAGAGTAGAGCCTCCCCTTCACAAGCTCGATGTAGTGGTCTGCAAGCACGTCCCAGGCAAACTCCCGGATAGCCTTCAGTGCCCTGTCAAACTGGTAATCGTTCATGGCTGACGTGACATCCCCGATCGTCTCGGAGAGGCGGTCAAGCAACCACCTGTCGGCAAGGGCACATACCGGTGCATCAGGAGAAAAGTCCCTGCGTTTCAGCTGGATGTGAACGAACCGGGCAATATTCCAGAATTTTGTCTGGAACCGGGACGCGGCAACAACGTCGTTCCAGTTGAACATGATGTCAGAGCCGGTTGCAGCCCCGAGAGCCGCCCACTGCCGCAGGGCATCGGCCCCGTGCTTCTCGATGATCTCCTCGGGGGTGATGATGTTCCCGCGACTCTTGCTCATCTTGAAGCCATCCTCTCCCAGGACCATGCCGTTGATGAGGATCTGGTCCCAGGGGCGCAGGCCCGTCAGGGCAACCGAACGCAGAATAGTGTAGAAAGCCCACGTCCGGATGATGTCATGTCCCTGGGGCCTCAGCTCGGCAGGGAAGAGGGGGGGAATACCACTTCCGTCCCACCCCGTGACGTTAAGGACAGAGATGGACGAGTCCATCCATGTATCGAGGACGTCTTCTTCCCCGGAGAAGTCGCGGGACTGGCAGCGGGGACAGGGGCGTGAGGGCTGATCAACAGTGGGGTCAACCGGGAGTTCGTCTTCGGAAGGTACTATCATCTCCCCGCATCTCCGGCAGAACCAGACGGGGATTGGTGTCGCGAAGATCCTCTGGCGGGAGATGCACCAGTCCCATTCCATCTGCTGGATCCAGTTCTCCATCCGGAGGAACATGTGCTCAGGTACCCACCGTATCTCCCGGGCAGCCTTGAGGATGGCCTCCCGGTCGATCTTTACGAACCATTGCCGCTCGCTCATGATCTCGATGGGAGTCTTGCACCTCCAGCATGTCCCCACCCTCTGCTCGAGGGGCTCCTGGCGGGTGAGTATCTGCTCTTTTTTCATGTCTTCGAGTATTGCCTCCCTGCATTCTCCTGACTTCATCCCGGCGTACCTGCCCGCGATGGAAGTCATCGTCCCCTGGCGGTCGATTGCCTTGCGGAGGTCGAGTTTGTGCTGTTTCCACCAGTGGACGTCCTGCTTGTCTCCAAAGGTACATATCATGACCGCACCTGAACCAAATTCAGGGTCAACGGCGGGATCAGCTATCAGGGGGACACGGTGACCAAAGATTGGAACGATGAGTTCCCTCCCTGCCATTCCCCGGTAACGCTCATCCTCGGGGTGGACCGCTACGGCAACGCAGGCCGCAAGGAGCTCCGGCCGGGTGGTGGCGATCTCGATGCCATCAAAATCGAAATAATTGAGTTTTGTCTCCCGTGGTTCATAGGCCACCTCGGCAAACGCAATGGCTGTCTCGCACCGCGTGCAGAAGTTTACCGGGTGTTCACTCTGGTAAATATAGCCGGCCGCAAGCATCCGGAGGAAGGAGATCTGGGTCTTTTTGTAGTAGGCAGGGAGCATCGTGATGTATTCATTGCTCCAGTCGACCGAGAAGCCCATTCTCCGGAGAGTACGACGCATCTTCTCGATATTGCCGAGCGTAAGTTCCCTGCACATCCTCCGGAATTCCTCCCGGGGGAGATCGTTCTTCGTTATCCCGTGGATCTCTTCGACCTTGACCTCTGTGGGAAGGCCATGGCAGTCCCAGCCCTGCGGAAACATCACATTATAACCAAGCATCCGGTGGTACCTGGCAATAAAGTCGATATAACACCAGTTGAACGCATTTCCAATGTGGAAAGTCCCCGTCGGGTAAGGTGGGGGCGTGTCGATGACGAATTTTGGTCTTGTTGACTGCGGATCAAAAAAGTGTTCTTCGTCCCGCCAGGCACCTTGCCAGCGCCTTTCCACCTCGGCAAAATCATAGTTTTTCGGGAGATCCGGAGACGGCGACATTCTTCCAATATTGGAACTGGCAGGAGATATACCTAATCGATATCGATACGCCTGGAAACTGCCCCGATCCGCAATACATCGGCTGGAGAAAGGAGAGTGGGTTAGGCAGGCCGAAGGAAAAAACCTGCAAAACTATTATTCCTGCAAGACCAAACGGAAAGGGATGATGAACGACCTCGGGGAGCGTCTCGCAACGGTAGTGGTCCTCTCGTTCATCCTGATCGCACCCTTCATCCAGCCGCCGTGGCTCCTCTCCATTATTGTATTAGTGAGTGCCCTGGTGATGTATCTCATTCCCCGGACACGACTTCTTGCAGTCGCACTGGTCCCTATTGCCATCCTTTTTGGGCTATCCATCTTACCCCTCTTTGTTTTCTGTTGCACGCTGGCAATCCTCGTCACCGGAGAGATAACCTTCCATGGAAGAGACGGGCGGATGGCCACTTACATCATCCACATCATCCTTGCCCTTGCCGCATGTGCCCTTGTGCTGGTCTACCTGGATGTCTCTGCACCCCTCGTCGTCCTCTTTGGTATCGTCGTAGCAGTCCTCCTCAAGGCAATCCTTTACCGGCGTGAGGATTCCCTGATGATCGAGGCGCTTGGTGTTGCCATGACGATGGTCCTCATCAATGAACTGAACTACAGTGCCGATCTTGCCCTCATTGCATTTGCCGTCGTCATCGCTTTCAGCTTCGGTTTCTTCTCCTACCGGACAGGGACAGCTGATGTCAGTGGCCTGTTTTCGGGAGCCCTGATCGGAATAGTCCTCATCATCTTTGCAGATATCCGGTGGTTCATTCTCATGCTTGCCTTTTTCATACTGGGCTCTGCAAGCACCCGGTACCGTTTTTTGGACAAGGAGAAAATGGGTGTTGAACAGACCCACGGGGGCGCCCGGGGATACCTCAATGTCTTTGCAAACGGGAGTGTTTCCGCGGGGGCAGCCGTTCTCTGGGGTGTCACTGGCTCCCCCGTCTTCCTCGCTCTCTTTGTGGGAAGCGTGGCAACCGCCGCAGCCGACACGATGGCAAGCGAGATCGGCGTGACAGAAGGGGAGCCCTACCTCATTACCACAGGGAAGAAGGTCAGGGCCGGGACCAACGGGGGGGTCACGGTGGCGGGTGAACTGGTCTCCCTTGCAGGTTCGTTCACCATATCTCTCCTTGCCCTTCTCCTTGGCATCGTGGATCTTCCGGTTGCCCTCGCCTGTTCCATCGCAGGTTTCATCGGGACGAACATAGACAGCCTTGTCGGTGCATTGATGGAAAATCCCGGGATGATTGGGAATGCAGGGACGAATTTCCTGGCCACCCTGGGAGGGGGAGTCGTTGCAGTGGTTATCAGCATTCTCCTGTGACCGGCACGGGAGATATCACCCCGGAATGAAATAATTTGGCAAGGGAGGGAAGAATGGAGACATACTGTCCTGCCTGCGGGTGCGAAACAGAACATGATATCATTTCCCGGGGTAGAAATCCCCTGGGCAGGTGCCGCGAGTGCGGGGATATCCACCCGGTCGACTTAAGCAAAGGGAAAAAGACGGTGCAAGTCCGGGCAATCGTGAGCGATGGCGATAAATCCCGCATCTGCTCCATTGAGTTGGATGAAGGAGAGATCTGCCGGATTGGGGATGCGTTCGTTGCCCTGTGTGGCGATGACTATGTCGGAGTTGAAGTAACGTCCATTGAGAGAGGAAACGCGAGGGTCAGGCAGGCAACCTCCCATGATATATCGGCCCTCTGGACGAGGAGGGTTGAAGAAGTGTCAGTCCCGGTTGCCATTCACACCGGCAGCACAACTGTGCCGTTCCGGATGACCGTCCCGGGAGAAGAACACTTCGTGGTTGGTGAAACGTACGGGGCCGGCAAAAAAAGGTTCCGGGTCTCGGTCATCAAGATAAGGGGGGGAGGTGTCCTCAGGAAGCCTGGCCAGATGGCCGAGGCAAAACGGATCAGGAGGATCTTTGCCTATCCCCTATGAGTGTGCGCGGACTGCCTCCTCGAGTTGTTCCCTGTGAACCAGTCCTTCAAACCGGGCAACCTCGGCCCCATCCCGTTCGATGAGAATCGTCGGGGTGACCGTGAGCCGGTACTTCCTGATGTACGCCCTTTCTCTCAGCGGGTCGATCCTCTCTGCCGAAAAACCGAGTAGTTTCTCCACCTCTGCAAGAATGGGTTCCTGTTCGTGACATGCCATGCACCCATCCTGGAAAAAATACAGGACGCGGATTGCCATGAGTGAAAAGAAGGTGTGGGTGTATAAAAAATCACCGGTATCAGGCCTTGACCACCTGGGTGACGGAGAGTTCTGCGACGGGATAGGCATAGTTCACACGCACACCCCCGGTGGACTTGGCCGTGATGAACGCAGTCCTGATCACGTACGAGGGTGTGACATTTTCCTCGATGGAGACTGTCGGCTGGTCGGCAAAGGCAAGCACAACCTGGTCACCGGGGACGACAGTCGTGAAGTTACCACCGATCCCATTGAACTCTTCTGCAGTCATCTCGCGTTCGAGGCCGGAGAAGGTGGGTAGCGACACCTTCTTTGTCTCCCCCTGTCTCATCCCTGCAACCTCACGGGCAATTGCATTATATTCAGGGGAAAACAGGGCAAATTTGGATTCCCCGTAATAGTAGTTGTAGACCGGGACGGGGATGATATCCTTCGTGCTGTTCTCCCCCACGCGCAGTGAAAAAGGACCGCAGAGCCACACCATGGTCCCACCCTCAAATGTCGCATTGAACGTCCTGATGTTCGACGTGAGAACAGGGCGGTTTTGGCCATCGTAGAAGGTAACCGCGACGGTCACGCGGTCGCCGGGGGAGGCCGGGTTGAGAGAGATGAGCCATCCCATGCCGAGGGAGCTGACCACCATGATTACCGCAAACCCCACTCCGATGACGACGAGACCGATCTTTTTGGCATTCCACCCGCTGCCAGGCTTTTTCTTTGCCCTCTCCTTTGATTTCATTCATTCTTGATTGGCGTGGCTGAAAATAAACATTTCACGGTGAACGTTTTGGCAGACTCCTGCAATAGTAGAAAATTTTATATAATATTATTATTAACATAAGGTTAGTTCAGCATCACGGCGATGCTGAAAGGAAAAAAGATAGGAGGTGTTGATATGGTATTCAGGAGGAGATATCCATTCAGCTGGACCATGAGGGACTTTGAGGACATGCTTGCAGAAATGGAGAACCGGTTCTGGGGTACAGGGGGCCGGTTACTCCCGGTTGGAGGTGTTGCAGACCGGTTCCTCCCTGCTATCAGGGGAGAGTTCCGGGTTGACGTGAGGGAGCACGAAGACGAGGTCATGGTAGTTGCCGACCTCCCGGGCGTCGACAAGGAAGACATCTCCATCTCCCTCGTTGCTCCGAACATGCTCGAGATCACGTGCGAGAGACGCTCGGACAAGGAAGAGAAGGAAGAAGGATATTATGTACGCGAGAGGATGTACGGGACGATGTCCCGCACCGTAGCGCTCCCCCACGACGTCACGGACAAGGGAGCATCTGCCAGCTTCAAGAATGGCGTCCTCGAGATCCGCCTGAAAAAATCCAAGGAAGAGCGGGGAAGCCGGATCAAAATCGAGTAAATATTTTCTTTTCTCAATTTTTTCCCGATGGGTTTTAATTATTGCAGCCCGAAATGAGATGGGATGGATAAGAAAAAGGTCAGGGACTACATGACTTACGACGTCGTCACTGTCAGCGCCGACGGTACCGTCCGTGAGGTCATGGAGAAGATACGAAAAACCGGTCATGACGGTTTTCCCGTCGTGAACGGGAAGGAGGTCGTTGGATACGTTGCTGCACGCGATCTCCTGTTCAAACCCCCTGACACGCCGGTAAAGGATGTGATGTCAGACCATTTGATCGTGGCAGACCCAGACATGAGCATCAACGACGCGGCGCGGGTCATATTCAGGTCAGGCATCCAGAAACTCCCGGTAGTTGACGAGCACAACAACCTTCTTGGGATCATCTCGAATACTGACGTCATCCGGTCCCAGATCGAGCACGTATCCCCGGAAAAAGTCTTCAATTTCATCGCCACGTTAAAGACACTCCATGGTATCTCCCCCGAGCTGAAGAGGGAGACCGTCCCCATCGATAAGCTCGTCCCCACGCAATCGCGTATATACGAGGATGAACTGGAAGGAAGGATTTACGAGATCAGGAAGGGCCTTGCCGAACCCCTGATAGTGGTACGCAAGCCGGGGCGGCTGATACTCGTCGATGGGCACCACCGGGCGATAGCTGCCCGTAAAATGGGTATTAAGGCCCTCGATGCGTACGTGATCGAGGTCAACGAGGACATCGAGCTTGGCATGGAGAGGACTGCACGGGCCATGAACCTGCGGACGCTGGACGACATCCAGGTTCTTGATTATGCCCGTCATCCCCTCGTCGCAATCACCCACCGGCTGGTCCGGAGGGGTTAAGACCCGTCATACCGTTCTTCAAACCTGTCATTGAGCAGGTGCTCCCTGACCACTGTCCCCTGTGCAACGACCACTTCAGGCCAGACCCGGGTGCGTGAATGGACCACGACATTGTTCCCGAGGGTGACGCGGGGTCCGATGACAGTATCGTTCTCGAGGCTGCAATCGTTTCCGATCAGGGTGTCGTTGTCAATGATGCTCCCCGAGACTGTGGTGTTCTTCCCTACTGTGACATGGTTATAGAGGGAAGACGAGAAGATCTTGGCATGACCCTCGATGATGCAGTCCTCGCCGATACTCGTGTAGGGTCCGATGAGGACATGGTCCTCTATAACTGTGCCGGATCCGATTGAGACAGGGCCGATGATGCGGGATTTTCGTCCCATGGAAACAGAATTGCCAATCTGGACAGGCCCCTGGATCTGACCCGCACGGATGGTGAGGTCGCCGCTGATGCTCGTGTACGGTATCTCCTGCAACTTCCATTTCTCTGCCTGGCGAAGCGACGAGGGGTTTCCAACATCCGTCCAGTTACCCCGGGCAAGCCACCCGGTAATGGTCTTCCCGTCGTCCATCAGCGTGGGAAAAAGGTCACGTGCGAAGTCAAATTTTGTTTTGGGCGGTATATGGTCAAAAATTTCAGGTGTGCAGACATAGATTCCCGTGCTGGCCAGGTTCGAAAAGATCTCGCCAGGTGCAGGTTTCTCCTTGAACCGCTTGATCCGGAAATCTGCATCGATCTCGGCAATGCCGTACTCCCCCGGTTCATCGATACTGATCAGCCCTATCGAGACGGGAGACTCGAAACGCCCGTGTTCCCGGTAAAAATCAAGGAGGTTCAGGTCGGTCACGTGGTCTCCGCCCACGACAAGGAAGTTGCCATCCTCCAGGTAAGCCTGTGCATTCTTCACGCTCCCTGCCGTCCCCAGCTTTGTCCTTTCCCGGACGTACGTGATATCAACCCCGAAGAGAGACCCGTCCCGGAGGGCCCCTTCGATTGCCTTACCCATGTAGCCGAGGGTCACGATCACCTCCCGGAAACCGAGGTTGGAGAGGTGGGAGACGAGGTGCTGAATCGATGGCCTGTTGACGATGGGAATACACGGCTTCGGACGTTCAAAAGTGAGGGGCCGCAGACGTGTTCCCTCACCGCCGCACATAATGCACACCTTCATGGAAAAATGTACTGCGGCGGTGCGCATAAAGCATCCGAGACACTGTCGCCCTTCCCGTGGGCGAACGAAAATATTTATTGAAATCTTTTTCTCGTATTCTCCCAACACTCTTGTGGTACTGTGTTCCTAAAGAGCCGGAGTGGAAGGAGAACGAAGAGGCAGGAGAGGTTGCTCCTCCTCCTTGTACCGGTGCTTTCGTTTGGAGGCTTTGCCCTCGGGATTGGCCTCCAGCATGCGGGAGTGATCACCGACGCGGCTGACTTTTACTGGGGGAGCGTTTTTGCCTCTCTCCTGTTGGCAGGGATAGCACTGGGCAAGCCGCGGAAAGACATTGTCTCCCTTTGCACCCCCATGTTTGCCCTCTTCATCTTCATCGTGCCGCTGGAAACAAAGCCGTCCCTGCTTTTGCAGGCTCTCTATGCGGCAAGTATCACTGCCCTTGCATTGCGCCTCGAGCTCCGGTTCAGCACCCCCAGGACCCCCAGGAAGGAGGAAGATCAGATGGAAAAATATCTCTATGAGTATATCCACCGTATCACACCGCATTTTGGAAATGTCAGCAGGGACTGTGCCCATGACATTGCGTCAGCGGTGCTGTCATTCAAGTTTGGGCTCTATCCCAAGGTGAAGACGGATGCAGGCCGGGCACTGGCACACCTGGAGCAGGGCAAGGTCCCGCCGGTCCTTGGAAAAGCCCTTGCAATCCTGCGTGACAGGGCAGCAGCCCTCGAGGAGGCCAGGGTGGGAGAATTTTCACCAGTAGCGTTCGGCAGCGAGGACATGCCTTTCCTTGCCCTCTCCCTCCCGCCGGACCAGGTGGAAGACCCAAATATTTACACCCTTGACAATGCCATCCTGCTGCTGTATGCCGTTGCATACCTGCAGTCCCCGGACGATGGCCAGTCCCTTGATGAACACCAGAACTTCGTGATCCAGATCCTGGAAGGGTACAGGCGACTCATTGCACCCCAATGAGAGTGCCCCGATAAAAGACCAAGGGATATTTTACCCTTTTTAGCATTTCACGCGGGGTGTGGGGACAATTGCCCCCTGGTCTTCACCACCCACCCGAAAAGGACCTGTCTTTCAAAAAATCCAAAAGAGAACTTTTTCAAAGGCTGTCCATGCTGATTCCCTGGAATTCGCGGGCAATCTCCCCGATCTCCCTGGTACCAAAGGCAGTCTGGACAGCGGTTATCTCGAGCTGTGCAGCAACATCGCACATGTAGTCGAGGATGTCGACCGAGAGCTCCTTGTGCTGTTTGCTCTTTCTCAATTGGTCAATCAGGAAAGCAAGTTTTTCCGGAGGCTCCATCCGGATCTTTGCAAGGCTCACCACGCACATGAAGATACGGGTCAGGTTCCTGTCAGTGCCTGTGATGGTATCGAAAAAATTTTTCAGTATCTGGGCCTGGTAAATCTCGCCACCCATTGCAATACACCGGTTATTATTTTTAGTATATAAATTTATCTCATATTCTACCTTGAAATAGCGGCCATTTCCCAAAAAAAAGGTTATTTAGCGGCAGTCACGATGCGGATGATGTCCCCTTCCTTGAGCTGGTAGCTATCCTTGACCCTCATGGAGGTCCGGGCATCGATGGCGTACAAGAACCCTTTCCCGATATCGGTGTGGACCTGGTATGCAAGATCCCGGGGTGTTGAGCCTTCCCGCATGAGGAAGGCATCAGGGAGGATACGTCCCCGGGAGTCAGAGAACTTGTGTTCATCCTCGACGGGGTAGACAACGATCATCCCCAGGGTGTCCCTTATCGCCCTGTTGATTGCCTGCTGGACGCCCGTCCCGCCATAGAGCTCCATGACACGGGCGATAGTCTTCAAACCCGCTTTCTGGGCGGGGGTAAGGCGCTCTTCATGGATGAGGGAGAAGGACGGGTCTCCCGGGTGATACGAAATAAGCCCTGCCGAAACCGCGTTCCGCAATGCAAGTTCTCCTGCGGCAGTTGCAAAGGAGAGACCTGCAGTGCGCAGCCTCTCGACGAGGGGCGGGGGGGCAATGTCAACGCGGTTTCCGACCGTTACCATCGGCTTGCTGATCCGGACGATCTCATCGCAGAAACGGACAAGGCCTTCCATGTCAGTCCTCACAAGATCGATAGCAGCAGCCCGTTCAGCATCCATGACATCCTCGGGAGAGATACGCAGTCCCGTCAGCACCTCCGATACACCCCTGTGCAGGGAATAGGTTTTTGACTGGGCCTGGCGCTGCAGTTTCTGCCAGTGTTTCTCGAGGATCCCACACACCCACATCGTCATCTCGCGTTTCAGGAAAGCGATATCCTCGAGTGGGTCGTGGCTCCCTGGCTCCACGGGGTTCCCCTCCGCGTCGGTGGAACCGCTCGCGTCCACGATGTGGATGATCGCATCGGCCTGCCGGAGGTTGTCAAGGAACTGGTTTCCAAGACCCCTCCCCTTGTGGGCATCCGGCACGAGGCCGGCGACGTCGATAAGGTTGACCGGGACGTATCTGATACCGTCGGTACAGTGGCCACAGGAAAGCCCGAGGCTCCTGCAGGGGCAGACTGACCGAAAGTAGGCAACGCCGAAGTTCGCGTCAATGGTTGTGAAAGGGTACCCGGCGATCTCTGCAGGGGCCATGGTCGCCGCCCGGAAGAACGTGGACTTTCCGCAGTTTGGCTTTCCGGCAAGGGCCAGCGTGATCATAGCAATTCCCTTTACCTCTGACCACCTAAAAGATAATGCCTTATGTCTTACATCAGGAAGTCGACGTATTACTTCGATAAACCCGGGCCCCAGAACACCGAGGATTGCGCACGGTTCGCCCTCGAGAGGGCAAGGGAACTCTCCATCGGGAGGGTTGTCGTAGCGAGTACCAGCGGGAAAACGGCCGAAATATTCTCCCGGTTCTTTATGGGGACAGGAATCTCCCTCGTTGTCGTGACCCACGTCGTCGGGTTCTCAAAACCGGGAGAGTGGGAGTTCTCGCCACAGACAGCGCGGCGTCTGAAGGAGGCCGGCGTCACGATCGTGACCGGAACTCACGTTCTTTCCGGGCTCGAACGGGCCTTTTCACGGTCGCCAAAGGTGGGAGGGGGCTCCCGCTCGGAGGCAGTTGCCGAGGCGCTGCGCAAGCTCATCGCGGTGGGCCTCAAGGTCGCGGTCGAGTGCACGCTCATTGCAGCGGACCAGGGGGCAATACCGGTAGACCAGGAGGTCGTCGCTGTCGGAGGGACCGCCAGTGGTGCAGACACCGTGTGTGTTATCCTGCCTGCCCATACCTCGTCGTTCCTGGACCTCCAGGTCAGGGAGATTGTTGCAATGCCGCGGGAGAGGTGAGGGAATGGTCCTCTCCGCCCTCTCGCAGTCACTGTCATACCTCAAAAGAGACGTCCTCCTGTGGACCCCGGGCCTCGTCGCCGGGGGCCTCGGGGCGGCTGACCTGGTCATCCAGTTCTTCATGGGGGAGTTCATCTTCACGAGGTTATGGTTTATCGAGGTGATCATCCTCCCCTTCTTCCTCGCCGGAACCTATTACCTGATCCGTACCGGGGAATCGGGGGGCCGTGCTTTTATCAGGGGGGCATCGTCGTACTATTTCAGGATCCTTCTCCCGGCCCTTGTCGTTGCGTTTGCCATCCTCCTCACGATATTCCTCCTTGTAATCCCCCTTTCCCTTGCCGGGACTGGTATGACCATCCTCCCCTTCGTCACCCTTGGGACAGTCATCCCCATCCTCTTTTTCACTTTCTTTTTTGATTGCGCCGCGGTGTTCGAGGACTGCAAAGTCCTGGACAGTATCAGGCGGAGCATTGAGATCGTCCTGAACCGCCCCGGCCGTGTCATCGCCTTTTTCCTGGTATCGGCAGGACTCATCCTCTGCATCACCCTGCCCCTCCTGGTCCTCTGGACAGCACTCCTCTATGATAGGCTCCTTCCCCTCACCACAATGACTCCAACGGAATTCCAGAATTTTACACTGGCGAGCTTCAATTCCCTGCTCGGTCTTGAAGGAATCGTGGTTACTGCACTCATCTGTTTCGCCGGGGTCTTCCTGGGGGGAAACCTCATCCTGGCATTCAAGGCTGCTTTCTACCGAAAGGTCAGTGGAGAAATACCGGTCGGCGGGACAATTCCCCTCCAGGGTGAGTACGATGAAAAGGGGAGATGGTATAAGTACTAGGGCTTGGCCTGCAGTGTCCCGCGTCTCCTCCCGGGACATTCCCGATTACCCCCTCCCGAGTTATAAAGAGAGATGCCTCCCATGCAAAAATATGCCGGTGTAACAATTTCCTGCCACGGTCACCCCCACATTACCGCCCTCCATCCCAGTACCCTTGAAATTACGAGGGAGCCTGCAGTGACGCTCCGGGGAGACTGCATTGTCGGCGTCGGTGCTGTCAGGGGGGCCCGTGACCTCCCCCCCGATGTCCGCGACCTCCTCTGCCGCGATGAGGCCCGGGTTACTGCCTGTTTCCGGTGCAGGGGGTTGACAGTCGTACTCCACGGGCATGGCAGCAGAAAAATGACTCTGTCAGACCCCTCTGACATGGTCTTCCGGAGGAGTCATTTCGTCTGCGGGAGGACGGTTGCAATCGGCACTGACCTGACTGCCCGCCTGTTTCCCCGTGATTTTGTGGAAGAGCTGCGGAGGGGTCACCCGATGACAGTTGAAATCTCCGTCTTTGTGCCCTGACGGCCCGTACCTTTAGTCCCTCCCCAGCATCGTGATCTTCATCTCTGCATTCGCAAGGATCTCCTCTGCCTGCCGGATAAGGGCTGCTCCCCTCTCGTACAGTGCAATTGCCTCATCGAGGCCTGTCTGGTTATCCTCCATCTTCTGGAGGATCTCCTTTATCTCTTTCAATATCTCCTCAAACTTCTGGGTCATGCCTCACCTCGTGGACGATCGTGTCGATTGTACCGTCTGAGAGCCGGGCAGAAAGCCTGTCCCCCGGCGATACCTCCCTTGCAGAACGGATGACTCGTCCCTGCCGCGTGAGTATGCAGTAGCCCCTGCCGAGGACCTGGCAGGGATTCTTTGCCTCCAGGATATGTGCCATGGCAGAGACCCTCTCCCTCCCCCGGTCAATGCGCGCAGTCATTGCACGCAGCATCCGTGTCTCCAGGACATTCAGGTCTTCCCTCCGGACGTTCAGGCGTTGCTCCATCCGCCGCGGGGAGAACCTCTCGCGCAGCTCGGCGATTTCCGTTGCAGCCCGGTCAAGCTTCCCGAGCAGACGGGCGCAAAGTGCCTTCCGAAAGTCCCCGAGCGCCTCCCGGATCGCGATCCTGTCAGGGACCACGAGTTCGGCTGCAGCCGAAGGTGTCGGGGCCCGGACGTCGGCAGCAAAGTCCGCGAGAGGTGCATCGACCTCGTGCCCGATCGCGCTCACGACGGGCACGGGGGAGGCCGATACCGCCCTCACCACATCGGGGTGGTTGAAGGGGAACAGGTCCTCGAAACTTCCCCCGCCGCGAGCGACGATGATCACGTCAGCCCGACCATAGAGGCGGGTTATTGCCCGGGCAATCTCGAGGTGCGCCCCCTCTCCCTGGACGACCGTGGGTGAAACCACGACTTCGAGGGGGTACCGGCGCGATATGATGTTCTTTATGTCCTGGAGCACGGCCCCCGTTTCTGACGTCACGACGCCGATGCGCACCGGAAAGCTGGGAAGGGGGCGTTTGCGGGCACTGTCAAAGCATCCCTCGGAAGAGAGGAGTACTTTCCACTGCTCTACCTGGAGGTATTTTTCACCCCGGCCTGCAGGCCGGATATCGCGGACATATAACTGGTAGCGTCCCTGCGGGGAGTAGTGCCCCACGGACCCAAAGACAAAGACATCCATCCCATCGCTGATGCCGGCCGGGAGCCGGGCTGCATCCGTCCGCCACATGACACAGGAGATAAGTGCGCTCGTGTTTTCCGTCCTCTCTCCCAGGGAAAAGAAACAGTGGCCTGACCCATGGAGCTTGAAGTTGGTAACCTCCCCCCTGACCCATATATCATGGATCCGGGGGTCATCAAGCAGCGAACCGATGAGGGAGGAGATCTCTGAAACGGTGTAGACTCCCGGTTGCATCTCCCCTTGCCCCTGCGACTCCCTTTCCTGGTACCAGGGCATAAACAGTTATTAGCAGTTGCCCGACATGAAATAGGATCATGGTTCATTTTGGAGTCTCCACCATGTTTTTTCACGAATATCCCCTCGAGGAGATCATTTCGGCGGTCGAGGAAGCCGGGCTCGACTCTGTGGAGTTCTGGGTGGAGACACCGGCGTTCTGGCTCGCCGGCCAGCCCCGGGATGAACTTGTATCTCTTAAAGAATCGTCACCTGTGATGCGTCATGCAACACTCCATGCGCCCATCCTTGATCTCAATCCCACGTCGATCAACCCGGTTATTGCCGAGGTCTCGGTCCGATTCGTCTGCGATGCCATCCGGCTGGCCGCATCGGCAGACATCCCCATCGTCACCGTGCATCCCGGGAGGAGGACTGCCAAGAGGGTGCCCAGTGCCCCCGACTATGAAAAGTTCGAGCGATACCTCCGGAGCCTTGAGGAGGTCTCCCGCGAGACGGGAGTTGTGGTCTCCATGGAGAACATGGAGAACAAAGTGAACTCGCTGGTCGGAAAGCCAGAGGTGATGCGCGACCTCCTTGACCGTGAGCCCTGGCTCTCGTTTACACTCGACATCTCCCACGCCATGGGGGACGGGCCGGGACAGGTGGAGAGGTACATTGAACTCTGCGGGGAGAGGCTCGTCAATGTGCACGTGGGAGCCGCGGCCGGTGGAAGGATGCACCTCCCCGTCGGGGGGAATACAGCCGTCCGCAGTATTCTCCGGGATTTGGCACAAATGGGGTATGATGGAAATCTCATGCTGGAGATCGAGGACCTCGCCCTGTCCTGCGAGTTATCCTATGAAGAGAAAATTCTCCTCCTCGCGCGGGAATCAGAATTCATGAAGACCGCGTTTGGGTAATCGACGAGTTTATAAAATGTCAGCACGATAGTTACAGTGTCACGGGATCCATGGATACGATGAGAAAGGCCGTCTGGGCGGCGTGGAATTGATGATTGAGGACCTTTTACTCCTTTTACTGTTCATCGTGTGCCTGTTGCTCTCTGCATTTTTCTCGGCATCGGAAGTTGCCCTCATATCGATCAGCAGGGCAAAGGTCAGGACACTCGTCAATGAAAAAAGGCAGGGTGCCCAGGCACTCGCCCGCCTGAAGGAGCATCCGAACCGCTTTCTCATCACGATCCTGATCGGCAATAACATCGTGAATGTTGCGGCTGCAGCGATTGCGACAGCCGTGACAATCAGGGTCTTTGGAAATATCGGAGTCGGGATAGCCACGGGAGCCGTCGTCATCCTCCTCCTCGTTTTTGGAGAGATTAGCCCGAAAATATACGCGACCCGGCACGCGGAAAAATTTGCCCTTACCGTCGCCAGGCCAATCCACTTCCTTTCCGTCGTCTTTTTCCCCCTGATTTGGACCATTGAGAAAGCCATGGGGAAGGGGTCGGCCGAGCAGGGAACATCTGAACCCAGCGTAACCGAGGAAGAGATACGCGAATGGATCGAGGTTGGAAAGGAGGAGGGGGCCATCGAGCAGGAAGAGAGGGAGATGCTTTACTCAGTCCTCGAGTTCGGTGACACGACGGCACGGGAGATCATGACACCTCGTGTCGACGTTGCCCTCATCGAAGACGAGAGTAGCCTCGAAGCAGCCCTCCATCTCTTCAACGAGACTGGTTTTTCCCGCATTCCTGTTTACCACGAGCACATGGACAACATCATCGGCGTTCTCAACGTCAAGGACGTCTTTTCAAGCATCATTTCGGGGAAGAAACACGCGAGTATCAGGGACCTGATGTACGACCCCTTCTTCGTCCCCGAAAGCAAGAAGATCGATGACCTCCTGCGGGAACTCCAGTTGCGCAAGGTGCAGATGGCCATCGTTCTCGATGAATACAGCAGTTTCGTGGGCATCGTGACGGTCGAAGATATCCTTGAAGAACTGGTCGGCGACATCCTTGACGAGTTTGACAGGGAAGAGCCAAAGGTGCAGAAGATCGGGGAGGGGGTGTTTCTCGTCGATGCCAAGGTCTGGGTCGAAGACCTCAACGAAGAGCTTGATATCTCCCTCCCCGTATCAGAGTCCTACGAGAGTGTCGGGGGCCTTGTCATCGATCGACTCGGGCACATCCCCCATCCAGGGGAGAGCGTGTATATCAGGGAAAGTAACGCGACGCTCGTTGTCACACAGATGCTCTCCCGCCGTATCGTCAAGGTCAAGGTCATCATCCATCCCCCCGGAGAGGAGAAAGAGGGGGAGAAAGGATCATGAAACGGATCGCGGTCCTTGCATCAGGCCGGGGATCGAACTTCCAGGCCCTCATCGATGCCATCCGGGATGGGTACCTCAACGTCGCCTGTGCAGGGCTCGTGACCGACAATCCCGGTGCATATGCCATTGTGCGTGCACGGGAGGCGGGGATTCCCGTCCGTGTCATCGACTACTCTCTCTTTTCCACAAAGGAGGATTACGAAGCCGCACTTTTTTCCGTGATGCAGTCCCTGGACGTCGACCTGTTTGTGCTAGCCGGTTACATGCGCATTCTCGGCCCGCGAATCGTCCGCGAGTTTTCCGGAAGGATTATCAATATTCACCCGGCACTCCTGCCCAGCTTTGCAGGCCTGCATGCCCAGCGCCAGGCCCTCGAGTACGGAGTCCGGGTCTCCGGGTGCACGGTTCACTTCGTCGATGAGGGGATGGACACCGGCCCCATCATCATCCAGGCCTGCGTGCCGGTCTTCCCCGGAGATGACGAGGAGAGCCTTTCAGCCAGGATCCTTGAGAAAGAGCACCAGTGCCTGCCATGGGCTGTCAGGATCGTCTGTGAGGGACGATTTCGCATCGAGGGACGCAGAGTTCTCGTCAACGAGGGAAATGACACGAAAAACATCGCACCCGGAGATACGGCGCATCGCCCGGGAAAGGATCGCAATCCTTTTTGAACAGGCCCGCAGGGTATTTCCCACTGACCCCGCGCTGAGTCACCGCTACATCGCACTTGCCAGGAAGATCTCGATGAAGCAGCGGGTCCGCCTCGACAGGGAGTTCCGTCGGCAATTCTGCCATCATTGCCACCGCTTCCTGGTACCCGGGGTAAACATGCGGGTCAGGATATCCCACGGGAAAGTCGTGGTGACGTGCCTCTCCTGCCGGAAACAGATGCGCTACCCAGCCAGGAGGAAGTCGTGATGGGAAAGGAACCAGGGGAGCAGGAAATACGGGCAACAGTCTGGGTCGGGAAGAACGGCTTGACCGATGCAGTCGTTGGAGAGATCGTCCAGCAACTGGAAAAGAGACAGAGGGTCAAGGTAAAGTGGCTCCGGTCTACAGATGTAGACCCGGCCGCCCTGGCGAGCCGGGCAGGTGCGAAGGTCCTCGCGGTAAGGGGGAGGACTGCTGTGCTCGAAGGAGAAAAAAAGAGATAAATCCGGGATATCCTGCGCCGTTGCCTGCGGAGGGCAACGCGCTCGAAATATATAAAAGCGCAGCATACAAATAAGTAAAGACTGTTATATCCAACCAGTGACAGTGAGGTTTTACCAGGCATGACAACCGTCTATGATGTTCCGGCAGAGAGGTTCATCCGCACCCTGGCCGAGGAACTCAAGAAAAGACCAGAGATGAAACCCCCGGACTGGGCTGCGTTTGCCAAGACCGGGGTCCACAAGGAGATGCCACCCCATGACCCCGAATGGTGGTTCGTGAGGGCCGCCTCCATCCTCCGCCGGGTCTACATCGAGGGGCCCATAGGTGTACAGCGCCTGCGCACCATCTATGGGGGGAAGAAGGACAGGGGTTCCCGCCCGAAGCAGTTCAGGAAAGGCAGCGGGTCAATCCTCCGCAAGGCCCTCCAGCAGCTCGAGGGAGCCGGGCTTATCCAGAAGGAGAAGACAGGGAGGAAGGTAAGCCCGACGGGCATCTCCTACATGGACAACCTGGCAGACAGGATTGCCCGAGAGGAGAAAGCAAATACCCCCCAGTGAGGGAGTGAACCATGGGAGACGACGAGCTTGCAGAACTGCGGAGGAGGAAGCTGGCGCAGTTACAGCAGCAGGCATACGAACAGCAGCTGATGCAGGAGGAAGCAGAGAGGCAGAGGCAGCTTGATGCACAAATTCACACCGTCCTCCTCCAGATCATGGAACCCGCGGCAAGGGAGCGTCTCAATGCCATACGGCTGACACGGCCGGATTTTGCCCGTGCCGTCGAGCAGCAGCTGGTCCTCCTCGCAAAGAGCGGTCGTCTCACGCAGAAGATTACAGACGAACAGTTGAAGGCAATCCTCCAGCAGTTACAACCTGCACGGAAGGACTTCAAGATCATTCGGAAAGGATGAAGGCCGGTGTCCTCTTCAGCGGGGGAAAAGACAGTTCCCTTGCCGCGATCCTCCTCTCCCGGGACTATTGCGTGGAATTGAATACATACGTGTTTCATGAGGACCGCCCACTCCCCGGGGTCGAGAGGGCCGCACGGGCCCTTGGGATCCCCTGGAAAGTCCGGGTATTTTCAGGTCTTGATATCTCCACCGTTGTTGACATGGTGGAAAAGACCGGGCACCCGGGAGAAGCGATACAGATGGTGCACAAAAAGGCGCTCCAGGACCTTGCCCTGCACTATCGCATCATCGCGGACGGCACGCGTTTTGATGACCGGATCCCCATGCTGAGCAGGGACGAGGCCCAGGCGCTCCAGGACACCTGCAGATGTTCCTATATCAGGCCGCTCCTTGGCTTCCCCCGGAGGGAGGTCGACCGCCTCGCAGGCCAGCACCTCCACATCGTCATCGGGGAGACCGGAAAACTGGAGAATGGTGATTACGAGGCCGAGATCAGGGAGGCTGTCCGTGCCAGTGGGAAGGACATCTACCGCTTTTTCCCCCCCAACCATGAACAGTCGCTCGTCCTTGGAACCGCAAAAGACGAGAAGGTGAATTGCACATGAGCAGAACAACAAAAGGATACAAGATTCGCCTTGCAAAGGCGTGTGAACAGAACCGCAGGGTCCCCGCATGGGTCATGGCACGCACCAGGCGCCAGGTCACCACGCACCCCCGCCGGCGAAACTGGAGAAGGAGCACCTTAAAGGTGTGAGAGAAAATGGCAGAGAAGGTTCAGGAGCAGATCTACGTGGTTCCTCTCCGCGAAGCGAAAAGAGCACCGCGGTGGAAGAGGAGCAATACTGCTATAAAGGATATCAGAAAGTTCCTCGCCCGTCACATGAAGAGCCGGGACGTAAAACTCGACCGGACGATCAATGAACGTGTCTGGGACAGGGGGGCAGAGAAACCTCCGTCCCGCATCAGGATCCGGGCCATGAAGTTTGATGATGGCCAGGTCCAGGCTGAACTTGCCGAGGAGTGAGATGCAAAGAACGATCTCGTACGGGGGAGATCCCCACATCGGGGTCTTTTGCCGCGTCCTGGATGATATTGCAGTCGTTCCACCAACCGCCCCTCCGGATTTTAAATCTGCACTGGAGGAGGTGCTGGGTGTCGAGGTTGTTTCCACGACCATCCAGGGCAGCGAGATCGTCGGATCGCTGCTCACGGGGAATGCAAAGGGATTCATCGTGAGTGGAATGGCAACCGACAGGGAGATCTCGGTCCTCGAGGAACACCGCGACGTATTCCTGCTCGAGCATACTATGAATGCTGCCGGGAACATCATCCTCCTCAACGACAGGTTTGCGGTTGTTCACCCCGAGATGCCCGGGGAAATGATCGGCAGTTTGAAAGATTTCCTGGGAACCCCTGTCACACCCCTCACGGTGGGAGGGGTAAAAGCCGTTGGAATGGCTGCTGCAGCCACGAACAAGGGGGTCCTCGTTCACCCCCGGAGCAGCAGGGCTGAAATCCAGCGCATGGAGGAGATTGCGGGTGTCCCGGTCGGGACGGGATCCGTGAACAGGGGGACAGGTCTTGTGGGGACGGGACTCCTTGTGAACGCAAAGGGATACGTGGCGGGACTTGAAACAACCGGCTTTGAGCTGGGAAGGATTGAGGATGTTTTTGGTTTTCTGGAGTGAGAGAGAATGAAGGAACAGAAATTCGAGGTAAAAGGAGACTTCCGGATGGGCGATGAGTGGAGGCCATTTACCAAGGTCATCGAAGCCCCGAGTGAAGCGCAGGCAAAAGAACGCACATATGCAGTTTTTGGGAGTAAACACCGGGTGAAAAGAAGTTATATCACGATCCACTCAATTACCTTGCTCAGTGGTGACTAACGTGGATGGCGTTGACCCCCGGGAACTCCAGTCCCTCCAGATATACCTCAACGAGTACAGGCAGCAGGCAGAGATATTCTCGCAGCAGCTTGCACTCCTTGAGGAGGGGAGGGTGGAAGCATTCTCTGCGATAGAGGCCATCAATGGAATAAAGGACTCACCAGACAACACAGTCCTCCTCCCGCTGGGAGCCGGTATCAGTGTTCGGGTCAGAATCAGTGAACCATCAAGGGTCCTCGTGAACATCGGTTCTGAGGTCGTCGTGGAAAAGTCAAGCGAGGAAGCAGTTGAGTACCTCAAGGACCGCATCACCGAGATGGAGGCATCGGCTAAAAAGGTCATGGAGACGCTCGAGCAGATACGTGGCCAGATGAACGAGATAGCCCGCCGCCTCGAGGCAGGATACCAGCAGTTCCAGATGCAGCAGGCCCGTGCAATGCAGGATGGGGAACAGGCCGGTTGAGCAGGGTCGTGGTGAGAGATGTTTGAGGGGCTCCGGGCAAGGCTCCAGAAAATTACGGGGTCGTTAGAGAATAAAATCGAGGAAAATATCGAGAAAAATACCATCGCTCCCGCCACGGCTGTCGGGAGTGTCCTGCGCCCGTTACCAGAGCAGCCAAAAGACCCCGGTCTCCTGGAGCGAGTCAAGGTCCTCATCACCGACAGGGAATTTTTCATCTCTGAAAAGGACATCGAGGAACCCCTCTTTGAACTCCACATGGTCCTCCTCGAGAGCGATGTTGCACTTCCGGTAGCCGATGAAATTATCCGGAGGGTCAGGGAGGACCTGACCCGGAGCCGGAGAAAGGTGGGTGAACAGCTGCAGGGGATAGCCAGAAGTTCCCTCCGGGGAGCGCTCCTTGCAGTCCTGGGGGATGGCTTTGACCTCCTCTCCTACGTCAGGAACCATGACCGTCCCGTCAAAATTCTTTTTACCGGCGTCAATGGTACAGGGAAGACCACCACGGTTGCAAAGGTTGCCTCCTACCTGAAAAGGAACGGTTTTTCGGTTGTCATCGGTGCGGGGGATACCTTTCGTGCCGGAGCCCAGGAGCAGATCGATGTCCATGCGGACCGCCTGGGGATAAAAGTCATCAGTCACCAGCAGGGGGCGGACCCATCTGCGGTCCTCTTTGACGCAGTCCAGTACGCCCAGGCCCACAAGATCGACGTGGTTCTCGCCGATACAGCGGGCAGGTTCCATAACAGGGCAAACCTGATGAGCCAGCTCGAAAAGATCCGGAGGGTCATGAAACCGGACCTCGTCGTGTACGTGGATGAAGCAGTCGCGGGCAACGATGCAGTTGTCCGTGCCCACGAATTTGAAAAAACAGTGGGAGCAGATGCCGTTATCCTCACCAAGGCCGACATGGACACCAAGGGTGGTGCTGCCGTATCGATTGCCCATACGATTGGAAAGCCCGTCATGTTTCTCGGTACAGGCCAGGGTTACGAGGATATCACACCCTTTTCGCCCGTCCGCCTCGTCGATGAACTCCTCGGGGTGCAAGCCTGATGCTCGATAAACTGGGAACATCCCTCAAGGACGCCCTGAAAAAACTCGCAGGAAAAACGGTTGTTGACCGGGCCGCTGTCGAAGAACTCGTCAAGGACCTCCAGCGGGCACTCATACAGGCTGACGTGAACGTCCGCCTGGTCATGCAGCTCTCGGAATCCATAAAGAGACGTGCGCTTGACGAACAACCCCCCCGCGGGATGACGGTCCGAGAACACGTGCTCCGGATAGTCTACCAGGAACTTGTCCGCCTCGTGGGCTCTGCGGGAGAGGTGAGGCTTGAGCCCCAGGTCATCCTCATGGCCGGGCTCCAGGGGAGCGGGAAGACAACGACGACTGCCAAGCTCGCACGCTACTTCCAGCGCAAGGGACTGCGCGTCGGTGTCATCTGTGCAGATACCTTCCGCCCGGGGGCGTTTGACCAGCTCAACACGCTCTGTTCACGCGCCAATATCCCGTGTTTCGGGGATCCCGCGGAGAAGGACGCCAGGAAAATTGTCAGGGACGGATTGCCGGCAATGGGTTCGTCTGAAGTGGTGATCATCGATACCCAGGGGAGGCATGCCCTCGAGGCAGACCTCATCCAGGAGATCATCGACCTCCAGGCAATTGCGAAGGCCCGTCACAGGTGGCTGGTCATTGACGCCGCACTCGGTCAGCAGGCTGCCGAGCAGGCCCGACGGTTCCACGAGGCCATCAGTATCGACGGGGTCATCATAACGAAGATGGATGGGACAGCCAAGGGTGGCGGAGCCCTCTCTGCAGTGGCTGAGACCCGGTCAGGGATTGTTTTTATCGGGAGCGGTGAGACAATCGACGACCTGGAAAGGTTTGACCCGGATGGGTTTATCTCCCGTCTCCTCGGTATGGGGGACCTCAAGGCCCTCGTTGAAAAGGCGGAAGAGACCCTCGCGAAGGGCGAGGTCGACGTGAATGCCATGCTTCGCGGGAAGTTCTCGCTCCGCGACATGTACAGCCAGCTGGAGGCAGTCACCCGGATGGGACCGCTCAAACAGATCATGAGCATGCTCCCGCTGGGGAACGTGCAGATCCCGGAAGATGCCTACGACATCACGAGCACCAAGATGGCACGTTACCGGATTATCATGGACTCGATGACGGGAGCAGAGCTTGATGATCCCTCCCTCATCGGCAGCTCGCGTATCCAGCGCATCGCGCGGGGAGCCGGGGCATCTCCCGACGAGGTCCGCGAACTCCTCCGCTATTACAAGATGATGAAGAGGGCGCTCAAAGGTGTACGGGGCCCGCAGGGACGGTTCAACATGCAGCGGATGATGAAAAAATTCGGTGGCGGGACCTAAAAAAGGCGCCATGATTCGGATAGCCGTGGTCGGGCACCTTGCACGCACCTCCGGTGACTTTTTCCTCTCGGATATGCCGGGCGGGGCAGGCCGGATGGATATACTCTGCAGGTGCATCAATGCAGCGTTCTTCCTCTCCCACGGGTTGCGCAGGGAGATCGAATGTTACCTCGTCCTGTGTGGTCCCCCCAGTCCTCCCAAGATCGTCCGGTTTTCGGGTGCCTCTTTGAGATCACTCAACCCGGACGAAAGGAGTGCAGGGGCCCTGATAAAGAAGGCGCTCGGTCTTCCGGTCGGATCAGAGTTCCGCGAGTCAACGCCGGGAGTCGCTGTGCGCCGGGGAGGCCTCCCTGACCTTGTGGCAATGTTCCCTTTTGCAGTCCTCGACGAGGGGGGAAGAGATATCAGGGCATCCCCCCGTCTGCCCGAGGGATTCCTCCTGAGTGATCACCTGGACTTTTCTCCAGAAGAACGGGCAATCCTTGGGGAACGGGAGATGCTCTCGGTTGGGCCCGTGACCCTCCATGCCGACCACGCAATCGTGGTCCTCCTCAATGAAATTGACAGGAGGAGGGCTGGATGGACATCGTGAACCTCGCATCCAGGATACTCGCGTACGGCGATACCTGTGACAACTGCCTCGGCCGCTTCTTTGGGAAGCTCTCGTTTGGGCTCTCGAACAGGGAGAGGGGACATGCTTTGAGGACTGCGGTGTTCCTGGCCGAGAACAGGCCCTCGACACCTCCGGCGAACTGCTGGATTTGCGGAGGTCTCTTCTCCAACCTGGAAGAATGGGCGGACAAGGTCATTTCTGCACTCAGGGGAATAGAATTCGAAACGTTTGCGATTGGTACGAAAGTCCCGCCGCTCATTGCCGAGAGTGAAGAGGTCGTCTGGAGTGACCTTGGCCTTTCTCATGCCGAACCGTTCAAGTCGGAGCTGAACCGCGAAGTCGGGAAAATCGTGGCCCGGAAGAGTGGAAAGACTGCAGACCCCACTCACCCCGATGTTGTGGCAATCCTGGACATTTCAGCAGGATCTGTGGAACTCCAGATAAACCCGGTCTTCTTCTGCGGACGTTACTGCAAGCTGGAGAGGGGAATCCCCCAGACACACTGGGACTGCCGGGCGTGCAGGGGAAAGGGATGCGAGAAGTGCGGGTACACGGGCAAGCAGTACCCTGACTCTGTTGAGGAATTGATCGGCAGGCCCGCAATCCGCCTCTTCTCTGCGGGAAAATCGATACTCCACGGGTCAGGGAGGGAGGACATCGATGCCCTCATGACCGGGACAGGCCGACCGTTCGTGATGGAAGTGGTGGCCCCCCGCACCCGATCCGTGGACTTGAAAGATCTCGAGGCCGCCATCAACAGGGAGGCAGCAGGCAGGGTCACCGTTGTCCTTGACCGCTATGGCGTGCGGGAAGATGTGGAAATTATTAAATCAGCCAGAGGGGATAAAAGATACAGGATCCTGGTCGAGATTGAAGGTCCATGCACACAGGATGAACTTCAATCTGCAATCGGAGCCCTAAAAGGGGTAAAAGTATACCAGCGCACCCCTCTGCGGGTCGTTCACCGGCGTGCAGACAGGGTGCGGGAGAGACGGGTGATCGATATCCGCTTCCTGGGGGAGGAGGATGGCAGGGCAGTCCTGGAGGTCACCGGAGAAGCAGGTCTCTATATCAAGGAACTGATCTCCGGTGACCAGGGTCGGACAGAACCCAGCCTTTCCGGAATCCTGGGAAGACCCGCCCGGGTCTCCCGGCTGGACGTCATACACGTATCAGCGGACAACGAGGGAGAGTAAACGTCATGGCACACCACAATGGTCCACGGAAAAAGACACGGTACAAGTTCAAGAAGGAGATACGCCGGCGGGGAATCGTGCCCGTCACATCGCTTATCCAGAGATTTGATATTGGCCAGAAAGTACACATCGTCGTCGAACCCAGCATCCAGAAGGGGATGCCGCACCGGAGGTTCCATGGGATGACAGGGACCGTCATCGGTCAGAGGGGGAGAGCCTGGCTCCTGTCCCTTCGGGATGGGGACAAAGAAAAGGTCGTCATCGCAAGACCGCAACATCTAAAAGCCCAAAGGTAAACACTCCACCACGGGAACTCCCAGGAGACTGGCATGAAGGTAAAGGCTATCATTCGGGAGGAACGAATAACCCTCCCCGAGCTCCGCGATTTCCTCCACAAAGTGGAGGCCGAGCGGATCGAGGCAGGCAAGGAGATGTCGTATGAACTCCGGAAGAGTATCGAGCATGCCAATCTCCTTTCCAGGACTTCCGCAGAGAAGTCCCGTCTCCTGGTGAACGAATTACAAAAACTCGAAAAGATGAAACCCGACATCGCATATCGCATTGCGAATGTGATGCCACGGACCAGGGACGAACTAAGGGCTATCTACGCAAAGGAGAAATATACACTCCAACCCGATGAACTGGATACCATCATCGAGATAGTCAAGGCTCACCTCTGAGGTTCACTATGAAGACGGAAAAAAAAGAGGTCAATGCGATAGTCCTCGATGTCCTTCAGAAAGGGCACCCTGATGATCCCCGTCCCGTTTTCAAGCGTGAACCGCTCGTGCAGGCCGTCGGCGTGGCGCAGTTCAAACTCCTTGAACTGGTGCCAAAGACGCTCGACATCCAGATCCATGAGAACGTGTACATCGGTGACGGTGAGCGCGAGAAGATAGAGAGGGTCAAGAGGCGGATAAGCTACGATGACCTCACGCAGACAGCCCGCCTTGAACTGCCTTTTGCCGTCGAAAGAATCGTCAGGGAGAAGGAAAGTGAGTTTGTCCAGTTCTTTAACAAGTCAATCTCCATCAGTCCGAAACTCCACATGCTCCACCTTCTCCCCGGGATAGGGAAAAAATTGATGTGGGAAATCCTGGGAGAAAGGGAGAAGAAACCTTTCGAGAGCTTTTCCGATATAAGCCAGCGCATTAAGGCGATACCCCATCCCGAGAAGATGATCATTGCCCGGGTCATGGAGGAACTCCAGGACCCGAACGTCAAATACCACCTCTTTACATCGCGATGAGTGCGCGATACGACCAGCACTTCCTGGTGGACAAAAAGGTCATTGAACGTATTGCTGGCTGCATTGATCTTGATGGGAGGACTGTCCTCGAGATTGGACCGGGTCGCGGAGCCCTGACTGCAGCATTGCTCGAAAGGGGGGCACGGGTCGTTGCCATCGAAGTCGATGGTGAACTTGTGGAAAAACTTGCCGGGCAATTTTCTCGGCAACAGCAGGACGGGCGCCTTGTCCTCATCCATGGGGATGCGGTAACCTGTCCTTTTCCTGATTTTGATGTCGTTGTTTCAAATCTCCCGTACTCGGCATCGTCAAAGATCACCTTCCGGTTGCTTGATACCGGCTTCGAGGAAGCGGTCCTGATGTACCAGAGCGAGTTTGCCCACCGGATGCTGGCACCCCCCGGGACACCGGATTGCGGGCGTCTCTCGATCATGGTCCAGACATACTGTGCTGTGGGGAAGGTCTGCGAGATTTCGCCCCAGTCATTCTCACCCCACCCCAAGGTCTGGTCCACGGTCGTGCACCTCGTCCCGCGCGAACCCCTCTTCCCCATCTATGACCGGACTATTTATGCGAAGGTAGTCAGGGCACTCTTCTCCCACCGGCGAAAGACTGTCCGGAACTGCCTGAAGAGCGCGGGATCCCTTCTTGGCGATCGGCGTGTGGAATGCCTTCTGTCATCCCTCCCTCATGAAATACTCTCCGCCCGGGCAGAGGAGCTCTACCTCGAGGACTTCGCGACCATCACCAACGTGTGTTCCCCATGAACCCCCCGCAGGTATACCCTCCCGCCGAGGACACCTTCCTCCTTCTCGGTGCTGCCACATCGTTTGTGCAGCCCACTGACCGGGTCCTTGAGGTAGGGTGCGGCAGTGGGTTCATTGCGGCACAGCTTGCGCCCTTTGCCCGGGTCATCGCCTCAGATATCAATCCCCATGCTGTCAGGATGGCACGGGAGGCGGGAGTGGAGACTGTCAGGGCAGACCTCCTCTCGGGAATCAGGGGGCCTTTTGACGTGATCCTCTTCAATCCCCCCTACCTCCCCACGCACCCGGGGGATAGGTGTGCCGACTGGCTCGAGTACGCACTCGATGGGGGGGGAGACGGGACAGAGGTCACCCGGCGGTTCATTGCCCAGGTAGGAGATGTCCTCGCTCCCGGCGGCAAAGTCCTGATTCTTGTCTCCTCCCTCTCCCATCTCCCGCGGATACACGATACTCTGAGGGGGTATGGCTTTGAGTGGGTCACCCTCGCGGAGTACCGGATGGAGGGGGAGACACTCAGCGTCCTCCTCTGCACGCGGACACCCTCCGGGTAAGGCAGCCGGGTGGGGAGAGTGACCGGGGGAAGGTGGTTCCTCACAGCAGGGGTGCTACAACCGTGGCCGAAACGTCCGGGACGGGCACCTCTCTGCGTCCCTGTCGGGGGGAGCTGTACCGTTGATGCGGCACTCCCCCTGGTTGCTCCCTTTTTTCGGGATATAGAGGATGCAATCTTTGCATGTCGGCATGTTGGGGGATTGGTGGGGGAGGAAGGAGAAAAATTTTTGGTTGTGTCACAAGATCGGCTAAAATCTCACCTGTACAAGAGAGAGTCTGAGTTATCCCCTTTAACAAGTATTTCGGTCATCAGAAAAGTGAGCCAGTTGAACCGCCGCGGGGGCGCCCCGTCGGGGGCGACGGGTTTATCCTTAGGTGGGAGTGTGGGGGCGAGGCAGCCCCTACTTCAGTTTCCGTCCACCCACTCAAAGTAGCGAAGAGCCAAAAATCATAATCTGTCTGGAAAATCCACAATGAAGGGAGAAAATGAGGAAAATAATTGTCCTGTCGATCATAGCAAGCCTGTCCATCGCCTGCACCGGGTGTCTTTTCGAAAGCGGACTCCTGCAGTCCCAGGGGAGTTCCCCCCATCAACCCCGCGAAGTGCCTTCTTCGGATGTCCTTGCCATCAGGAACTTTGTCAATGACGCAAAATATGACACTCCCCCCTGCCTGCCATCGGGAGCAGGAGGCATCATCGAGTGCCGGGACTCCCACCGCACATTTGTCATCGATACATCCCGGTGGGAGGTGATGGCAGCAGAGATCAAGGGAAGAGAGGAAGTTTTTGCTCTCTCCCACTCCCTCCCTTACGCGAGGACGCGGGAGGCTGTCCGTATATTCCTCGGGGTGCCCGATTTTGCGTATTCCCCCGAGGAGTTCATTTTCCGCGACGGGTACTACGAGATGGGGGCTGGAGGGACTCACTTCCGGGTCAATGTTTCCACAGGGCGTGTAACGAGAGCGTTCATTGACGACCCCTCCCTCGTCTCATCACCCGGCATAAACAGGACTTTCCAGGAAGCCCTCCGTGCAAAAGAGAGGAGCGGGGAAGAAGGAAATCATTTTTAAAGCATGATCACACGAGACCGATAAATCCCCGAATCAACGGAGGGGGAGAAATTTTTTTGTATATACTATCCCGGTGAGATTTTCTCCTGTCTCTCCCGGCGCCGGGGAAGTGTGCCCCTCCCGGGGTCTTTCCCCTGACACCTTACCGGTCCAGACCTTCGCGTATGAGGGCGAGGAGGTTTTCTTCACCACCGGGCCCCACCGTGACCTGGCTCCCGTGCATCACGTCAACGAGGGGGATGTCGAGCCTGGTGGCCATCGAACGCTCCATCAGCCCTCCTACGATCAGGTTTACCCGGTGTTCCACGAGGGCCTCCTCAATCTCCTCCCAGGAGGGAGAAACAAGGATGCTACACTGTGCCCCGACGAGGTCCCGCAGGCGGGAGAGAAGGGGAGATTCAAAGTCAACCACGATCATCCGGGGAGTCAGTCCGTGGAAGGAGAGGAAGGAAAAAAGGGCTGTTGCACGTGTCGGCCCTGAAAAAACTGCGATACGGGGGTCTTTCTTCACTGGGAACCGGGCAGAGCACTCCCCGGTAACCGGGGCCGGTCGTGGCAGTCCCAGTGCACCGGCTACGTCGTTGAGAAACTGGGAAGAGAGGCGGACACCGACCGGGAAGGTCACGGGGATGTACTCCGTCTGGAATGTTTCCTTGAGGTAGCGGGCAGCAGAAGTCCCCGCCGTCTCGCACATGAGGATGTTATAGTCTGCACGCCCGCATGCCTCAAGTTCTTCGAGGGACGCACCTGCCGGGATGACCGTCCCGACCCTGACACCCAGGGACGCAAGGAGGGACTTTATCCCGCGGAGGTCAGGCCCTCCCCGCATCATTCCCACCAGGTTAACCAATCCCCTCTCCTTCCCGACCCCTTTCTTCGCGGTCCTGGAGACAATGGCAAGGAGTGCGCGGTCGTACCCTGTTGAAAAATCCCCTGAAAATCCGCCGACATCGACCGGGATAATGACTGCACGGGTGTGTGCGGCCCTGCACGCACTCTCGACGTCCTCACCGATGATCCCCGAGGCACAGCACGAGAGGACAACGATGATATCAGGAGACTTCTCCCCGTCAAGTTCCACTATTGCATTCTGTAACCTCTCTTCCGCACCAAAGACCACGTCATGCTCGTCCATGCACGTGCAGTACACGGGGTTGTGCGCATCCCCCCTCATCCCAAGGATGTAGTTGATATGGTAAACGCATCCCCGCGGTCCATGGACAAGGATCACGGTATTTTTCAGGGTCGCTGCCGCTTTGATGGCCCCAAAGAGGGCGCATGTGAGACGGGGGATCTCCCGGCAGTGAGGCAGAGGGTTCACAGCAGATCGTTATTGGGACCCGGTCATGTGTTATAGTTTGTGCAGGCCCCGGTCCCATTCTCCGCAAGGTACAGGAATCCCGCTTGCATTCGGGCCGAAAGAGAGGTATCCCATCAGCGGACACCCCGCTGGACATGGGGTAACCGGGAGAGTTTCCGGGCCTTCCGCAGGATAACCATTGCCTCCTCGTCACGTCCCATCCGGGAAAGGCAGAGACCCTTGTTGTTGAGGGCGCTCACGTCATCAGGGTTAAGGAGGAGTGCCTGGTCAAATGCCAGGATGGCCTCCTCGAAGCGGGAGAGGGCAGCAAGGGCTACGCCCTTGTTGGTGTAAACAATTGCGATATCGGGGTTGATCGCGAGGCAGGCATCGTATGAATCGATTGCAGAGGCATAATCCCCGAGATCTGCGAGCGCTACACCACGGTTGTAGAGGGCTTTGGGGTACGCGGGGTCAAGCGAGAGGACCCTTTCGTAGGATTCCACTGCACCCGCGTAGTCGCCGAGGGAATAGAGGCAGTTTCCCCGGATGTACCAGGCCTCTGCATGGGATGGGTCCCGGGAGATTACTTCAGAAAGGCAGTCAACAGCCTCGCGGTACCGGCCCAGGTACGAGAGAGAGAGGCCCCTGACGAACCACGCGTCCGGGCACGCGATGTCCAGGGAGAGTGCCTCCTCGCAATGTTTCAGTGCCTCCTTGAAATGGCCCATCCGGCTCAGGGTATATGCCCACGCGGCATGGACCCGGGGGTCCACCGGTCCCTTCCCCCCGGTTCCCGAGAAAAGGCGGAGTGCCTCATTGAAACGGCCCAGACAGGAGAGCCACGCCGCCTCCAGCTCCGGTGGTATATCGTTACCGTCCGGCACGGTCACCTGGACCACCTCTCCATGCCGGAATACTTCTCCTCATCCTGCATGAGGTTTTCCCTGTCCCTGCAGGGAAACGGGGTCACCCCTCGCGCGTGATAACCTCGTCCATGCTTCCGCTCCGGAATCCGCGGAGATCGAGGGTAACGTAATGGATACCCATCGAACGAAGGGCCTCGTCAATCGCTTCCCGGTACCGGAGGACGAGGGCCATATCTTCGGGAAGGACTTCAATCCTGGCAATATCACCATGAATCCTGGCCCGTGTTTGCCGGAGACCAAGGGAGATGAGAAAATCTTCTGCCTTTTCGACCGTCGAGAGGATGTCGCGGGAGAGAACGGTGCCATAGGGCACGCGCGTGGCGAGGCAGGAGAAAGCGGGGCGGTCGTGGATGGGCAGCCCCATGTGCCGGGCCAGGTCCCGGATGGCGTTTTTGTCCAGTGCACACTCTGCGAGGGGGTGCAGGATACCTGCATCATCAGCAGCCCGGAGGCCCGGCCGGAATTCGAAGAGGTCTGAAGAGTTCACGCCATCAGCAACGTGAGTGATACCCCGGGAACCGGCTATTTTCCAAAGGACAGCTGCGGCTGATTCCTTGCAGGTATAACACCGGTTCACGGGATTATCCCGGAACCGGGGGTCTTTGAGTATGGGGAACGAAACGATTTCAAGGGGTAAGTGATACCTGCTGGCACTCTCTTTTGCCTCCCGTGCCAGCCGGCGCGGAACGAGGGGGGAGTCGAGGAACACGCAGAGAAATGGGCCGCACACAGTATCTTTTGCAATTATTGCCAGGAGGAGACTGTCCAGCCCTCCGGAATAGGAGAGGAGGAGACTATTTTTTCCCCTGAGATAGTCAGAAAGCCTTCCATACGCGGAAAGGTCGCCACCTGTTTTCTTTCCTGTCATTGGCATCCACATCCGTCCAGGATGGGTGAACATCCCACAGAGCCCTGCCGTGCTGCCCGCGGGAAGCGAACCGGGGTCAATCCCGGCGCACTATTATGTTTCCGATGCACTATATAGTGCTAGTACTGTCCCGGTATGCAACGCCCGGAGGTTGACGCGATGACAGGAGAGAGATGGCCCCTGACCCCGAGGGAGAGAGAACGGTACGAGAGGCAGATCCCCCTCCTTGGGGAAGAGGGGCAGGAGCGGCTATTACACTCGTCCGTGTGCATAGCCGGAGCCGGGGGCCTAGGCTCGCCGGTTGCCTTCTACCTCGCTGCCGCAGGGATCGGTCGTATCCGGATCATCGACTCCGACAGGGTCAGCAGGAGTAACCTGAACCGGCAGATCATCCATGCCGAGGCTGATATCGGGCGGTCCAAGGTGGATTCTGCTGCCCGGAGACTGGAGGCGTTGAACCCGGACATAGAGGTCGACCCTCGTCCCCTCCATCTGACAGAAGAGAACGTGGTCAATGTCGTCCGGGGAATGAACCTCGTGGTCGATGCCCTCGATAACTACCCGGCCCGGTATATCCTCAACAGGGCAGCCTGCATGCACACAGTTCCCCTTGTCCATGCCGCCGTGAACGGTTACTGTGGGCAGGTGATGGCAATCATTCCACGAAAGACAGCATGCCTCCAGTGTGCCATACCCCACCCGCCGGAAGAGACACCACCACCCGTTCTTGGGACAACAGCAGGGATCCTGGGGTGCATACAGGCGAACGAGGCCATCAGGATACTCCTCGGGGAGGGAACTGTCATGGGGGATGCCCTCCACGTGTGGGACGGCCGCGCGGGTACCTGGGACATGATACCGGTGAAGCGGGATCCCGCATGCCGTGCATGCGGGGCAGGAGGGAAAGGATGAAGGAATCTGTGCGTGTTCGTGCATTTGCGCGTTTCAGAGAACTGTTCGGTGGGACAATCGAGATGGATCTGCCATGGCCGGCGACCGTCCGCTCGGTGATACGAGAGCTGGAAAAGATCAACCCCGCGGGTCTTGCTGAACTCGTTGATAACGAGGGGAACCTCAAAAAGTCTGTCATCCTCATGATCAACAGAGAGCGTATTATGGGTCCTGCGCGCGAAGACTGCCCTCTCCGGCCCGGAGACGAGATAGCCTTCTATCCCCCCGTGGCAGGGGGCTGACAGGGGGTTGGTAGGGTGATACAGATAACAGGGGAAGACTTCGATCCCGGCGCTTTCATCGAAGGGGCGCGAAAGAGAGGGACCGGTGCCGTGGTCAGCTTCCTCGGTATCGTCAGGGATGACGGGATAGAACGGATGGAAGTCGAGGCTTTCGAGGAGGTAGCCAGGAGCGACCTCTCTGTAATTGCAGGGGAAGCGATGGAAAAGTTCCAGGTGCAACATGTCGATATCATCCACCGGGTCGGGTCTTTGCGGGTCGGCGAAAACATCGTCCTCATCGTCGTTGGTGCTGGGCACAGGAAGGCCGCATTTTTGGCCTGTGAATATATCATCGACCGTATCAAGGAGTACGTTCCCATCTGGAAGAAGGAATACGCAAACGGGGAATCCCGCTGGGTCAGGGGAGACCACGCGGGAGAGGTGACCGGCAAGAGTGAAAGGAAAAAATTGGTCAGGCAATGATCCTGCGCCCGGCAACGAGGCTCATCGCCACGAGGCATACAATAACCGGCCAGGAAGTCATGCCGACACTGGTTGGTTCTGGTGCCAGAGCGACTTCGAGGTGTGAGACGGCGCCAGGGGCCAGGTCAAAGGAGAGGGAGTGGGGCTGGTACCCCGCGAGCGTGAGCATGAGTGTATGGGGGCCGGCCGGGAGGGATGCAATCGTCAGGGGGGTGATCCCCTGGCACGTGTTATCGATGAAGACGT
Source organism: Methanolinea sp. (assembly GCA_024518585.1). GTDB lineage: Archaea > Halobacteriota > Methanomicrobia > Methanomicrobiales > Methanospirillaceae > Methanolinea_A. The sequence goes on along the minus strand of JANIHI010000001.1, from coordinate 158,069 downwards.
TTGCACCCGAAGGTGAAGACATGACCTGGAGGGTCCCTGTCGCTGCACGGCTCGCAAGGGGACTCAAAGTCGCATTGACGTAAGTCGTCTCTCCTGGCCTGACATTGACAGTGGTGCTAAACTCCCCGTAGTTTTCGAGGGAAAGGGTAACAGAATGCTCTCCAGGGGGGACGCCCGTGATGTCGAGAGGATTTCCTGGCTGTGTCTTTCCGTAAAAGATCCCATCGATGAAAACGGAAGCCCCCGTGGGATCCGACCCGACATGGATAAATCCAGCCGAGGGATACTGTGCCCTGGCCAGGGGTACATCGATGATAGCCATCTCTCTCGGCCTCAGCGTCACGAGATCTGACCAGTCCTGGAACCCGACAGACTTGAGGAGGACATAGTGGGTCCCCGGATCAATGTTCCCGATGGTCACTGCGGTTGATCCCCTGAAAATCCCGTCGATATAGACATCGGCCCCGCCCGGTGAGCTCTTTGCCTGGATGATACCAACATCCGTGAGGGGCCAGAGTGTTGCATCGATGCCGGCAGTGCCCCCGTCAGGGACTTCCACGATGGCGGAATACGGTTTATAGCCCGAGAGAAATGCCTGGACAAGGTGTCCGCCGGCCCGGATCTCCGGGTAGGTCCAGGGGGCCTGCTGCCCTCTTGCATTATCCACTGTGACCAGGGCGCCGGATGGCTGGGACCTCACGACAAGGGTGCCCCACGACAGGGTCGGCTCGAGGGTCGCCGTGATTGAGGCGCTCGTTCCCTGTGTCGTTTCGGGAGAATAGGTCGTCCTGAAGACCCGGTATCCGCTTGCAGAGATGACGATGCTATGGATTTCTGTGTCCGAGGGGGAGAAGGGGTACGTGACGGGTGTGAGACCGATAAGGAGGTTGTCAATCATGACCGCGGCACCGGCCGGCACGGATTCGATCCGGAGAAGACGGCGAGGACCATCATTTTCCTGGAGAGAGGAGGCGGTACCAATGGCCACGAGGACCAACGCCGATACTGTCAGGAGGACAGCGACGCGTGCATGCATGGTAAAGAGACCTCTGCTCGTTCTCCTACAAATACACAGTGGTCACCAGTGACCACTTCGATTACCGGGTACAAGGCAGGGTTTTTTAGGGATAGACGTTTCCTTAAATATTGAAGGGTTTCCGAGTCTTTGGACCTTTATGGAACAGATGGGGGAAGAGAAGAATGCTTGAAAATTTGAACAGGTTTGAACGGGTGGTTTACTATGTCCTGGCCGCCCTCCTGGCCTTTGTCATCCTGTTTACAGTCCTTGAGCTCGTGGGAATACTCATCGGAGACTTTGTCATTGACGGGAGCTTCCGGCTCGATAACCACGAGATACTAGCCCTCTTTGGCTTCTTCCTCCTTGTCCTCATCGGGGTGGAACTCCTGGACACGATCAAGGCATATATCAGGAAACAGGAAATCCACGTGGAGATCATCGTCCTGCTTGCCGTTATTGCAGTGGCACGAAAGATCATCCTCTTTGATCCCTATGCAGAGGTGCCACCGTCCGACATGACATTCTGGGCGATGGGTTTTGTCATCATCTGCCTTGCGGGCGCTTACTATCTCATCAAGAAGGCGGGAATCTCACTTTCCTGACCGGAATTGCGAGAAATGGCGGGAGAGCGAGGGAGAGAGTGTGAAGTATTCCGGGGGGGGGAAAATATTTCCCCCGGCGACCAGTGCAGGATGGTTATTTTTTATCCTCCCTTCCCCCTATTCTATTCATGCAGGTGATTCACATCATGCACAGGAAGAAGACTATTTTCCTCGGCTGTCTCCTGGGGATAATTCTCATCGGGCTAGCGATGCCCACAGCGGCCCTCGTCCAGGAGTCAGCCTACGTGGGGAGGGTCACAGCAATGGACCCGCTCTCCCAGACTCTCACGATCAGGGCCGAGTCCCTGTATGGGTGTGATTATTCGAAGGGCGCACCGGCCTGCGGGTATTCCCCGATCACCCCCCTGCAAATAGTGGGGGGAGTCCCTGAGGAGGGAGCCTTTAACACGTTCCATAACGGTGACCTCGTTGCCGGGACGATAATCGGGGGGAGCGGAGGCCAGTGGGCAGGGATTGCCCTTGTCAGCGCGGTGACAGGAGCGGAGGGATACGTGACGACAGATATCTATGGCGATCCCAATACCCTGCCCGTTCAGCTTGCAGGGGGATACACCTTCGAATATACCACGCTTCCGGACTGTTCCCAGTGCGCAGGGCCTGTTTGCAAGGCCCTTTCCACCCGTGTCCTGCTGAAGAGCGCTGGCATGACTGTCCTGGACCAGTCCCTCAACAAGGGACAGTCCACGCGGTACTCCGGGAGAAACGACGGGTCGATGGTCAGCATCATCTACCTCTCAGGGGAAGCCGATAGTTCTCCCTGCTCCGCGACAGCCCCTGGACCGGGGAGACAACCCGTTTCCACGTTTGTCATTCACGTCACCCCGCCCATCGGGGGTGCAACCGCGGGGGTTATTGCAACACACCCGACAGCAGAAGGAATAGAACCCAAGGTGACGCCCCAGTCAACGGTCGCTCCCACCAGAGCAGCCCTTATGCCTGGTGCTGCCCTCCTTGCCCTCTCTGCTCTTGCCCTGCTTGGCAAAGTCCGCAGAAAATAAGCATGAATGAAGGGATGGACGGAAAGGAAGCCTGCGAATACGAGCAAATCGTCCACGCGTGCCAGAGACTCTCCCGTGCAAGGACCCGGGGAGAAGCCGGGATCCTGATGGCCCGGGAGATATCATCCTTCTCCCTCTTCGATCTCTCGGTTATCATGGGGAGGGCCCGTTACGAGGTCCACAGGCTCCCTCCCCCGTACCGGAAAGTCGCGGCCCCCTACCTGCTCGGGCAGATAGCAGATGCGCACCATGAGCTCCTCTCCCTCTGCACACAGGGCTATTTTTCACGGTTAACCCAGCTAATCAGGGAAAGGGATGCCTATGTTTCGTACTGTGCGATGGTTCCCCGCGGGTGCTTTGCATCCGAACCAGGGAGAGAGTATCTTCCCCAGTTCCACTCTGCAAAGCACCGCCTTTTCTTCTACATCCTCGCCGGTTTTTCGATGTTTGTCATGGAAAAGCCCGGACATCCCGTCGGGACACCCTTTCCGGGCGGCCTGCGGGTGAGGGAGGAGAACGGGAGGTATTATTGCCCGGTCAGGGATAAACAAAAAGACGTCTTCTTTGCAATTTGCAACTTTTGTCCAGCATTGCAGGATAACGAGTGATGAAAGGACGATATTATCCCGTCTTTTACCGGCAGAGACACGATATCATTTTGTGAACAGGAGTGCCACCACTGTATGGTGAACGTTTATGCTCAATATCGAGGGGATATCGTCGGAAGCGAAGGTGGGAAAGATCCTCGTCCTCGTCTCCCTGGTCCTGGGGATCCTCGTTTTGATCTTCCTCGGCGTCCTCGGGGGGGTCATCTACAGTGCGGGAAAATTTGAAGCACTCAGCGTCAACCTGGACATACCCCTTGCGTTCCTGGTAGCAATCCTCTTTCTCAAGGGCATTGGCCTGGTTGTGGGGTTTTTCGCGCTGCATGCGACCGAGAAGAGGGACTTCAACCGGGCAGGAATATTTGCCATCATTTCCAGTGTCCTTCCCCCCCTCGACCTTATCATGCTGATCGGGGGGATTTTTTGCCTTGTATCCCGGGAGGCAAACGAGGAGAAGAAAAAAGAGGGAGAGAGGACCCCTCCTCTCTGAAAATGCCCTAACGGCTTAGCATCCCCTTCAAAAAGTCCTGGTATCTCCTGATAACTTCTGCCCCCTCTTCGCGCGAGAGGGCAGGAGCTCCGTATACAATGAAAGGAGGCAGTACTTCGATCCCGCAAAATTCAAGGATGTTATGCGAAATGATGGAGAGGATGCCATTTAAGTCCCCAAATCCGCCTTCTTTTGAGAATTTGTCCTGGGAAGAGCCGGTCGTCACAACGAGCATTGCTTTTTTTCCGCGGAGCAGTCCCTGTGAAAAGACCTTTCCTGCGGGAATATCGACAACGAATCCCTGAACAAAGACCCTGTCGAACCATCCCTTGAGGATTGCGGGCATAGATGACCACCAGAGCGGAAACTGGATGACGAGGAGGTCGGCCCATGCGACCCGGTCGATCTCATCCATGATATCGGGAGAGAGGCTCCGCGTTTCCACGCCGTGCACCTGTTCAAGGGGAGGTATGAAAATGTCGTGCCGGGCCCTGATACGGAAATCGTGGGAATCGAGCACTGCCTTGAACTGCATGGCATAGAGGTTGGAGACCTTCACATCATGGCGAAGGGAGGAAAGGGTCACCATTGCAGCATCCTTGAGCGAACCGGACAGGGACTTGGGCTCGGGATGGGCGTAGACGTACAATATCTTCATGTGGCTCACACCCTGTGAGATTGATTCGGGGGGAGAAAAATTCCCCCCCTCAATGCCCGGGCCCCCTTCCCACCCCCCTCTTTCGTATGTCTTTTGCCAGGGAGAGGACTCCCCCGATACCGCAGAGGAAAGAGCCTGTGAAGAGGACTTTCTGAATTGCCAGGGCGATGAAGGCTGCGCCGGCTTCTCCCGGGTGCCCAATTAACCCTCCCCGTGCCAGTTCACCGGAAAGGATGAGTGCGGAGAGGGAAACTCCCATGATCATGCCCAGGTTTTTGAGTGTTGCACTCATGCTCGATGCGAGGGAGGCTTTTTCCAGGGGCAGGGCCCTCATGACCTCTGTTGCATTGGGGGCAAAAAAGAGGGATATCCCGAGGGAGAGAGGGAGGAAAATGATGATGATGGCAGATAGATCCTGCCAGACAACTGCGATTCCAAGGAGAAAGAGGGAAAAAGATGTCAGGAGGATACCTGCAGAGGCAAGGACTCCCACTTTCCACCTGTCGTAGATCATCCCCGCGAGGGGAGATGCAACAATAATGGTGAGGGGAAGGACCAGGAAGACCACACCGACAGAGACAGGATCAAGGGCCATGACGTCCTCGAAATAGAAGGGCCCGACGAGGTAGAGCATGAAAAAAGCCATGTACACGCAGACCATGGCTGAATTGGGAAGTGTGTAGTCCAGGTTCCAAAAGAGGGATGTATCAAAAAGGGGGTGGGTACACCTCCTCTCGACAAGGATGAAAGAGAGGAGAGAGACGAGACTCAGGGCGATGAAAATAAGGGCCATGACCGAGATGGAGAGGGTGGTGGAGACATTCGCGAGGGCGATGATCAGGAAGACGAGAAACGACGCCAGGGTCACCGCACCCGGCCAGTCCATCGGGCGTGAACGGGGCACATAGGTTTCGGGAGACGAATACAGGGAGAACAAAATGATGCAGGCTGTCCCTATCGGGACATTGATAAGGAATATAAATTCCCAGCCAAGGGAACCGGTGATGAAACCACCCAGGATGGGTGCCACAACGGCGGCGGCTCCCATGGTGGTGCTCACGTATCCCATCCGGCTTCCCTGTTCCATGGGAGGGGATGTCTCGTAGAGGATGGCTATGCAGATGGAAAATATCATGGCAGACCCGCATGCCTGGAGGACGCGGAAGGCGATTAAGTCCCAGAGGCTCACGGAGAGGCCACAGGCAAGGGACGACGTGGTAAAGAGGATGAGGCCGGAAAGAAAGAGCCGCCTTTTCCCTACCAGTTCCGATACCCTGCCAAAAATAAGGAGAAGGCTGGTCTCTGTCACGAGGTAAGCGGTAAAAATCCATTGCGATTGTGCCACGTCCGCCGAGAAAGTCCGCGTGATGGTGGGAAGTGCAATGCTGACGACGATCCCATCAATGACCGCCATGGCGACCGCTGCCATGATAACAGCATGGACCACCCTGTGCCCTGAGATCAGGGGCCCCTGTCCCTGGTCCGGTGGTTTTTCAATCGCGGTTTCAAGAGATGTGGACATATTAACCATTTGGATGAATCTGACCGTCCAGGGCCGGAGGGGAAGACGATACCGACGGGCGGAAAAGATCCCGGCGGCTATTTTCTCCTCCTTCAGGCAGTGAAGTAACGGGGGATGAAGCCGTCATCCCGGTCCTCAACCGGCTCATTTCAGGAGGGGTGAGCAGGATAAACGGGCTTGACAACCATGGTTGTCACCGGGCAGTGGGTGACGACAAACGTCGATACACTCCCCGCGATCATCCTCTTGACCTGGCTCTTCCCCACCGATCCCAGGATGACAATATCGGCTCCTAAATCGATGGCACAGTCCACGATTTTGTCGCCGGGGTGTCCCCGCAGGAGGTGGGCGATCGCTTCATAGCCCTGTGCCTCGACTTCAGCCTTCATCGAGGAGAGCAAAGATGCGGCATCCTCTTCAAGGTCCCGGATCGCAAGTTCCCTCGCCGTGTCCCCGTTTGACCAGGTATTTTCAATGACGTGGACGATGTGGAGTTCTGCCTTCCGGCAGCGTGCTTCTTCCACGGCGGCCTGGATGACACGGGTGGAGAGAAAAGAACCATCCACAGCAGCAATTACCTTTTTGGGCTCGTTCATCTGAGATCCTCCTCACGACGGGTCAAGTGTGCTGTTTCCTCCTGTACTCCTGACCGATCAGTAAGAACATAAAAGGAGATAATGTCTCCGGGAGACGTGACACTCATGGGAGAAAAGATCAACCCATGCGGGGAAAAGATCAACCTTCGTCCGAGAAAACCCCAAGGTTCAGAAGCGCATCGCGGGCTGCGTCCTGTGTGGCCTGTGCCTTTGTCCTGCCCGTGCCCTCGCCGATGACCCTGTCTCCGACAAGGACCCTGTAAGAAAAAAAGGGTGCATGGTCAAGCCCTTCCTTCCTCTGCAACTGGTACAGGGGGAGGGGCTGTTTTTGGTGCTGGAGCAGCTCCTGGAGGATCTTTTTGTAATTTTTTTCCGGAGAGAAAATCTCCAGCTCGTCACCTATCAGGCGCATAACCATTGCCCGCGTCTCCTCGTAACCCCTGTCCAGGAAGGATGCACCAATGAATGCCTCGAATGCAGCAGCGACTATCCCTGGGGTGAGCCTCTGGTGGGGACCAACCCTTATCAGGCGGGGAAAATCGATCCCCGGAGATGAGAGGATAAAAGAGAGATGTCTGTTCTTGACAAATTCCATTTTCCCCGTCATTTCACCCTCTCTCCCGTTCGTATGTTCGTAGAGGTATTCAGCGACAACGAGGTTCAGGACCCGATCGCCAAGGAATTCGAGTCTCTCGTAATCTTCCCCTGAAGAGTTCGCCGGGGGGGACGAGATCTCCTTCTCAAGAAAGGAGCTGTGCGTGAGGGCAGCGGTGTACAAAAGAAGTGCCTTTCCTGTCAGCTTGCGATATCCTACCCGGGGAGACCGGAGAAAGTCCATCAACGCCACGGCATAGACATCGGGGTTCCGGTCTCCCGTTTTCATCCCCCTTTTCGTATCGATCTTTTTCATTGGCGGTTGCCAGGGGAGATCGTTACCTCTCCCCTGACCTCGCTTTTTCATCCGGCACTCCCTTCTCTTTGAGCTTTTCCCTGACCTGATCTGCGACCGCTGCGAGGGATCTCTCTATCTCGGTCGAAGCCTGGTCGATGGACTGCCTGATGTGCGCCTGGCCTTCGGGGGTGGTGACGAGATCGCGTGCAAGGGAAAAAATCTCGGACAATGATGATGAGACGAGGTGGGATACCTCCTCAAAGCGCCTGTCGAAGGGGCCTGACCTTTTCCGTGCATCCTCCCCCTTTTCCCCTTCTCCCTCTTCTACCCATGCTCCTTTCTCAAAACGTCCTCTTTCTTGGTCCATCGTGCCTCTCTCCTCCCTGTCCTGCCTCTGTCCGCATTCCCTCTCCCAGGAACACCGGTCCTGTTCAGTAGCAGGAGGAAACCTGTAAAGCTGGTCTGGGAAAAGGTACTATCCCTTTCATTCGTGAAATACTATTGGGAAAAAGAGTGCCGTAACGGCGAGGTGTAAGTGTGAGCCGGTCCCAGGACAAGACCATGTGCGATGGTCTCACTTGCCGGGTCAGAGGGAGTCAGTACACGTGCATACACCATGTTGGGGGAGGGCCGGACGAGGTTCTCTGTGAAGGTTCACGCGAGGAGGTCGTGGACTGGCTGAAGGAGAATTACTTTCCGTATGTCTCGCGCCATATTATCGAGGAGAACTTGGTGACGTGGGAAGAGGCATTGACAGGTACCGATCTCTCCGCGATCGGTCCCGCGGTAAAACCAGCCAGCTGACGCAGGGGTTTTTCCCCGACTGGTCACTGAAGGCTCTTTGGAAAGGGAGAGGAAAAGACAGGGTACTTTTTACAGTGGAGACATCCTGTAGGCACCGCGTGGGACGACGAGGGAGAAGACCGCACCCTCTCCTGGCACCCCGGTCTCTTCCAGGGAGATCCCGGTGATTGCAAGGATCTCCCGTGAGAGAAAAAGGCCAAACCCCGAATGCTGGAAGTACTCCCTGTTGAATATCGCCTTTTTCTTGTCGGCGGGAACACCAACGCCGTTATCGCAACACTGGATCACAAGGTCATCACCCTGTTTTCTCGCGGTAAACCAAATCCTCGTCACTTTTTTCCCGTGCCGGACGGCATTTTCCATCAGGTTGTAAAAGACCTTCTCGACGAGGGGGTCTGCATAGATCTCCACATCGGGAAGGTCGAGAGAGACGCCAATCCCCTCCCTCTCAACACGGCTCTTCAAACCCTGGATGAGGGTCCTGACCGAGAACCATGAGGGGGCCTTGACGCCCACGTCCTGGTAATCACGGGTAAACTCGATCTGTTTCCGGATTGTCTCGGCTGACCGTATCTCTGCCTCGACATATTTTTTCATCTCCTCGTCACGAACGATATCCCGGGAGAGCTCAAGGTAACCGAGGAGTGCCGTCAGGGAATTGAGGATGTCGTGCCGCGTGATGCTGTTGAGGAGGTTGAGCTTCCGGTTGGCCAGAGATATCGCCTCCTCTGTCTTCTTCCTTTCCGTGATATCCTGGAAAGTGACAGTCCCTATCCCTTCATCAATCGATCCCATGGAAAAGAGGACATCTATCTCTCCCCCGTCCTTCGTTTTCACCTTTCCCTCCCGGTGTTTGAAGGGAGGTTTTCCCGATCCTCCAAGCTCCTGAACGCTCTCGGGATCCCTGAAGATATCAGAGATTGACATTGTTGCAAGTTCCTGCCCGGTATAGCCGGTCATGTCGGAGGTCGTGGGGTTGGACTCGATGACCCGGCCGGAATCCCGTCTCCAGAGGATGATCCCTGACTCAGAGTTTGCAAATATCCCCTTGTACCGTGCCTTTTCTGTCTCCAGCTTCTCGACGAGGTAGGTGACGATAAGTGCCGTGAGAAGGAAGAAGAGGACACGGATGAACCCCTGGAACGCGATCTCGACTGTCGGATACACGAAAACGAGGGAGACGAAATAGATCCCTGTGAGGAAAACCGAGTAAAAGAGACCCCGCCTCTGGAAATAGTAGCAGGCAAGGATGATGGGGATATAGTAGGCATTCTGGTAAATGATGGTGATATTGGAGGTCAGGGAAAATACCGTGACGGCGAGGACGAAGAGAGTGGACAGGAAAACGAGGACAACACGGATAGAGGGAGCCAATTCTTTCGAAGGAGGCTTATCAATTCCCATTTCCCTCGTCGGGAAGTTTTGCGTGGTAATTATTTAATACTATAGGAACTGCCCTGAACCACCGTGCAATCGGCAACACAGTTTGAAAAATGATATTGTCATTGACACCCGGAATGCAGACATGATAAAAACGGGATCTAAGGGCATTTCCCCTTCTCCCTTGGGTAAAGAAAAAAGAGAGAAGCATCATCCCTGGTTTTTTTTCCTGGAAATCCCTTCGTGATTTTTATCTTGTTGACATGACCGCACAGCATTCATGGGAGTTTTGAATGAAAACTGCGTCTGCAGTTTTCATCAGGTTCCGGCTTTGTTCGAAAAGACCACCATTTTCCCGATATTTTCTTAGTCTGCTTCCTTGTTTACCTTCATGAAGGTTTGCCGGGTTACCTTGCCCATGACCCTGAGTCTCCCCGTCGCTTGAGAAATGACAGAGCCGGGTTGATCCTTTACCACTCTCAATGGAAGAAAAGGTTTGCGGAAGGGATGCTGCTATGGGGATTCGAACCCCAGTCGCCGGCGTGAAAGGCCGGCATGATTGGCCGGACTACACTATAGCAGCAGGTATCCTTTATATTTCGGCGTTCGTGGTAAAAAGGATTATGGAGTGGGATACTCCCTGGGGGAAAGGGGCATCGGCAGAAGGATTAATAGGCCGGAGTCCCTTCCCTCTCCGTCACCGCCCTGAACCCTGCCATCAACTGCCGGGTGATGGGCCCGGGCCGGCCCGACCCGATCGATCTCCCGTCGACGTACACGATAGGTGCGACTTCCGCGGCGGTTCCGGTGACAAAGATCTCGTCAGCGGTATAGAGGTCAAAGTACCCGAGGTTTGTCTCCTGGACGGGGATCCCCAGGCTCTGGGCAACCTCCAGGACGACCATCCTCGTGATGCCCCGAAGGTTGTTCAGGGTGGGAGGCGTGAAGATGACACCGTTCTTCACGACAAAGATATTGTCACCTGATCCCTCCGAGATGTTGCCCTGCATGTCAAACATGATGGCCTCGTCACCTCCCTTGCAGTTTGCCTCAATCTTTGCGAGGATGTTGTTGAGGTAGTTGAGCGACTTGACGTTTGGGGGGAGGGCACAGCAGGGGTTCCTCCGGACGGAGACCGTCACGGCCTTCAGGCCCTTCTCGTACAGGTCGCCGTACATCGCACCCCATTCCGTCGCGATGATGATGACCGTCGGCCGCGGGCACTTCGTCGGGCACAGCCCGAGGTCGCCGACACCCCGGGTGACAATCGGGCGAATGTAGGCATCCTTGAGGTTATTTTTCCGGACAGTCTCTATGATGGCACGGGTCATCTCGTCCTTGCTCATCGGGATGCAGAGGTCGATGGTCTTTGCCGAATCATAGAGCCGGTCGAGGTGTTCCGGGAGCCGGAATATGCGACCACCGTACATGCGGATACCTTCAAAAACGCCGTCCCCGTACAGGAGACCATGGTCAAAGACAGATATCTTTGCCTCCTCTTTGGGGTACATCTTCCCATCAATGTACACGAACATGCAAGGATAGGGTGCTCTCTCCTACTATTTTTTACCTGCTGATTGAATGTTCCGGCTCTCTTGGGCCTGTCTGCAGGTCTCAAGGAACCGGACAAACATGGGAAGGCTGCCGACCGGGTGCAGGTGGGTATAACTGGCAAGCGTATTCCGGACGGTAGCCCCGTCTTTTTTGCCCTCAATCCCCTTTCCCCTCGTGAGGGTATAGGCAAAACGGGTGCCGGGTGCAAGCGAGACATCTGAATAGTGAAATTCATGCCCACGGAACCGGTGCGCACCCACGGGTGATCCTGCCTTACTCTCCCCTTCAACGTAAGCAACGACACGCCGTGCCGGCATGGATGCCTTCCCCCGGAAGACGCCACACAGGGGGTACCTCTCCTCCTCTGTCTTTTCCTGCCACCCCTTTTTGAGGACGATTTCGTCGGTGAGGTACATGAGACCTGCACATTCGGCATAGATAGGGACCCCTTCCCGCGATACCTGCCGGAGAGCCTCCCTCACCGGGGTATTGTCCGACAGCTCCCGTGCATACAGCTCGGGGTACCCACCCCCGATGATGTATCCGTCAGCGTCCGGAAGAGTGCCTTCCGCGGGGCTGAAGAAGGTGACTTCTGCACCGTTGGCCTTCAGGATATCGAAGAGATCTGCGTAGTAGAAGGTGAAGACGTGGTCGTACGCGACAGCGATCCGGAGGTCGGGTCTTTGGTGCTGAAGGAAGGGTGAAAGGACAGGCTCACCAGGGGACACGTCAGCGGCCAGGGAGAGCAGCCTGTCCAGGTTGATGGCACCCCCGACCAGGTCTGATACGGTCCTGATCCTTTCCATGAACTCGCCCTTGTCCTGGCCTTCCCGGAAAGGGACCAGGCCAAGGTGTCGCATTGCCATTTCGAGCGCCGGTAGCCGGGGTACAGCCCCAAGGACAGGGACTTTGCAGTAATGCTCAATTGCAGTCCGGGTCTTTTCCGCGTGCTTTTCCCCGGCAACATTGTTCAGAATCACCCCTGCAATGTGAATCTGCGGGTCAAAGGACTGGAAACCCCTGACGAGTGCAGCTGCACTCCGGGTGATGCTCCGGGCATTCACAACGAGGACAACGGGGACTCCCAGGGCTTTTGCGACAGATGCCGTGCTTCCCGCGTCGCCTGTCGGTTCAGCACCCTCGTAAAGTCCCCGTACCCCCTCGATGATGGCGATATCTGCCCCGTGGCACGCGTGGGTAAAGACGGAGGAGAGGGCGTTTTCATCCATGACGAAGGTGTCAAGGTTGCGACACGGCCTCCCGGTAACGCCGGTCAGGTAGGAAGGGTCGATATAGTCCATTCCCACCTTGAAAGTCTGGACAGACATCTTCCGGGAGAGCTTCTGGGCTATTGCAAGGGTGATACTGGTCTTGCCACTTCCCGACCGGTCACCTGCGATCAGGAGAGTTCTCATGCCATGCTCCGGATGACCGCTCCCAGTTCACTCTCAACGATGGCGCGAACGCCTAGGGTGCGGGGGTGGAGGTCCACCTCGACCACAACGAAACGGTGCCCTGTTTCCCGCAGCGGTTCCACCTGGCGTGGACCATTTGTAACAGAGATGCACTCGATCCCCCCGAGGGCGGGGGGTGGGATGGCATGGGGGACACCCACGATGAAGGCAAAGTCCGGGGAGACCTGGCGGATGAGAGCTGCAAGCGCATCCCCGTTGGCACCGTACTCGTCGAGGGCACCGCAGAGCGTGAGGGGCAGCCCCCTCTCCTCGAGTTCCCGGCGGATACGGTTTGCATCCTCCCGCACCTTGGGAAGGCCGCGTTCCTCGAGGTTGGCCACGTAGGTCACGGGGGCCTCCGGGCGGGCCTGGAAGAGTGCGAGCAGTTCATCGGCAAACATGTACGCCGTCTCCTTCTTGGCATTCATGATCGCGATTCCCTTTTTACCGGAACCTGCAAGGGCAAGGAGGCGTTCTGCGGCATGGTGTTTTAAGTCCCCGCGGGATGGTTCGATGTAGGGCTTTGATGCTGCTCCCCGCAACCTCTCCACCTCGTTTGCCTTCCCGAGCAGGTATTTCTGCCTCTCCAGTTCTTCCCGTGAAATCCATCCCAGTTCTGCGGCTGGTTCGAGGGTTGCGATGACGCCGGCAATGTTCTCGGGGAACCCCGCATGGATATCCACCGAGATGGTGGGTGTATGGATCCCTGCGTTCCTGATGGCTGACTGGAGGTCTTCCCCGATGATCATCGAGACGCACGTCCCGATGACAGCCATCCTGCGTGGCGCAAACGTCTTTTCGGCATAGGAAAGGACTGCTTCGAGGGGCTGCTGGCCACCAAAGATAAACTCGTGGTCAGCAAGGGATGTCGTGAGGACACGCATCCCGTCTTCCTCCAGGAGCCGTGCATGCTTGAAGGAGCACCCGGAGGGCCCGTGGAGGATTGCCACGTCGACGTAAAGGTCCCGGGCGGTATAGAGGGCAGCAACGATTGAACTGGGCCTCGGCTGCATGTATTTCATCTGTTTCAACGCCATGCTTTCACCGCAAGGACCACCGCACCTTCCCTGCATATCCGGAGGGCACAATCCCTTCCCTCCTCCAGAGTCCTGGCAGGGGAGACGGGCAGGCTCTCCCTGCCGCGCGGAAGGATGGAATCCGGTTCGTAATCGCCGACAAGGACGAGGTGGTCGATATCCTCCTTCCCGATAACCGACGCGATCTCTTCCGCGGGGAAGCCTTCGCAGATCGAACCAGGTTCTTTCCCGATCACGAGCGTGAGTGGCCCCCTTCTTCCGAGGAGGGCCCGTGCATGGGAAATGGCTTCCCGTGCGGTCCTGGCACACGTCCCCGAGTTTGAATCGTCCACGACGAGGGTCTTTCCGCTCCAGGATGGGCACAGCCTCCCCTCGAGGGGGGCAAAGCGGGAGAGCCCTTTGGGGTCCTGGCCCATGACACACGCGGCAGCGACGGCCAGGAGGAGGGGTTCACGGTAGGGGACACACGCAAGGAGTGGATTTTCGAACCGTCCATGGATTGTCCCCCACTCGTAGTGGCAGACCGATCCATCAGCCGTGGCAACAGCATCGCAGGGAAGCCTGTTCCCCCACTTTTCCGTTCCGGGCGGCGTCACCAGGCATGGAAGGGTACTTCCCGAATGGAGTTTCTCTGCCAGTGCATCCTTCTTTCCCGCGGCGAAACGATACGTCTCCATGGATGTCAGGATGCCGACAGCGCCCGCGCCGCAAAACCCCAGGGAGACCTCACCCACCAGCCATCCACTGATTGACCGTGCATATTCTGCTGCAGCGAGGAGTGATGCAGGGGTGATCCCCATCCTCCCGATCCCTTCTCCCCCGGGTACCACACGGGAGCCCCGCGAGGTGTGCAGGACACCGGCCCCGGAAAGGACGTGCGCAAGGGCATGGGCGGTTGTCGTCTTTCCCCGCGCGCCAGTGATTTCCACGAGATGCCGCTCCTGGCCCTTTCCCATTATCCAACGGACTGCCTGGTGGTGGGTGATGACAGGAGCTGCCGCGTCGCGGAGGAGGGGGTAGGCAGGGTCCAGGTGGACAGGTGCGATGACCAGGTCGTAGTCACGTCCCGACGCCTCCCGGGGGCTGATACCGTCCTTTTCCCGGTACACGTCCACCATGTCAGCGGTGTATCCCTTCGCGCGGAGGAAACGGGCGATAATTTTTCCGCCATGGATCGTATCGAGGACAAGGATGTTCATGGGGGTTTACTGTCCAAGAAGGGCCTTTTCCGCATTTTTGACCATGAGTTCTGCCAGGAGCGGATCGCTCCCGATGGGATCTGCATACAGGAGTGGTATATTCTTCCCGTTGAGTGCAAATGAACCCCTCACCTCTCCCTCGGGCAGACCGATCTCGGCCGGGATGTCCTTGAGGATGTGAACTCCCTTGGCAAGGAAGAGCGGGACAACGACGAGAACGTCGATGGCCTCATGGCGGAACTCGTCGAGTGCCTCTCTGATACTCGGCGCGTTCATGTTCATGAACCCGCACTTGACAATGTAGGAGGGATATCGGTCTGCAATGAGGCGTGCGGTATTCTCCACGAGTTCCTTGTTATAGGGGAGCTTGCTCCCGTGGCCAACAAGTAAAAGTCCCTTCTTACTCATACAGGTAAATGTTGTACTCCGGATAGCTAAAATGGTTACCGATTTGGAAGTGAATCCGCGCAAGGACAGGTTTTTCCCTGCTCTTCCCCGGATGATTCATCTTTATATCCAAAGAGGGTCATATTAATAAGAATCTTGGAAACCCCCGACCTCCCCCGACAGGAGCGGGGTCTTTCTGCCGGTGCGTAACCATGCAGACCGAAAATGGCGGAGCCGTTTTCCTCTTCGACGCAACATTAGCCCGTTCGCGGGTCATCCAGGTGAAATGAAAGTGCCGGAAAGCGTTCTGACCGAAAAGAGGGACACCCCGATGGAAACGATGCGCAGTTTTGAGCGGTACAACCTCCTCCTGAACGGCCAGGTGGTCAGGACGCCCATTGCCCTTTCCGCAATGGCAGGGATCGTCGATGCAGACTATGCCCTTTCCCGTTCCTCCCATGTCGGGGTGGCCTTCCTTGGGGGGTACTCGATTGACAAGCCCACGATGGAGGCGAGCAGGGTCCTGGAAGCCGGGGGACGCAGGGAATTTATCTTTGACGATCCCGTGGAAGAGCTCTCCAGTCAGGTATCCCGGATGGACGGGTCCGGCCTGGTCTGTGGTCTTAACCTGCGGGGCAGCTCCCCTGAGTCCTTCACGGGTATTGCGTCCCAGGTCGGGGACCAGGTCATATACGAGATAGATGCCCATTGCCGGCAGGAACCGATGATTGCTGCACGGGCCGGCGAGTACCTTCTCACCCATACCGACCTCCTTGCCGAGGAGATCCGCGCGTTAAAAAAGGCAGATGTTTGTGTCAGCGTGAAGATCAGGGCCGGAATCAGCCCAGATGACCGGAGACTTGCCCGCAAGATCTGGCATTCGGGTGCAGACATCATCCACGTGGACCTCATGGACTACGATTACCAGAAAGTCCGCCAGATACGGAACTCCTGCCCTCTCGTCCTCATTGCCAATAACTCGATGAACACCTTTGACCGCGTCAGGGACATGTTCGCCCATGGCGCAGACCTTGTCTCCCTCGCACGCAGGGCCGACGAGAGGACCCTTGCAGGTCTCGATGCCGCGATCGCCCGTTACACCGACGAGCATGGGTGGTACAATTCCCCCAAGCAGCTCTGCCGGGGAGGGGACGTCCGGGCGCTCACGTTCTGCTGTATGCCGGTCAAGAACTGCCCGCTGATCCCCATGCTCGAGAAGGTCGGGCTTTCGCGGGAAGAGTACATGAGATTCAAGGAGAAGGCCGTGGCAGGGACTCCCCTCGAGCCCGGCGCCCAGACGTGCTTTGGGAGCCTCGCCTGGTGCTGCAAGGACTCCTCTCCCTGCATGTTCCGGGACATGACCCTCGTGCAGGTCGGCCTTTCCCGGCAGGAGTACATGCGGCTGAAGAAACAGCTGGCTGATAAGATCGTGCAACACCTCTTTTCCTTACATGCGGATCCTGACACGTGCTGAACGTGCCCAGCTGGCAATGGTCCTTGAGGTCTCAGCCTACCCCAAGCCAGGGAACGTGGATCGGTGCCACGATTACCCTGATACGCAGCTGGAACATTTCCTGGCATCGGCGATCATGGCCCGGCCTGCATTCGAATCGGCGGAGAAGGGTGAAGGGGGAGTCGGGAAGCTCATTCACCAGGCAGTCGAACTGACGAGCGGGCATACCGGGGGAAATACTCATTTCGGTGCATTTATCCTTCTCATCCCCCTCGTGATGGGTGATGGCATACCGGGGGCCCTGCGTGCGGCCAGGACGACGACAGTGGAAGATGCCCTTGAATTTTACAAGGCCTTTGGGAAGACACAGGTCCGTGTCATCCCCAGCCACGAACTCGATGTCCATGACCCTGCATCCCTCGAAACCATCGGGAAGCGGGGGATGACACTGTATGACCTGATGCTCTATTCGGCTCCCCGCGACATGGTGGCCCGCGAATGGGTATCGGGGTTCCAGATGACCCGCCGGGGTGCAGACCTCCTCCATGCGGCAGGTTGCGGCCGCCAGGCCATCGTGACAGCGTTCCTGTCCCTGCTTGCCCTCGAGCCCGACACCTTCATCGTGAAGAAACATGGACCGGAGGTCGCTGCAAGGACCATGGAAAAGGCACGGGAGGTCCTGGAGGGCATCCGTGACCTCCAGGCCTTTGACCAGGAATGCATTGATAAAGGCATCAATCCCGGTTCCATCGCAGATATTATCATTGCATCAATCTACATTGCCCTGGGAGAGGGGTGGAAATGGGATTGCTCAGGGACGGCATAAACGAAGTCATTGCCACGACGTCCGGGAATGCTGCACCCATGGGAATCATCCGCGACGGGGAAAGATACTCGATGGTCGTGTACCTCGGTAGCCACACGGCCGGAAACATCGGCCGGTTTGGATGGGTTGTAGCAAACATCATCCATGACCCGGTCCTGTACGTGAAGACAGCGTTCTCTGACATTGGGCCTGAATGGTTCAGGGAGGAGAGGGCCGGGGCCCTGACGGTGCAGAGGCTGAACGGTGCAGAGGCCTGGTGTGCCTTTCGTGCAAAAGTTGCACGGAGAACAAAGGAAGCCTCCCTCGTTGAACTTGAACCGTTGCGGGAAGAAGTCATCCGGTGTGAAATCCATCCCGTCAACCGGGGTTTTTCAAGCATTATCGAGGCAACCATCCATGCGACACGCATCGTGCGTTCGCCGAGCCCGAAACTGGCGGAACTGATCTCTCACCATGCCGCGATCGTCCGTCGGTGCGGGGGACGAGAGGAGAAGGAAGCACTCGCTCTCCTTGAGGAGATCCTGAAAGAAAAGGCAGGGACGGGAATTTCCTAACAGACACGGGGGACCGGGTCACCGATGGGTGGTTCAATGAACCTCTCCCCGCCGATGGCAGTCTCGAGGATAACGCCGGATCCCTCGCTGACCTCTCCGATGATGGCAGCCTCCCTGCCGTAGGGGTGGGACCGGAGGGCTGCCAGGACAGCCTCGGCATCGTCCCTCACAACACCCATGACGACTTTTCCCTCATTTGCGACCTGGAGAGGGTCAATGCCAAGCATCTCGGAGGCGCTCCTCACGCTCCTCCGGATGGGGACGTCCTCTTCCCGGACCCTGACACATACCCCGCTCTTCCGTGCCATCTCGTTGATGGCACTGGCAAAGCCTCCGCGTGTCGGGTCCTTCATGGCATGGACCTCCCCCGCGTCCAATGCCCTCTCGACAAGGGTCCAGAGGGGTGCGACGTCTGACTGGAGTTGTGACCCGAGGGAGAGGCCGGCCCTCTCTGCCATGATGGTCATCCCGTGGTCCCCGAGAGTCCCGTTGACAATGATGGCATCGCCTGGTTTGAGGGTACAGTCCCGCACAACCGTCCGGGCGACACCGATCCCTGCCGTGTTCACGACGATCCCGTCCAGGGCACCCTTCTCCATGACCTTGGTGTCCCCGGTTACGATACTTGCCCCGCATTCGCCAAGGGCTGCATCCATTGACCGGACGATCCGTTCGAGGTCGGCGGTATCGAATCCCTCCTCGATGACCATGCTGCAGGAAAGTGCGATTGGTCGGCCCCCCATCATCGCAAGGTCATTGACCGTGCCACACACGGCAAGTCTCCCGATGTCACCCCCGGGGAAAAAGATGGGCCTCACGACATGGGAATCCGTTGTAAAGACCACGTTCTGTCCACCGAGTGGAATGATTGCCCCGTCATCCAGGGCTTCAAGACCGATACCCCCGGCATTGCGGTGCGAGAGGCGGGTAAGGATCTGGAGGAGTTCTCCCATGACCTCCCCCCCTGCACCATGCATCAGTGTGACCTTCATTCGTCGTCCACCTCTATCTCCATGTGGGTAACGGTCACTTCCCGCCCCCTGACGAGCTCCGGCAACTTCCCGCAACGGGGGCACACGAACCGCTCGGACCCTTCATACCCGCAGCTGCAGCGCGTGAGGGGTGCAACGACGGACCAGGTGAGAGTCGAATCCTTCATGAGGGGGTCGTCTTCCACCAGGGTGCCGTAGAGGAATGCTACCTGTTCCGGGTTGACCATGGCCATCTCTCCAAATTCCACGTGGACTGAACGGACTTCCCTTGCTTTCCTCTCGAGTGCGGCTTTCCGGGCGGTGGCATAGATATCGTACGCGATACCGAATTCATGCATGAAGTCCTCTTCCCTGTCCCGGGAAATGACGGGGCAGGGGAGAATTTTAGAATCACCCCGGTCCCGGGGGATTATCCCGGGTCACGACAGGAGATATATTTGGTGGAAAAAAGGATAAACCATTCCTTTCTGCACGGTGCTCAAAAAAAAAAAAGATTTTTCCCGCCTCCTTTGGGTTTTTGGCAGGATGTCTCCTGTCAATCGTGGAGGGTAATCTTAAGTCCTTCGTTATCCACGGCAGACCTGACCGCGATCGAAAGGCCGATTCCCCTGACGATCTCCTCGACTTTTGCCCGGGGCCTGCCCGTGATGATTGCGATCGAAGGTCCGACGGAACTCATCCCCACAAACTCGAGGCCCGCCTCCCGCAGGCGGCTCATATAGTGGTAGATTGCAAAGCTGTGGTGTTCCACCTCGGCCCTCTTTGAACCCCGAAAATCAAATTCCCAGATGATATCTCCCATCCGCCGAAGGTCACCCCTCTCGAGGGCAGGGATGAGGTCCATCATGATCAGGTATGCCTTCAGCTCCCGGTCGCGGTAATCGAGGACACGGGCCTTGTTCATCAGGAGATCGAATTCCTTTGTGCCTGCAGAAGAGATATCGCTTGGAGGGATAACCACGTACACGTCCTTCCCGGAAGCGAAGGGGTGGTGGTACACGAGTGTCAGGTCATCACCCATGATGGCCATCCCCCCGTATGTGCTTGCAGCAGGCCCCACCCCCGTCTCGAATCCAAACGCGACGTTTCCATCCACGGTCTCCTCGACGTAGTTATATCCAATCATCTTCCGGAGCTGGTCCGGCGAGAAGGGGGAGCCGACGGCGGTGTTGAGGGCGTTGGCAAGGGCAATCATGACAGTGCTTGTTGACCCGAGGCCGACGTGCTGGTACTGGTGGTCCGTTGCCCTGATCGCGAACCCTCCCCGGTAGCCTGATGCCCTCCTGAAGACTTCGACGAAGTGGCGGATGATCGCGGGGCGGTTATAATCGATCGAGAGCCCCTGTTCCTGGCAGCGGACGTCCACGGTGCAGAAGAGCTGGATGGCAAACCCAACACCGCCACCGCCGGGGCGGGAGGGTGAGAACCGGTTCATGTCAAGAACGGTCAGGTGTATGCGTGCCGGTGCCCTGACCGTGACTGTGCGGGAAACAGGGTGAATCTCTTTGGGACACTCGATCTCAGGTGTCCTTATCTGTTCTCCCGGGGGGAACGAGAGAAATTCGTATTCAACGAGGTCGAGGTCTCCCCCGCGGATCTTCATGACAGTCATACGGGCAAATCCTTTCATGACATCACTGTGCATCAGAGAAAATTCTTTTCATCCCACCCGGGTGGTAGACAATTTTCCCTGCTTCCCGTGCCCTTCTCCCACCAGCCGTCCGGATAACTGTGAATTTTCCCTTTGGGGAATGCCGGCGGCCCATCCGGGAAGAAAACCATTATGCCGGTCCATCTTCTAGGATCTACTGCCAATGGTAAAACCGGGAAATAGGACAGTGATGGAGATGGATTCTTACATATGCACGATATGCGGCCACGAGTATAACCCAGAGAAAGGCGAGCCGGCAATGGGTATTTTACCCGGCACTGAATTTTCCCGCCTGCCGGAAGGCTGGAGGTGCCCCGTCTGCCAGGCGACACCGGACAAGTTCCGGCGTGCATGAGGCGATGGTATGGCAGTACATGAAATTGCCCCTGACATTTTTGCGATTGGTGCACTCGATTTTGATCGGCGACTCTTCGACGGGCTCATCCCCCTCCCCCAGGGCACAAGTTATAACTCCTATCTCGTCAGGGGAAAGGAAAAGACCGCACTCATCGATACGGTGGACCCATCACGGGAACTTGACCTTGTCACGAACCTTGTGAAATCACGCGTGGAGAAGGTCGACTATATCGTCGTGAACCATGCCGAACAGGATCATTCCGGTTCGCTCCCGATGATGGCAGAACTCTTTCCCACGGCAAGAATCCTTGTCTCGGAGAAATGCCTCGACCTGGTCGTCCACCTCCTCGATATCGACCCGGCGAGGTGCACGGTCGTCAGTGAGCAGGAGAGCATTGACCTGGGGGGAAAGACGCTCCAGTTCTTCATGGCACCCTGGGTGCACTGGCCGGAGACAATGCTCACGTTCGCAGTCGAGGACGGCGTCCTCTTCTCCTGTGACCTCTTTGGCACCCACATGGCCGAGAGCACACTCACGGCCAGGGACAAGGTACAGGTGTACCATTCTGCTAAACGGTATTTTGCCGAGATAATGATGCCTTTTAGGAAAAACATCAGCGAGCACATGGAAAAGATCAAGGATCTCCCCCTGAAAACAATTGCACCAAGCCACGGGCCTGTCTATTCACCCCCGGACCTGATCCTGGACGCGTACCGTGACTGGATATCAGACCGGGTCAGCGACGAGGTCGTTATCCCCTACGTGAGTATGCATGGAAGCACGGAGAAGATGGTCAACCACCTTGTCGAAGCCCTCATCGCGAGGGGAATTCGGGCCACCCCCTATAACCTCCCTGTGACCGATATCGGGGAACTTGCCATGTCCCTCGTGGACGCGGCCACGGTGGTCATCGGGACACCGACACTCCTCTTTGGGCCCCATCCCCAGGCAGTCTATGCGACATACCTCTTCAACCTCCTCAAGCCCAAGACACGCTTCGTCGCCATTATTGGTTCCTACGGGTGGGGCGGGAAGACAGTGGAGACTTTGCAGGGGATGATGACAAGGGTTCACCCGGAAGTCCTTGACCCTGTTTACATCAAGGGAGCACCTGGCACAGGAGACCTCAAATTGATCGAAAGCCTCGCAGATACGATAGAGAAAAAGCACAGGGAGATCGGGATCCATTCCTGAAAGGATCCCGTGACTGTCCAGGGACCATCCCCCGATGGGGAAACCTATGAAATAAAAGGGAGAACAGAAAAAATTCGACTGATCCGCGTGTACCATGGATGAGAGTGCCCCTTTCCCTGCCCGTTTACGGGACTCGGACTACGTTTACGTCATCGGTGTCGCGGGGGACAGCGGGTCAGGTAAGACAACTTTTACCTCTACACTCCGCCACCTCATTGGGGAAGAGGTCGTTGCAACCATCACGCTCGACGACTACCACATCTACTCGCGGGAGGAGAGAAAAGAACGGGGCATCACACCGCTCTCTCCCTCAGCCAATGACATTGCACGGCTCGAGGACGACATTTCCCGGTTAAAGAAGTTTCTCCCGGTTGAAAAGAGGGTGTACGATCACCAGACAGGCAGGATCACAGGCCCCTTCCCATTCACTCCCCGGAAAGTACTCGTCATCGAGGGACTCCACGCACTCTTCACGGAAAAGCTCAGGCAACTTTGCGATTTTAGTCTCTTTGTTGATCCCGACCCGGACGTCAGGAGGGAATGGAAGATCAAGCGGGACACCGCCACCCGGGGGTACACTGAGCAGGAGGTAAGGGCGGAGATGGAGCAAAGGGCACGCGACTACCGTGCCTATATCGAGCCGCAGAAGGAGTCTGCAACGGGTGTGATAGGAATATCATTCTCCCGTTTCGGGCGGAACCTCGGGTGGGAAAAAAACATTTACAGGATATCCCTCCATGTGAAATCCGGCTGGGGTTTCTTTCCCCCCGCAGGGCTCCCTTTTCGGCTCGATGCAGTTGCCTCGTCGCCGGGAGACCCTTTTGGCATGACCTTCTGGCCGGCCGGGTGGGAAGGCCGGGAAAGGATTGCCTTTGAGTTTGACGGAGTCTTTCCCGCGGGTAGTGGAAAAGACCTGGGCGACTATCTCCAGAAGACCACGGGGAGGGACCCCTGGGCCCTCCTGCCGGAAGGGCAGGTATTGACGCCAACCCTGCTCGTGCAGCTTGTCCTGTGCGGTATCATTATCACTCACCGTCTCTCCCTGCCTCCCAGAATGGGGCCCATATCCTGAGTGGGCGGGCAAAAATACTTCTTCCCGAAGGCTCCACCTCAGCAAGAGGTCATGGGCAGGTTACGGTATTTTTCAGTAGTCCTCGGTGAGCTGGGCGAGATGCTCGTGTTCATGAGCCCCCTCACTGCATTCCCCCTGGTGGTGGCAGCAGCATTCGGGGAATGGAACATCTTCCTGCCCCTTGCAGCCGTTCCTGCCGGATTTTTTGCCTGCGGTACCCTGCTTGACCACCTTTTCAAAAGGTCAGGGGAGGTCAGGTTTTCCGCAGCTCTCTGTTCGGTTGCACTTCTCTGGCTCTCTTTTGCCCTCATCGCGTGCATTCCCTTCATGCTCATCCTTGATTTTTCCTTTACAGATGCCCTTTTTGAATCCATGGCCGGGTGGACGGGGACGGGTTTTTCTCTCATCCAGGATATCCCCAACACTCCGAGCGCCCTCCTTTTCTGGAGGACTTACATGCAGTGGCTGGGGGGCCTTGCCATCATCTCTCTCTCCCTGACCCTGGCTTTCCGGTCGAATCTTGAAAAAAATCCTCTTTTTCGCCTGGAGAGCCGCTCCGAGCGGATCATACCGAGTGTTGTTGCCAATGGCAAAGAGATCTGGGCAGTGTACATCCTCCTCACCGTCATATCCGTTGGTATCATCATGATTGCCCGCGTCCCCCTTTGGGATGCCCTTCACCTTGCCCTCTCTGCCATCTCCACCGGCGGATTTTTGCCCGTCGAGGGGGGCATTCCGGCATACCACAACCAGGCACTCGAGTTCCTTCTCGTTCCCGTCATGGTCATGGGCTCCGTGCCCTTTTCCCTCTTCTACATGACGTACCGGAACAGGAAGATCTCCTTTCTCTCGGATGAACAGGTCAGGATCCTCCTCTATTTCCTCTTTTTCGGCTCCCTCATCGTGGTTGCAGATCTCCTCTTCATTGCCGGGTATCCCCTCGCGGATGCGGTCCGGCAGGGTCTTTTCATGACAGCGGCCGTGGTGAGCACGACCGGTTTCCAGAATGCAGCCCCCCAGGTCTTCCCGAACGTCACCCTCGTCTTCCTGACCATGCTGATGTTCATCGGCGGCTCGAGCGGGAGCACTGCAGGCGGTATCCACTTCTCGCGCATTGCACTGGGATACAGGGGCATCATCTGGTGGTTCCGGCGGGCATTCGTGCGGGGGACTGTCCTTATCCCCTTCCGGTACCAGGGGCAGAACGTCCCGGTGGAGGTTGCAGAACCGGAGCTCTCCAAGGGAATGCTCGTCATCATCCTCTCGGTCATCACGGTGTTTGTCGCAACGATGGCCATCCTCGAAGTCCATATCATCTCCGTCGACGTCACGGACCTGGTCTTTGATATTGTCTCTGCGCTCAGTTCATGCGGTATCAGTGCCGGGTATGTCAATCCAGCCATGCCACTTCTTTCAAAATGGGTGTTCATCGTTACGATGTGGCTGGGCCGCCTGGAAGTCATCCCTGTCATCGTCCTCTTCATCAGCATGGTAAAGGGGACCGACTGATGCGGGAGGTACGACTAATCAAATTTCTTTTTGTTAAGTACAGATATTCTAATTAGTTGCCCGCCCTATACTACAAGGGAATGAAACAGATAGCCCTGTATGGCAAGGGAGGTATAGGGAAGTCAACAACCGCGGCAAATCTCTCTGCCGCACTTGCAAACCGCGGCCTCGACGTCATGCAGATAGGGTGTGACCCCAAGAGGGACAGTACCCGCATGCTCATGCAGGGCAGGTTGATCCCCACCGTGATGGACCTTGTCCGGGAGAGGGGAGACCAGGAGATCTCCCCGGACGACATCGTGTACCGCGGGTACAGGGGTGTCCGGTGCGTTGAGGCCGGCGGCCCCGATCCGGGTGTCGGGTGCGCGGGAAGGGGCATCATCGCGACGTTCCAGATCCTGGAACGCCTCGGGGCGCTTTGCGCCGATGTCGTGGTCTATGACGTGCTGGGGGATGTTGTATGCGGCGGGTTTGCAATGCCCATGAGGGAGGGGTATGCTGAGGAAGTGTACCTTGTGACATCAGGGGAGTTGATGTCGCTGTACGCGGCAAACAACATCTGCAAGGCGATTGCACGGTTATCATCGCGGGCCCGGAGCCGCTGCAGGCTTGCCGGCGTCATCTGCAATGCAAAGAACCTCCCCCGGGAGGAAGAACTCGTCGCGGAGTTTGCAGACAGGATCGGCAGTCATCTCATCCAGTACATCCCCCGGGACCAGGTCGTCCAGCAGGCCGAGCTCAACAGGAAGACCGTTGTTGAATTTGCTCCCTCCAGCAGACAGTCCGGGATATACGAGTCCCTTGCAAAAAAGGTCATGGAAAACAGGCGGATGGACATTCCTGTCCCCCTCGAAATAGACGAACTGGAAAAACTTGCATATGACTACTCACCCTGATGGGGGGTGCACACTATCGGGTGCACTGTCGGTGACCACCGAGATAGAGGGGTGCATCACGATCATCCACGGGCCCCGCGGGTGTGCCCACCACAATTTCTCCCTCTTCCATGCCCTCTCTGTCGCCAGGAGAGATCCCCGCCTGCCGGTCGTGGTCTCAAGTGACCTCGGGGAGAGAGATGTCATATTCGGGGGGGAAGAGGTCCTGGATGCCATTATCAAAAAGGCGTGCGAAAGGAAACCCCCCCTGGTCTGTGTCCTTTCCACGTGTGTCACGGGAGCGATAGGAGACGACGTGGAGGCCGTTTGCCGGGGGTACAGCAGCCCCCCCGTCATATCCATCCCCACGGCAGGGTTCCTTGGCGGGGGGTTCCTCGATGGGCATATCCAGGCCCTAAAGGCTCTCACCTCGCTTGCCAAGCCTGCTAAAAAATGCAGGGGTGTCGCCATCGTGGGAGAAAAGACCCTTGAATATGAACGGGAAGAACACTACAAAGAGGTCGCCAGGCTCCTTTCCACGATCGGGATCCCTGTTGTAACCCGTTTTGTGTCACGTTCAACGGCAGGTGCTATCGCGCGCATAGGTAGCCCCTCGCTCAACATCCTCCGCGACCCATCCATGGTCCCCGTCGGGAAGTTCCTTGAGAAAAAGTTTGGGACTCCGTACATCGAATCGTTCCCCCTCGGGCTCGGAGGAACACTCCGGTTCCTGGAAGAGGTGGGAGAGTACTTCTCCATCGATACATCCGGGGCCGTTGCAGAAGAGGAGGCCCGCCAGAAGAGAATCCTTTGTGAATTTGCATCGCTCAGAGGTCAATCCATCTCCCTCCGTGGGCCGTCGGGTGAGCCCGTCGATTCTCCGCCGTGCAGGGACCTTGCCCCCGCCATCGGTGTCTCGATCCGTGAAGACGGCCGGCCCTTCCCCCTTCCCGACCCGTTCCCTGTCGGCACGGCAGGTGTCAGGAGGCTGCTGCACCGCTGGAGAAGATGCTGCCATGCATGAACTCTCTGCCCCCCTGTGGCCGTGCAGTATCACGGGTGCTGCTGCAGCCCTTGCCCCAATAAAGGGTGTCGGGGTCATCATCCATGGCTCTACCGGGTGTTTCTATTACCCGTCATCTGCCCTCCACCTCCCCCTCTACTGCTCGGCCGTGACCGACCAGGACGTTATCCTTGGGTCAGAAGGTGCACTGGCCCGCATCGTGGGAGAGATAAAGGACCGGTACGCCCTCGTCGCCATCCTCTGCACCTGCATCCCGTCCATTACAGGGGAGGACATCCGTGAATCTCTCACCGGGAGGTTTGGGCCGGAAGCAAACATCCGGGTCATCGATGTGCCAGGGTTTGCGGGAGAATACGAGGAGGGTTTCCGCGCTGCGCTCCGTTCACTGGACCCCCCCGTCTCAGGGAGCCTGATTGGCCCGACGATCAGCGGGCTGTCTCCCCTCGACCCCTTCTACCAGGGCAACATCCAGGAAGCAAAGCGGCTCCTCCCTCCGGGGCCTTCGTGGTCGCCCGTGTTCCTTTGCACCCCCCAGTACTCCTACGGCTCACCGGTGTCCCCGTACACCATCCACGCCAACCCAGACCTCGGTATTGATTACGGTGAGCAAGGGGGGACTCTGGTGGGAATCCGGGAGACACGAAAGGCAATTTTGCGGCTTGAGAAATCCTGGAACGGTTTCCAGGACGTCCTCGAGAGAGAGATCCCCGGCGCGGAGCAGAGGATTATAGCGGCCTGCGACAGGTACCTGAAGCGTTTTGACCCACCGGACGTCGCACTCTTCGGGCAGCGGGAATCCATGCTCCTGGTTGCATCGATGCTGGAAGAGTACCTTGATGCCGGAATCCTCGTCATCGGTTCGAGGAACCAGGCCCGTCCGGGAAAATTCCCCGTCGTTCCCGCACGGGATTACGGCGCCGTCGAGGAGATCCTTTCGCAGGAAAGACCGGACCTCGTCCTGGGGTCGTCTTTTGAGAGGCAGGCCTGCCCGGAAGCAGCATTCGTGGGGGTAACGCCTCCCTTGAGGGGTTCTGTGAGGCTCCATGCCTGGCCGTTCGTGGGTATTGAAGGAGCCCTCGTCCTCATGGAGTCGGTCCTGAATGCCTGCATGGACCACGAAAATACCTAAACAGCCACCCCATTTTCTTTCGTTTCGGTCACTTTCACCCCGCGCACATCGATGGTTTATATACTCCCTCTTCGAGAGGGAGTACCAGGTGAAAAAAAGGACGATGAAGAGAGCAGGATACCTTTCCAGGGATGGCCGGGAAGTCCTGGATGCGCAGGGGATACCCTGCGAGGTGGTCGACCTCTACATCCATGGGGCACGTCTCTCCATATCTATTGACGAACTGCGGGACGCCATCGAACGGGGTGCACTGGCATGTGTCCGTCGGGTCAAGCAGAACTGGATGGAATATTTTTGGGGAGAGGCAGGCCGGGCAGGGATCTCCCGGTCTGGAAAGGCCCTCAATATCGAGCTCGTGAACGGTGACCGCTTCACGCTCTCCCTGGCGTCCCTCCGTGGCATCCTGTCATACCAGGAAAAGAATGCTCCCATCATGGAGTTACCCTCCCGGGTGCCCCCCAAGGTGACACGGAACCACGTGCTGGCAGACTTTTCAGGTCCGGTATCACCCTGCCCCGCTTAAAAAGACGTGTCATCCGGGACATTCCCTTCCCTTTTTGGGGAGAATCCCTCCCCCTTCGACGTGACGGAGGGGACCGGCCGTTTTAACCTTTCCTTACCATGGCGGCGATATAGTCCCCGACATCAGAGGTCCTGCAGGACCCCCCCATGTCCCTCGTGACGACACGGTCCGCGATTGACCGGCCCATCGCCCGCAGGACCGCCTCCGAGGCCTCTTTCTCCCCGATATGGCGGAGGAGGAGGGCTCCCGCCCAGATGGTTGCCATGGGGTTTGCGGTGTTCATCCCCTTGTACTTGGGGGCTGAGCCATGGATTGGCTCAAACATCGAGGTCCCTGACGGGTTGATGTTCCCCCCGGCAGCGAGCCCGAGGCCCCCCTGGATCATGGCTCCCAGGTCGGTGATGATATCCCCAAACATGTTGGGGGTGACGACCACATCAAATACCTCCGGGTTCTTGACAAACCACATCGTGATTGCGTCCACGTAAGCAAATTCAGTTGTGAGGTCAGGGTACCGGGATACCACACCGGAGAAGACCTCCCTCCAGAGACCGTACACATCGGTGAGGACGTTTGCCTTGTCCACGGAAGTCAGCTTTTTCCTTCTTTCCCTTGCGCACTCACAGGCATACGAGATCACCCGCCGTGCCCCTTCACGGGATATGAGACCTATCTGGTAGGCAATCTCCTCTGCGTCACTCTCGATGTCGAGACCGAACCTGACGTGGTAGAGGTTCCGCACGATCTGGTGCTCGAACCTCTTCGAGCCCTTCATCCTCCCGCCGACACCGACGTAAAAGTCTTCGGTGTTCTCCCGCACGACTACAAAATCGATATCGCGGGGAGTCTTCCCGGCCAGGGGGGTTGGAACCCCTTCCAGGAGCCGTACGGGCCGGAGGTTGATGTACTGGTCGAAATGAAACCGCAGTGCGAGGAGGATTCCCTTCTCGAGGATCCCGGGGGAGACCCTCTCGTCTCCGACGGCACCGAAATAGATCGCCCGAAACCTTGAGAGTTCCTGGATATCTTCCTCGGTGAGGAGCTGGCCGGTGGAAAGGTAGCGGTCTGCACCGATATCGAAGGTTTCCCACCCGATATCAAAACCGTACCGTTCGCCTGCGGCATCAAGGACTTTTTGCCCCTCTGCAATGATCTCGGGACCTATCCCGTCCCCGCCTATGACTGCGACCCGGTGCATGTCTCCACCCTCTCCAACTTTTTCGCGTACTCGACGAGACCGCCGGCGTCGATGATCTCCTGTAAGAATGCCGGCACCGGTTCAATGGGCAATTTTTTCCCGCCTGATTCAATGTACCCGTCCCGGAGGTGGACGGCAATAGCTGACCCGTCCTCGATGGAGGGAGCGTCCCTGCATACGAGGGGGAGAATCCCGACGTTGATGGCATTCCTGTAAAAGATCCGGGCAAAAGACCGGGCGATGACCACCCGGACTCCTGCACCGAGGAGCGCGAGGGGCGCATGTTCACGGGACGACCCGCACCCGAAGTTCCTGCCTGCCACGATGATGTCGCCCTCGCGGGCCGATTCTGCAAATTCGTCCCGGGTCCCCTCGAAGGCGTGGGCAGCGAGGGTCCGCGGGTCATAGATGACAAGGTACCTCCCGGGAATGATCGCATCGGTATCGATGTTGTCTCCAAATTTCCACACCCGCATCGTTCACACCTCCCGCGGGTCTGTGATCTGTCCGTTTATGGCACTCGCGGCCGCGGTGGCCGGCGAGCAGAGGTACACGGATGCCTCCGTACTTCCCTGGCGCCCCCGGAAGTTGCGGTTCGAGGTGGAGAGGGAGACCTCTCCGGGTGCCAGCAGCCCGAACGCTCCACCCATGCATGGTCCGCAGCAGGGAGCCTCGACGAGGGCACCGGCCGATACGAACTTCTCGATGATTCCTGCCCTCAAAGCCTTGAGGTATTCCGTCCGGGACGCCGGTATGACGATCACGCGGACAGACGGGTGGAAGGAACGGTTGCCGAGAACGTCGGCAGCTTCCTTGAGGTCTTCGAACCGCCCGTTGGTGCATGAACCGATGAAGACCTGGTCGATGGGTGTGCCGGCAACCCGACTAACATCGACAACCTGGTCGACGTTGTGCGGCACGGCAACACGGGGTGTGAGGTCTTCTGCGTTGAATGAGTACTCCTGGGCAAACCGTGCGCCCGGGTCACTCGAGAGGGAGACCAAAGAGGTGTCCCTCCTCCCTGCAAGGTATTCCCCCGTGACCCTGTCGGGGGGGACTATGCCGGCCTTTGCGCCCATCTCGACTGCCATGTTACAGCAGGTCATCCTCCCTGGCATGTCCATCGTCTGAAAGGTACTCCCGGTAAACTCGAGGGCCTGGTATGTCGCCCCATCCGCCCCCAGGCGCCCTGTTATCTCCAGGATCAGGTCCTTTGGGCCAACCCGGGGCGGAAAAGTACCGGTCGCAACGATTCGAATCGTCTCCGGGACCCGGAAATAGAGTGCACCGAACTTGAGCACGAAACCCATGTCAGTTGACCCTATCCCGGTCGCAAAAGCTCCTGCAGCCCCGTACATGCAGGTGTGGGAGTCGGCACCAACGATGATCTCACCCGGGCCTGCCCGTCCCCTCTCCATGACAACCTGGTGGCAGATACCCTCCCGCAGGTCGAGGTTGGGGATTTCCTGTTCAATGGCAAATTTTCTCAAAAAGACATGGTTATTTGCAGCTGATATCGAATCTGCAGGGACCTGGTGATCAAAGAGGAGGACTATCTTCCCCGGGTCAAATACCCTTGTCCCCCCCATCTCCCGGAATTTCTGCACGGCGAGTGGCCCGGTGATGTCATGGACCATGGCGAGGTCAACGGGTGCCATGACGACTTCACCTGCCCTTACCGACCGACCGCATTTCTGCGAAAATATCTTCTCAACCAGAGTTGCTGCCATAAGGAAACATTACATGTATGCATCGTGGGACCTCTTTTAATTTGGTATACGCCAAAAATTGGGAAATTACCCGCCCACCGGGACAGGGAAAAAGGGTATAATTGCGAAATTTTTCGAACTTAAGCATAAATTTTTGAATATGGGGGAAAGATTACATCGCATGAACACGAGGATCTCCCGGGAGGCAATCCTCCTCCTTACCCTTGCCATCCTGGCATGGGCCTTGGCCGGAGTTGCCAGTGCAGCAGAGAACAGCGAGAGGACAATCTCGGCAACGGGAAACGCCGAAATTACCGTGACACCCGACCGTGCCATGGTGACCGTGTCCGTCGTCACGGAGAACGCCAATGCCCTCGCCGCCCAGAACGAGAACGCCAGGGTCATGGACTCCGTGGTACGATCCCTTGAAGCAATGGGAATTGAGAAAAAAGACCTGAAGACGACAGGGTATTCGATCTACCCCATCTACGATGATTCCAAGGTACCGTTCGGTCAGAAGGTAAAATATTACCGGGTTACCAACAGCCTCCGGGTCACCATCAGGGACGTCCCGCGGACGGGGGAGGTTATCGACAGTGCGGTCAATGCCGGCGCCAACCAGGTCGATTCGATTACCTTCATGGTGAGCGAAGAGCTCGAGAGCTCCCTCCGGGCAGATGTCCTCTCGAAAGCAGTCAATAAAGCATTTTCCGATGCATCCGCTGTCGCGGGAGCGGCGGGCGTCACTATCAGGGGAGTCAAGGAGATATCTGTCGGTGCGTACTACCCGCCGGTCCTGTACGAGAACGTGAGGGCATCAGCAGTCGACATGAAAAGTGCACCTGTCCCGACGCCCATTGAGCCCGGCGAGGTGAAGATCACCGCTTCCGTGAGTGTCGTCTACCTCATCGGGTGAAGAACGAAAGCGGGGGCTGCCTCGCCCCCCCCTCACCCCCATGAGGATAGTCCCCCCATCCCCAAAAACGGCGCCACGGCGGCGGTTTTACCATTCATTTCACATTTAGTCGATATTTTTTGGATCAATTGGTTCAATCCAGCGAGAGACTATAACCCATTCATGAAACGTACCCCATTGAAATGACAAAGGGGATTTTTTATTCACCCTTCCCTTCCCAAGAGCTCCCGGGGGTTACGTCCACGCGAACGACGCCTGGAGACGTGACAAACACCGGAAGAAATTTTTCACTTTCCCTCTACGGCGTCGGGCCAATCTTTTAATCCATGTCCCGTCACCATATATGTGAAGGACAGCTGAATGGAGCGGACAATCGGATTCAAGGAACGGCGATACATCGAAGAATTACGGATACTGACCCGTGCGACCGCCATCGACTGCATCATTGACGAGAGGTTCGAACGGGTCATCTACGTGATAAAACAGGGAGACATGGGTTTTGCAATCGGGAAAAAGGGAGAGAACATCCGGCGGCTCCAGAACGTGATCGGGAAAAAGGTCGAGATGGTCGAATATTCCCCGGACATCAGGGAATTCATCACGCATATGTTCAAACCGGCCCAGGTCACGGGAATACGCGAATCGGCCGTACCCGGCACTGTTGACGTCGTTGTAAGGCAGAAAGGCGACCTTGGACTTGCGATCGGCAGGGGGGGCGTCACGATCGAGAAGGCACGCCTCCTCCTCCGGCGCTTTGGAGGGCCTGAAATAGGGGAGGTCGTTGTCGGGGAGGGAGAAAGTGACTCGCAGTGACGTCTTGGCAGACCTCTTTGCGGTGATCAGTGACAGGGCAGAGAACCCAAGAGAGGGATCGTACGTCTCGTCCCTCCTCCGTGACCCGAAGGGTATCGACAGGGTCCTTGAGAAGGTCGGGGAAGAGTCAACGGAATACATCCTGGCCGTCAAGAACGGCAGGCGCGACCAGATCATCTTCGAGGCGGCAGACCTCTGGTTCCACGTCATGGTCAGCCTGAAGGCAGCAGGAATTGAATTTTCCGAGGTGCTGCGGGAACTCGAGGCGAGACGGAAGTAGTCACCCTCCCAGGTAGGTATCGAGGTCCTGGAGGCCCGAGAGGTCGGCGAAGCTGACTGATGAACAGGTGACAACGTCGGGGTCCACGAGGAGGTCGGCGTTGCACCGGAGCGAGAGGGCAATCCCGTCGCTCGGCCTGCAGTCCATGCTCAGCTGGTGGTGGTCCTGGAGGAAAATGAGGCGGGCATAGTAGACACCATCCTCGAGAGAGTCGATGACCATCTCTTTCAAGACAATCCCATAGGATTTCATGAACTCGACAAAAAGGTCGTGGGTGAGTGGTCGGGGAGGAATCTCCCGTTTTAATGCATTTCGTATCGAAATTGCCTCCCAGAGGCCGATGTAGATAGGGATGCACATCTCTCCTTCCGGGAGCGAGAGGATGACAGCGGGGGAAGCCCCAAGGGGCCCGGTGGCCATGTAAACCCCCTTGACATCGCAGCGAACGGGGTCCATACCCATGAGAAGGAATGACCCGTGGGAACCTTAAGGCTTGTCCCTCTTATTTCTCAGTCCCCGCCTCCCGGCGGACGATGACGAGGCTCCCCAGGGACCCAAGAAGGATATTGGAGTAGTAGAGGATGCTCCGCCACAGGACGACGAGGATGCCGATGAGGGCGTGGGGCACGTACACGCCGTACATGGTCGAGAAGAGGACCTCGGCAATCCCTGATCCGCCGGGCGTGAGGGGTATCATGGTGATGATGGCGATGATCAGCTGGATGATCAGCGACTCGACAAGGATAGGAGGCTGCGAGAGGCCCAGGAGAATGACAGAGACAATAATTGCCTCCAGGAACCAGAAGAATGCCGTGCAGATCATGCCAAGGAGCAACCCTGTCTTTCCCTCCCGGATGAAAAAGGTGAGCGTTGAATGGAAATTGTCCACTTCCCGGTCGATACGCTGGGCATAGTAATCAACGCGGTCCTTTCCCTTCAGGACGGCGACCCGTCGTGCAATCCCTCCCAGGAACTTTTTCAATATGGCGGGATTTTTCACCGAGTAGAGGAACAGGAGGACAATGCCGGTGATGATGACCCATGAGATATAGAGAAAGTAGGAGTAGACAGACCCTATCTGCTGCCAGATGCTCCCCAGGACAAACATGAAAAAGGCGCCGCCGAGGCCGAGGACGATACCGTCGAGGATCCGCTCGGTTATGACAATTGCTGTTGCGTCCCCGACTTTTACACCGGCCTTGTAGAGCTCGTGAACGCGAACCGGCTCACCCCCTGCCTGTGACGGGGTGATGGCTGCAACGAGGAGGTTTGCGAGCACGAGGTTGAAGCAGTGGGAAAAGTGAACCCGGTAGCCGAGCCCCCTGCTCATGAACCAGATGCGGAGCGCCCAGAAGGCGAGAGCGATGACGTGGATGAGAAGGGCAAGGATGAAATAGAGCGGATTGACCTGTTGCAGCAGAGTGAATGTTGATGCATCGACCGTGAAAAAGAGGATGCCGACCAGGACGAGGAGTGAGAACCCAAGGGAGATCCACAACCATCGTCTCTCGCTCTTCTTCATAGGCAGGACTCACAGTTAAAAGGGGTTGAAACGTGATACATAGGGTTTTTATTCCGGATAAAAGTTTGGAAATTCCTGCAGCAGCGAAAAAGGCCGATCCTATACCGCAAAGAGGTCACCTTGCCCTGACACCCGGATCAGGCCTGCCCTGATTCCTGCATCGAGCCATGCATGGCCGTAACTATAGGCACCAAGGGCATTGGGAGACATCCCTGATGAGGAGAAAAGTTCTCCGTACCTTTTCAGGACAATGGCTGCGAGGATGAACCTCCCGGCTGCATCCTCCATGAAAGTATGGGGCTCGGGGGCGGGAGAGACGTTTTCGAGGGCAGATCCGAGTATCTTCCCGTACCGGCTGACCTTCTCCTGGAGGAAGGGGGTTTTTTCTTCCGGAATACTGAGAGTCAAAAAGAGCCAGCGGGCGGTGGCAGGGGTGCAGCCGACCAGGCCAAGGACGCTTGCAGCGTCAAGCCAGCCGTGGGCGTATGAGAATGCACCAATGGCATTGACAGGATCATTTTCGGAGAGGAAGAAGTCCCCGTCCGCGAGGTACGAGGAGGCCATCGAGACAAGTTCGCCGGCAAGGCGTCCAAGGATAGTCCCTGGCGGAGAGTGAACCCGGACCGTGTCGAGGCGTCCCGCCAGTTCGTCTCTCCACGCAGGGGGGGTCACAGGCCACCAAAAATTTCCAGGTATTCTCTCTCCATGACGTGCAGTGGACCGGGGACGATGAGGATATGCAGGGGAGGTCCAAAATCCTGTGCCAGAATTTTTTCTGCATCACCGGCGTGCACGACGGGACGGGGGGACCCCGCCCGTGCCACTCCGATGTAGAGGGTAATTGAGAAATTGCACTTCTCAGACATCTCTTCGAGGAGGGATACGGCGTCGTGAACCGTCATGCACCGGTCCGGCTGGATATCGAGGTAGACGAGGGTGTGGAGACCGAGCGAGAGGTTGGTCCTGATGACCTCCGCGGGGGCCAGGGGGAACCAGTTCTTCGCCGGGAAGGGGAGTGAACAGGACTTTCCAAACCGGTAGTTCTGGAGTCCGGTCAGGCCGCAGACAGCACTCGAAATGGATGACCCGTGGATAATGGCGGTCGGGATACCCTGCCTGTGGGCACGGATGCGGAGATCCGTGTGGGTCGTTGAGACCATGGGGTCCCCGCCGGTCAAAAATACCACATCGTTTTCCCTGGCAAGTTCAAGGATTGCACCGGGGCTCCCCTCAACATCAGACCGGTCGATGAGGGAGATCTCCTTTCCAAAGAATGCTGCCATGTCAGGGACCGACGACCCGCAGAGCCTCGATGTATATTCCTCGAGGAAGACCCGGTCTGCATTCCTGATGCATTCCAGGCCGCGCACGGACACGTCCCGGTGGTCATAGAGCCCAAGTCCCACGAAGGTGAGCATGTGTCTTTCTCCCGGTCAAGTGCGGGTTATCCTGTCGATCATCGACTCGAGCACGTCGTGGACGTCCGACCGCTTCAGGGAGCTGATGAAGAAGATGGGAACGTCATCGCGGAGCTTGAGCCCCTCCCTGACCGTGTGCTCATCCAGGCTGTGGGGAAGGTCTGCCTTGTTCATGGCTATCACGACCGGTATGCGGGCAGCATAAGCAAGGGTCAGGAGTTCACGGGCACGGGGGAACGTGTCAGGGCGTGTTGCATCAATGACCATGATGATACCCATCGCATTTTTGACGATCCGGGTGATGATGGGGTCAAAGCGGGGCTGCCCAGGGGTCCCAAAGATTGTGATGTCAAAACCCTTGAGATGGAGCCAGCCAAGGTCCATTGCAACCGTCGTCCTGAAGCCGTCCATGTCCCCCCGGTCTGCAGAGAGTCCTGTGTCAGAGGCGTTGGCAATGAACGTTGATTTCCCGGAAGAGGGTGGACCCGTGACGATGATCTTTGGGATGTAGAGGCGGATGTTTTTTCCTGTGAAAGTATAGGGGACAGACCGCCGGGGCATCCGCCCCCACGACACGTACTCGAGGGTGAAGAAATTGAAAAACGGCACGGAGGAGATATCGGAGTGGACCGATATGACCATGTCAAAGAGACTCTCGGACGCGAACCGTGAGATCAGGCTGTCCCCTTCGAGGTTGAGGTGTTCGACGATCGTTGTCAGTCCCGGGCTCTCCTTTTTTGAAGGAATCAGCGAAAGTGCCCCTTCGAAACCAAAGTCCTCGTAGAGGAGGTCAAGGTACAGGAACATGACGGCAACACCCCGGGACTCGACCGTTTCCCGGATGCAATCTTTCCATGCTTTCAGGCGGGATTTCTGCCCCCGGTGCACGGAATTTATCCTGTTCCGGGTTGAGCTGTCCAGGATAGTGACTTTTCCCTTTGCCTGGCCAGGGTCCATGCCCGTCAGCTGATAAAAATCTGAGAAAAAGGCTTTTTCCGTTGTCTGGGGTGCAATGACGAGAGCGTTTTTCCCATCGTCAAGGACCGTCTGGAGGATACGGAAGAAGAACGGGCGACCATCGACCCCTGGTTCCAGGGAGAAGACGACGCGGGTACCTTGCGGTATGCCGGACCCGAGCATCTCGTCTATCCCGAGGATCCCCGTGCGTATCACATGATCACCTCCAATCCCTCCTCCCTTACCTGGAATGGAACCCATTCCTGGGTTATTCCGGGCATTCCCCGCACCCTGAGGAAGTCTCCATGTTGTTCGTTCTTGACCTCGATCACTACAGTCATCAGCTGTTTGATTAATGAAATTGTCCTCTCGTCAAATGATTCATTGTTCAGGGAATAGATCCCTATTGCCTCCATCTTTCTCAGCTTGGAGGTGATGACGTGGAGGAACTGGTAAATGACCTCCAGTCTGCGGTACATGAGGAGGGTAGTGAGCGAGTCCACGTAGAACCTGATGGGTGGGGGAAAGAGGGACTGGTCAGAGGACCCAAAATCGCCACTGAAAATACTTTCGACGATTGATGTGAGCTTGATACCTATCCCGGTCAGGTCACTGGGACTGGAGACGTACTTCACCTGCGTTGTATCGGTGATGTCGGGGGTCGAGAGCTTGCTCACCGTATCGATGATCCCAATTGGAGAGGGGTCCAGGCGGGCTGACGAGAAAAAATCAAGGAGGTCCACCGACCGCATGATAGTGGAGAGGATGATGGCATATTCCCCGGTTTTTGGCCTGGCGACCGCGTACCCGAGGCGCTCCCCGCTGCTCATGGACGGGGCAAGGACCAGGATATTTGAACCCGGAGAAATCCCCCCTTTGGGTTCGTCGATAAGGCGGATCCCGGTTTTATAGGTATACATCCCTGGATATCATTTTATGAGAATGTTTATAAGCGCTCCGATGCAAACGCCGAGAATCAGCGTGTAGAGGGAGACGAGGAAGGTGATCCGGGCTCCCACGACCCTCACAAGGACACCAATCGTGGATATGCAGGGGATGAAAAGGACGCTTATGATGGCAAAGATGTAGAGCTGCCCTGCAGTCAGGACGCTGGGCAGGTCAGTGGTTCCGGCCAGGATAACGAGGGTCTCCAGCGCCATCTCCTTGCGGAGGATGCCAAAGAGGAGGGCGGTCGTGGCATAGCCCGGGAGGCCGAGGAATGCCTCTGAGAGGGGACCAGTTGATTCTGCCAGGAGATCGAAGAAGCCTGCATACTGGAGGAATCCCAGGACAAGGCTTGCTGCAATGAGCAGCGGGAACGCGATGAAGAGGAATTCCCTAATCCTGTACCAGGATTTTGCAAGGACATTGCCCGGCTGCGGTACGCGAAGCGGGGTCAGTTCAAGGATCATCCCGTACCGTTCGCCCGGCGTGATGCGGGAGAGGACAAGACCGGTCATGACGACCAACCCGAGCGTTATGGCATACACACTCAATGCAGCCCCTATCCCGATGAAGGCCGCCACGATCCCGGCAATAATCACGGTCCTTGCTGAACAGGGCACCATCGTCACGAGGAAAGAGGCAATGACCCTCTCCCTCCGGGTACGGAGGAGGCGGATGCCCATGATTGCCGGGACATTGCACCCGAACCCGAGGATGAGGGGGATGATCCCCTGGCCGTGCATCCCGAGCCTGTGCATGGCCTGGTCGGCAAGGAACGCTGCCCGGGTCAGGTACCCCGTATCTTCGAGGATGGAAATAAAGACGTAAAACGTGAAAATGAACGGGAACGCGATGCCGAGGCCGGCCTGGAGTGCGAGCAGGAATGCAAGGCCGAGCTGGTGGACGAGCGGGGCAAGGTCGAGGGAGTTAAACGGCAAAATGACAAAGGCATCAAAGAGCCCGACGAGGATCTCCTCGAGAAAGGAACCAATAAAGAAGACCGAGAGCAGGATCCCCAGGAGAACGCCGACAAGGATGAAGGGCCCCGTCTTCCGCGACGTGAGAACGGCATCGAGGGAATCGGGCCTTGGAGGTTCCCTCTCCCTGATGACCCTCTCTGCAATGGCCCGGGCACAATGGTGGCGGTTTCCGGCGATTATCTGCGGGACGGACATGTGGTGCATCTCCTCCAGCTCACAGGCAAGGGCAGTGACGGACTCTCTCAGGCCCGGATCCTCTTCAAGGCCCAGGAGTGCCTGGATAGCTTTCCACCTGCTGATACCGTGGACGGCGGAAAGGCTGCGGATGGCAGCCTCGATGTGGGTATCATAGGGGATCTGTAGTGCCGGAATCCTGGCACGGGAGATGGCCCCGGGAATGATGGCCTCGATGTTTTTCCCCTGTGTTGCGATTACCGGGATTACTTCGACGCCAAGGATCGAGGAGAGCTTTCCGGTATCGATCACTTTCCCCTGCTTTGCGGCCTCGTCCATCATGTTCAGCACAACAATGAGGGGCTTTTCGTACTCGGCAACCTGCAGGAGGAGGTAGAGGTTCCTCTCCAGGTGCGTGGCATCGAGCACCATGATGAGTGCCGCGACATCACCACACAGCAGGAAATTCCTGACAATGACTTCTTCCGGAGACTTCCCGGTCAGCGAGTAGACCCCCGGCAGGTCGACAAGCTCAAGTTTTTCGTTCTGGTAGCAGAGCCTGCCCGAGAAGAGGTCAACGGTGGTACCCGGGTAGTTGCTGACCTCGACGCCAAGGCCCGTCAGCTGGTGGAAGATGAGGGACTTGCCTACGTTGGGGTTCCCGATAAGCCCAAGTTTCATCCTCTCTTCTCCGCCAGGATGCAGGATGCAATTTCAGGGCTCAACGCAATATCACATCCCTTGACTCTGACGACGATGGCCTTGTGGTTCAGGACCCGTACTATGCTGATGTCCTCGCCCGGGAAGATGCCGAGGTCTGCCAGGTGTTCGCATCCCAGGGGACACCGCACACTCACGATGGTCACTTTTGTCCCCTCGGGGAAATCAAGCAGGGACGAGAAATGCCGGGGGCCACGGTGGGTCCTCCACCCCCTCCTGCGGGGCCGGGACATGAAGCCCTCGAGCCTCTCTGTTGCAGCATCCGAGATGCCATGTTCAAGGATGCAGGCCTCCCTGGACGCCGACCGGCGATCCATTCCCAGCACATCTGAAAGGAAGCACTCGAGTACCTCGTGCTTCTTCATCGTGCGGTCCCCAACCTCCTTCCCCTGGGGAGTGAGGGAGATGGTCTCCCCGTCGTGCACCTCCAGGTCCCCGTTTTGTTCCAGCTGGCCAATCTTTTCAGATACCTCCTCCCGGCTGAGCGCGAGCTGGTCGGTAACCTCCCCAATGGTAGTCTCTTTTTTATTTTTTTTGAAGAGGAGACAGATCGCTTCAAGGATGTCCTCGCGGGACGAGGTCTTCATGGGTAAGAATATGGTACCGGCAAATATTTGAGAATTTGGATAAAACTGCCCTCATCTCCTGCATCTGCCGGTCCCCCATGGTCAGCCATGCGGTGCACCCGGTCATTATCCCGGATTGTCCTTTCCCGGTTTTTGTTTTTAATGAACATGCGTGTTTTTTAGTTATGCTCATTATAACCAATGATTTAATATAGTGCTTGAGCAACAATTCAAGTACGGATACCATGGTCAAAAAGGGCACTCTTGCGGATATCCAAGACGCTATTAAGAAAAGGGCTTCCTATTCGGTAACACTGGATACGGAAAACATTGATCCCGCCTGCAGGCAGTACGCAGAGACGATCAATGCCCTCCTCAAAACAGCCGAGGACCTGCGACTGAGGAACCAGATCACGTTTGCAGAAAATCCATTTCCGATTGTTATCTTTGACAGGAACTGGAACATCATCTCGGCAAACCAGGCCTACAGCACCCTCTCCGGGATTGATCGTGCCCAGTTGAAAAAGATGAGTGCAAAGAGCTTTTCGGTTCTCGACCAGAAAGGAGAAGGGCTGAAGGTTGCGTTCGCAGAAAAAAAGCGGAGCTTTGGAGAAGTCACCGTTGAAATGCCGACCGGCAGAAAGGTCCTCGAGCAGTACGGGATACCGATCTCCGATGACAAGGGAGAGGTCCAGACAGTCTTTGTCATCTATAACGATATCACGGGGAAACGAGCCCTCGAAGAGCGCCTTAAAAAGAGCATGGCAGAGATCGGGGTAGTCCTGTCAAACCTGGCGAAGGGGGATCTCACCACAAAGGCACCCGTGTACGATGACGACCCTCTCGACAAGGTCAAGAAAGACCTCAACGAGAGCATTGACCGCCTGACCGGGGTCCTTTCCACTATCACGGAGATGATCGAGAATCTTGACCATTCCATGGGGGACATTCTCGCGGGGACGGATGAGATCGCGCGGGCATCGCAGAACGTTGCTGTCACTGCCCAGAAGAACTCGGAGGAGACAAGGGCCCAGCTCCAGCAGCTCGAGAAGGTGACCCGGGATATCACGGAGCTCAATACCGCCGTCGAGAGGATAGCCCGGACAGCGCAGGAGATGGAGCAGACATCCCGGAACGTGCTTTCAGCCGGTGAGAACGCCGGAAAACTTGGCAAGGAAGCATCCGGGAAGATGACCGTTGTCCAGGATCTCTCCCGCCGGGTCATGGACGAGATGGTTACCCTGAACGCAAAGATGCAGGAGATCAGCAATATCGTCAGGATTATTACCGATATCGCAAACCAGACGAACCTGCTCGCTCTCAATGCGGCGATCGAGGCAGCACGTGCGGGTGAGCATGGAAGGGGATTTGCCGTTGTCGCCGGGGAAGTACGGAACCTTGCCGGGGGTTCAAAGAACGCGACCAAGAATATCGATAACGTCATCCGGGACATCTCGCATTCGAGTGGCCAGACCGTCACATCGATGAAGAAGGCATACGACGAGATCATGACGGGTATCAGGAGTGTTGAGATCACCATTGATGCATTGAACCAGATGGCATCGGGGGTAAAGGCGACTGCAGAGAGGATCGCCGAGATTTCAAAAGCAACAGAAAACCAGGCGGTGGCAACCGAGAACGTGATGACCAATGTCGAGCGTATCCACTCTCTCATCCTGAACACCGAGAGGAGTTCGGAAAACCTGGCGGCACTTGCGCAGGAGAGCAGCGCATCGATCGAGGAGATCGCGAGTGCAACGAGCGAGATCCGCCAGAAGATGGCGGAATGTCGGAAAGTCGTGGGGACATTCAGGGTCAGTGATTGAGAGGTTGGTAACAGGGCATGCCTGAGATCCTGGAATTCGGGTTGGACTCAAATACCTATGCCCTCGATATTAGTTATACGCGGGAGATAGTCAACTCGCTGCCGGTCACGCCCATTCCACGGGCGCCTGACTACATCGTCGGCATGACAAATATCAGGGGCGAGATCACAACAATCATATCCCTTTGCCGGATCATCGACAGCACGGGCGCAGGTGCAGGCCCCGGTCAACCGGTTTCACCAACCCAGAAATTCGTCATCCTGGTCTCAGAGGTCGCAAAGGGGGACAAGGTCGGGTTTATCGTGGACGATGTTTACTCTGTAATCTTTGTCCCTGATGCAGATGTTGATTATTCATTTTCGGGTGATGCACCAGGGAAAAAATCGTTCATAAAGGGAGTCATCCGCCTCCGGGGTGACCGGGCAGTGCCGGGCGACGAAGAATGCATGGATCGCCTCATTTTATATCTCGATATTGATAAAGTACTCTCCCACATCTTTGAGCTGGCCAAGCGGTGAAGAGGCCGGCCCGGTTGCCATGGACGAATTTCAAAGCCTCCTCAAGACGATAGAGCGCCTCTTCCATATCCAGTGCACCCAGTACAAGGAGGACTATATCAGGCGCCGACTCGCGTCCCGGATGAACGTCAGGAAGATCTCCAGTTACAGGGAATACCAGGACTTCCTCGTTAAGAACCCCGAGGAGCATGAAGCCCTCAAGAATGCCCTCACCATCAACGTCACCAAGTTCTTCCGCGACCCCCCCGTCTTTGACTGCATCAGGACCGAGATTATTCCTGCCCTCCTCCGGCAGAAGGGCAGGATACGGATATGGAGTGCAGGCTGCTCATCGGGAGAAGAACCCTATTCATTTGCCATCATGCTCTACGACCTGACCCTCCTTCGAAAGGACGTTGACTGGATGGTCATTGCCACGGACATCGACGAGACAATCCTGAAAAAGGCCAGGGAAGGTATCTACGAAAAACCTGCACTTGAATACGTCAATGAACGGCAGCTCCACCGCCATTTCACCGCAAACAGCGACGGAAAATTCGAGATAAAGCCCCACATCAGGGAGAAAGTCCGGTTCCAGCACCATGACCTGATGTCAGGAATCCCCGTTTCGCGAGACCTTGACCTCATATCCTGCCGGAATGTGACGATATACTTTACTGATTCCCAGAAGAACGACCTTGTCCGGATGTTTCACCAGGGGCTGCGCCCCGGTGGCTACTACGTCATGGGAATGAGTGAGTTCCTTGGGCGGGAAGTGGAACACCTCTTTGCACCCTTCAAGCCACTCCAGAAGATCTTTGTGCGGAAGGACACGGCCTGATACGGGCCCCTCATTCAGATGCCGGCCGGAACCTGCCAGGAGGGACGAGGATCTCGAACCGTGCCCCCCTCCCGGGCCTCCCTGTCTCTTTTATCGATATGCCGGTCACTGAGAGTACCTGACGTGCAAGGAAAAGGGAATGGGCCCGGTGCGGTCCCCTGCCCCACTCGAATATCTGCGTTTTTTCAGCCTCGGGGATACCAGCCCCGTCATCCTCATAGGTGATGACGAGCCCCCCGCCCATCTCGCGGGCAGTGAAGCGGATGGATGTGACCTTTCCACCGTGGACAACCGAGTTTTCAAGTAAAGCCCGGAGTACGAGCGGGAAGCCCTGGGTTGAACAGACCAAATACCCTGTGCCGTCGGAAAAAAAATGGATACCCGCGAGTTTTACGGATGAGAGGGCATCACGAACGGTCTCATCGAGGGAGTACCAGCCGGGCTTCAATGGTTCATCACCAAGGAAATCGTCAAATGACCGGATGTTGAGGAAAAGCGACTGGAGGGTCTCTTCCTGCTCCCGGGCAAGGTCAGATACTATCCCGTTTACCCGGGTTAGCTTCATTTTCCTGGCGATATCGAGGGCAAGGCTGACCTGGTTCTTTGCGTACCGCCGGAGGAGCGTATTCAACTGGGTCTGCTGGAGGTATGATTTCAGGGTGAGGGGGGGGACCGTCTCTTCCCGATCTCCCTCGCCGGCCCCTGGCCCGCCGGCAGGGCTTGCGAAGCGGCAGACAATCCCGATCCCCATGAGTCCCGATTTGAAATGGAGAGGGAATATCCATTTTTCGACCGTCCACTCCACGCCCCCGATGCGTTGGGATTCGCTAATCTGCGTCCTGTCGCCATCGGCCACGTTCTCTATAGCATGGAACGTCTCGGGTGAAAAGAGGGGGTAGAGTGGTGTATCGTGCACGTGCAGGCCGATGACATCGTCCGGCTGGCAACCAAAGACGTGGCAGACAGTCCTGTTCAGGT
This sequence comes from Methanolinea sp., assembly GCA_024518585.1. Taxonomy (GTDB): domain Archaea; phylum Halobacteriota; class Methanomicrobia; order Methanomicrobiales; family Methanospirillaceae; genus Methanolinea_A. The sequence goes on along the minus strand of JANIHI010000001.1, from coordinate 113,352 downwards.
AGTGAACTACATACGCGGAGTCGATCACGATAAAGCCATCAGACGCGTGGTCAAGGAGCTGGTCAAGGGGGACGACCTCACGCAGGTAGAAGAGCTTTGCCGGCCCAAGCCTCCTGATTGTTGCGGCCCCTGAAAATACGAGGGAATTCAGGTACTTGGACGCCGTGCTCCGGTTAATCCCGAGGTAGCGAGCGACCTCATCGATGGTCAGGCCCTGCTTGTGCTGTCCCAGTAATTCCCTTATCCTCTCGATATCCCCCTTATCCACCATCCGGACACCGTTGCATGAAATTATCCAGCTTTAATACACACCAGCAATTACCATCATTATCATACATCTACATTAATTATTGGTTTTGATGATGATAGGGCGAAATATTTATAAGACATAAAATCCACTTCCCTTTTACTCACTCTGGCTATCGCTCCATGGTATGGGCACGCGATATTACAGCACGTACGCATTGATCGATTGCCTTTGAGTGATGTGCACAAATGCCTGGTACGAAAGATGGTACGAAAGAGGGGACGTTTACACTGCATGGAAAAAAATTTCCGCATTCTCCCGGATGGAAACCTGAATGCCTGGCACTATTGTAACCCTGATATGTGCCGTTCTTCAGGAGAACATGCCAGTGAGCTGACTCTCTTTAAGCTTGGGTTAATGCATTATGTACAAGTATTTGAACAATGTTGCCTGGCAAGGGCTCTCTTGGACAAGGTGCTCTTCCAGGGTGGTGAGGAATGATGATTGGGTGACTTATGAGTTTCATTGATGACATGAAAATCGGGAAAAAAATGATCCTGGGGTACCTGGTAGTGATCATTATTCTTGTTGTCGTTGCAGCAATCGGCTACATCAACATGGGTGCCCTTGATGCCGCTGATACGGCAATGTATGAAGACCGGGTTATTCCCCTTGATCAACTTGGACAAGTGAATGGTGATTTCCAGCAGATGCGGGCTGAGATGTACCGGTATATATACGTCCCCGAAAGCCGGGAAACTATTGCCAAGACGACGGTACCGGAACTCCGTGCAAATATCAAGGAGAAAATGGATGCGTACCGCGCCACATACCTGACCCCGGAGGAGGAAAAAGCTCTTGCAGAATTTGACTCAAATTATGCTGCCTTTAACACGCATTATGATGCCTTGATGGCCGCTGTTGATAAAAACGACATGAAAGCTGTCGACGCAGCGCTATCTGCAGGTTCACCGATAATTACCGCAAGAGAAGGGGCAGTCAATGCGATCCACAAAATGCTGGAAATCAACGAGAAAGAAGCAGAGAAATTATCTGTTGCCAATACAGCTCTCTACAACAGCAGCGCAATGATGATGATCATCGCAACCGTCGTCGGCGTCATCCTCGCAGTTGTCCTTGCACTTTACCTCTCCAGGAGCATTACCAGGCCACTCGATCAGGCTGTAAAGAATATACAGGAGATGGGCAAGGGCCACCTCGGTAACCGGCTGAAGTTGAACCGGAAGGATGAGATCGGCATCATGGCGGCGGCTATGGACCAGTTCTCTGAGGATCTCCAGGTCATTGTCGTCGGTGCCATGAAGAAGATTGCGGCCGGTGACCTGACGGCAAACATCCAGGCGAAGGACAGCCAGGACGAGATCGTGCCGGCACTCATCCAGATGAGGGATGCAATCAAAGCCCTCGTTGCCGATGCAGACATGCTTGCGAAGGCGGCAGTTGAAGGCAAGCTGAGTACCCGGGCGGATGCGACCAGGCACCAGGGCGATTACCGGAAGATCGTGGAGGGTGTCAACGAGACTCTCGATGCCGTTATAGGTCCCCTCAATGTCGCTGCAAAATATGTTGAAGAGATCGGCAAGGGTAACATCCCCCAGAAGATCACCGAGTCTTATCGCGGTGATTTCAATACCCTGAAATCCAGTATCAACAACTGCATTGACGGCCTCCAGGGGCTTGTGGAATGTGACCAGGTGCTGCACCGCATGGCGGTAAACGACAACACAAGGAAGGTGGAAGGGAAGTACCAGGGCATCTTTGCCACCATGGCAGAATCGACCAACCTGGTGAGAGAACGCCTGCTTGCAGTAACAAGGCAGATTAATGAGATTGCGGTTGGAGACACCAGTGACCTCGCGGAATTGAAGAGAGTTGGGAAGCGGAGTGAAGAAGACCACCTGCTGCCTGCGATAATCAATTGTTTTGAAACCGTTGACCTTCTGATCAAAGATACGGGTATGCTGGTCAAGGCTGCTGCCGAGGGACAACTGAATACACGCGCGGACGCAAGCAGGCACCAGGGTGAATACCGGACCATTGTGGAGGGGATTAACAAGACCCTTGATACTGTGGTTGCCCCTCTCAACGAAGCTATGCGGGTTTGCGACAGGTATGCTGCCGGGGATTTCACAGCACGGTGGAATTCAAAACTGACGACCATGGGAGAGTTCCAGAAGTTCCGGGAAGCCCTCGACAATATTGGCGTCCAGGTCTCAAAGGCCCTCTCGCTCGTCAACCAGCAGCTGACGGAACTCGGGGCGAGTGCCGAGGAGGCAAACGCGAGCATCGAAGAGGTCTCGGCAGGGTCAGCCCATGTGGCAAAGAACGCCGCGGCAGTCAGTTCCAACGCCGAGCAGAGCAGCCAGGGCATCAACGAGGTCCTCAAGGCAATGGAAGACCTCTCCAAGACCATCCAGCAGGTCGCGGCAAAGGCAGAATCCGTCTCAACGCTCGTCCAGGAGACGAACGACTACTCGCGGAAGGGTATTGAGCTTGCAAAGAAGACCGAGGCCGGGATGAACGGCATCACGAGGTCGTCGAACGAAGTCAACGAGATCATCCTCGAGATCAAGTCCCAGATGGACAAGATCGGCGAGATCGTCAACCTGATCACCGACCTTGCCAACCAGACGAACCTGCTGGCCCTCAATGCCGCTATCGAGGCTGCCCGGGCCGGGGATGCCGGTCGGGGATTCGCGGTTGTCGCGACCGAGGTCAAGTCCCTCGCCGAGGAGTCCCGGGTCTCGGCAGAGAAGATCGCCGAGATGATCGGCAACCTCCAGAAACAGACCCAGACGGCTGCAGAGACGGTTGCCGTATCCAATACCGAGGTCAAGGAAGGCAGCATCGCCCTCAAGGAGACCCTCGAGAACTTCAACAGGATCGTCGAGTCGATCGACCAGATCAGCCGGAACGTGACCGAAGTCGCGACGGCATCAGAGGAGCAGGCAGCGTCGGTCGAGGAAGTCACAGCGAGTATCAACGAGGTCAACAGCCTCGTCCGGAACGCGGCCAAGGAGGCCACCGATGCCGCTGCAGTCAGCGAGGAGTCAGCGGCAGCAATTGACCAGATCACAAAGGTCATTGCCAATGTCAACAACATCGTGGTCAGGGTCTCGACAGAAGTCTCCAAGTTCAAGATCTGACCTGCGGGGCCAGGACCATGACGCAGAAAGAAAGCGGGGAAACTATGGAAAAGACGGCCGGGGGACAGGAGAGGCGGGCAGGAGCCGGTGCCGGGGGGAGTGGAAACACCCTCCAGGTCGTTGAATTTCTCCTCGGGCGGGAGCATTTTGCCATCGATCTCTTTGACGTCAAGGAGGTCGTGGAGTACACGACGATCACGAAGCTTCCGAATACGCCCTCCTTCATCAAGGGAATCATTGACCTTCGCGGCGAGATAACGACCATCATAGACCTCAAGGAGAGGATGAACATCGCCGAGGCATCCACCCAGCCGGAAGAGAGCTGCCGGATCATCGTCCTCGACGAGAAGAACACGAAGTCAAAGATTGGCATCATGGTCGACGACGTCCTCTCGGTCTCGACCTTTGATATAAAGGACGTGGACACGAAGTCTGCGGCGGAAGTCGGCGAGGACAACTGGATACTCGGTATCATCAAGAAGAAGGCCAAGGAGAAAGAGAAAGAGGTCAACGAGCTGATCATCTGGATCGACATCAAGCAGCTCCTCAAGGATATAGACCAGCACATCTGACATCACCTTCTTTTTTTCCCTCCCCTATTTCCGAAAAGTACTCTTCGGTTTTTCCTCCCCTCAAAAGCGAATGACTATGTAGATTTGGGGAGATGATGATCTGGTGAACGGGAGGGGGTGCCTGCCTGAATCCGGAGATGTCAAACCGGGAGGTCGCAGAAAAGCTCAGCCTCATGGGTGAGATCCTCGAGATTCTCGACGAGAACCCCTTCAAGGTCCGGGCATACCGCCGGGCGGCCGAGAGCATCGAGAGGCTCGGTGTCCCGGTCGGGACCCTCTCGCCCGGGGAGCTCGAGGCAGTACCCGGGGTCGGGACGGCTATTGCAAAAAAGGTCAGGGAGATCATCGCGACCGGGACATTCCACGAGCTCGAGGAGGCCCGATCAAAGGTTCCCCCCTCTCTCATCGGGATGCTTGCCCTTGACGGCGTCGGGCCAAAGACGATCAAGACCCTCTGGAAGAAGCTCAATATCCAGAGCATCGACGACCTCGAGCGTGCTGCACGGGGCCACAGGATACGGGCAGTCAAGGGGTTTGGCCCCCGGAAGGAGGAGGCCTTCCTTGCGGCAATTGCAGCCTTCCGCCAGCCCCGCGGCCGGATGACGCGGCTTTTTGCCGACCAGGTTATCGAGGGGGTCAGGGGCGTGTTTGCAGAGGGCACTTTCGCGGTTGCAGGGAGCTACCGCCGGAAGAAGAGTACAATCGGTGACATCGACATCGTCACCGTGGACTCTCCCCCGTCCGTCAACTCCCGCATCCGGAAGATTGCTGAGGAAGTCCTCGACGAGGGGGACAAGAAGACGTCGTTCCGGTTCAGGAATACACGGATCGACGTGCGTTTCGTCGAACGCAACAAGTGCGGGGCAATGCTCCTCTACCTCACGGGGTCAAAGGCATTCAACATCCGCCTCCGTGAGATCGCGCTCGCGAAGGGCCAGAAGCTCAACGAGTACGGGATCGAGGACCCTGCCAGGGGAAAGGTCCATTCCTTTGCCAGGGAAGAAGAGATCTTTTCTTTCCTTGGTATGGACTACATCGTTCCCGAACTGCGCGAGGACTGGGGAGAGATCCAGGCGGCATTCTCACACACCCTCCCCCGGCTCGTCGAGGAGAACGAGATCAGGGGAGACCTCCACGTCCACAGCGCGTGGAGCGACGGGCACATGGATATTGCGGGACTGGCCAGGGCCGGCGAGGGGCGTGGGTATGCCTACATCCTCTGCACCGACCATTCCGCGAGCCTCGGGATCGCCCACGGCCTCGACGAGGAGGCAATTCGGAAGCAGGCCCACGAGATCGAGCTTGTCAACCGATCCTCCTCCTGCCAGGTCCTGCACGGGATAGAAGTCGATATCCTTGCCGACGGTACCCCCGGACTGCCGTCCCGCGTCCTTGCCGACCTTGACATCGTCGTGGGATCGGTCCATTCGGCATTCTCGAAGGACCAGGATGTCATGACCCGGCGGGTCATCACCGCGCTTGAGAACGAACACGTCGACATCCTCGGCCACCCGACCGGTCGGCTGATCGGGGAACGGGAGCCTTTTGCCATCGATATGCACAGGGTCATCGAAGCGGCCGCCACGCATGGGAAGGCCCTTGAATGCAATGCATCTCCCTATCGGATGGACATCGATGACACCTCCATCAGGGAGGCTGTTGACCGTGGCGTGAAGGTTTCCCTTGGCACCGATGCCCATGAGGCGTCCGAACTCGCCTGGATCCGGTATGGTGTCGGTCTCTGCCGGAGGGGATGGGCGACACCCGAAGTTCTCCTCAACTGCATGGGGCAAAAGGAACTCCTGGAGTGGGCATCGTGATCCGGTGGCTCTACGAGAGGCACCTCCTCTCCCGCATCGAGACCCTGCCTTCCCACGTGTGTTTCATGATAACCGGGCAGGAGGCAAAGGATGCCCCCCACAAAATCGTCGAGGTCACCCGCTGGTGCGCCGACGTGTCCTTGACCGTTCAGGAGGCAGCACGGAGGGCCGGCCGGCCCCACGGGGGGACGCAGATCGAGGGCGTCACATTCCACATCAGCACGCCTGACCCCCGTGAAATTCTTCCTTTATTCACCGTCTTTGAAGAAATTTCACGATTTGCTCTCCTTGTCCTGCACTGGAACGATGAGACACGGGCATCTGGTACCGGGATGCCGGTCTCCATCGCGGTGGGAAAGAGCGGGAGGGAAGAGATTGCCGAGTGCATCCGCCGCATTGCTGCCGAAGGGATACCCCCCTCACAGGTCACGGAAAAGACCATCGAGGAACACCTTACCTTCCGCTACACCCCTGACCTTGTCATCAAGACGGGCGGCAGTCACCTGACAGATTTTCTCATCTGGCAGTCGGTCTACTCGGAATTGTTCTTTTCTGACGTTAACTGGATTTTTTTCAGAAAAACAGATTTTCTCCGTGCACTTCGCGACTACCAGTCCCGGGTGCGCCGCTTCGGCCGGTGAGTGCACTCTTTCCCCGATAAAAAAGCCCGCCCTGATTTAGGGGAGATGAAGGGAAAGGGACGCTTCCACCCTCTGCGAATACGTCCTGATAGCCCGGAGGAGGTCGAGCTTCCGGAACCGGGGCCAGTAGGGTGCGCAGAAATAGACCGCACTCTCGTGCCCGTTTGCAAGCCAGGGGAGAAAATTGGATGTCCGGTACTCGTTTCCTGTCCGGATGATGAGGTCAACAGGGGGGATGGTATGCCCCTCGTGGAGGTGTATTTCCACAAGTTTTGGGGTAATGTCCGAGATGTCGTAGTCACCCCGGGTAACACCCTCCAGGATGCGCCGGGCAGCCTGGACGATCTCGTTCCTGCCCCCGTACGCGAGGGCCACGTTGAGGAAATATCCTGTATACTCCCGCGTTGACCCCTCCGCCATTTCTATGACGTTGCGCAGGTCTTCCGGGAGGAGTGACCTGTCACCGACGACTTGCAGGCGAATCCCCTCCCGGTGGACACGGGGATCCCGGGGGACTGCAAGGAACTTCTCCTTGAAAAGTGCAAAGAGATCCTTCACCTCCTCGGAATCTCTCTGGAAGTTCTCGGTTGAAAAGGAGTAGAGGGTGATGTGCCTGATCCCAAGTTCCCTTGCCCAGTCAAGCATCTCCTCAGTCCGGTCTGCGCCCGCCCTGTGCCCAAGGGACCGGGGCAGGTTCTCGGCCCGTGCAAACCTCCTGTTCCCGTCCTGGATGATGGCGATGTGGGAGGGAATGTGCCGGCATTGCATCCGGACAATCTTCTCGTAGAGTGAGAAGAGAAGGCCCCTGATCATGGGACAGGTGTCACCTCCACGATGATCCCCCTGTTGGGATACCTCTCGATGATGCTTTTTTCGCCGGCAATCTCCCCCGCAAACTCGCTGACAACCCACCAGAACGTCTCGATGGCCCCATCCCTTACCTCGTAGGACCCTTCATCGAGGGTTTGAACGACCGCGGGAAGAATTCCACCGTTTTGTATCAGTCCGTACACGATAGTCCCGTCATCCGTGACATGGTCAAAGGGGCGGGCGGTATTCCGGGCAATCCTGATCAGACGTTTCCTGAGCTGGACCGAGTCCTTGAAACGCGAGGAGCAGAAGTGAACTTTTGGATGGTGAATCAGGGGGCGCGCCCACTCCCATGCCCCCTTCACGGCATTATGGACGCCATCGGAAAGTTCCAGTCCCTTTTCTCTCATCGCGTCCGCATTGCTCTCTCCCCATTCGAGCTCGTTGATATTGAGGAAGTCAAGAAGTGGAAGGACCGGGGCAAGTGCCTCGATACCAGGCAGTGAGGGGACCTCGAAACCGGCGGAAAATCCCATTTCCCGGGCTATTGCAACCGATTCTGCATAGGGACTATCCCTGATATCAGCCCAGGTATCGGGAGGGGGATGGATGCGGATCTCGTCGACGAGGCCGGTGAGGAGAGAGAGCTGATCCCTGCCCGGTGCTTCCCCGGTATAGAGGTGAATGTGGTGTCCCGGGCCGAATGCAGACTTCAGTTCCCTGCAAAAGAGAATGACCCTCTCGAGCACGAGAAACGGTTCTCCCCCCGTAACGCCTGTTCCCAGGGCATCCATCATGCGTGCGATGGAGAGGGCCTCTCCTGGGGAATTGACCGGTGTCTCATTTGCAAATATCGTGTCCCTGCCTTTTCGACCGATGGAGAGGGGACAGTACCAGCACGACCGCCGACAGATGCCGGTAATAAAGAGGACCATCTTTGCGCCCTCGTGGCACGTGACACATCCTTTGGCAGGGGTCTGCGCAGTCATCTTACCTATGCCATGTTTGGCATTCGTTCCTCATAGGCTTCGTGGATCAGGTCACTGTCAAAGATGAGGGAGGGTGAGTGACGCCAGGCGTGACCAGTCCGGATGGGACGGGGCCGGGTTTCCATCCGTCAGGGAATAATTTTCCTCGATCGGGACCTTTTTTGCGTGTCTCCGCCGTTCCGAAAGAAGAGGACGGGGGAGCCACCTGTAGTACTGCAACCGGAAAAGACTCCTGGTCGTTTCCCCGTTGGGTAACCCCAACCGAGCTGGTGAATGTCATGTTCTGACCCAGACTGGGGGCAATTTTATCCCTTGCGATGGGAGAGGGGGTGGCCTCCCTTTCGGTGACAGTCCTTGGTGCAGGCACCTTTATCCCCGGGACGCCTCCCGAAAAGGACCCTGCCTGAGATGCGACGCTGACACTCCGTGATGCTGACCCTGCATTGCCCGCTCTATCGGTGGCACTGATGCGGATAACCACCTTCCCCTTGAAATTTTCCGGAATGGTCAGCGAGCATGAACCGGTTGATGCAGTGCCGGAATAAAGGAGAGACCAGGTATTCCCGTTATCTGCCGAGTATTCGACCTTGATGGTGGAGACACCACCACTATCCGTAATCGTCCATGCGACCGGGATGGTGTCGCCGGGTGAATAGGTTGCCATCAGGCGTGGTGAGGTGATGGTAATCGCCGGTGGTGTCCGGTCCACTTTTGAAGAGAATGGCGATAGAGGAGTCGTTGGGACAGGCGTTGGTGTAGGTTTCGGTGTTGGTTCGTTCCTTGCCCGTGTGAATGCCTTGATGCAGGCATTGCCGCCGGGGACAATTTTTGTCATGTCCGTCCAGGACTGGCCGTCACCACTCACAAAGCTCTCACCCGAACGGGCACTTGCACGGGATGAATAGCCAGAGAGCGGGCATTCAACGGCAATGGGGTAGCCGTATCCCGGCGTGGTGAGCTTCACGATAACCGAAAATTTCTCTCCCTTCGCGAGGGAAACAGGGGTATCCAGTGTGACGGTATGGTACCCGGCAAAGGGTACCGTGCCAATGGCAACGACCTGGGAAGAACTCCCCCGGACTCCATTTCCCGGGTTCCTGCTGACCTCGACCTGGTAGGAAGAACCCCTGACCGGGGTATAGAAGCTGACCGCTTCCAGTTCCTCGGTCCCGGCTGCAGAAAAGATATTTGCAGCATACGCAGTCTCTGCCCCCGACCCCACACTCGTCACCCAGCCGAGGGGGTCGTAGCTGTAGACCCTGTCGTAGTTGCCGGCAGGTTCAGAGAAGAACTGGATGAGTTCCCTCCCGATGAGGGAATCATAGTACGAGACATAGAAATAACCCCCCTCTCCCCAGTCGTCCCCCCAGCTGTTCTTCACGATGAAGGCACCGTCGCCCGGGGGAGGGGTGACAAAATTTGTGCGACTGTAGGTATCATCCCACCCGACGATGGTAACTGCGTGGTTCTGGACCGAGGACCCGGGATAGTAGTAGGAATACGTGGGTGCAGAATAGTACTGCTTTTCCCACCGTATCGATGAGTATACGGCGCCATTCCCGCTGATTGCCTGCTTGAGGAGGGCATTATCGAGGGGCGCAGTCCGGGGTGGCAGGAAGGTGACCTCCTGCACGTGCGCAACAATGGGGGCATTCTGGGGTGACCTGCTGCTTGAGTCCTGGTAGGGATCGGACGATTCGCTGACAGGACCCGACCAGCGGGCGAGGTACGCGGTGGACATCAGGTAATTTCCCCCAAGGCAGGGGGAAATATCGAAACCATGGGTATTTTTCATGTTATTCTCTGAAAAATCCCACGCATTCCCGGGGAGGTTCGTGGACTCGAGTGATCCATAGGTTGAAAATGCCCAGCAGGCCCCGCACTGCCCCTGTTCCTTCACGGGGGTGACCCTTCCGGCGGCCCGGAGGTCGAACCTGTACTGCGTTGGGGAAGCAGAAGAGGAGGGGCTCCATGCAGACGTGGCCACGGGATTCGACGCGACCTCGACGGTCAGGGTATCCGCATTTGAAAGAGACGTCAGGTAAACAACATCAATCGGGGAAGGGATCAATCCAAGGGAATTATCGTCCCCGTGGGGAATGGAAGCGTTGAGTGACTTTAATCGTGCAATGGCCTCTTTGAAACGGGGATTGACAGGTGCTGTCCTGTAATGTGAAATGGCCTCCCTTGCCTCCTCAATGCTCCTTTCCATCTCTTCTGAAACAGGGAAGGAGGTATTATTCCCCCCAATCATGCGAGATGTAGGAAAAGTCATATTTTTCAGAAGAGATTTGACGTCCGTCCTCTTCTGAGAGATATTGAGATCAGCCGAGGTACCCTGCGCCAGGGTCGGCACTGGAATCCATTCGTGGTAGTTGGTGACACCAGGAAAAGGATCGCTCACGTTCGTCCACATTCCACGGGGGTCGTCCCCTCCCCCGAGGCCAGGGCCGGCGATCACCTGCGCGGGGAAGCAGGAAGTGATGAGAGAGAGACAGACCAGGACAAGCAGATATTTCCGGTTCACTTCCATGGACTCCTACTCCTGCTGGATTTCAATGAAAATCACTCCGTGATTTTTTTCGACGTTTTACCCGACCGCACGGCGGTCATGGGTCATTCAACAGGTATCCCGGCCGGACACCCTCTCGGTGAGGGAGGTGATTTCCCGGCGGTCGAAATGACGAAGAATACCGTGCATTTCCTCCCTCTCCCATTCCCTGTTCCCGATATATATAATGATGGGATGGGGAGAGCTCACTCCCGGTCCCGGCCCGGCCCGGTTTCTTCTTTTTGTGACTCTCCCGGCCCTTCTTTTTGTTCCTGCCCCTTTTTCGTTCTCTCTGCACGTCTCCCCAGCACGTAGGCCAGTCCACCGAGGAGGACAAGGACAATGACAAGTCCCATCATAGTTCCCTGCGATGGGTTGATACCGCCCCCCGGTGTGCTGGTGACAGGGGAGCGTGGCAGGGTCTCTGCCTCGGTCTCGTGGTAGCGGGGGTCAGGTGTGACAGGAACCGCGACACGAAGGGCAAGTTCGGTGACAGAGCCAGGGGTATAGGGATAGCTGACCAGCCACTCCCCTTCCCGACCCAGGACCTGGAGTTCTGCAGGGATTCCCCCGACAGAGAATGATATGCTGGTTCCCGGGAGAATGTCTCCCTGGACCTCGAGGCGCTGCTTGAAGGGATCGGGAGACCCGAATGAGCCCTCGTGCGAGTAAACGGGATTTCCTGCAATTCCTGTCTTCACACCCTCGCCGTGGGCCTCAACCAGCACACCGGCAGGGACCGGGGACCCGGCTGCAGTCACGCTGCCGTAGAAGGAATGGGGTATCAGCGGTTGCGGGCCTGTTTCTGCTCCCCCCACCGGAGAGAAAATCACGAGGAGGCAGAGGCAACTGATGAAAAATGTGAGTGCTCTTGAATGACATTTTCTTTGCATGATCCTGCATGGTCCCGGATCATCCATGAAAATATCTCCGGGTGATCTTCAGATATCCTTTGCCCTCTGCACTTTCAGCGTTGCCAGTCTCTCGATTGCTGCGATGTCGATATCGTCCCCCTTTTCCAGGAGTCCCTTCCTGATGGCTTCTGATACAAAGAAATGTCCGCGCGAATTGCGGACCATGAGGGTGGTATAGGCGCGAGGGCTGCCGACCGAACCGGCGGAGAGATCAGAGTACAGGGCGGTGAAATCCGTGCAGGCCTGGCAGCCTGGCCGGATAGCCTCTTTCAGCTCGCTGATTGGCAGAGAGAGTATTTCTCCTCCTTTCATGGTGACCTCGAGATTTTTCCTGACGTCAAGGCGATCGATGTTCCATGTCTCGATAGTGTGCCGCCCGACGAGGATACCCTCCACGAGGATCCGGTAGTCAAAGGTCTCCGTGCAGAAAAGACCGATGACGAGACTGATGCGGGAAGCAAAGGGTTTTGCGAGGTCATTGTCACTCGTCCGGATCCGGTGGAGTGCTTTTACCACGCAGGGGACTCCAACGACGGCAATTTTTTTGAGTTTCATATCGATAACGGCCGTCTTTAATGCGGCAACAAGGGGTACCCACCAGTTATACCGGCTTCCGGCGACACTTTTGAGATCCCCTGACCGCGTGATGACGACCGAGCGGGGTTTTAATGTCATGTGGTCTGCCGCAACAGTGACGATACCGTCAATAAGTCCTTCCTCGAGGGCGGTCACGAGAACCGCGGTCACTGCACCCCCGGCCTGCTTCCGCGGGATATCGAGTGTTGACCTGGCAGAGAATATATCCTCAAAGAAACCGAGTGTCTCCTGCTCGGCCTCACCCGTCCGGGGGCACGCATCGTAACACGCACCGCAGGGGACTTCATCGTTCTCCCGCTTGCAGTAACCGATGTTCCTTGGTTTTAGAGATCCCCCGGGCTCATCGAAACAGATGGCATCTGCCGGGCAGACCGCAACACAGGCCCCGCACCCGGAACAGGTACCCCTGTCCCAGACACGTTCTTTTAAATCCCTGTAGCTTTTCGTGGTCATGTCTCCTCATTCCCATGTGTACTTGCTGGCAAACGGCCTGCTGCTCGTTGGAGTTATCTCGATGTAGGGATCCGTTGCGAGGGTGTCCGGGTCTGCATCGAAGTGGGACGAAAACTCTTCAATGAGGGGGACAATCATCCTGTAACCCTCCTCCGAAAGTGGTTTCTGGCAAGCCCCGACTCCAAGGCACCTTTCGTTCAGAAGATCTCCCCGCATGATGATCCTCCCGCCATGGATGCCCGACCCAATACCCCTCTCCCTGACGGGGTACCTGCGGTTGTCCCGGAGGGCAAGGATCAGCCCCCCGGCCATATATTCACCCAGGAATGACCGGAACTCTCCCCCGATGACCAGGATCGGGCACTTGTCCCGGTATTGTTTCATGTGGATCCCGCCTCGGTACCCGATGCTGTCCCTGACAAAGACCTGCCCTCCCCGCATGGAGTGTGCAACGGCATCCCCGGCACTTCCATGGATGATTATCCGGCCACTGTCCATGGTGTTGCCGGGGGCATGGTCGCAGTTTCCAAACACGATACAGGATGGTCCACTCATGAACATCCCCAGGTCTCCGCCCGGGACCCCGTGGATGATGATGGTCACATCGCCCCTCACGCCATCGGCAATGAAGCGCTGTCCCATCACGTTCATGATCTCTATCGTCTCTGCCCCGGAAGCGACAGCTTCCCGTATCCTCCTGTTGAGAGGCGTGTAGTGCATGCCGGATGCATCAATCGTTACCCTATGCATGCAGCATCATGCCCCCACGGGTTTGACGTCGAGGACCCGCATCGTCGCTTCGTCGAGGAGGTAGCCCCTGAGGCGGTCCCTGTTGCCACGCAGGCTTTCGATGCTGTTGATCCCGGCAGCGCCCATCAGTTCCGAGAGCTCCAGTGTCCAGGCATGAATGAGGTTTGCCACGTTTCGTGAAGCAACTGCAGGGTCAAGGCGGGCCACGAGGTCAGGGCGCTGCGTAGCAATACCCCAGGGACACAGTCCCCGGTAACATGTCCCGCAGACGCGGCACCCCATCGCAACCAGGGCCGCCGTCCCGATATAGACAGCATCGGCCCCAAGCGCAATCACCTTGGCGACATCGGCACTCTCCCTGATACCCCCGCTCGCGATGATCGAGACTTCGTTCCGAATCCCCTGGGACCGGAGTTTCGCGTCAACGCTTGCCACTGCGGCTTCTATGGGGATTCCGACGTGGTCCCGGAAGACGCGGGGAGCTGCCCCCGTCCCGCCGCGAAAACCATCAATGACAACGGCATCGGCTGCAGACCGTGCAATCCCTGCTGCAATCGCTGCCGAGTTGTGGACAGCAGCAATTTTCACGAATACCGGCTTTTTCCACTCGGTGGCCTCTTTCAGGCTCCGGACAAGCTGCTTGAGGTCTTCGATGCTGTAGATGTCGTGGTGGGGTGCAGGGCTGATGGCGTCGCTCCCGATGGGAATCATTCGGGTACAGGAGACATCCTCGCAGACCTTTTCACCGGGAAGGTGCCCGCCGATACCAGGCTTGGCTCCCTGCCCGATTTTTATCTCGATGGCTGCTCCCCGTTCGAGGTAATTGATATCGACACCGAAACGTCCCGAGGCCACCTGGACGATCATGTGGTCCTGGTAGGGGTAGAGGGAGGGGTGGAGACCCCCTTCACCCGTCCCCATGTACGTCCCCATCTCGGTGACTGCCATGGCAATGCTTTTCTGGGCATTGAGGCTGATCGCCCCGTAGCTCATGTGGCCAACCATGATGGGGGTCTCGATCTGGAGGTTGGGGGAAAGTTCTGTTGTAAGGGACACATCGCTCCCCTCCCTGACATATTCCACTTTCCTGGGTTTTTTCCCAATGTAGGTCCGTAACTCCATTGGCTCCCTGAGGGGATCGATGCTTGGGTTGGTCACCTGGCAGGCGTCGAGGACGAGCTGGTCAAAGATGATGGGATAGGGCTTTGCATTGCCCATCCCGGCCAGGATAATTTTTCCCGTCCGCGCCTGGTTATAGATAGACTCCCTGGCCTCCGGCGTCCAGAGGGGGTGGCTCCTGTAGTCGACGGGTCGTTCCCTGATGTGGATTGCATCCCGGGGACACATGGCGATACACCGGTGGCAGGCGACGCACTTGCGGGAGTTGACATGGATGCGGTCGTTTTCGATCCGGAAGACATCGTACGGGCAGTTCTCAATACACCTGCCACAGAGCATGCACTGGGAATGGTCAACTGATATCCCGAACCTGACGGGAACACTCCCGATGCTCATCCCGCCAGCCTCCCGATGACGGGCTCTCCGGCCCTCGGCATGAAGACTTCCTCGATCCCCGGTTCCATGATCCGGATTGCGGCTTCCTCGCTCGATATGTAGAGCCGTTGTCCCCGTGTCCCACAGACAAGGGGCCGCAGCTTGATCCTGTCGGTGAACCCGACGATCCCGTCGGGCTGCGCGACAACGATTGCAAACGGGCCATTCATCATGGCAGACCCATACGCGAGGCGAATTGCCCTAAAAAGCCTCTGCTCCTTCTCATCCATGCAGTCGATATCCTCCCAGAAAGGGGGAGCGAGGGCCTTTACAGCCAATTCGGGATCAAGCCCGTGCCTGCGGACCAGGAGGTCGAAGAGGTAGGCAACGACTTCCGTATCGGTATACATCGTGCAGCGGTACCCATAGCTCTCGATGTACCTCCTGTTGGTGCCGTACGATGTTATCTCACCGTTATGGACAACACTCCACCCAAGGAGGTTGAAGGGATGGGCGCCTCCCCACCAGCCGGGCGTATTTGTAGGGTAGCGGTTGTGCCCCAGCCAGATGTAACCACTGTAGTCCTGGATCCGGTAGAAGTCTGCAACATCCTCGGGCCATCCGGAGGCCTTGAAGATGCCGACATTTTTCCCGGATGAAAAGACCAGTGCCCCTGGTATTGTCGTGTTGACCTTCATGACAAGGTGCATCACGATATCATCCTCCGGTGTCATGCTCTGCGGCATGAGGGAGGGGTCCGGCCTGAAGAAATATCGCCAGGGCGTATGGACCTTCCTGATATTCCTGTTCTCGTAGGTCGGGACCTCCTCTTCATGGACCACTGTGCCCCACTTTTCCAGCTCCTGGTCAACGGCAGCCTTTGATTCATGAATGGCATCGAAAAAGACATGGATGGCATAGTAATCGGCAAATTCAGGGAACGCCCCGTAGACGGCATACCCCGCCCCTTCTCCGCTCCCCCTCTCGTCCATCATGGAAAGGGCAGAGCGGATGCCGCTCCCATCCATTGTTCCGCCGGAACGGTCGATAACAGCAATGATTCCGCACATTTTGACCACAATTTTGAATGGGAGGGGAGGCTCCCGGGAGCTCCCCTCCGTTTGATTAAGGTGAGACCTTTTTCATTAAATATATATCTGATTAGGTAGAAGTTATTTTCCATATGCGGAAAGACACCGTGTCCGAGATGCTGGAACGGATTGAATCTGACGAAGTCAGGTTCCTCCGGCTCCAGTTTACCGATATCCAGGGCATGCCAAAGAATGTTGCGATCCCGGTTCAACAGGCTGAAAAGGCCCTGACGGAGGGGATCTGGTTCGATGGCTCCTCCATTGAAGGCTTTGCCCGGATTGAAGAATCTGACATGCTCCTGAAACCCGACCCTGCCACGTACGCAATCCTCCCCTGGAGGCCGGCAGATGCCCGGGTGGCACGTTTCATCTGCGATGTCTACACGTACGGGAACAAGCCCTTTGAGGGTGACCCGCGTTTCGTCTTGAGGCAGCAACTCGAACAGGCAAAGAAAATGGGTTTTACGTTCAATACCGGACCTGAGCTGGAATTTTTCCTCTTCAAGATGGTTGACGGGAGGCCCTCGACCAATTACCAGGACTACGGCGGGTACTTCGACCTTGCACCCACCGATGCCGCGGAAGATGTCAGGCGGGATATCGTTTTTGCACTTACCCAGATGGGATTTGAGATCGAGGCATCCCACCATGAAGTGGCAGAGAGCCAGCACGAGATCGACTTCAAGTACAGCGATGCCCTCGACACGGCAGACAAGGTCATCACGTTCAAGTTCGCGACAAAGACCCTGGCACTCGCAAGAAACCTCCATGCGACGTTCATGGCCAAGCCCATTGGGGGGATTAACGGCAGCGGAATGCACACCCACGGGTCCCTCGCGAAAAATGGAAAGAATGCATTTTATGATTCCAATGCAAAGGATGGACTCTCGGATATCGCGATGTACTACATTGGCGGCATTCTCGCCCATGCAAAAGCGATAACCCGGGTCGCAAACCCGACGATCAACTCGTACAAACGACTCGTCCCCGGGTACGAAGCCCCGGTCTATATCACCTGGAGTGCCACGAACAGGTCGGCGCTCGTCAGGGTCCCGGCAGCCCGCGGGAACAGTACAAGGGCCGAGTTCAGGAGTCCTGACCCGATGTGCAACCCGTACCTCTGCTTTGCCGCGATGCTTGCCGCGGGTCTTGATGGGATCAAGAAGAAGACCATGCCCCCGGAGAGCACGGATGTCAACATCTACCATCTCTCGGAAGCAGAGAGGAAGAAACGCGGGATAGAGATGCTCCCCGGCAGTCTCATCGAGGCAAATACGGCATTAAATGAAGATCCTGTCATTGCCAAGGCCATGGGTTCCCATATCATGGATGGCCTGAATTCCATTGCACAACTGGAGACAGACCTGTTCCGGCTCGCGGTCCATCCCTGGGAACTGGACCGTTACCT
Organism: Methanolinea sp.; assembly: GCA_024518585.1. Lineage (GTDB taxonomy): Archaea > Halobacteriota > Methanomicrobia > Methanomicrobiales > Methanospirillaceae > Methanolinea_A. The sequence continues at coordinate 95,848 of JANIHI010000001.1, read as the reverse complement.
GGCAATTTATTAATTTTTTTTCTCTTCGCTCTTTTGAGTGGGTGGTTAGGAACCATAAGGGGGGGCTGCCTCGCCCCCATGCCCCCCACGAGGATAGTTCCGCCGCCACAAAAGGGCGCCATCGGCGGCGGTTTCACCATTCATTTTGCATCAAGTCGATATTTTTTTGATTCACCAGCTCAATCCAGCGAGAGACTATACCCCATTCATACAACGTATCCACCTAAAATGATGAAGAGGGATTTTTTAATCTCTGGTCCCTTTTGAGAGGGTCTCCTCTCTCCCACGTTAATCAAAAAATATATATAATATATGAAAGTAACTTCCTTCTTATATCATGGAAATCGCTCCCATGTTTCCCAGTTACCTGGTCATAAAAGGATACGTCCTTTACGCGAAGGAAAGTCAGGGTATCCCGTGGAGGCCTGATATGTAGCATTCATATCAGTCCTCCCGATCTCCGATTTGCCGAATTTGTAATCGGCACCTGCGTTCTCGGGATGGCCAGGCTCCTTGTGCCCGGGCCATCCTCCTCCTTGATCATTCTCCATTGGGGCTGAGCGGCATTGTATCCTTTTCCAATGAAAATGGCTTCGCCATTTTCATGCTTTATGCTCGACCGCCCGGCGGTCATGGGCGGTTGGTAGAAAATCCACTCTCCTGGAAATTTAGATAATTATAAATAATATAGAACATAATTTCTATCAATCAACGGGATGAAAGGGATGACTCCAAGAGAAAAACCCTGATTCACTGCTTGATTGGATCGAGAAATTAGGGAAAAAGCAGGGAGAAAAGCGAATGGCTCTGGATTCTGGAACGACTGCCTGGCTCCTGATATCGACGGCCCTGGTGATGCTGATGACACCGGCTGTTGGGTTCTTTTACGGCGGGCTGGTGAGGAAAAAGAACATTATCTCGATGGTGGCACTATCCTTCATCGTCTTTGCCCTTGTGAGTATCCAGTGGGTCCTCTGGGGATACACGCTTGCATTCGGGCCTGATATCGGAGGCTTCATCGGCGGTCTGCAGTACCTCGGCCTCGAGGGCATCGGGACAACGTCCCCCGACGCTGCGTACCCGCCTCTCCTCTTTGTTGCCTTCCAACTGGTCTTTGCCACGGTCACGATGGCGATCGTGACATCCGGGTTTGCAGAAAGGGTCCGCCTATCGGCTTTCATTGTCTTTGCCCTCCTCTGGACGACCCTTGTCTACGACCCGCTCGCTCACTGGGCCTGGGGCGGTGGCTGGGCAATGGCCTTTGGTTCCCTCGACTTTGCCGGCGGGACGGTGGTCCATATCAGCTCGGGGTTTGCTGCCCTCGCAGTCGCCCTCGTCGTTGGGAAGAGAGCAGGATTTGGCCAGTACACGATGGAACCCTCCAACATCCCGATGACGCTGCTTGGGGCTGCCCTCCTCTGGTTCGGCTGGTTTGGGTTCAACGCGGGGTCTGCACTCGCAGCCAACGATATCGCTGCAACAGCCTTCCTCGTCACGAACACGTCTGCCGCTGCCGGTGCACTGAGCTGGCTGCTGGCAAGCTGGGTACGGGGGAAGCCCAGTTCCCTGGGGATGGTGAGCGGTGCTATTGCCGGGCTGGTTGCGATAACACCAGCCGCAGGATTCGTCACGATTCCTGCATCCATCATCATCGGTGCGGTCGCCGGTCTCATCTGTTACGCCTGCCTGCTGTGGCGCCAGAAATCTGGCCTTGATGAGAGCCTCGATGCATGGTCCATCCATGGGATGGGGGGCCTGTGGGGTGCGCTCGCGACAGGTATCTTTGCGGCGGCAGCAGTCAACGGGTATTCAGGCCTGATCGAGGGTAACGTGCAGCAGTTCATAGCAAACGCAGCCGGTGCCTTTGCAGCACTCGCCTATGCGTTCATTGTCACGTTAATCCTTGCAAAGGTCGTTGACATGACACTTGGTCTCCGCGTCAGTGAGGAGGAGGAGTATGTCGGCCTTGACCTTTCGCAGCATGGCGAGAGGGTATGAAGATGGGTGGGTGTGATCGTGTATGATGATGATAAAGGCAATAATCCGGCCCGAGAGGCTTGAGTTTGTCAAGCAGGAGCTTGAAAAGGCAGGTATCAACGGGATGACCATCCGCGAAGTGCAGGGAAGGGGTGACCAGAAAGGGATCACCCTGACATACCGCGGGGGGAAAATGAACGTTGATTTTATCCCTAAGACCATGGTCGATGTCGTGGTGGCAGATGAAATGGCAGAAAAAACAACAGAAATAATCATGAAAGCTGCCCGCACGGGGAAGGTGGGAGACGGCAGGATATTCATCATCCCTGTTGTCAGGTCATTCAGGATCCGAACAGGAGAAGAGGTACAATAGAGGAATACCCTCTTTCTTTTCTCCTTTTTTGGATAAATTGCCTCTCATTGACACCATTTTCCCCTCCCTTTCCCGGGATACCACGGCGATAATAAAACACAATTTTTAAAGGTGTTCCGGATAACCACCGATAGTTTGTTTCCAAGAACACGGGAGAGCGGAGTATCGCATCCGGTCGCAACAATCCTCCTGGTCGCCATCACCATACTCCTCGCTCTCCTCGTGTTACTGATGTTTGCGTTCCCCTCGTTTGATTTTCCCACAACTGCGGACCCTCCATCCTTCATAGAGATACGCAGTGTCATTCACACGAGTGAGAACGGCATTCTCAATTACGACTCAAGGGTTGTCCTGTTTCACAACGGAACGCAGGCCTATCCCAACAATGACCTCTACGCAACGTTCTATCGAAACAGCAAGAAACTTCCCTGCGTGATCGAGACCTTCAACGGCTATGAATTCATCAGGACCCACCACAATGGAATCCAGACTATGGGGGGACTTGGCTGCCAGGGGGAGAAATGGAACATCCACGAAAAGATTGTTCTTGACTTCACCGATGGGACTTTCCACCCGGGAGACCTCATCACCGTGGAGGTCTACCAGAAACCAAAAAATATCCTCATATCCCGGTACAGCAGGACGGCATGACCTGCCGTGAGGTAATCAGAAAGTTCTTTCCCTTTGAGGGGGCAGGGGAGTGTATGGACCCGGAAAGCATCCATGACAGGGAGGCCATTCTCCGCATTACCACAAAGGCAATCGATATCCTGAACCGGCGGTTTCACAGTGCCCAGGGAAACGACGTCGTTGCCCTTGCAGAACAGCTCAGGGAGATGGCCCGGCTGCACATGGAACTGCAGGATAAAGTTGTCATGACGCCGGAACGGTAAAGCAAAAGAGCTACGTTGGCGTAAATGAGCCGGAAACCCAGGGAGGAGAAGAAAGAGAACAGGGGATAGTGTCCTTCCAGGACGGAGCAGTGTCGCGACGTCTTCGTATCACCAAAATGATGACTCCGGGTTTTATTGCTTTATAGGAGGAATTCCAGCTTTTTACGATATAGGTTCCGCGGAATACTGACGGATAGTGAGATGGGAGATAAAAATGATTTTTCCTATTTTAGAATTGCCAGAACTGAAGGATTGAAAAAAAGGTATGAGAGCCTTTGGGGGGAATCGAACCCCCGACCTACACCTTACCAAGGTGTCGCTCTACCGACTGAGCCACAAAGGCACGATGTGAGAACAATAGTCAACGTATACGGTTTAAAAGATTGCGGATATTTCCCGTTCGGAAGGTCTCACATCTCTCGTCGTGGCAGGAGGGAAAATCACGAAATAGACAGCTCATTTTAAATTTGGAGGCCAAGTCTAGAGCCGGTCCAGCGCCCTGATACTCTCGCATGTCCCCTCGAACGTCGATACCTCGATAACCGGGACCGCATGGTCCCGCCGGATGGCATCCATCACGGGAACGAAATCAATTGAGCCTTTACCGACGGCCAGGTGTGTGTCGTCCCTGCCGTCATTGTCGTGGATGTGGACGTGGGAGATGCGGGTTGTGAGAAAACCGGGAAGGCAGTGGTTGAGGTGGGCATGGCCGACGTCGAGCGCAAGGCCGATACCGTCGATGATGTCAAGTTCCTGGGGAGTCCGGAGGAAGAAGTAGTTCCAGTTTCCCATGTTTTCAATATAGAACGTGACCCCATGGTCAGCGGCATACGCCTTCAGCTCGCGAAGGGACAGCTCCATCTGCCGGAGGGCCGGCTCCCTCTCCTGCTCCCAGGCAAAGTAGCCGGGGTGGATCACGACAGGCGCCCCGACCTCGCCGGCAAGGTCAAGGCAGTGTTCGATGACCTCGACACTCGCACGCCGGATAGGTTCGAGGAGGCTTGCGATATTGACACCCCGCGATGGGGCGTGGAAGGCATACCGGAGTGAATATGACCCGAGGAGTTCGGCAGATGCAAGGTAGTGGGGGCCGTCATCCATGATCTCCACGAGGTTCGTGTGGGAAGAGAGCACCTCGAGGGCGTGGGCGAGGGGGTGCTGGTGGAGGCAGAACGTGGAGATCCCAAACATATTCTCCTGTCATGCGGGGGGAATGAAATAGGTTATGATAGATGCTACCCGGGCCCCTGATGCACCATGTCCCACCACCCCCTCTCCCTTGTGGTTCCAATGAAAATGGCTTCGCCATTCTCGCTATTTATGCCCAACCGCACTGCGGTCACGGGCGGTTGGAGAAAAACCCCCGTCTCCCTGGTCTCGCTCACATTCCCGGTTGTTGCGATCCGGTCCCCGGAATGAAAATGCCCCTAATGGCAAAGAAGATGACGTCCCCGGAGTCAGCTTGCAATCCCTGAGATGACTTACCGGCCGGGAAACCCCCGGGATTGGTTTCCATCCCTGGCAGATATTACAGGAGACCCGGGTCCAAAGGAGAAAAGAGTTTTTTGTTATTTTTACCGGGAAAAAAGTCAGGAGTTGTCCTTTATGTGGACGTCCATCTGCGGGAACGGGATTTCAATCCCTTCCTCTGCGAACCGTTCTGCAATCTCCATGTTCAGGGCATCTTTTGTCTCGTATGTCAGAGAAAAATCGTTGATCCAGACGACAAGCTGGAAGTTCAGGCTTGAAGCTCCGAATTCCAGGAAATAGACGACAGGTTCCGGCTCGGTGAGAATAAAGGGATATTTCTCTGAACATTTTTTTGCCAGGTCAAGGAGGGTTTCCCTGACCTTTTTCACATCAGAACCATAGGCGACACTGACGGGCAGCCTGACCTTTATCTTTGGTTCTGGCATCGCATAATTCACGACATAGTTGCTCACGAGTTTCGAATTTGGTATCGTCACGATCTGGTTGTCCAGCGTCTTGATCCGAGTGCTCCGGGGCCCGACAGCGATGACATCACCGAAGTACTGGTCAATCTGGATGCGGTCGTTCATCCGGAACGGCTTGTCGATCGCAATCATGGCCCCGCCAAAGAAGTTCGAGAAGATATCCTGGGCAGCCAGGGCCAGCGCGAGCGTTATGATCCCGGCTCCTGCCAGCAGGGGTGTGATATCGACCTCCAGCGTGTGGAGGATGAGCAGGAATGCGACAAACCAGATAACATACTTGGCCACGATGAGGCCAAGGGCAACCATGCGGTCATCCAGGTCAGTTGCAGTGGCTGCAGCGAGCTTGTATCCATACGTGCTGATGAAATTGTAGGCAAAGCTTGAGAGTGCCCAGGCCCCGAGGATGATGTATATCGCGTCAAAGTACTTGCTGTCCACGATCCAGGCAAGCGTGGGGGGGATATCCGCGACCTGGAGAGCAATGAACAGGGTTATAATAAACGTTGCGATGACAGCAGGTGTCCCGAGGGCTGCAACGATGATATCGTCAATCTTTGAATCTGTCTTCTCTGCTCTCTTCTGGAGCCAGCCCATCAGGAAGAAGAGGGTGATGGCGACAAGGGCACCGCAGATGACAACGATGAGTGCAGGGAGATTCCCGTGAAGTCCAAAGATGGGGGGAATGACCGGTTGGGTCGAAGTGATGCTCGCCTCTTCCGTCATATCAGTATGATTATCAGTCCGGATACAAAATAATTCATCTGAAATGGTGGCCCTTGGAAAAGAAATTGCACTAAAGTTGGGAGAACTCGTCGATCGCGACCTTATTTTCATGCATATCTGTGGCACGCATGAAGCGGCCATCTCACGGACGGGACTGCGCCGCGTTCTCCCCGGGAGGCTGAAGATCGTGATGGGCCCCGGCTGCCCGGTCTGCATCACGCCGCAGGGTGAGATCGATGCTGCCCTTGACCTTGTGAAAAAGGGCTGTACCGTTGCGACCTATGGCGATCTCCTCCGGGTTCCCGGGACGTCTGGGTCCCTTGAATCATCGGGCGGGGACGTGAGGGTCGTGCAGGGTGTGCACAAGGCCGTCGAGATAGCGAGAAATACACAAAAGGAAGTCGTTTTTATCTCGGTCGGTTTCGAGACCACGGCCCCGACTGTTGCGGCCGCCATCCTCTCGGGGCCACCGGAAAACTTCAGCATCCTCTCGTGTCACCGCCTGGTTCCCCCCGCAATGAAGTGGCTCCTTGAGCAGGGGGAGGCCCGCCTCCAGGGGTTCCTCCTCCCCGGGCACGTCTGCACGGTTGCCGGCTACTGGGAATACGAGCAGTTTCCCGTCCCCCAGGTCGTTGCAGGGTTCGAACCGGAGGATATTCTCCTTGGGCTCCTCATGCTGGTCGAACAGGTCAGGAAAGGGGAAGCCCGGGTGGAGAACGCCTACCCCCGGGCAGTGACACGGGAGGGAAACGTCAAGGCACAGGAGCTCATGTACAGGGTATTCGAGCCCGTGGACGCCGAGTGGCGGGGTTTTCCTGTCATTCCCCGTTCGGGACTACGGCTCAGGAAAGAATTCGAGCAGTACGATGCGCAGAAGAAGTTTGACATCACCATCCGCCATGTCACGAAGCAGACGGCCTGCCTGTGTGACCGTGTCCTCCGGGGCATGGCAGAGCCCACGGAATGTCGCCTCTTTGGTCGTGCATGTACACCGCGGACACCGGTCGGACCCTGCATGGTCAGCCACGAGGGAGCATGCAGGATCTGGTATACTTACCGGTCACACGGAGAGTAATCTCCCCCCAGTCTTTCCGTGAAGAGGGAAGGTCAACCCGGGCTAATCCCGGGTGGGACCGTGCCTTTGCATTCTCCAGGTGAAGTGCCCCCCTCACCCGCCGGGCCCGGAAAAAGAACGTGCAATGAAGAGGACGAAAGTGACACCGAGGAGGGCGATGGAGACCATGTCAAGGAAATTCATGCGTTCCTCGCGGAAAGGGGTCCTCTTCCGACTCCGGTACCCCCGCATGTCTATCGTTATTCCAAGGACATTTGCACGGGAAAGGGCATTTGATACGAGGGGAACCATGACTGGGGCAACGCTCCTGATCCTGCCGGAAAACCCCCTGCCGGTCTTGTAACCCCTTGCAAGCTGGGCCTCGTGGATCTTTTTTGCCTCTCCCTGGAGGGTGGGTATGAAACGCAGTGCAATCAGGAACATCAGGTTGTAATCGATCGGGACCCCTGCCCGTTCCAGGGTATTGACGAGGTCCCGGGGCTGGGTGGTGATCACAAAGATCTGGAATGCCACGATCAGGATGGCGAATCGGAGGGTAAGGACGATCCCCGCAGTCAGGGCACCTGCTGTAACAGGGAGAAACCCGCCGGGAATGAGGTATCCCAGGACGTCTCCCCCGGGCATCGTGACAAGGGTGATGAGGATGAAGATGCTGCTCATGGCAAGGATGAGCTTCATCTGGTCCAGCACTTCCATAAGGATCCTGCCGGTGAAGGCCAGCAGGAGGAGAGTGCCGAGGATGGCGCAAAGGAGGGAGATATCGAGGGTGAGGATGGTGATGACCCCAAAAACGAGGACGAAGACTATCTTTGTCCCGGGGTGCATCCGGTGAAAGAGGCCGTCCTTGTGGACGTACTGGAGGATCTCTGCCATCACCTGTCATACCCCCCTGCCGGTATCAGAGACGACTCTCCCCCTTTGCAGGGTGATGACCCGGTCGGCACATTCCGTCGCCATCGTGAGGTCATGCGTGACAACCACGATCGTTCGTCCATCCTTCTGCAGCCTCCTGAGGATCTCCATGACCTCGCGGGCCTCCCTCCCGTCGAGGCCGGTTGTCGGTTCGTCGAGGACGATGACCCGGGGCTGCATCGCGAGCACGCAGGCAATGGCAAGCCTCTGGCGTTCCCCCCGCGACAACCACCGCGGATACAGGTCCTTTGCATCGGAAAGCCTGCATTCCGAGAGGACATCCAAAAGGACGCGGTCAGGTTCAGGTATGCCAAGGTTCCTGATACCGAACATGACCTCCCCGGCAACCGTGTCCGCAAAGAACATGTGGTCAGGATTCTGGAACACGAGGCCCACGGAATGTGCCAGCTCCGAAACGGGAGTAGTCATTCCGTCTTTCCCGTCAATAACTATGCTGCCGCGGGTCGGACGGAGGAGCCCGACGAAGTGCTTGATCAGGGTCGTCTTTCCCGAGCCGTTTTCCCCGACGATTGCAACGAACTCGCCGGGGCAGATGTCAAGGGATACTCCTGCCAGGGCAGGGACGTCTCCGTACAGGAATTCCAGCTCGCGAACAGAAATGACAGGGGATTTGCCTGAGGACGGGAGAGAGGGGGAGGTATCCCGGATCCCGGAAAAGTCGGGCATGACACTATCTTTTACGGCCCTGTCTGCAAGCAGGGCATCGGGAAGACCCATTGCGAGGAACTTCCCCCTTTCCATGACCACAAGGCGGTCGACGAGGGACTTGAAAGGGGAGAACTTGTGCTCCGTGAAGAGGATCGTCTTTCCCCCGGCCTTGAGGGCCTTGAGGACCGCGACGATGCTTTGCGTCCCCTCTTCATCGAGTTCAGCCGTCGGTTCGTCAAGGACAAGGATATCTGTGCCGAGTGCAAGCGCGGCGGCGAGCACAACCCTCTGTTTCTGCCCGCCGGAGAGGGCATGGGGCGGACGGTCCTTGAGGGAAGAGAGATGTGTCACCTCGAGGATGGCCGAGAGCCTTGCCTCCACCTCGGCGGATGAAAGGCCCCTCCGTTCGAGGGCAGAGAGGATCTCCTCCTCGACGGTGGTAAAAATCAGCTGGGCCTCGGGGTCATCAAAGACGAGGCTGACATGGGACGAAATCTCTGAAATCCCGGCGTAATCTTTGACGTCCCTCCCGAGAATAAAGACACGCCCCCTCTTCTCTCCGCCGTATTCATGCTCGAGGATACCGCAGGCGGCCATGCACAGCGTCGTCTTGCCGGCCCCGGACGGCCCCGTCACCATGATGCACTCACCGGGTGATACATCGAGGGAAAGACCCGCGATTGCCTCCCTCCCGCTCCCCCGGTACCGGTAACTGACGTTCTCGAGCGCAATCATTTCCTATCCCCGCGAAAGGACCCTGTCTGCCGGATAGAAGAGGACCTGGACGATAACTGCATTGAAGACGGCAGTGATAACCACGATGGGCACGAAGACGAGGACAAACCCAAAGAATGTCGCATACTTGTCCAGGATCTTTGGTGCCACCGCAAGAAGGGCAATGGCAGCAAAGGAAAACCCGCTTGCAAGGGTCGTTGCGAATGTCGTTGCGGCCGGGGCACCTGTCCTGTTTTTTAACAAGGCATACAGCCCGAAACAGACCAGGGCACCGATTGGTTCACTGACAAGGTTTGCCGGGGGAAAAATCGAGCTCGAGATGAGCATCGAGAGGATCCCTGCGACAACACCGATGCCAAAGGCCTCCAGTACCTTTGGCCTGACCAGGATGATACCAAGGCAGTAGAAAGCGATGATCATGTTCGGTGTCAGCGGCGTGTGCAGCATGGCCAGGAAATAGCGCAGTATTGCACCGATGGCCAGCAGGATTCCTATAATGGCAATGTCTCTTGATTTCATACCAATCATCATTGTGTTTTGAAGGGGTGTTCAAAGGCCAGTGCAAAAATCCGGGATGACGAGGCATCCACGAGGGGGCCGGTCGGGGGAACTGGTCACCAGGGTCCCCGGACCGAAAAATGAGTCCAAAAATATCCCTTTTTAAATGGGCCTTTCCCGGTGCGTCCGGGCGGGAAATGAGGCATGTAACTATTCATATACATCAATGTACTTTTTAATACATCAATGTATAAATAGATTCTTAATTGGGACACCGGTATCAGGGACAACCTTAAGAGGGTATGATAGGAATGCAATTTCATGTCAGGACTCACGATAAAGACTTCACTCCTTGTGTTCCTGATCCTCCTCTGCGCTGTTGCGGGGCAGGTATCCGCGCATTCCCCGTCGGGAATGGATATCGGATTTGATCCGGTTTCAGGCACTCTCAGAGTCACCCTGACGCATGCCGTCGATGACCCGGCCGTGCACTATGTCAGCGAGGTCGAGGTCGCACGGAAAGGAGAGATCATTCAAAAGGCTGCGTATTTTAGCCAGCCCACCGGTGATACATTCTCGTACCAGTACCTCCTCCCCCTCTCTCCCGGGGAGACGGTCAGGGTGACAGCCCGGTGCAACATCGGGGGTTCCCTTTCCCGGGAGTATACCCTGCCCTCTGCAGAGGCCCCGGGGGGCGGGCAACAGTCTCCCTCCCCTGCCTCCCGGGTGGTCTCCCCCTGGGTCCTCCATGCGGTCCTCCTCCTGGCCGGGCTCATCCTTTTCCTTGGTGTCGCCCTTCTTCCGACCTATGGGACGGGCATCAGGGGATGGTTCCGCTACCACGTCGTCCTCGCCGGGGTGGGGGGTATCCTCACGGCTGCCGCGATAGGGCTCGTCATCGCCAATGGTCTTTTGACGGGGGGAACCATTTTCCGGCAGGTCCACGTCACCCTTGGTGTCCTTGTCATTATCCTCCTGCTCTGCACTCTCGTTGCAGGGGGAGCCCGGAAACGGATAGCGGCCAAAAAGACAAAGTTCCGGACTATCCACATCTGGCTGGGAAGGGTTCTTGTCACCCTTGCTGGTGCCAACATCCTGCTCGGGCTCGCGGCAGCGGGCGTCCTCTGAGAAGGGCACTATCATTCTTGAATACGGCCCGCCACATTTTTTTTGGATCTCTTTTACCCGGGGTGGTCAATCGTTGTCCTGACCTTCCTCGTCCGGGAAGAGGTACACCCTGAATTCAAGGAGGAGAGGGGAGGTTATGGTGCGGGCCACCGTGGGGGGGCGACGGCAATTTCTCAGCGTATAGGACCTCAATTACAAAATTTCTTTTAATTATTGGATATTTCTCCCCTATTTGAATCCACTGGAAGCACTTTCACCCCGCGTGCTCTCCACCCTTATGGCGGGGAACGTGCCAGTGTAGCAGGCATGGAGCTTGCGCTGCACCCCTCTGTAACCCTGCGGAGCGGGACCTTCTCTGCCGTCGTCGCCCCCGAGGACGTGGTCCTGGCCGGCCTCAACGACAACCCCGTCCTCTCGCGTTTCCTCTTCCTCTTCGTGAGCGGGAACTATTCGCGGCTCCTCTCCGGGATCAATCGCAGGTCGGTCAGCATCGAGGTGAGGCGGGCCTTCACCGCGTTCCAGCTCCTCCAGATCCTGCGGGAATCCTACCACACGATCGTCTTCGTGGAGCATGACCCCATCCTGTACGAGGGGGTGGACGACGTGGCCCTCCAGGTGGGAGAAGACCTCCGGCAACTGGGCCAGGGAGCCCTCGTCGTCCTGTATACTGCCTTCCCTGACCCCAGTTTCGAGACCATGGCAGGACTCGCCGACCGCGTGTTTTACCTTGCCAGCCCAGTGGCACAGCCACCGGCACCGCGTGCCCGGGGACGCGGGAAGCTCCGGTACCCGGGGGGGCTCCCGCGGGGACAGCAGACGCTGGGAGGGGTGTAACATGGGGAGGAGCATTGCGAGTGTGCGGCAGGAGGTCCGGCTCCTCACGGAAAGGTGGGAAAGGACTGCACGCACACTCGCGGGGCAGGACAGGGAGCATGCCCTGCGTGTCGCGAGGATGGCACGGGCACACGCAAGCGAGTGCTTTTATGCATTTGATGATCCCCTCGAGGCCGCAGTCTTCTCTGTCCTCCTGGAGATGGCAAAGGGGAGAGGGGGGAGGGAGGGCCATGTGGATCCTTGACTCCCTCTCGCGCAATGACATCGTGGAGTTCTGGGGGAAGGGCCGGGGGGGAGGGCACCTCTCCGTCCGTGCACCCGCCTCCTTCCTCCTGCACCTCCCCGACCCCTCTTTCTACCGTGACCTCGTGGAAGGCCTGGAGAGTTACTACCGGGTGGACGAGTGTACCATCACCACCGTATCCGGTGTCCGGGAGGGGTACCGGGTCTGGGCGGGGAAGGACGTTGCCGCCCTCGTCGAGGCCCAGACCCGGTACACGGCCCAGATCTACAACGCAGACATCCGCCCCGACCTGCGTGTCATGGCAGAGGGGGGGCTCTATCCCTGCGGGGAAGGGGAGGAGTCACGCTTCTCGGTCGATCTAGCCCCCACCCTCTCAGTGATGGAGGTCGTGGCCGGTGGCAACCCCTTTACGCAGGGACCAGTTGCGTCCCTTACGCTCCAGGGAGAGGGGGAGAAGGTGCGGCTGGAAGGGGAAGAGAGAACAGTCCTCTCTGACCTTTCCGGACTGCTCCTCTCTCTGGACCCTGACGTCATCCTCTTTCCCCATGCTGACCTGTGGGTCCCCCGGGTCGTCGCCCATGCACGGGAGCTGGGGATTGACACGGGTCTCTCGCGGTCAGGAAAGTTCCGCCGTCTCTCCCAGAAGTCATACTGGAGCTACGGCAGGACAGAGTTCCGGGTGGGAGCCCTGGTCCCGGACGGCCGCCTCCTGGTCGACACCCTCCAGAGCTTCCACTACAGGGAGAGCGGTCTTTTTGGCATCCTGCTCGGGTCACGGCTCTCCTGCCTTCCCCCCAACCTCGTGGCCCGGTTCACGTCAGGAACTCTCATCTCCTCGTACGAAGTCTACGAGGCCCTCCGGAGAGGAATCGCGGTTCCCTGGCGGAAGGCGGATGCCGAAGAGGTCCGCCGACTCCCCTCCCTTAAGGCGGCAGACAGGGGGGGATTGATGTTCCAGCCCCGTCCGGGGATATACCCGTGCGTCCACGAGATTGATTTCACCTCGCTGTACCCCTCCCTCATCGTCAGGGATAACCTCTCCCCCGAGACCCTCTCGGCCCCCGGGAGGAAAGGGTTCCTACCGGAGGTGCTCGCCCCCCTCATTGCCCTTCGCCTTGAAACAAAGCGGGCAAAGTCCCATGACCCGCGGTACAGGGGTCCCGACTCCCTGCTCAAGTGGATGCTTGTTACGTGCTTTGGGTACACGGGCTACCGGAATGCCAAGTTCGGGCGCATCGAGGTACACGAGGCGATCACGGCACGTGCACGGGACGTGCTGCTCCACACGCGGGACATCGCCGAGGAGATGGGTTTTTCCGTCCTGCACGGGATTGTCGACTGCCTCTGGGTCAGGGGAGGGGACGTGTACCCTTTCAAGGAACGCGTCGAGCGCGAGACCCGCCTTCATACCGTCGTGGATACCTATGACTGGATCGTCTTTTTACCCATGGCCGATGGCTCGGGTGCCTACACCCGGTACTATGGGAGGTTTCCGGACGGCAGCATGAAGGTCAGGGGTATTGCTGCCCGCCGGGGAGATACACCCGACTTCGTCAGGAATGCCCAGGAAGAGATGCTCGGCGTGCTGGCGGAGGCACGGACCATCCCCGAGGTCGCGGCCCTCCGCGACCCGCTCACAGCAATCTACCGGCGGGTGGCAGGAGAACTTCCCGGGGCCCGTCCGTGTGAGATGGCAATCAGCCGGCGGATCAGCACCGTGCGCTACCGCCATTCCTGTGCCGAGGCATCGGCCGTTGAAGCCTGCAGGGGCGAGGGGATCGGGATTGTACCGGGAATGGAGGTACGGTTCGTGGTCACGGATGCCCGGACATGGGAGGTGGAGCTTGACGGGAAGGCAGCGCGGTTTGACGTGGCCTACTACCGGAAGCTGCTCCAGAAGGCATGGGAGGAGGTGATCTTTGCAGTGGAAAGGGCAGAGCAGGAAGTCCGGGACAGGAAAGGACCAGGAAAAAGCTGAGCCGGGAGGGGAGGAAACAGCAGGGGAGGCCGCCGGAGCACCCACGGGGGACGGCAGGGGTATCTCTCCCTCGCTGTTTTCCCTCCCCGTCTCCTCCCCCTATCCCCCTCCCCACCTGTACGTCGAAACGACCCTGCCGGTTGGATCCCGCAGGGTGACTGCATCAGCAGTATTTCCGAGGACAGGGAAGGTCTGGTTCCAGTAGAGGTCGTTTTGCCGGTCGATACCCTGCCCGGTGTGGAGGACGAGCCTCTCCCCCGGTCCAAGAACGCGGGAAGGAAAGGTATAGACGGTCCCACTGGTGTCGGCCAGTGTCCACCCCGAAAGATCGGTCCTCTCTCCTGCTGCAATCACGACATATTCTTCGGCCAAATTCTCCCTGTCGTCTCCGGGTGCATCGTACTGCACGGCCACGATGGAGACGGGACGGGGGGGCACCTCCCCCTGTCCCCGGGCGGCACCCCACAGGCCTGCCCCCGATCTCTGTGCGTTCTCCTGGAGCAGGAGATAGTGGGTTTTCTCCTGGAATTTTTCCCCGGTATAGACCCTGGCATAGCCTCCGCGGAGGAGGAGGGAACCGGTATCGTCACCCCCGGAAACGACGTAGGCGAGGCGCCTTCCGTACCTGTCACGGCTCCCTGCCTGGCAGTCACCGGTAAGAGTCACGCGTGCTCCGAGGAGGAGGTGACGCGTGTAGGCCGAGGCCTTCTTTCCCCATGCCGTGAGGAGGGAGGGATCGGTGACCCCGGGGAACTCGTTCCCCCTGTTTCCATGATCTTCTGTCTCGGGAGTATCGATCCCGAGGATGCGGACGGTATCCTCCCTCCCGTCACTGTACCGGACAACGATCGTGTCCCCGTCAACAACGCGGGTCACGAGTGCATCCGTGGAGGATGCGCATTCCTGCCCGCCAGGGGAAGGGAGAGGTAAAAAATCACCGGCCGGGATCGTGCATCCGGCAGAGAATGCAAAAATACCCGCGAGGAGGCACGCGGTGAGGAGGTACCGGCCGGTCATACCGATCCCGGTTGGTTTGTGTTCACATAACGATTGTGCGGGGATGCGTTCTCATGCGCCCCAAAGGAGGAAGAGGAGTATTATGAGCCCGTGCGACCAGGAGAAATCATGGAACCGGAACCGGACCGCGACGATATCTATCGGGAAGCACTGGCACTCCACGCCGAGCACAGGGGAAAACTCGAGATACGGTCAAAGGTGCCACTTGAGACCCGTCGGGACCTGGCCCGGGCCTACACACCGGGGGTAGCCGAGGTGTGCAGGGCTATCCAGAAAGACAGGAACCTCGCCTACACGTATACACTCAAGGGGAACTCTGTTGCAATCGTCACCGATGGGTCAGCGGTCCTTGGACTGGGAAACATCGGAGGATATGCAGCCATCCCGGTCATGGAAGGAAAAGCGATACTCTTCAAAAAATTTGCCGGTATTGATGCATTTCCGATCTGTTTTGAGAGGTACCAGACCGATTTCGTTGACCAGGTCAGGAACATATCCCCGGTCTTTGGGGGGATAAACCTCGAGGATATCGCGGCCCCCCGATGTTTCGAGGTCGAGGAAGCGCTCCAGGACATTGGCATCCCCGTGATGCATGACGACCAGCACGGCACCGCCATCGTCGTCCTCGCTGCCCTCCTGAACGCCTGCAAGGTGACGGGAAAAAAGTTCGAGGACCTCCACATCGTGGTCTGTGGGGCAGGGGCCGCTGGTTACGCAATAACCCGGCTCCTCCGCTGCATCGGGTACAACCCCGACGTCTGCCAGAGCGTCCGGGAGATCATCGTGTGCGACAGGGAGGGCATTATCCACCGGGCCCGGAAAGGCCTCTACAGGAACAAGTACAAGTTCATCCTCGCGGACGAGACCAACCGGTCGGGCAGGACGGGGACCCTGGCGGATGCCATGGAGGGTGCAGATGTCTTCATCGGGGTTTCGGCTCCCGGGATCGTGACAGAGGACATGATCCGGAGGATGAACGATGACCCCATTGTCTTTGCCATGGCAAACCCCGTCCCTGAGATAATGCCGGACGAGGCGCGGCACGCGGGAGCTGCGGTCGTCGGGACGGGAAGGAGTGATTTCCCCAACCAGATCAACAATGCCCTGGCCTTCCCGGGGGTCTTCCGGGGAGCACTCGATGCCTATGCGACCAGGATAAGTGACGAGATGAAGCTTGCTGCGGCCCATGCCATCGCGGGATACCTGCAAAATCCCCACAGGGACCACATACTCCCGACCGTCCTCGACAGGGAAGTGACCCGGGCAATCGCCGGGGCCGTGAAGCAGGCAGCCATCGATTCAGGCTGTGCCCGCGATCTCTAGAAGGGGAATCCCGATCCCCCTGCATTCCCTCCCGCGAATCTCTTTTGCGGGTCAACCGGTCTCTTTCGTCCGTCCTCTGCCGCCAGTGACTTCCCGGGACCCCCGGCCGGTAGGGGACCCACTGCCTTCATGTGATCGATGCTCCCACAGTACCGCACATGCCCGTTGTCACAATTACCATGGCGAAAGGCCGGAACTACGAGCAGAAGAAACAGGTGACCGAGGAGATCGCGGAGACTATTGTCCGGGTCCTGGGAGTTCCCCGTGAGCGGGTGACCATCCTGATCCACGAACTGGAGAGAGAAAATATCGCCATCGGCGGCGTCCTGGTATCAGAGCAGCAGAAGTAATGGCCACCTACCCAACCGACACGCATGCAGGCCAGGGCGGGAGGGGAGGTTCCCGGACAGTCGCCGGCTGGCACCAGTCCCTGCCCGGCAGGTGGGTCCACCACGTCCTCTCGGCGCTGAAAGGACTCCCCTTCCTCCGCCGACCGGAGGGAAGGATATTTTTCATCGCCGATCTCCACTTCAACCATGCCCGGATAATCCATTACTGCCGGCGACCCTACCGTTCCCTCGCCGAGATGAACCGTGACCTCGTCCGGCGCTGGAATTCAATCGTCGGGCCCCTTGACATTGTCTACTGCCTGGGAGATTTCTGCATGAGGGGCGACCCCGGCCACTGGATACAGTCCCTTGCCGGGAGAAAGGTATTCATCCGGGGAAACCATGACTCACACCTCCCAGGGATGCGTCACCATTCTGTCCTCTCCTACCGGGGACGCACTTTTTACCTCACCCATGACCCGGCAGACGTCCCCGGGTCGTGGGAGGGGTGGGTGATCCACGGGCACACGCACAATAATTCGATGGACATCTACCCATTCATCAACGGAGGACGGCGCACAATCAACGTCTCCTGCGAGTGCACGGGGTATGCCCCGGTCTCCCTTGACTTTCTCCTCTCCCTCCCCCTCGAGTCAGTCACGAGAATGGAGACGATCGCAAGCGTTCCCCAAAAAAAGATCTCTTCTCCCCCGGCCCGGTACTTCTGACCTCTCCTCCCCGCACCGCTGGTCATCCCTGCACGTCGGGAGATCCGTTTTAATAGGGGGAAACTACCCCTCAGATAGGGAAGTGCATGCGGGTATGGCAGAAAAAGAGGTAAGGCTGAACCGTTTTGAGGTCGTGTCGTTAGCAAAAATTTTCGCGGTTTTGGGGGCACTCTGGGGAATATCTGCTGGAACCGCTGTTGCCCTTGGACTGGGCACGGGTGCATGGTCAATGGGTTTTGGACCGATGGGTGCCCTTGGTTTTGGCATTGGAGGGTTCCTCCTCACGGTCATCATGGGGGCGGCTATCTTCTTCCTCGCGGGTATTGTCGCCGCTTTTCTTTACAACGTCATCGCCGGCTGGATCGGGGGTATCCGCATGACCCTTGATATCACCGATTAGGAGTTTTTGCTGGTCTGAAGGAGGAGGGGAAATAGTGCCGGTTCACGTGTCTGATACTCGTTTCCCAGCCGGAGGCCGCTGATGACCGGTGACGCGGGTATTTCAAAGAGAAAGCTCTCCTGGGCCGTCCTGTTTTTCGTCTCCTGTGCCGGGGCACTCCTTCTCAACGGCATCGGTCTTGCAATGGGGGTTACGGTGGTGTTTCCCCACCTGCTCTACGTCCCGGTCGTGATTGGTTCGTACCGGTACCCCCGGCAGGGCCTCTCCCTCGCCGTGGTCGTCACCACATGTTACCTCTCGCTCGTCTTTTTTTATACCGGGGGGGATGGGAGCGGGGCCTTCATGGAAGCCGTCATCCGGGGCTGTGTCCTCATCGGGGTCGGGGGGCTGGTCGCATTCCTCTCTGCACGGCTCCGCGAGAAAGAGGACCTTTACCGTGGAATATTTGACAATTCAGAGGCCGGGATCATCCTTGTCGGGGAGAGGGAGGACCAGGTCGTCATCGAGGAGATGAACTGGAACGCCGTCCACCTCCTCGGAATGGACACGGCGCCCCCGGCGGGAAAGCCCCTTGCAGGAATTCTTGGCGAGGAGGTTGTGGATACCATTTTTTCCCGGGTAAAAAAAGGGGAGAGGATCTATGCAAATGAGGTCCAGGTCACCCGTCCGGATGGGGAGCAGGTCCACATTCTTGTCTCTGTCGCTTCCCTTCCGGGAGGAAAGGCAGTAATTTCGTTCGTTGATATCACCAAGAGGGTTGCGGCAGAGGAGGCTCTCAGGAAGGCGAACACCAAGTTAAATCTCCTTTCCCGGATCTCATCGGACCACCTCCAACGGACCGTCACAGAACTCATGGGAGTCGTCACCAGGCTCTCACAGTTGTGCAGGGATCCGGGCAGCCTCTCTCTCATTGCCGAAATTCGGGAACGGGCAGCCAACCTTGCCCGGCAGGTCACTCTCTCCCAGGCTTACCAGAACCTCGGGGCGGTCCCGCCCGACTGGATCAGCCTCCGCGACATTGTCTGCTGCAGGGAGTTTCCCGGGGATACGGCGGGGGTCACGATGCGTTTCTGGGTCGAGAGGCTGGTTGTCTATGCGGACCCCCTCTTCCGCGAGGTGGTCAGGCATCTTGTCGAAAACTCCCTCCGCCATGGAAAAGGGGTGACATCGATTGTCATGTCCTACCACCAGGAAGGAAGCAGGATCGAACTCGTCGTCCGGGACAACGGGTGCGGCGTTCCCCCGGAGAGAAAGCAATCGATATTTGAGTACGATTCCGGGGGGCATGCGGGGCTTGGCCTCTTTATCTGCCGGCAGATCCTTGATGTGACGGGTATCATAATCACGGAAAAGGGGGAAGAGGGGCAGGGGGCCGTCTTTGTCCTGGCCATCCCGCAGGAATGCTATCGCATCGAGGGGACGGGGCCCGATGCGGAGCCCCTCCCTCCCCCCTCCCGGTGCCGTGCCCCCCCCGAAAGGGGTATCGAGGTTAGGGAACTCGTATCGGAAGAATTTTCCCTTGCAGACGAGGCCTGGGTTGATTACCACCAGACGAAGGGAGATCCCCGGAGGGACAGGATCTTTGCGGCCTTCCTTGCCGGAGAGATCGTTTCCCTCGCACGCTGCAGGCGGTTTCCCGACGGGCTGGAAGTTGATGCCGTCTTTACCCCGGCACGCCACAGGGGTCGGGGATACTCAACACTCACCGTCCGTGGCCTCGTGGAGGCCTGCGGGGACGAGCCACTCTACATGTTCTCTCTCCTCAATCTCACGGATTACTATGCCCGTTTCGGTTTCGTTGAGATCAGCGAGGAGAACCTCCCGCCCGGTATCAGGGAGAGATATTCCTGGGCAGGGGGGAACCTTGCGGGTGCCGGTGTCTGCCCAATGAAAAGGGACCCCGGGCCCCTCCCCGGTAGGGGAGAAACATGATCTCAGCCGCCGGGAGAGTTATCCCGGGGCAGCCCGGAGTCCCGGGCCTGAATTATGAGGCTCTTTTCTATTTTGGATGGGTGGATAGGAAGGAACCAAAAGTGGGGGCTGCCTCCCCCCCCCACGCCACCCATGGGGATAGTTCCGCTACCGCCGGCAGTGCGCCCCGGCGAAGGTTTTAGTGACTGTACGCAGTGACCGGGTAGGATCGGAGTTTCGTTTTTACAGTAATATCCTTACACGACCTTCATACAACGTAGCCACTTGAAATAACGAAGAGGAAAAAATCCGATCGGCACGGGCAGTTATTTCCAGTACTTGGGCATCGCCGCGTATCCTCTCCCGCACTTTTCATAGAACTGCTGGTGGTAGTCCTCCGCCGGCCAGAAAGTCCCCGCCGGCACAATCTCTGTCACGACAGGCCTCTGCCCCCATCTCCCTGATCCCGATACTCTCTCCCGTGAACCCTCGGCACGTGACTTCTGTTCGGGGGTATGATAAAATATGGCCGAGCGATAATTCGTCCCTGTATCGGGTCCCTGCCGGTTGAGCTGCGTTGGGTCGTGGATGTCCCAGAAAACATCGAGGAGCTGGTCGTACGTCACGATGCGCGGGTCAAAGGTGACCCTGACTGCTTCTGCATGCCCTGTCTTTCCCGAGCAGACCTGGGCATACGTGGGGTGGGCAACGGTCCCCCCGGTGTACCCCACTTCGGTTCCGACGACACCCTTCACCCGCCTGAAAGCAGCCTCCACTCCCCAGAAGCAACCCGCTGCAAACGTGGCCTCCTCGAGGCCATTGTCCTTGTGCATGGGAGAAAATTTCCCGCTGACGAATTATGGAAGTATGGGTGGGGGAACCCTTGAGGGACCCCCCCTCATCCCGGATGATCAAGGGAGAATAGCGTCCCGCAGGACATCACCGGGAAGGGAGGAGAAAGTCAGGGTTTGCGCGGGCCCCTACTTTGCATAGGCTTCCACGAGGTCCCTTGCCGTGATGATCCCGACGATCTTCTTTCTCCTGACAAGGGGCAGGCGCCGGATATGGTTCTTTGCCATCGTGAAAGCTGCCTTGTGGATGCTGATGCCCGCGGGAGCGGTGATGAGCGGGAAACGCGCGACGTCTCCGACAGGAATATCGAGTGATTCACCCCTGGCAAGGAGCGTTGTCAGGAGGTCCCTCTCGGTGAATATTCCCTGCGGGGAGCCGTCCCTTGTCACGATTACGCTCCCTATCCGTTCGGTTCCCATGAGATGGACCACGTCAGTTATTTTCTCCTCGGGCCTGACAGATATGACGTCCCGTGTCATGTAATCCTCAACCGGCAGTGACGTTTCCGCTGCTTCCGGCATCTCCCGGATGAGGTCAGATGCGGTGATCACACCACAGATCTGGCCACATTCAAAGACCGTGAGCCGCCCCTTCTTTCGTATCATCGTGCGGGCTGCCTCGCGGATCTCGATGCCAGGACAGACACGGACCAGGGGAAAAGACATGACATCTTCAACGGCGGTCTCGTTCGGGTCAAGACCCGCCGCAAATACCTTCGAGAGGAGGTCCCTCTCGGTGACTATCGCAATCGGCGTCCCGTACCGGACAACAATCAGGCTGCCGATACGCCTCTCCCCCATGATCCGTGCTGCATCCACCATGGAAGTCCGCGGCGTTGTTATGACAACCCCCGTGCTCATGATGTCTGCCACTTTCCTGTGCTTCTTGTATTCCTGGTAGGCACGGTCGACGACACTGGGAAAGGCGATCCCTGTCTTTCCTGAAACACCCATGTGAGTCCCCCAATGAGTGAGGAATACACTCAGCTCATAAAAATCTTTTGCCCGGGACGAAACCCGGGAAGACAAAAAAACAGTTTATAATAGTCTCGAAAGGGCTTCCTTTGCCATCAGGCGGACGAAGCAGTTCTCATCGGCACAGGCGTGCATGAGCGCCTCTTTCGCCCGGGGGTCACCGATTTTTCCCAGTACTGACGCGGAAATGAACCGCATGTCCTTGTCAGGGTCAGCGAGGAGTGCAATGAGTGCATCAAGGCACCGGGAGTCCCCAATGTCACCCAGGGCCTGTGCAGCAGCAATCCTTACTCTCTTGTCCGTATCGTTAAGAGCCAGCTGGAGAAAATCAACCGCTGGAGATCCTTTCTTTTGTAATTCCCTGATAGATTGAATGATGTCAAACCTGGTCGTTTCTGCCTTCGCGGAAAGCTTCCCGATCATCAAGAACCCCTCTCCCATCAACCCTCAAAAGGGCATAGGAGAGGTGGAAAAAAGGACTAAAATGAGTATGCCAAACAGGTATGCAAGGCATATTATTATATAGTGGAATGGCGCGTGAGAGCAGGGAAAACCTGGCGTTCAGCACGGGTCTCCGAGAAAAGTGTGATGCCACCTTGATTGGTTTTTCGCTGCTGCTTTTCGTGAGAATGGGAAAAGGAAAGAATTATGCGGACTTGGCCGCAAGTTCTACGTCCTCTTCCTTGATCGTCTTTCTGCCGGCATGAAGGGCGAGCCGGTTTGCCTCCTTTGTCAGGTTCGCAATGTACTCTTCAGCCTTTGCGACAAGGGCTGCAGCAGCATCACTGCCTACCCTTTCAGCACCATTCTTCTTGGCAATTCTCACAACTGCAGCAATAGGTAAATCTGCCATTTATTTTACCTCAATTCAAAAAATGTACCAGGAAATATTTAAAAGTTTCGTGATTTCACGGTAATTTGGGTCCATTTGTCCTATTGGGTCCCTTAGCGTAATTATTAGGCAAAATGACAAAAAGAGGCGAGAAAAAACTCTTCTACCTGTTAAAAATGCTTATTTTCCGATAAGGAATGATATTATCGGTTTTTCCTTTTCCCTGCAAGCATCTCAGCAAGCCGGAGTGCATTTGCATAATCGGGCGAAGCGCGCGAAGTATCGATGAATACCCTGTCAATGTTCATGACCGGTGCGCCGTGTCCCCGGGCATTGCCAAGGAGGGCAAGTGTCCTGAATATCAGGTTCCCCGAAATGCCATCCGGTGCGATGATGACCGAACACTCTTTCGCAGCCTCCTCGATGAGGATCTCGTAGTGGTGGAACCCTGTCAGACGGGCCACGAGTTCTGCCTGGGCGAGGGTCTCGTCAACGCGCGGATGCCGTCCCGCATCGTTCAGCCGCCCCCCCGAGAGGATACCCACCTCCCCTTCCAGCCCGAGAGTGGTGGCCAGTTCTTTGGCCCTCCTCGCCATGGCCACTTTCCCTGCCACCGTCCACCCCTCGTCTATCCCGACGGGGGCAAGCAGGAATTTCCTTCCCGTGTCAAGTTCGATGAGGGCCGCCCTTTCCAGGTGCGTAACGCCGGCGGCCTGCTTCAGTACCCGGAGGGTCGTTCCGGAGGGAAGGGTGCCCCGCACGGCGGCATCGATTGACCCCCCGTAGAGGTCTTTGACGAGGGCCTCTCCCGGTCGAGGATCCTCGCGCACGGGGATGGACGGCGCACCTCCCAGTCCCCCCGGTTCGCAGTAAACGATGACCTCGGCCCCGACCCCGGCCTGGAGGACGCTTTGTATGACTTTCTCTCTCCCGGAGGACACCCCGATCCCGATGCATCTCACCGGCATGGCATGCTACCAGAGAAGAGACGCATGATCCCTTCCCTGTCCAGGGTAAAGACGGGGGTCTTCTGCTCATCGAGCGAGAGATAGAGGGTATTTCCGGCTGTTACCTCTCCGACGGGCCGTGCCGTCAACCCGACGGCCCCGAACCGTTTGCAGACCTCGGGGACATTCCCGGGCGGGACGGTGAGGACAAAACCCATTCCAGGGTAGACCCTGACCCACTGTTCGAATGTCATGTTGTGCTTTGCAAGGTCGGGAACCGGTAGTTTTTCAAGCGAGACCACCCCCCCTTTCCCGCTGACCTCAAGGAGCATTCCAAGGGTCCCGATGACGCCCGGGTTACTGATGTCCTTTCCAGCAGAGACGAGGCGGTCTGTCCCGAGTCCCTGCATCACGCTGACCTGGGCCCTCACGTGCACAGCATCCTTCATCGTGACAGAGTCCCAGTTGAGGCTGCAGGACGGGTGGACACGCCCTTCGAGGTCGACAGCAACAACGATTGCATCACCCTCCCGGGCAGTATGGGAGTAGATGACAGAGTCTTTCCGGGCAACGCCGAGGATCGCGACATCGATAACACTGTAAGGAGTGTCGGGATGGAGGTGCCCGCCCACGATGGGCACCCCGAACTGGAGCGATGCGTCATGCATGCCGGCAATCACCTTGTCCTGGATGGCCGGGTCCGAGATGGAAAAGACGTCTACCATGGCCAGGGGGCGTCCCCCCATCGCTGCAATGTCATGAATGTTGACAAGGACAGCACAGTAGCCGGCCCAGTAGGGGTCTGCCTCCATCAGGCGGCTCCATATGCCGTCAGCAGCGAGGAGCAGGACCTCGTCGCCGTGGTCGATGACCGCCGCATCCTCCCCAAACGATGCAAGCACACCGGGAGAATCTATCCGGACTGCCCTGACCATCTCCCCGATAGCGTGCTTCCGGCGAACACCTTCATATTCCTGGACGGCAATGGCGATCTCTGCCGTGGACACTCCGTTCAACACCATAGAACCAACAAATCGGTTGTAAATACTCATTGGAGCATCATCAGTGATAATTTATTTGATGACGGGTCGAACCTCTGGGCATGGACTGGGCGGAAAAATACCGGCCTGCTCACCTCGACGAGGTCGTCGGGAACACGACCGTCCTCCACCAGATGCTGGACTGGGCACGGACATGGACCCCCCAGAAAAAACCTCTACTCCTCTACGGGAAGCCCGGGACAGGGAAGACGACGAGTGCCCATGCCCTTGCGAATGACATGCACTGGGAAGCCATCGAACTGAACGCAAGCGATCAGCGCACCCGTGCCGTCATCGAGCGGGTCGCGGGGAGCGGCAGCACGACGGCAAGCCTCTCGGGGGGAAAGAGGCTGATCATCATCGATGAGGCCGATAACCTCCACGGAACGGCAGACAGGGGGGGAGCGCGGGCAATCATCGAGCTTCTCAAGGTTGCACGCCAGCCCGTCGTCCTCATTGCGAACGATCTCTATGGCATTCCCGGGGAGATCCGGAACAGGTGCGAGGCTCTCCAGTTCAGGGCGATCCAGGCAAGGTCCATCATCCCCCGCCTCCGGTACATCTGCAGCGCTGAAAAGATTTCCTGCACCGAAAATGCGCTCCGGAAAATTGCGGAATCTGCCAACGGTGACCTTCGCTCTGCAATCCACATGCTCGAAGCCGCTGCAGCAGGCCGGGACCGGCTTGACGAGGAGATCATCCCCTCTGCAAAGGACGAGAGGTCATCCCTCTTTGATGTCGTGGGCGCATTGTACGGGAGGTCTTCACCCGAGGCAATCCTCCGGACATTTTACGATGCAGACGAATCTCCCGACACCATCATCCAGTGGATCGAGGCAAACCTGACAGGCCTTGCAGAGATCGAAGATCTCGATCGCGCCTATTCCTCCCTCTCCCGGGCCGATACCTACATTGGTGATACGTACCGGTTGCAATACTACACCCTGTGGCGCTATGCGACCGCGATCATGGTCCTGGGTGTTGCAGGGGTCACCGCCGGGAAAGGTCTCCATGCCCGCATCATGCCGCCGGACCGGTGGAGACGGATATCTTCCTACCAGAAGCAGAAGGCAGTCAGGGGTTCCTTCCTGCGGAAAGTTGCCTCCTGCCTGCACATGCCGGAACACACGCTCCTTGGAGTGTACCTCGAACCTCTCACCCTGATCATGGAACGGGATCCCCTCACGTATGCACGGATTTTTAACCTCGATACCGATGAACTGGCCTTCGCTATCCATGACAGGGAGAAGTCCGCAGCGGTCATGAAGGTCATTGCCGCGGAGGAGAAGGAGAAGGAGACGAAAAGGGAGAAGGAGAGGAGGGAGCAGGAAGGCAAACGCCGGAAGAGGGAAAAGGAGGACGTGGCATCTCCCCCCCCCGGGGAAAAACCCGCTCTCCCGGATTCGGAGGGGCAGGGTGCCGCAGGGGAGAAGCCGGGCGTTCGTAATCAGAAGACCCTTTTTGACGGGTTCTGACGCCTGTTGTACAGCCGGAGCACGACACCGCAGTCAATGATCTCCCCCTGCATTCCACATCCCTCAAAGCCGAGGTGGTACACGAGGAGGTCGCAGTTGACAGTCCGGGCCAGCCGGATGAGGGGGCCGATCATCTCCTCGGTGGGCCGTATTGCGTAGATGAGATCCAGTCCCCCGTAGAGCAAGTGGCAGGGCGAGTAGATATCATCGATAACGAAGCGAACCCTGCAGTCGGCGGCGGGATACCGTATATCCGTGCAGAAGACCGAAAGGCCCCTCTCCGCGAGCATTTCTGCAACAAGAGGGTTGTTCCCGACTCCCACTTCTGCCACGTTTTGGTAATTCCTGGCGATATATGACGCAATCAGCCTTTCAATATGTTTAAGCCCCTCCATTTCCTGGTAATATGAGCAATGGAACTCCTTATTTTTTGGGATGCCGGTGCCCCGGCTGGCATGCAGGCCTCATTTTGCAGGGAAATTGCCTCTCTCCTGCCAGCAAAACCGAGGGTCTGTGAAAATCCCCTCGTCCTGACGGGGTTTCGGCATTCCCGGGACCAGACCGACGCGTCGACACTCCTCGATTCCCTGGAGCTCTTCAAGAAGAGGGCAGGTCTTTCGGTCCCCGTCCTCCTCGTGGTCTCTGTCGACATCTTCCGGGAGGGGGACGAGTATCTCTTCGGCCTTGCCCGTTTTCAGTCGGGGACTGCCGTCGTCTCGACGACCCGCCTCGAAAACGAGCACTATGGTCTTCCCCCGGATGACCATGAACTCCTGGACAGGCTCGTCAAGACAGCGGTCCACGAGATAGGGCACCTCCTCTCCCTCCCGCACTGCAGGGATCCCGCGTGCATCATGTACAACCCGCTCACCCTCGATGACCTCACCCGCCAGAAGAGGTGGTTTTGCCCCCGGTGCAGGGAACAGATCGGCAGCCGGGAGTGAGATTTCACCGGTCCTGGGCAGAAGGCGTCCACACCCTTTATTCACCCCTAGACACATATCCCCTCACGTACCACGGAGCATTTTTTGGAGGGGTGCGCAGGACCATGAAGGACCACAAAGGCACGTCACAGGGTGAGGCGGTTTTTCCTGCAGGGAAGTCGCCGGCGGCAACACCGCTCTCCGACCTGGTACGCCCGACTTCAGCCACGGTTACCCCCCGGACGCCCCTTTCCCTCTGCATCGAAGCAATCGTTTCGGACCGGTGCAGGGACCTCTACGTGACAGACAGCGACGGACACTACCTCGGCGTGATCACGCCGTTTGACATCCTGACACACATCGGTCCGGGAATGGGGGTGCAAAGCCGGAAGAGATCACACCACCTCGGGACCCTTCTCTCGCCAAACGACCTGTGCGCCGAAGACGTCATGTCGCGAGGGCATATCGCCGTCCGGCAGGACGTCACCCTCTCGGAGGCCCTGGCCATGATGGAGAAGCACCACCATCCCGACCTCGTCGTTGTGGACCCGGACGGTGTCCTGGTCGGTATTGTGGATATCTGCTCGATCCTCTCCTACCTCGGTTGGGGAGGGGGTTCCTGACCGGGGCTCATGGCAGAGAATCCCCACGTCAGGATGAAGGGTGTCACGAGGACGGTCGCGATAATCACGAGTGTCAGGGTGGAAAAGAGTGCGGCAGACAGGAGCCCTGCGGTCAGGGACACCTTCACGACCACGAGGGCCACCTCCCCCCTCGGGCAGAGTCCGATCCCGACGAGCAGGGATTTTTTATAATTTTTCAGGGCCGGAAGGGCCCCGGCCAGGCCACCCGCTGTCTTCGTTATCATGGCAAGGAAAAAGAGGACGATAAACAGGGTAACGGAAAGACGGGAGATGTCAGAAGGGAAGAGGAGCCCGATCGATGCAAAGAAGATGGTAACAAAGAAGCCGAATGCAAGGTCAAAGAGGCTGTCATAGAGCGTCCGGTCACTCCGCACGGTGTCCCCGAGGATAAGCCCGGCAAGGAACGCACCGATGGCATAGTGGAGACCTGCCACGTTTGACAGGACGGCAGTCAGGAGTCCCAGGACAAGGGCAACCGAATAGGACATCTCGTGGGTATGGGCCTCCCGCGAGAGGTTAAATGCCCAGACGATTGCTCTCCGGCCGACCGTGAGCAGGAGTCCGATGAAGAGGGCGGCCAGGAGCAGGGCGATTGCAAGGCCGGCGACCTGGCCTCCTCCCAGCGCCAGGGCAGAGAGGGACCCGAGCAGGACGATGCCGATGACATCATCGATGACAGCGGCACTGACGATTGCAAGGCCGATATCGGATTTCAATTGGCGGAGGTCGATGAGAGATCGCAACGAGACCCCGATCGAGGTGATCGAGAGTGTTATCCCGATGACGAGGGATTCAACATGCCCCAGCCCGGCAAGGAGACCGGTGGCAGTTCCCGCAAGGAGGGGGACAATGACACCCCAGAGGGCAACGGAAAGCCCGGTGCTGGCGGACCGCCGGAACGACTGCATGTTAAGCTGGAGTCCGCTCGTAAAAAGGAGCACGATCAGGCCGATATCTGCAAACGTGCTGATCGTGTCGTCCATCGTCACAATGCCGAGCAGGGCAGGACCAAGGAGGCCTCCCGCAGCAATTTCACCGACCAGTGATGAAAAGCCTGCCCGCTCGACGAATTCTCCCAGCAGTTTTGCAGTCACGAGGAGGAGGACGAGGGAGACCAGCGGTTCCATGAGAAGGATAGTTGAAGGAAATCAGATATAAGGCAATGGGATATGTACCGCAACGCGTGCCCCCGGCAAAATCGGCAATCCGGGCCCGGTACCGGGGCAGGAAAGAATCCCCATGGAAGATACGTTTTTCCGGGAGAAAATCACTCCATGATGGTCGACTAACCTGATCGACCTACCGGTGGTCATGGGCGGTTCCGTCGAAATTGGGTCCCGGATATCCAGGAATGCGCGAGGCCCGGGAGATAATCACGTGGTAATTTTTGAAAAAGAGGAAAAAGTTCAGCCGAACAGGGCTCCCAGCCCTGCCATGCCACTCTCTTCCTCTTCTTTCTTCTCTTCCTTGCTGGGAGCGGCAGCCTCGGCTGCGGCCGCAGGAGCAGCGGTCCCTGCAGCGGGAGCCGGGGCAGCAGCGACTACCGGGGCGGCAGCCGCCTTTGCAATTGCCTCTTCGATGTTGATCCCCTCGAGGGCGGCCACCATGGCCTTGACCCTGGCTTCGTCAACGGCGATACCGGCAGCACTCAGGACTGCCTTCACACTCTCTTCCTTTATGGCCTTTCCTGCCTTGTGCAGGAGAAGGGCTGCGTAGATATACTCCATCTCACTAACCTCTTTGTAATTTTTCATCAATGCTCCCCGATGACGCCCCGGAGAGCAGCACTTTCTCGGTAGGCTTTACCAATTATCGCATCAATGACATCCTTTGAATAGATGCCGGCCTCTATCGCCAGGGACCGGGCCTCACGGGCTGCCTTCTCCACGATTGGGACCGCGGAGTCCTTCGTCAGGATGACAGCATTGACCGAGAGGTTGAATGCCTGCTGGGCAGCAAGCTGGATCTGGCTATAGATCAGGTCTTCATCGATGGCAAGAACCGACGGCTCGTAGACAGAACCCTCGAACAGTGCGGCCTGGAGTGCCAGGCCCACGTCCATGGGCTTGATGTCCAGTTTTGCAAGGACATCGGCGAGCTTGGGACTGATGACTTCGCCTTTCCTGACAACAGTCCTCGTCTCCCGGATCTTGACCTTTCCCGCTTCGATCGCTGCAGGTATCCCGGCCTGCTGCAGCTCTCCCACGATCGGGCCTGGCTTGAAACTCGTCGGCCCTTTCTCGACAACGATGTCTGACGGGGCAATTTCGCCCGGTTTTGCAGCCATCTTCGTCTTGGTCTTCTCGAGGGTCTTGTAGAGCCGGAAGGGGTTTTCATTCGTGAAGATGAGGGCCGAATGCCCGGAGAGGTGATCTTTCAATTGTGTGACCTGCCCACCCAGCTCGTCGAATGCGCAACGGATGAGGGTGTTGCGGGTCATCTTGATCTTCGCGGTGGACTTGAGGTTCCGGCGGATCTGCTGGAGCTGGCTCGCGGGAATGCCATACATGTCCACCAGGCCGACGAGCGTGTACTTCCCTGCATCGGCCTTGATCTCCTCGACCTCCTTCCTCTTCCAGGGGGGCAGGTGATGGGTGTACAGTGCCATCTATACCACCCTCTGGGGCGGGCCCATGGTCGTCTTGACGTACACTGACCTGATGTTCATCGGCCCCTGTTCAAGGACCGATTCCACCCGACGCAGGACAGTATCGATGTTTTCTGCGATCTGCTCGGGCGTCATCGCCGTGGACCCCACCTTGACGTGGAAGGTCTTCTTGTCCTTCGTCCGAATCTTCACCGAATTGCGGAGACGTTCAATCATTGGCCTGATGTCTGTCCCGGCGGGAACGGGTGTGGGCATCCGCCCCCTCGGCCCGAGACGCGGACCGAGAAAACGTCCTACCTGCGGCATGACACTCGTCTCGGCCAGGAAGAAACGGTAAGAACTTGCGAGGGCCCGGGCCTCCCGGGGTGCCCCTCCCAGACGTTCGATCTCTTCCGGTCCGATGACAAGGTCTGCGCCAGCTTCCCGGGCCTGGGTCGTGATGTCACCCTTCCCGAGGACAGCGATGCCTACCTTCTTTCCCGTACCATGGGGGAGGAGTATCGTCTCATCAATACGATTTTTGGGCTGCGCCATGTCAATATTCTTGAGATTGACGGTTATATCCACGCTTTCAGAGAACTTGCGTGAAGGCGCTTTTTCCATGGCTGCCTTGACAGCCTCTACAATTTTTGCCCTATCAACCATCTGTTTCCTCCATAGTGCGCGACCATACCTGATCTCCTATGGTTTCTCCTGTCTATTCTACGAGGAGCTTGTCGTAGGTGCCAGCGTCAACGGCCTTCTGGGCTTCTTTTGCCCTTTTTCCATCGACGGTGATGCCCATACTCACGCAGGTTCCAATGACTTCCTTGACCCTGGATTTGAGGTCATAGGAGAGCATGTCCCCTTCCTTCATGCGGGCAATCCTGACAGCGGCCTCGATGGGCAGGTCCCCAACGACCTTGACGTTGGGTTCCGGAGATCCCTTCTCGACATTGACCTCCTTTTTTATGAGGGCGGTGGTGGGGGGGACCCCCACGCTGATCGTGAAGTTCTTCTTGTCATCGACCTCGACCCTGACCGGGACCTGCATGCCGTTAAAGCTCGCAGTCTTCTGGTTGATCTGGTCGACAACAGCCTTCACGTTAATGCCGAGTGGCCCCAGGGCTGGACCCAGGGGTGGACCTGCCGTTGCCTTGCCTCCAGGTACTAATACCTCGACCACTTCTGCCATGTGTGTATCACCATGCCGTCCCCTCGGGGACCGAGCGTGGGTAAAAAAGGTTTACTTTGACAGACTTAAAGGTATACCAGGGGTCCCGGCCCCTCCGGAACGCTCACCTGCCCTCTCCCCTGTCCACGACCCTGACATTATCCCCACGGACCGTGATGGGGATCGGTAACACGCTCTCGTAGAGCTCGACCGTTATCTCTTCCTTCCCGGTGTCGATCCTCTTGACAACCGCTTTTTCACCCTTGAAAGGCCCGGCTATCAGTTCCACGATGGTCCCTTCGGAGATCCCGCTCACGACCGGTTTCGGGACGAGGAAATGGGCGACTTCAGAAAGGGTGGTCTCTCCCCTCACAACGGTGCGCGCGTGGGCAACTTTCTCTGCAAGCTGCTCGACGCGGGGCAGGCTCTCGGGGGTCTCGACGAGCACGTACCCTTTCAGCTCGTCCGGCACGATGATGGCAACGATTTTGATGTCGGTCGCCCCTGTCTCGATTGCCTTCTTGATATTGTCCGCAACCGCCCTCTCCTGCTTCGAGGTGGTCTTGATGGCAAAAATACGGTTGACCTGCTCTTCCATGACAATCAGATGACGAGGAGCATCAGTTCATAGATCGCAAACCCGATCAGTCCCACGATGAGGACACCGGCTGCTGCCACAAGTGCAATCTTTTGGAATTCTTCCCGCTTGGGCGTCCTGGCAAGCTTGATGACTCTCCAGTACTTGCGGAAGAGTTCCTCGTTGATATTGAATTTCACATCCGGTTTTGCAATTTCCATGGTACTCACTTCAAAAAGTCGATCTCGAACTGCTTCTGGACTTTGGGGGTAATTTTTTCATTCCTACCATATATTTGTGGCGACCGTACCCCGGTTACCACGAGCATGGTACGCATCTTGTTCTGCATATTGGGGTCTATCTGTGCTCCCCAGATGATCCGCGCATCAGGAGATATCCGGTTGTAGACTTCCTGGAGGACACCTTCGGCCTCCTCCATCGTCATGTCCGGGCCACCGACGACGTTGACGAGGGCAGCATGGGCCCCGGAAATATCGACATCGAGCAGGGGGGAACGGATCGCCTTCTTGACCGAGTCGGCTGCTTTTTCCTCGCTCTCGCTCTCGCCCACCCCGATCATCGCGACGCCTCCCCGTTCCATGACGGTGCGGACGTCGGCAAAGTCGAGGTTCACAAGACCGGGCAGGGTGATGAGCTCCGTGATCCCCTTAACGGCTCGCATCAGGACCTCGTCGGCAACCTTGAACGCTGCATACAGGGGTAACTTGGGCACGACTTCTAGGAGGCGGTCGTTCGGGACGACGATGACCGTGTCTGCCACGTCCCGGAGCCTTTCGAGGCCTGCCTCGGCGTTCTCCATCCGGATGACACCCTCTGCCGTGAAGGGAAGGGTGACGACCCCGATGGTGAGGGCCCCCTCATCCCTCGCTGCCTTGGCGACGATCGGGGCAGCTCCCGTCCCCGTGCCTCCCCCGAGGCCGACCGTGATGAAGACCATGTCGCAGCCTGCAACGGCCTTCTTGATCTCTTCCTCGTTCTCGAGTGCCGCCTCTTCCCCGATCTGGGGTATTGACCCTGCCCCGAGGCCGCGTGTTCTCTGTCTCCCGATGAGGATTCGCTGGTCGGCAACCGTGCGGGAGAGGTGTTGTGCGTCGGTATTGATGGCAATTAACCGGGCTCCGTGGATGCCCTCCTCCTTCATCCTCGTAATGGTATTGGACCCGCTCCCCCCGCACCCGATAACGGCGATCTCGGTCCTGAGTTCTTTGAGAATCTGGTCAAGATCCTCGTTGTTCTTTGTTGTTCCAGGCAAATTCTGGTCCGCCCTGGTCAGGGCCTCCTCGACAATCGACCTCATATGAACTTCTCCAGTCCCGGGATGTGAATGCGTCTCTCTGCCACCGTTGTCACCATCTCAGGGGTGATCTCCCTCCCTGCCACGAGCACGGTTTCGCCCTTCATCAGCCGGCCGAAACAGGGTCCACGGGGAACACCAAGTTCCCGGGCTTTTTCCGGGTCAAAAACCCTCCTCCGGATGGTCAGGCAGTCCTTTTCCATGAACGTACTTTCCCCTTTACGTAAGATGTTTACACATAAGCTTATTAAATGATGCAGTACTTCGTCCCTCTGTTCCCGTATAGTTATGAAACGGGACAATACCGGTATTCGGGGGGTAGAGACCCGGGCAACCGGGACGACGTCTGTTCCCTTCAGGAACTCTGCCATGTTGCACCGCAGGGCCTCTTCGAGGAGCCCGGGGAAGATGTCGATGACGTGGGGGGTCCCGTCCGGCCAGTCTCCGCAGAGAACAACACGTCCCCCGGGAGAAAGCCCCTCGGCAAGGAAAAGGATCTTTCGGTAGGAATCCCACGAAAGTCTCCCCATGTGGACGAGGTGTTCTTCCGGGACGACCGGGATGTCCTCCCGGGCGAGGATCTCGAGCAGCCTTGCCAGTTCACCGGACGGGAGTGATTTCCGGTCGATGAAGGCTGCAATGGCCCCGGACTTCTCCCGCATCTGCCGGACCATCCCGGCATCGAGCGAGGGCACCTCCCGGGAATGCGCAATGTGCCCAAACGCCCCCCGTGTCGTGAGTGCGATGTGGGTCTGCCGGGCTGCGTAGTGCGTTCCGCCAAACCCGATCAGGGGAATACAGTCAGCATGGTCGGCAGAGAGCACACTCCGTGCAACCGCCAGGCCCGCAGCCCGGTCACTCCATTCCCGCTCGGTGCTCCCGACTTCGGCAAACAGGGAGGGGGTGGAGAGCTCGGTCGGACCGTGGTGCGTCACCTCGTACGCGACGCGGAACGGGGAGGGAGCGTTCTTTGCCAGTTCCCGCAGCACCGCCTGCATCCAGGCGGGTGCGGAGGGCGCGAGAGTTCCCTCTCTCCCTCCGAAGTCAGCGGTCGTGAAGTTACCGGTTACGTGGACGGTCAGGACCGGGACGGGATTCTTCGATGAATGGCGGGAGAGGAAGATGATGAGGTCTGCGTCAATGTCCCGGTCGATATGGTCCTGGTAGATGAGGCGGTCCTTTACCCTGTGGTGGGAGAGGTCGTGTCGTTCCAGGGGATATGCCCCGTGAGGTTCCCCGAGAAGGGCGAGGAGGGCATCGTGGATGGTGCATCCACCGGGGTCCTGGAGAGAGCTGACAAGGGCGATCTTCATCTTTCACGTTAAAATGGTGCCGTCTGTTTTGATAAAATGCGATGTCCCCGCTCCAATAAGTACAGGGTAGTGCTTTGACCGGTGCAACGGGCCGGGACGTGCAGTGTCACGCTCACCGCCCTGACCGTGGGACCGGATACGATACCAAGTTACCCGCAAGGTGAAAAAGACTGGCTATATTACGGTGACGTGACCTCCAAATCTCTCTCCTCCCCGTTTTTTCCGCCGGCGGGCATCGCGGTCAGCCCGCAGAAAAAGTAATCCCACCTTCAGCCAACTCCTTTTCGGATCCCTTTTAAATGAAGAGATATCATAGGAACTGGCAGCAGAGAGAAAGTGATTGAGATGGAAATTCCGATGCGATTTCTCATGGCCGTGCTGGTCACAGGGGTCATCCTTGCAGTCCTCCCGGCCGGGGCAGAGGCCCCTATCGGCGGCGACCAGGCGTGGTATGCCGTTCACTGC
Source organism: Methanolinea sp. (assembly GCA_024518585.1). Classification (GTDB taxonomy): domain Archaea; phylum Halobacteriota; class Methanomicrobia; order Methanomicrobiales; family Methanospirillaceae; genus Methanolinea_A. The sequence continues at coordinate 61,028 of JANIHI010000001.1, read as the reverse complement.
AATGAAGATGGTGCAAAGGTATTCTTCGACGGGGAATACAAGGGGGACATCCAGGGCGGTGTCCTGAATGTCCCGGTGTACACCACCGGGACCCCGTACAAGACCTATTCCGTCCAGAAAGAGGGCTACACGACATTCAGTGACACGATTCCCGGTGTTCCCGGGAAAGGGGAGACATTTGACCTGTATGCAACCCTGAACCCCATGCAGCCGACCCAGCCCCCCCTTATCGGCGGGGACGTCGGGTGGTTCACCGTCCACTGCAATGTCGATGGTGCCTCTGTCTCGTTCGATAACTCCCCCCAGGGAGTCATCACGAACGGCGTCCTGACGGTCCAGGTGTACACGACTGCAACACCTTTCCGGACATACACCGTCACGAAGCCGGGGTACCAGGTCTATACGGGCACGATCGACCGGTACCCCGGGAAGGGTGAGACCGTCGACCTGTATGCGACCCTCAACCCCGCACCCACGCCGACTCCCACGAAGTCACCCCTGGTGGCCATCCTGGTCCCCGTCGCTGTCGGTGCTGCCGGTCTCCTTGCCGTCCGGCGGAAGGAGTAACCGGTGGATAAGCCCCCTCTACGGGGCCTCCCCCCAATTTCCTTTTTCCATTGACAATCGCACCCGCGATTTTCATTTTGTATCCTTGTGTTTCAGAGAGAATCAGGTGGTTTTTTTCGTTGGAAGGCCCTAGACCTTCTCGGCCATGCCAATCCAGGGGCATACGACTGTGTCCCCAGCCACGACCTGACCGGACGAAGGACCCGGACTCCTGGGAAGAGTTTAAATTATTAGCTTAACATGAGGGCAAATGTCAATTTTTTTTATACCACTCCTGTCCCATATATGGTATGATGGACGAAGAGAAAGTACGGAAGGCTTTTGAAGCGGAAGGAATCGTCAATGAGATCAAGTGCCCCCAGGCATTTGCACTCTCAGAGAAGTACGGTATCCCGAAGATGGACATTGCCCGGTACTGCAATGTGCACGGCATCAAGATCCGTGCATGCCAGCTGGGCTGCTTTAAATGAGCATTTTTCTTAAAACCATCCCCGTGAAAGAGGCAATAGGCATCGCGGCTGGCATTGCACGCCCTCTCCCCCCGGAAGAAGTACCCCTCAACGAGGCTGTCGGCAGGGTGCTGGCCGGGGACGTCTACCCCGATCTCGATATCCCGGGCTTTGATCGCTCCGTGGTGGATGGCTATGCTGTCGTTGCCTCTGATACCGCCGGGGCAGGGGAGGCTATCCCCTCGCTCCTCACCCTCTCTGCCACTGTCAGGATGGGGGAAGGGGCGGGGTCCGAAGTCAGGGCGGGTCACTGTGCCTACGTCCCGACCGGCGGGGCGGTTCCGCCGGGTGCCGATGCCGTTGTCATGGTCGAGGACTGCGAGGTCATCGGGGACCAGGTCCTCGTCAGGAGACCGGTTGGGAGCGGGGAGAACATCGTCCGCAGGGGAGAGGACTTCTCCCGGGACAGGCCCGCGCTCCGTGCCGGCCGGAGGCTCCGGCCTGCAGACTGCGGGGTCCTTGCAGCCATCGGGTGCTCTGTTGTCCCGGTCTTCCCGATGCCACGGGTCGGCGTGATCTCCACGGGAAACGAGCTTGTCGATGCCCGCGAGGTCCCGGGAGAGGGAAGGGTGAGGGACAGCAACGGGCCGATGATAGCAGCATACCTCCGCACGTGCGGTTGCCGGGAGAAAACCTACGGTATCGTCCCGGACGACCGCGGGGCACTTGCCCTGGCACTCCGGCGGGCCCTCGACGAAAACGATGCCGTTCTCCTCTCGGGGGGAAGTTCCAAGGACGAGCGCGACCTTACGGCTGACCTCATCGCCGAACTGGGGGAAGTCCTCGTCCATGGGATAGCCATCTCGCCGGGGAAGCCAACCATCATCGGCAGGTGCGGGAAAAAACCTGTCATCGGGCTCCCCGGTCACCCGGCCTCTGCACTCGTCGTTCTCGATACGGTCGCACGTCCCCTCCTCCGTGCACTGTGCGGGGAAGAGACACGCATAAGGCCTATGATCCTCGCGGTCCTTGCAGAGAACATCCCGTCCGCCCGGGGCAGGGAAGACTACATCAGGGTGCGGCTCGACGGCGGGCGGGCAGTCCCCCTCTTCGGGAAGTCGGGTCTCCTCAACACGCTCGCTGAGTCTGACGGGATGGTCCGTGTCCCGGCAGGGAGCGAGGGGCTTGAGGCCGGAACGACCGTCGAGGTGGTGCTGTGGTGAAGAGGTACCTCTCGGTCGTCTCCCTATCGGAAGCGAGGGCCGCCCTTGCCAGGACGCCGGTCCCCTGCAGGGAGAAGTCCGTGCCCCTCCCGGAGGCCTGCGGGCGGGTCACTGCACGGCCCCTCTTTGCCCCGTACTCCGTCCCCGGGGAACACATTGCTGCAATGGACGGGATTGCCGTCCGGAGCGCCGATACATCCGGGGCCAGAGAGCAGTCCCCGGTTATCCTGAAGGATGCCGTCCCGGTCAACACGGGGAACGTCGTCCCTCCCGGGTACGATGCGGTCATCATGATCGAGGAGGTCTGGCAGGAGGGCGACGCCTTCCTGATCCGGAGACCCGCGAGTCCCTGGCAGCACGTCCGGCCTCCCGGCGAAGACATCGCCGAGTCCGAGATGGTGCTCCCCTCCGGCCACCGCGTGCGTCCCCAGGATATCGGGGCCCTCGCGACCTACGGGATCACCCACGTCCCGGTCCGGTACTTCCGTGCCGGGCTCATCCCGACGGGGAGCGAACTTGTTGTCCCGGGGACAAGGCCGGGCCCGGGGCAGGTAGTCGAGAGCAACACCCGTCTTGCAGAAGCATGGCTGGCAGGTCACGGTGGTGAATGCACGCGGTATCCCCCCGTCAGGGACGACCCGGCCCTCATCCGCGAGGCAATCCTCTCGGCCGTCCGGGAAAACGATCTCGTCATCGTCTCGGCCGGCTCCTCTGCAGGGACCAGGGACTACACGGCGGATGTCCTTGCAGACGTGGGCCGGGTCGACGTCCATGGGGTTGCCATGAAGCCGGGAAAACCGGTCATCATCGGTGCCGTAGGGGAGGTCCCCGTCATCGGGATGCCCGGCTACCCGCTCTCGGCACTCACGGTGCTCCGCGAACTCGTCAGTCATCTCCTCTCCGTATCGGGTATACCGGTCTTTGGGTACTCGATGGTCGATGCCCGGCTGACAACAACCCTCCACTCCGAGGCCGGGGTGGACGAGTTCGTGCTTGTCTCCTGCGGGAACGTCGGCGGGCAGTGGGTTGCAACACCCCTCTCCCGGGGGTCGGGGGTCCAGATGAGCGCGGTCCGCTCGAACGGGTATATCTGCATCCCCGCATCGGTGGAAGGGTTTTTGGCCGGTGAAAAGGTCCCCGTCCGGCTTTCGGATGGCATGGACAGGGCAGCCTCCGCGCTCGTTGTCACGGGGAGCCACGATCCTGCCCTCGACCTGCTCGCAGACATCCTGAACGCGAGGGGAATCGGCCTCTTCTCGTCCCATGTCGGGAGCATGGGAGGGCTCCTTGCCCTCCGCAAGGGTGACTGCCATGCAGCGCCCATGCATTTGCTCGCCGAGAACGGCGACTACAACGTTCCGTTCATCGGGAAGTACCTGCAGGGAACCGGGATCGAACTGGTCTGTGTCGCCGGGAGGGAACAGGGGATCATGTCAAAAACAGGGCTTTCGCTCGAGGATCTGCCCGGGAAGAGGTTCATCAACCGCCAGAAGGGCTCGGGAACCCGGATGCTCCTCGACCATGAACTGCACAAGAGGGGGATTTCGCCACGGGACATCCCGGGGTACGAGCGCGAAGTCCCTACCCACACTGCCGTCGCCCTCGCGGTCCTAAGCGGGGAGGCCGAGGCAGGGATGGGGGTCGCTTCTGCAGCACGGGCTTTTGGACTCTCCTTTGTCCCCGTGGCGAGCGAGAGGTACGAACTTGCCATCCCTGTCCCTGCCCTGGACGACCAGAGGGTGCAGGCGCTCGTTGCTGCCGTCTCGTCCCCGGGTTTCCGCGCTGCCCTCGAAAGGATGGGGGGGTACAGGACGGAACTTACCGGGGCACGGCGGAGAGTGCCTTAAAACAGGCATCCCGCGGGGTCGGGCAGGGAGTGACCCCCGGGATGTCCCAGGTCCGGAACCCAAAGACCGGTTTTCCCTCCTTTAGTGCGAAGGCTATCTCTGACAGGGTCCCGTATCCTCCCCCGACGGCGATGACGGCGTCCGCACTCGCGACGACAATGTAGTTCCGTGCATGGGACATCCCTGTCCTGACCCGGACGGAGAGGTACGGGTTTCCATCCCCCGTTCCCGGGAGAATCCCGACCGCAAAACCCCCGGACGCTGCAGCCCCGCGGCAGGAGGCTTCCATGACCCCGGAGAGGCCGCCCGATATGAGGATTGCACCGTTTTCTGCAAGGGTCATCCCGATCTCTTCGGCAGCACGTCCCTCTTCCTCGCTGCAGTCACCTGCCCCGACCACAGCGACCTGCACGGGCCTCGCCCGGCCGTTCATCGAATACCTCCCTTCGGGTTGAAAGCGAGGAGGCGGAGCACCGTCATCTCCTCGATGGCATACCGTGGCCCCTCCCTCCCGAGTCCCGATGCCTTCTCGCCGCTGTATGGCATGTGGTCGACCCGGAACGTCGGGACGTCGTTGACCTGTATGCCCCCGAACTCGCCCCCCGAAAAGGCCTCGAGTATCAGGTTGATGTCCCGGGTAAAGAGTCCCATCTGTAACCCCCAGGGAGTGGCGTTGGCAAGGGAGATGGCCTCGCCAAAGTCACGATACGGGCAGAGGGCAACGACGGGGGCAAAAACCTCTTCCTGGAAGAGTCTCATGCCCGGGGTCACCCCGGTGACAACTGTCGGGACCATGAGTGTCCCCTCGGCATGCCCGCCGGTGACGACTTTTGCGCCCTTTGCCTGTGCTTCCCGGACCATCGCGAGGGCTTTTTCCACTGCCTCCCTGCTGATTAGGGGCCCGACGGTGGTCTCCTCGCGCCGCGGGTCGCCGGTGACAAGGCTTTCGGCACCCCGGCATATCTCGCGGCATGCCTGGTCATACACCGCTTCGTGGAGCAGGACCCTCTGGACCGAGATGCAGACCTGGCCGGCGTTTGAAAACCCGCCCTGGACGATCCGGGATGCGGCATACGCGACGTCTGCGTCTTCGTGGACGATGACCGGGGCACTCCCCCCGAGCTCGAGCGAGACCCTCTTTTTGCATGCCCTTTCCCGGAGGGTCCACCCGACACCGGCACTCCCCGTGAACGAGACAAACGAGACGCGGTCGTCCCCAACAAGCCTCTCCGCACGGTTACCCGGGCAGGGGACGACACTGAAGGCCGGTGCGGGAAAACCTGCCGAAAGGAGCATTTTTCCAAGCAAAATGGCGGAAACCGGTGTTGCCGATGCCGGTTTGAGGACGATTGCATTCCCGGAGGCGACCGCCGGGCCGAGCTTGTGGCAGGCGAGGTTCAGGGGGAAGTTGAAGGGGACGATCCCAACGACGACTCCAAGGGGCATGCGGCGCGTGATCCCAAACCGCTTCTCGTTGCCGGGAGTCCAGTCAAGGGGGATCACCTCGCCGCCAATCCGCCTGGCCTCCTCTGCAGATACCCGCAGCGTCTCGATGACGCGCTGGACTTCGGCCCGGGCGAAGGTGATCGTCTTTCCCCCTTCCATGACGAGGACCCGGGCGAGATTCTCTGATTCCTGCCGGACCATGCCGGCGAGGTCCACGAGGATGCGGTACCGCTCTGCACTGGAGAGTTCGCGGGTCTCGGAGAACCCCCGGGCTGCCGATTCGACGGCATCCTCGAGATCCCTTTGCGTTGCCTGGTGCACCCGTGCAAAGGGCTCTCCCGTGAAAGGGAACCGGACGGTCCTGACATCCCCCGTGAAACGTTCTTCTCCACCGACGATACAACCATGGCAGGGGAGGTCCGGCTCCTCCCTGTTCCCTTTTGTATCCATGGGAGGATGTTTTGTCCGGCCGGCATTAAGGGTCTTTGTGAGTGCACGAGGAAACCTTGCCCGGAAAACCTGGGGGAAAAGAGGGGATTTTTATACACTGCTGTCCCATGTATATCTTCGTGGTGGAATAATTCCATGACAGATCGTTTTATTCCCTGATAGGACGTGCACTGTCACTTCCCGCGGGATCCCGGTCCGGGATTACGGTTCTTTTCCGCGGGAAAACCGATGCATTTTACGGGCACCTTCCCCGTCCGACGCCCCGCGTGGACCACCGGGGGACAGGGACACCATTCCGGGACTCGTTTTGTTCCCGGGGTGCGGAGGAGTTTTTTGAGGTCTGATCAATGAAAGAGGAAAAGAGCAGTTACCAGGCAGGTGAGATCGAGGAGGCCGTCCAGACCTTCTGGACGGAGAAAAACATATTTGGGCAGGTTGAAGAGATGCGCAGGGGCGGTGAAGACTTTTTCTTTGTCGATGGTCCGCCCTATACGACCGGCCACATCCACCTGGGGACGGCATGGAACAAGATCATCAAGGACTGCATCCTCCGGTACCACCGGATGTGCGGCAGGAACGTGATCGCGAGGGCAGGCTATGACATGCACGGCCTGCCCATCGAGGTGAGGGTCGAGCAGAAGCTCGGGTTCTCCTCAAAGAAGGATATCGAGCGCTTCGGGATCGGAAAATTCATCGAGCATTGCAGGGAGTTTGCCGCAACAAACAAGGACGTCATGAGCAGGCAGTTCCTCCGCCTCGGGGCATGGCTCGACTTCGATGACCCTTACCAGACGATGCACCCCGGCTACATCGAAGCGGCGTGGTGGACCCTCCGGAGGGCCGACGAGGAAGGGATGCTCGAACGTGGTTTCCGCGTCGTCAACTGGTGTCCCCGCTGCGCCACTGCCATCGCCGACGCCGAGGTCGAGTACTGGGACGAGAACGACCCCTCAATCTTCGTCAAGTTCCCCATCACGGGCAGGGATAACGAGTACATCGTGATATGGACGACAACTCCCTGGACACTGCCTGCAAACGTTGCAGTCGCTGTCAACCCTGATTTCCCGTATGCCCGGGTCGAAGCCACGAAGGGTGGCAGAAAGGAGATCCTCTGGATGGCGGAGGGACTCATCGAGAACGTCCTGAAGAAAGGGCGGTACCAGGACTACACTGTCCTCTCGACATGCCAGGGAACGGACATGCAGGCCCTCTCGTATACGTCCCCCCTCAAAGACCAGGTCCCGGTCCAGGGAACGGTCAGGCACCGGGTCGTCCTGGCTGATTTCGTTGCGCCCGAAAACACAGGGATCGTCCACATCGCGCCCGGGCACGGGTGGGACGACTACGTGCTTGGGTGCCGCGAGGGCCTTGACATCCTCTGCCCGGTTGACATCCACGGTCGTTTCACCGGGCAGGGGGGGAAGTACGCGAACCTCTTTGTCAAGGAGGCAGACCCCGTGGTCATGGCGGACCTCGGTCCCCACCTGCTCGCACACGAGAGCGTTGTCCACCGGTACGGGCACTGCTGGCGGTGCAAGACTCCCATCATCTTCAGGGCAACGGAACAGTGGTTCCTCAAGGCGTCCCAGATCAGGGACCGGATGCTGGAAGAGGTCGCGAAGGTGACCTGGTACCCCGACTGGGCCGGGAGCGCACGGTTCCACGACTGGATCAAGGAGGCCCGCGACTGGTGCATATCGCGGCAGAGGTACTGGGGTATCCCGATCCCCATATGGACCTGCGGCTCGTGCGGGACGTACCGGGTGATCGGGACTTTCCGGGAACTGGAAGATGCAAGCGGGATGAAGGTCACCGACCCGCACCGCCCGTGGGTCGACCAGGTGGAGATCCCGTGTTCCTGCGGCGGGGTGATGCACCGCGTGGAGGACATCTTCGACGTCTGGTTCGACTCTGCCGTGGCCTCGTGGGCGACTCTCGGGTTCCCGGGCAGGAAGGAGGATTTCGAGCGCCTGTGGCCTGCGGACTTCATCACTGAGGGGCAGGACCAGACGAGGGGCTGGTTCTACAGCCAGCTCGGGGCAAGCGTGATCGCGTTTGGGAAAGCGCCCTACAAGAGCGTCCTCATGCACGGTTTTGCGCTCGATGCAGAGGGACGGAAGATGAGCAAGAGCCTCGGCAACGTCGTGACACCCGAGGAAGTCATCAAAACCCAGGGTGCAGACGTCCTGCGCCTCTACGTCCTCTCGCAGAATGCGCCGTGGGACGACCTCCGCTTCAACTGGGAGGGCGTCAGGAACATTGCACGGGCCGTCAACATCCTCTGGAACGTGTACCGGTTCCCCCTCCCCTACATGATCCTGGACCGGTTTCGACCCTCGTCGGAGGGCGGGACCTGGAAGGGGACGTTCCTTGAGGAGAACTTTGCCTCCCTTGAGCCCGTGGACCGGTGGATCGTCTCGAGGGTTAACAACCTCGCGGCCCAGGTGACCGCGGATATCTCCTCGTGCAACCTCCACCGTGCCTCGCGTGCCATCGTCCAGTTCGTCCTCGAAGACCTCTCGCGGTGGTACATCCAGCTGGTCCGCGAGAGGATGTGGCTCGAGGGAGAGTCCCGGGAAAAGACCGCTGCCTACGAGACGGTGTACTACGTGATGCGGGTCCTCATCACTGTTGCGGCCCCCTTCATCCCCCACGTCACCGAGGCGATGTACCAGAACCTGAAGCTTGCCAAAGACCCCGAAAGCGTCCACATGCTCTCCTGGCAGGGAGGAGACCCCGCACTCGTCGACCGGCAGCTCGAGGAGAGGATGGAGACTGTCCGGTCCTTTGACGAGGCACAGGCGAATGCACGGCAGGCCGGGAAGCGGAAACTCCGCTGGCCCGTGAAGGAATGCGTTGTCGTCACGGACAGTCCCGGTGTCGCCGCGGCCATTGAGGAACTTGCCCCCATCTGCCGGGAAAGGGCAAATGCCCGGGACGTCCGATCAGTCCTTGGCCACTGGGACCGGATCGGGTGGAAGGCCGAACCCGTGATGAAGGCACTCGGCCCCGCTTTCGGAAAGAATGCCCCGCGTGTGCGCGAGCTTATCCTCGCGGCCGACGGGAATGCCATGAAGGAAGCCCTCGAATCCAGGGGAGTCTTTGTCCTCGCCGATGCGACCGGGAGTTACGAAATTACGCCCGGGCAGGTCACATTTGTCGAGCAGCTGCCCGAAGGCGTCTGTTCCGCACCGATGCAGGGCGGGACCGTGTACGTCGATACCACGCTTACCCCTGACCTCGAGGCCGAGGGGTACGCCCGCGAGATCATACGGAGGTTCCAGGAGATGCGGCGGCAGCTCGACCTCCGGGTCGAGGACTTCGTCCGTGCCACGGCCCGCATCCCCGACGAACGGATCTGCCGGATGGTCGAAGGGTCCTGGAAGAAGGGGATCATGGACGAGATCAGGGCCGTTTCCCTGGACTTTTTCTGCGACCAGACCCCGGCGGGACAGGGTGCAGACCTGGCGCGGGACTGGGATGTCGAGGGGGTCCCCATGACCCTCTCGCTTTCACGGGCAGGGGATCACTGAAGCGAGCAGTGCCCGCCCTTCCGGCGAGGAAAAGACGGGGAGATCCCGGTTGGTGACAACCTCGCTCCGGCAGCTCTCCACGACTCTCCCGGCACGGGGGTTGAACCCCCGGATCTCCCGGGCCCTCCGCGCCACGAGGATCCCCCTCCTCTGCCATGCGGGGGTATGGGCAAGGTTCACGCCGTGGGAGAACGCAATCTCGTGCATCTCTGTTGCCGCTCTACCCTTGAGGAACGAGGCCGCCTCTTTCCTGCTCATCCCCCCGTCCATGAGGACGGACTGGCAATAGGCGTTGAGGTGGTTTCTCCACGCTTCACCCTGCCGCCGGATCAGGTATTCATGGGCCAGGTCGGGTGTGACATGGATGATCCGTGCGTCAAAGGAGAGGGGGACTTCACTCTCCATCTCGATGGTAAGGGCACTTGCCGCAAAAGAGGCCGAGACAGAATCGAGTTTCTCGACGCGCCCGTTGAAGGGGAGGCGGGAGAAGTACAGGTTGATCTCGTCTGAGAACGTATAGGCAATGTCGGGGGAGAGGCCGCTCTCCCGGACGAGCTGTTCCCCCACGCGGGCCATGGCACTGCCAAACCTCTCGTCGAAAGGCCGCTCGAGGTTCCACAGTTCCGCCAGCCGGTGGAACGTGCGACCGTCAAGCCGGATAAAAAGGGGTGGGAGTGCGGTCAGGTTACTGAAAAGTTCCCGGTCTTTCATACGTCCCCGCTCACCCTACCGGGAGCCTCTGCCTGCACGGTGACCGGCAGGGCACACGAAATTTAAGAGGCACCTTCCCCGGGGGGGTTTGTCTTGAAGGCGCCGGGGAGGTGACGGATGATGACGATGTCCCCGATGCTGCGGATGATGCGGAAGGGGATCTTGAGACCCTTGTAATTCTTGATATCGACGAGGTTCTGGTTGAGCTTGCCCACAATGAGAGACTCCATCTTCTTTCCCTCGATATCGAGAAGGACATCTTCAACTTCCCCGACAAAGACACTTTTCTCGGTGTAGATTTGTAAGCCGAACAGCTCTGTAATCTGGGTTCTCATCCTAATCAGGGAAGATATATACGATGATGGTTAAAAAGATACTCTTTCTATGAAAGGGTCGTTCAAAATCGGGTCCATTTTTGGTATCCCTATCCTCATCCACTGGACTTTCCTTGTCATCATTCCCATCTTTGCCTGGATCATCGGGAACCAGATCACCTTAACTGTTGACCTCCTCTCCAACACTTTTGGGGTCCCGATTGACACGACCTACCTGACGCCGGGGTGGAACCCCTACATCCTGGGCACTTTTGTCGCGTTCGGCCTGTTTGCAGGGGTACTCCTCCACGAGATCGCCCATTGCATCGTGGCAAAGAGGAGTGGTGTTCCCATCCACAGCATCACACTCCTGGTCTTTGGAGGCGTCTCGTCAATGGAAGACAGCACCCCGGACCCGGCGGTCGAGCTCCCGATGGCCCTCGTCGGTCCCCTCACGAGCCTTGCCGTCGGGCTGGCCTTCATCATCCTTGTCTACGGTGTCCAGGCATCAATGGCGGCAGGGCCCCTGGCGGGCCTCCTCGTCTTTGCCTTTGCCTACCTTGGTCTCCTCAATGTCTTCCTGTTTGCCTTCAACCTGATCCCTGCGTTCCCGATGGACGGCGGCCGGGTCCTGCGGGCGTACCTGGCAAAACGCATGCCCCTGCACCGGGCGACCCGGATCGCGGCAGACGTCGGGAAGGGATTTGCTGTCATCTTTGGCATCGTCGGGATACTTCTCTTCTCGCCGATCCTCATCCTCATTGCATTTTTCATCTACATCGGCGCAACCCAGGAATCTGCTGTTGTCCGGTACGCGTTTCTGCTCCGGGACGTCACGGTCGGGGACATCATGGCCCACCCCGTCATGACCGTCTCCCCCCAGACACCGGTCAGGGAGATTGTCGACCTCATGTATGTCACCAAGCACCTGGGTTTTCCGGTCACCGACCGCGGGCAGATCGTGGGCATGGTCACGCTTGCCGACCTCCACAAGGTACCTCCTCCGGACCGCGAGGCCATGCAGGTCAGGGACGTGATGACGCGGGACGTGGTCACTCTCCCGCCGGAGGCTCCGGTCATGGACGCCCTCCGGCTGATGTCTGCCCACAACATCGGCCGGATACCCGTGACAGTGGACGGCAGGCTCGTCGGTATCGTGACGCGGACCGACATCCTCAAGGTCGTTGAGCTTCGGGAGATCTGACGAAGCTGAAGAGGTGTTCAAGCGGGGTCACGCCGGCAACCGCGCGGAATGCGGCAATGTCGGAAAAGGGCCTTTTCGCTGCAATCTTTCCTGCCAGGCGCCTGCCGACCCCGGGTATCCAGGAGAGGGCAAAAAGGGGCAGCGAATTGACCTCGATGGGGCAGGGGAGGGCCGTGACCGATCGCATCCCATGGTCCACTATGACCACGTCGATGACCGCAGGGGGACGCAGGGGGAGAGGGATACCGACCAGGATCGGGTACGACCCCATGGGGCGCCCAAACGAGGTGGTGCCCGGCTCCTCGATAACGACGTCCCGGATCACCGTCCCGACGGGAAAGACACGCTGGAGCATGGGAAAGTCGAACGTCCGGCGTACCTCGTCCTTGAAACGACGGAAGTGTGACTGGTACACCCCGAGGGTGTTATCGGTATAGGCCCGTGTCCCCTCAAAGGGCATCAGCTGGCGGATGTTCACCCTCCGGACCAGGTAACCCGATGCCAGGACCCGCATGAGGAAATCACGGTTCAGGACGTAGGTTCGGGGGGTCTCGCCCGGCAGCCCGGCAATGAAGTTGAGCCCGGGGAGGAGGTGGGGGATACCCCCTTCCCGTCTTCCCCCGACCTCGTTGACGATCCGGATGGCCTCCATGACCTCGTCTGGTCCGGCCTTCAGATTGTTCTTCGCGATGACAGCAGGGTCTGCTGACTCCATCCCGAATGCAGCGACGTCACCTGCGGTATGGAAGGAGACGATCGCCTCGAGGGCGGCACGGCTTTCGTCCGGGTGACGGGCCACTGTCGCGGGGTTGACGTTGTCGATGTGGAGCGTTGCGAGGTCAGGCGACGAGTCCCTGACGGCAGAAAAAAGTTCCCGGATTTTTTCGGGGACGGGAGACGGGTATTCCCCGGCAGGAGATGCCCCGAAGACCAGGATATCGGGCTGACGCCCGAGCCGGAAGTGCCTGCCACCGGCACGCGAGAGCGCCCGGACCTCGGCGGCGATACCCTCGATGGAACGAAAGACCGGACGGCCGTAGAAGGGTTCGGTGCAGAACGAGCACCCCCCCGAGAGTGAACGGGCACACCCCCGTGCGGTCTCGATCTCGCACATGACCCAGGGAAAGCGGGGGTGCTTCCGGATAATGTCAGAACCAAGGACACTCCAGGGGTCTTCCCTTTTGTAATCGAACGTGCCCGAGGTCTTTCCCTCGCGAAGAAAATTGTCAAGGGCAGAGGCCGGGGATCCGGAAAGGAACGCGTCGAACCCGGGGAACTCTTTTCTCTTTGCCCTCTGTCCCCCACCCGGCGAGTACCCAAAACCGATGGGACCGGTTATCAGAGTGACCGGTCCCGTGAGGGCGGACCCGAGCTGGTAGATCTCCGGGAGCGTCGCCGGTGTCCCCCCAAGATACTTTCCCGGGACCGTGACGCCCGCGATCAGGACGACGAGCTGCGCCTCCCGCATCCGCAGGACAGAGGACGGGTCACCCCGGACCTGGTCAATCGTGAGGTACTCCACGGTGTACCCGTTCTCCCTAAGGACACCGGCAAGTGTCCGGACGTATGGCGAGATGAAGGGAGATACGCCGAGGCACGCGGGTTCGTCCACGTAACCGTCGAGGATATACGCACTCTTCGGACTCATGGAAGGACCCGGGAAATGAGCCTTTCTGCCCAGAGGAGCTTGGCTCGTTTCACCCGGTCGACGCGTGTGTCATGGAAGTCGAACCCTGCGAGCGTGATGCTTGCCGCTCCAAGGGCCAGGGCGGCAAAGACGGCGCGGTCCCCGTCGGTGAATCCACCAAAGTTGTGGACGTGAGGGATCGGCCGGGCCTGGGTCGTTCCCACCAGGGGACCGGGGAAGCGGGGCACCCAGTACCGGAGGAGAGGTATATTGTCGCCATGCGCATGCACGACGATGATCGTCCCCTCCCTGTTCATCCCGATGAAGTCGTCCGTTGCCCCGTCAAGGTCAGAAAAGATCGCCGTGGGCCGGATACCGTGGGAGGAAAGGACGAGGGCCGCAGCATCGGCTGCAAGGACGCACCCGCCAACGAGCGGGAGCTCCCGTGCGAGGCACGGGGCATTCCCGCACACGCACACGTCTTTTCCCGAAATCTCCCTCTCAAGGAGGTCAAGGTCGTCCCGCGAAAGCAGCCCCTGGAGTACTTCGGCGGCCCTCTCGTCCTCCCCCCTGTCAAAGCCAAAGTAATCCAGTATTTCCCGGTATGTTGGCTCCCACTCCTCAAACTCCATTTCCTGCCTCTGAATCGATTCCAACGAGGTCCATGAACTTCTTGAGGAGGGGCTCCATGACCAGGGCCAGGAGGGCATCTTTATTCTTGACGCGGCGGAAGTAGGTGAGGGGGATGGTCGCGGCCGCCATGTTCGGGTGACCACCGGCATCGCCGATATCCCCGAAGGCTTCGTCGAGCACGTTGCCGATGTGGAGCCGGATATCCCTGTTGCGTGCGGAGATGATGATGGCATCATCAGATATCCCGTAGACCAGTGCAGTGTTGACCCCTTCGAGAGAGATGAGGAGGTCTGCTGCCTGGGGGAGGGCATCCCGGTTGTGGATGTATCCCACGTTCGAGAAGAGGTACCCGCTGTGGATCCGCCTGTTCCGGATCGCATTCCCGAGGACATCGAGCGTCTCCTGGGAGAGGGACGGGGACATGATCTGGTCGAGGAGGTCAGCATCCGTGAGGGGGAGGAGGAATGCGGCGTTGAGGAGGTCCTGCGGGGTGACGTTCCTGCGGAAGTCCCGGGTATCAGACCGGATGCCGTAGAGGAGACCGGTGGCGACGTTCCTCTCGACGGGGATGTCAAGCTCCTGGAGGTACTGGGTAAGGATGCTTGCGGTTGCCCCGATACCCGGCCTGACATCGCAAAATGCCGTCCCTTCAGGGCCATGCCCGTCCTGGTGGTGGTCGATGATGACGTGGACCCGCGTGCGGGGGGAGAGGGAGTTGTTCATCCCGGGACCGGGGCAGTCCACGAGGGCGAGGTAGGTGCAGTCCTGGATAACCTGGGGGTCGAGCCTCTCCATCTTGATCTCGAGGAGGTTGACCATTGTGCGGTTCTCCTGGTGGCCGATGATCCCGTCGTAAAAGATCCTGCACTCCAGCTTCCTGGGATGGGCGTGACGGGCAATGGCTGCAAGAGCCATGGCACTTCCGATCGCGTCAGGGTCGGGGTTCTTGTGCGTGATGATACCGAGCGTCCCCTCCCACCCGGCCAGGAGGTCATGGAGCCTCTTTGCGAGTCCTGCAACGTGGAGCTTGTCGACCTGGTGGATGGCAGCCCGGGCGACCACCTGCTGGGGGTAGAGGACCAGGTCGGCCCCCATGGACTCGAGCAGCCCTGCCCCGAGCGGGTCCGTGGCACGGGCGACGATGTGGACAGAAGGCATTGCCTTGCGGAGTGTCGTGACTGCAGCGAGGTTGGTCTGGTGGTCCCCGGAGAGGATGAAGGCTATCTCAAAACCGGGGAGTCCCGAGAGGAAAGACGGGTCCCGGATGTCACGGGCGATAGCATCGAGTTTCTGGTCGCGCAGTTCCCGGACCCGCGCCTCGTCATTGTCACAGACAAGGACCTTCTCCCCGCGGTTGGCGAGTTCCCGGGCCACGTGGTACCCCGTGCTCCCGCACCCCAGGACTGCATACCTGACTGTGCCGGTCTTTCCGAATCCACCAGCCTCTGGCATGCTCAAATGTTATTGTGGCAGGTATTTAAGGTTACAACTCCCTGAAGCCGTGAAAAGGACGTGCCAAATGGAAAGAGGGGGATGGATAAGGGAAATCAAAAGGTTTATACTTGATTCAGCTCCATATATAAAGGCCGTTTTCGAGGGCTTGTAGCTTAGTTCGGAAGAGCGACGGACTCTTAATCCGTAGGTCAAGGGTTCAAATCCCTTCAGGCCCGCTTTCTTGTCACTGCCTCATGGTCTCTGTACGTGTCCTACAAAAAAGGCTCTTCTCTATTTTGAGCGGGGGGATAGGAACGAAAAGAGGGGGGCTGCCTCGCCCCCGCACCCCCCTCGAGGATACGTCCGCTGCCCCCCGACGGGGCGCCCCCGCGGCGGTTTAACTGGCTCACTTTTCTGGTGACCGAAATACCTGGCAGATTGGATACCTCAGACTCTCTGTTGTCCTGGTGAGAGCGTACCCGATCGTGTGACACAACCAAAAATTTGTTCAGGCCCCGATCTTGACCAGCATCTCTTCGAGGGTCGGGTAGTGCGATTCCACGCGCTCGACCGTTCCGCCGGCCCGGACGATCTCCTGGGTTATCCCGTTCATCTCTCCGATACTGGACGCCACCACCCGGAAATATCCCCCGTCCGCCTCAAGGCCCGCGATACCGGGGAGGGTGGCCGGGTCCCGGATGGAAAAGACCACCGAGTAGGTGATTGACCCAAACATCTCGCGGAGCTCTGCCATGCTCCCGAGGGCAACGCGTTCTCCCCGCCGGAGGATGAGGATGGTATCGCAGATTGCTTCGACCTGGTAGAGGTTGTGGGCAGAGAGGACGATGGTCTTTCCCTCTTTGCGGAGGTCCTTGAGAAACTCAACGATATGCCGCGACGTCATGGGGTCAAGACCCGAGGTTGCCTCGTCGTAGATGAGGATGGACGGGTCATGGATCAGGGAACGGGCGATCGCGGCTTTCCTCTTCATGCCCTTCGAGAACTCCCCGATCTTCTTTCCGTTCTCTTCGAGGGCGAGCCAGTCGAGGAGGGAGCGTGACCTCTCGCGGATTGTTTGCCGGTCCATCCCGTAAATCTCGCCAAAGAAGCTGAGGTACTCGGAAACCTTCATGGTCTCGTAGAGGCGGGACTCTTCCGGCAGGTACCCGATCAGGTGCCTGACCCACGCCGCGTCATACAGGACCTCCCGGCCGTCAAAGAAGAGCTCTCCTGCCGATGGTTCCACGAGCCCGGCGAGGATCTTGAGGAGTGTCGTCTTCCCGGCCCCGTTGTGTCCGATGACACCGAATATCTTCCCGCGTTCAATGGTAAAACTGACATCCTTCAGCGCAGAAGTCCCATTGTAGGCCTTTGAAATGTTCCGGGCGGTTATCATGAAATGGAACAGGTCTCCCGATCCCAATTCCTCCACCTGTAAGATATTATAAGTACTGAACCTACCACTCAGGGAAGCAGCCGTGAGAGTCCCCGCCCCCCTCTCGCACACCGCGACAATTGCCCGGTGGGAGGTGAAACGCACATTCGGAGTCATGGGGAGGAACGTCCTTCCCATAGCCCTCCTCCTCCTCGTCCTCCTCGTCGTTGCAACGGGCTTTGCTGCCGAACGCGGCCTCCACCTCCAGGACGGCATCTACCGCCTGGGCACCGACAATCCACGGATCCCCGAGGTCATCGGGGGCGATAACCGGTTTTCCGTCTCCCTCGGCGAGCGGGGGGCCCTCATCCAGGGACGGAGCGAGTATGACATCCTCATTTTCGGCCACGATGTCTATGTCCAGGACACCGAGAGGGGGAGGTCGGCCCTCCGGACCCTCGAGCGGGATTACCAGCACTACCTTGACTCGGTCTACAGCAGGCAGCAGGACCTCTTTGCGGCATACCCCCTCTGGATAGACCTCCAGGAGATCAGGAGCGAGCTAGACTTCTCTGCGACGCAGCAGGGGAGGCAGATCTCTGCCCAACCTGCACCGTCCCTGCCCCCCGTTCCCGACACGCCCCCCGAAGAAGTCCCCCTCCCCGAACCCGGGATCCCCCTCTCTCCCGAGGAACTCCGGCAGGGCCTCCAGCAGGCATCCAAGGAACAGAGCCAGATTGCACGGTATTCGGAGCTCATCGGGCCGGGCAACCCGTTCGGGACGTTCAGGACACCCTCCCAGCTCTCCCCTCCCCTCCCCTTTGACTCCATCATCCTCGTGTTCCTCTTCATATTCCCCCTCTACTTCTCGGCACAGTTCTACATGATGAGTATCATGCAGGAACGCGTGGAGAGGAGGGGGGAGGTCCTCCTCTCCACGCCGGCAGGGGCAGTCGCCATCGTGATCGGAAAGGCACTCCCCTACCTTGCGGGGATGCTCGGTATATCGACGGTCATTGCCCTGTACATCCGGGCGCCGCTGACGATCCTCCTGCCCCTCTTTCCAGTCATCCTCTTCTTCCTGGCAAATGCCCTTGTCATCGGGATGGTATCACGGAGTTTCAAGGAGCTCTCGTTTGTCTCCATATTCTTTTCCACGGTCGCAACCTCCTACCTCTTCTTCCCGAGCATTTTTGCCAACGTCCACGTGATCTCCATCATCTCCCCGCTGACCCTTGTCGTGCTCTCTCTCCAGGGTGATACCTACACGCTGAGCCAATACCTCTACTCCACTGCCCTCTTCTACCTGACGAGCGGCATCCTCTTCTATGTCGGGATCGTGAACTTCAGGGAGGAGAGGCTCTTTTCGCAGTCGGGACTGGTCCGCAGGGTACGGGAATTCGTGCAGGCCTCCCTCTCGGAGAGTCACCCCTACCTCTCGCTCTTTGCCGTCAGTTCCCTTGCCGTCCCGTTTGTCTTCATGGTCCAGATGCTCCTGCTCGTCCTCTTCTTCAACCTCCCGATGCCCCTCTCCCTTGTTCTGCTCCTGGTCTTTGCAGCTCTCGTCGAGGAACTGGCCAAGTCAGTCGGCATTGCGACCTTCCTCCTCCAGGGTCCGGACCGGTTCCCGTGGCCATTCGTGGTCCTCGCGTCGTTTTGCACGGCAGCCGGGTTCCTCTTTGCTGAAAAGCTCCTCCTCTTCGTCACGCTTGCCCAGGTGACCGAGAGTATCTTTGGCAGCATCCTCTTCCTCTCGCTCGGGGCCCTCATCCCCCCCCTCCTCCTCCATTTCGCCGGCGCCCTCTCCCTCGCGGCAGCCGTGAAAGTCGGGGGTCGCAGGGGGTACATCCCCGGTCTCCTTGGTGCAACACTCGTCCACTGCCTGTACAACGCCTCCCTCATCCTCGGGTGGTTCCCGTGAATGCGCGAAACATCGTCCTCGTCATGAAAAAGGACTTAAAAAGCCTTGGGAACGAACGGACAATACTGCTCGCCATCCTGCTCCAGCTCTTTGTCGCCCTTTTCTCGTCGTTCCTCATGGTCGGGCTGACGTCCATGTACGACCCGTCCTCGCTCGCCCGGTTCCCGGGGGTGAAGTATCCCGTGGGGTACGCGGGAGAGTCCGATGACCTCCTGGACCTCCTCCAGGCGAGCGGCCAGTTCCAGGTCTACCGGATGGACCTCTCGACTTCTGTCGCGGCCCTCAAAGAGCGCAAGTTATCGGCGGTCCTCTACGTCCCGCCAACGCCGCCGGGGGCACAGGACCCGGTCAAGGTGACCCTCTATAGTCTCCAGAACGATATCCAGTCAACGATTGTCAACGTCAAGCTCAAAGAAGTGTTCCTGGACTACGAAGAGAGGTTGAGAGAAGCCCGGGCGTCGCGGTTGGACGTCCTCCCCATCCCCCTCGAATTCCCGCGGAGCGGGCCGCTCCCAGGATTTTACGAGTTCATTTACGGCCTGCTCGTCCCCCTCCTCCTTTTCATGCCGGCAATCATCTCGGCAGCCCTCGTCATCGACCTTATCTGCGAGGAATACCAGCACCACACCCTCGAGACTCTCCTCTCCACGCCGGTGACGATGCCGGATATCGTCTGGGGCAAGGTCGCTGCGTGTCTCCTGCTCGTCCCGGTCCAGGCAGGGACCTGGCTTGTCCTCCTCTCGCTCAACCGGATCTTCATTGCGCATCCCGTCCCCATTCTCCTCCTCGTCCTAGCCGTGTCCCTCGTCCTCATCCTCATCGCAACGGTCTGTGCCCTGTACTACCGCGAGAGGACCGCTGCCCAGTTCATCTTTTCCACGGCAGTCGTCGTCCTCATGCTGTTTGTCCTCTCAGTCCCGGGAAACCCGCTCAACCTCATCACCCGGCTTGCAACCGGCCAGGGGGCGGGGGAGGCTCTCCCGGTCCTGGGGGTGCTGTTTGCAGCCTGCATTGCCCTCGTCCTCCTCGTTGAGCTGTATGCCCGGCGGGTCTCTCCCCGGGAATGGGGAGGGTGAGAAGGATCCCCCAATGTCCCATTTTTTACTGGCGACAGGGAAAATACGCAATTTCCAGGCATGGATCGAGTGGTGCCAAATGGAGCGAATTTCGATAGATTGAAGTTTTACCGGTCGATTACTACCTAAAAGTCAGGAGCTCGTACGGATGTATTGTCCCAGGTGCGGGAGGGAAACGGAGAGCGGGGGAAGGTTCTGCCAGTGGTGCGGCGCTGATCTGAAGACCGCGCCACCGCGCGCGGTTCTCCGCAGGAAAGTGGGAGAGATATCCACCGAGAAGTATGCGGGCCTCCCCCGCCGGGTGGGCGCCGGCCTCATCGACATACTCTTCCTCATCTTCTTTGACCTCATCGTTGCGGGGTTCATCACCATCGTGGCATGGCTTGCACGGAGTCCCAGTCCCCTCACGGAGGCCGTCCTCATGCTCTACCAGTACTACCGCCGTCTCCCGCGGACCGACAGTTCCGGGAACGTTGTCAACGCACTCGTCCCCTCCCAGGTGCTCCTCTTTGTCGGTGTCTTTATCCTCATCGTGCCGTGGCTCTATTTCGCGTACCTGGAGAGCTCCCGCAACCAGGCCACCCTCGGCAAGATGGTCATGAGGCTTGCCGTCACGGACATGAAGGGCAACCGCATCACCTTTGCCCGGGGAACGCTCCGGTTCTTCTCTCTCTTCCTCTCTGTCCTGACGCTCGGTATCGGATTTCTCATCCCGGCGTTCACGCGCACCAAGCAGGGTCTCCACGATATCGTTGCCGGGACACTGATCTTCCTCCAGGAGGAGTAACGCGACCGTGTCTGGCGGAATCCGGATCACATGTTTCCGGGTTATCTGCAGCACGTGGTTATCGGGAAGAAAGGGGGCGGGGCCGCCGCGGCGGTTGAAAAAAAAGGTATCAGAATTATTCTTCGTCGTACTTCCCCTTCAGGCCTTCCCACCCCGCAAAACCGCAGTAGATGCAGCCGTCCCCACCGCAGTGCCGGCACCTCCGCGCCGGGGAAAGGACGAGGACGTATCCCGTCCGGTCGCAGTAGATGCACCCTGCCCCTTCACAGTGCGTGCAGAGGGCTTTTTCATACCGTGAATGCTTTTTTTCCTCCATCTTCGCGCTCCTGTCCCGGTATTGCCCGCGTCCACCTGCCGGCCCCTTCATCTCCTGAGGACTGCTCCCCTGTCGGCCTGGCCGACCATCTCGGCGTACCGTGCGAGCACTCCGCGCAGAAGCTTCTTCTTGGGCTTCCATTCCGCCCTCCTCCGGGCAAGTTCGCCCGGGTCAACGAGGAGGTCCAGGGTGCCGGCTTCCAGGTCGAGGGCTATTGTATCTCCTTCCCGGACGAGGGCGATGGGGCCACCGGCGGCAGCCTCGGGTGTGACGTGGCCGATGCACGGCCCCCGTGTCCCGCCCGAGAACCGGCCGTCTGTCACGAGGACGACCTTCGTATACCCAAAGCCGACGATGGCCGACGTGGGTGAGAGCATCTCCGGCATCCCCGGGGCCCCGGCCGGGCCCTCGTACCGGATGACCACGACGTCTCCCTCCCGGACCTGGCGCGAGACGATGGCAGACATGGCCTCCTCCTCGCCGTCAAAGACCCTTGCCGGCCCGGCATATCTCCACATCTCCCGGGAAACGGCAGCAGATTTGATCACCGCCCCACCGGGTGCGAGGCTGCCGGAGAGGATGCGCAGCCCTCCTGCAGGGCTGACGGGTTTTTCCATCGTGTGGATGATCCGCTTTTGCGGGACCTTTGCCTCCCGTGCGATCTGCCGGATTGTCTTTCCCGATACCGTCTTTGCGTCCTCGAGGGTGGGCAGGAGTTCTCTCAAAACCGCGGGGATGCCCCCCGACCGGTGAAGGTCGAGCATGGAGTGGGGTCCTGCCGGTTGCATGTGGCAGAGGTGGGGGATCTCCCGGCCAATCTTTCGGAATGAGTCAAGGGAAAGGTCGACCTCGGCCTCTGACGCGATGGCCATCAGGTGGAGGACGGTGTTCGTGGACCCGCCGAGGGCCATATCAACCCGGATCGCGTTCTCGAGGCTTGCGCGGGTGATGATCTCCCGGGGACGGAGATCCTCCCTGACGAGTTCAACGGCCCTCTCTCCCGAGAGGCGTGCCAGGCGGAGTTTTTCCGCGTCGACTGCCGGGGTTGCGGCACACCCCGGCAGGGACATCCCCATCGCCTCCGTCATGCAGGCCATCGTGTTGGCGGTGTAGAGCCCCTGGCAGCTCCCGCACCCGGGCATTGCTGCACACTCGAGGTCATGGAGTTCTCCCTCTGACATCGTTCCGGCCGCGACCTTCCCGACCCCCTCGAAGACATCGATCAGGGAGAGGTCCTTTCCCTCGAGGTACCCGGGCAGCATGGGCCCCCCTGTTACGGCGATGGCAGGGACGTTGCACCGAGCGGCGGCCATCAGCATCCCCGGGACGATTTTATCGCACGTCCCGAGGAGGACGATACCGTCCAGGGCATGGGACTCGACCATCAGCTCGACCGAGTCTGCGATGTTCTCGCGGGACGGCAGGGAGTAGCGCATGCCCTCGTGGCCCATCGCGATGCCGTCGCATATCCCTATCACACCGAACTCGAAGGGAACACCGCCAGCAGCAGCAATCCCCTCCCGGACCCGCGTTGCAAGCATGCGCAGGTGCACGTGGCCCGGCACGATATCGTTCCAGGCATTTGCAACCCCGATGAACGGGAGGTCCATCTCGCGGTCGGTCACCCCGAGGGACCGGAGGAGCGACCTGTTTGGTGCCCTCTGGTACCCTGCCTTTACCCTCGTGCTTCGCATCATTGGCAATCGCCTGTCTTTGGATTAGAGTTCTTGCCCCATAAGCCTTAAATGGATTCCCAGGGCCACCACCCGGCTTTCAGGACTTGCGAAAAGCCGTGGCGGCACGGACAAAAGCCCTGCAGAACTCTGCCGAAAAGGGGGAATGGGTATACGTTGCCACCGTCTCCCCCTCGAAGAGCCCGTCCCTGCCCCGCTCGATCCCCTTTCCGCGGGAGAGCCAAAGCGCAAACCGGGCATCCCTGTGGCAGGTGACCCGCGAGTAGTGGAACTCGTGACCCCGGAGAAAACCCCCGGTCGGGACGAGTGCCGGACCGCCGGTCCATTCCCCCTCGACGTAATCGAGGGCCTGGATACGGGGGGTCATTTCGGCATCGGCGGGGAGCACCCCTGCCATCGGCCACGTCCTGCCCGCCTCAAGGGTCCCGCAGAGGTAGAGGAGACCCCCGCATTCGCCAAAGACGGGCATTCCCCCGGATGCCGCCTTGCGCAGCGCTGCCGTGCACGGTGAGGCTGCGAGGCGCTCGGCGTGCAGTTCGGGGTATCCCCCCCCGAAGTAGAGGGCATCGGCGGGTGGCAGGGGATCGGCAAGGGGCGAGAAGAAACAGAGGTCAGCCCCGCTGGCTTTCAGGTTGTCCAGGTTGTCCTGGTAATAGAAACAGAATGCCGGGTCCATCGCGATCCCGATCAGGGCAGATGGCTTCGGGACGGGACGGTCAAGTGGTTGGGGCACCTCGAGGGGCGGTGCAGACTCCGCAACGCCGATCAACCCCGCGACATCGCAGTGCTCCTCGATGATTCTGCCCCATCCCGGCCCTCCTTTCAGCTCGTGTGCCATCCGGAGGCCCAAATGTCGACTCTCTACCTCGAGACCCTTTTCGCGGGGGATATACCCGAGTGCCGGAACCGTCATCCCCTTCCCGATGAGGTCCCTGTGCCTTTCGCCGCCTACCATGTTGAATATGGCGCCTGCAACCCGGATGGACGGATCAAACGTGGTGTACCCCTGGAGCAGGGCGTGCACGCTGCGGGACATCCCGTGGGCATCGACGACGAGGATGCCGGGGGCGGAGAGGAGGCGCATCACGTGTGCGGTGCTCGAGACGTCGCCGCCGTCGAGGCCGTCGTACATCCCCATCACCCCCTCGATGACCGCGATGTCGGCTCCCCGGGCGGCCCGGGCAAACGTCCTCTTCGTCTCATCTTCGCCCATCATGAACGGGTCGAGGTTGCGCGAGACCCTCGTGCACACCGCGGTGTGGTGGGTCGGGTCAATGAAGTCCGGCCCGACCTTGAAGGGCTGGACGACGAATCCCCTCCGGACGAGCGCCTCCATGATACCGCGTGCGACCGTCGTCTTGCCGCACCCGCTGTGTGTCCCGGCAACGACGAGACGCGGGATGGTCACCGTTGCCGAATCTCCGCCGGGACATCCGGCTTTCGGGGGGAGGGGAGCAGGGGGCGTCACCCGATCCCCCACTGGGCCAGGGTCGTCCGCGAGGGGTCGATATCTGACCAGCTCCACCCCAGTGCCTCGATGATCCGGGAGATCGGTTGCCGGATGGTCTTTTCCATCATGACTTCCCAGTCGACCTGGAACTCGGCCGGGACCTGGTCCCCGTACTCAAAGCAGAGGACGTCGGTCTTGGGGAACCGCGCCGTCACGTTCCTGATGTAGACCCGCTTGGGCTTGCTCCCGCGCGAGAAGTCCATTCCCAGGTGCTCGTTTGCGTAACGGGCCCCCCGGACGTGGGCGTCGTCCGTCTGGTAATCACCAAGTTCCTTGCCTATCCCGCCCGGGATGCCAATCTCGTCGAGCGAGTACTTCCCCGCCCGGAAGTCCCTGATGACCTGGCCCAGGTACTGGCGGACCGCCGCGTACCCTTCCCCCCGGAGGATGAGCTCGATGACACGGTGCTGGACTGTCTTTGTGATCTGGGGGTAATCGCTGCGCCGGATCTCAAAGCCGACGATATCGATCTCGTCAACCGTCATTCCCTCCTTCCAGATGAGGTGACCGGCGTACCGCTTCTTCTTGCCGGCCTGGAAGAACCTCCGGTAGACCTTCTCGAACTTGATGGAAAAGAAGTGGACGTCTGCGTTCAATTCCTTCTTTGCAAAATCCGCGTAACTTGCGTTGAGGGCAGCCTCAATCCCGCGCGATGTCCGAATCGTCTCCTCCAGACCGAGGCCCGGGAGTGCAACCATGCAGGAGTCGGTGTCCCCGTAAATGACGTGGTACCCGAGTCCCTCGATGACCCGGCGCGTATGCTCGATGATAGCCCTCCCAACAGACGTAACGGCGGCCCCGATCTCCCTGTCATAGAGTCGGAACCGGGCATACCCGCTCACGCCGTAGTAGGTGTTCATGATGACCTTGATGACATTCTGCTGCATGTCGTACACAGTATACCCGGGCGAGCCGAAGGGGAAGGTGTTCCGCATGGCCTTTTTCTCGTCTCTCTCGGCGAGGAGGTCGCGAATGATGCTCCGCGTCAGTCCATCGGGCTGCTTTTTGAACCGTACACCGTTGGGAGCCCGCAATTCTCCTGCGGGGTCCTTGGTCTCGGGCGAGGCGTTGATGGTCATCATGGCCATGGGATAGAGGGATTTGAGGTCAAGGACGACGACGTTTTCCCGTATCCCCTTGCTTGGGTCAAAGACCGTGGCCCCTTCGAACTCTTCTGCCGGGGCATACCCCTTGGAGGGCAGGACAAACTTCCCGTGGGCCTTGCGCAGGACGAAGATATCGATGACGTTGGAAGAGTTCAGGGTCTTTTCGAGCGGGCACCCCACGTACCGGGCGATCTCCCGGTAAAACTCGATGATCTTGTTCTTCTCGTTGATGGCGACACACAGGGCGACGTCCTTGTAGTTGTACTCAACCAGGAGGCATGGGTCGTTTCGCCAGAGGTCCGAGAGGGTCCCCCTGTACCTGACCTTTGTGTCACCGAGTTCCGCCTCGGCAACGGCGTCCAGCCGGTACGACTCCTTCTGGGTCGCGTGCATCCGCCGGTAGGCAGGGAGCAGGTCGAACTGGGCCCTCCCCCGGATGGCGAGCCGTTCCCCCTGCCCTTCGAGCCGGGAGAGGCCGCTGAAGGGAATAGAGAGGGTGTCCATCCGGCGCGAGAGGTACGGGAGGTCGAAGTCAAGGAAGTTCCAGCCGGAGAGGATGTCGGGGTCTGTCTCCCTGATGTACGCTGCAAAGGCGGTGAGCATCTCGACTTCGCTGCGGCAGACCCGGACCTCGTGCCGGGCCGGGTCAAAACACCCGGAGGGCCGGGGTGCGGCCCCCCGGATCTTTGGTTCTGACCCGTCACTCCCCGGGGGGAGGCTGATGAACGTCCTGTACCGGTCCTGGTACGAGTCCCATGCCGTGATGCAGATGATGGCATCCCGCCCGGGTTCCGGGAAACCGCGTTCGTCCTCGCACTCGATGTCCACCATGCAGACCCGCGGGGGGACGTCAACGTCGTCCGGCCTGACCTGTGTGTAGTCCACGGAGAGGGAGGGGGAGAAGAGTCCCCCGCGTATCCCGCAGTCGATGGCAAACCGCGTGGCAAAGGGGATATCTGCCTCGTAGTGGACCCTGTACCTCTCCCTCTCCTCCCTGACATCGGTCGGCCTTTCTGTATACAGCCGCACGAGCTTTTCCCCGCGGATCGACAGGTACTCCCTGCCTGCCTCGGGGGTCACCCTCTCCGACGGGGGTGTCGAAGCGGCTATATCGGCCGGGACGTAAAAGTACGGGCGAAACCCCGTGACCTGGAGGTGAATGCCCCGCCGCTCTTCGTCCCTCCCGAACACGTGGATGATGGGGCCGCCCGGTGCATTGGAGTACTCGATCTGCGTCAGGGATAGCCGGATCCCAGGTTTTCCCCCCGCAGACACCCCGCTGCGTCCTCCTCCGCTGCTGTCCTGCCCTCTCTCCATGACTTCCTTTCAGACTCCCAGTTCCCTGCAGAGGCCTCTCACCGCGTCGCGTGCCAGGCCAAACTTTTCTTTTTCCCAGGGGTCAAGGGACCATTCCTCGATGGCAAGGACCCCTTCCCTCCCGATGACGGCCGGGACGCCGATCGAGCACCCGGATGTTCCATACTCGCCGTCCACGATGCAGGAGCACGGGAGGACGGTCCGTGCATCTGAAAGGATGGCCCTGACGAGGTTTACGATATGGTAGGCCGGGCCAAAAACCGTCCCGCCCTTCCCCTTGATGATCTCCATGCTCGCCCCGCGCAGGCGGTCCAGGATCTCCTCCCTCAATGGGATATCCACGGGATCCTCGAGGTGACTGAAGAGCGGGACCTGGTTCTCGCCGTGGTCGCCGATGACAAACGGCCTGCCCCGGATGGTGTGTTCCTTGAGTTCGAGCCCGAACCGGACAGAGTCCAGCTGACCCCCGAACCCAATGCACCGGCGGGGTTCCAGGCCATTCTTCCGGCAGAGGTAGTAATTGTTTGCATCCATCGGGTTCGTGACTGTTATCAGGACCCCGCCGAAACGCCGGATCGCCTGGCCGCACTCGGAGGCCACGGGTAAATTTGCATGGAGGAGGTCTGCCCGCGTCTTTATCGAGGGGTTCCGCGGAATGCCGGCCGAGAATATACAGATATCCGTGTGCGCGACCTCCCTCCAGTCTGTGCTGACCGGGACGTCGATCCCCGTGTGCCGGAGGTCGAGGACCTGGGCCTGGAGGAACGCAGACGCGGCATCGTACATGACAAGTTCATCTGCAATTCCCAGCACTGCCGCAAGGTAGGCGACTTCGCCTCCGACCCTGCCCGTCCCGAGCACCGAAATCCGTGCCATACCCTCTATCATTCTTCGCCCTTACGAATAAATAATTACAACCGGGGCGACCTCTCTTACACATGCTCACACTCCAGCCTGGCCCGGTCCCTGCCGGGGGGGTGACGCTCCGGAACCACCTCGTTCTTGCAGCCGGCATCCTTGGGACGACAGGGGCCTCCCTTGCCCGAATCCTCCGGAGTGGTGCCGGGGGCGTCGTGACCAAGTCCATCGGCCCTGTCCCCCGGGAGGGACACCCCGGTCCCTGCCTCGTCCCGGTCGAGGGGGGGCTCCTGAATGCCATGGGACTGCCGAACCCCTCGATGGAGTTTCTCGACGAGATGGGACCCCTCGGCGGGGAGCCTGTCATCGTGAGTATCTTTGGGGGCTCCCCGGAGGAGTGTGCAACCGTTGCCGGGTGGTTCCGGGGACGGGCCGCCGGCGTGGAACTGAACCTCTCGTGTCCCCACGCAGAGGGGTACGGGGCGGCGCTTGGGACTGACCCTGTCCTCGTCGAGGAGTGCACGAGGGCCGTGGCAGGCCACGGCCTCCCCACCTGGGTGAAGCTGACACCGAACGTGACAGATATCTGCGAGATAGGGAGGGCGGCGGAGCGTGGCGGGGCATCGGCCATCGTTGCCATCAACACCGTGAAGGCGATGCGGATATCGGTGGGGCTCCGGCGGCCGGTGCTCGGAAACCGGGTGGGTGGGCTCTCCGGGCGGGCCGTCTTCCCCATTGCAGTCAGGTGCATCTACGAACTCTACGAGGCCTGTTCCATCCCGATCATCGGGTGCGGGGGGGTCTCTTGTGCAGAGGACGTGCTCGAGATGATGATGGCGGGAGCCGTTGCCGTCGAGATCGGGTCAGCGGTGATCGACAGCATCTCCCCCTTTTCAACGATAGCGGGTGAACTCTATTCCCCCGATGGAGTCCCTGCCCGCGAGATAGTGGGGTGTGCCCATGACTGAAGGTCTCCCCGTGCCCGTCCAGCTCACCCGGGTAACCCGCGAGACCCCGACAGTCTCGACGTTTGAATTCGACAGGAAGATCCCCTTTCGTCCCGGCCAGTTCGTGATGGTCTGGGTGCCGGGAGTCGACGAGGTCCCGATGGCACTCTCCTCGGCATCATCGATCACAGTCCAGCGCGTCGGCGATGCGACCGCCGCCCTCTTCCGCCTGGGCCCGGGAGACCGCATCGGCATCAGGGGACCATTCGGGAACGGGTTTCCCGCCGGCGGGCGGATGCTTGCGGTTGCCGGCGGGGTCGGCGCGGCACCAATCCTCCCGGCAGTCGTGGCCGGGGGAGTAAAAAGAGTCCTCCTCGGTGCCCGGTCGCGCGAGGAACTCCTGTTCCGGGAGAGGTTCGAGTCACTTGCAGACCTTTCCATCGCGACCGATGACGGGTCACTCGGTTTCCATGGCTTTGTCCCGGAACTGCTCGGGGAGGAGGACGTCCCGTCGTACGACGCCGTCCTCGTCTGCGGCCCCGAGAGGATGATGGCCGCCGTCCTCGGCATCCTCGTGGACCGGGGATGCCCGGACAAGGGCTACTTCAGCCTCCACCGGTACATGAAGTGCGGGATTGGGGTGTGCGGTTCCTGCTGCATCGACCCCGGCGGCCTCCGTGTCTGCCGCGAAGGCCCTGTCTTTCCCGGGACGACCCTCGTAAAGAGCGAGTTTGGCCGCTATTTCCGGGATGCGTCCGGGAGGCGGCACCGGGTCTAGGGGGGAGGAGAAAGTTTTTGTAGGACAAAAATGTTTCCCTTTACGTCCATTTTCATTTAAATTATTGCAAAACGTCAATGCAATGCAAAAATCATTTAGAAAGGTTTTAATAAGACCAGAAAGGATTTTAATTTTGAACCTATACGCAAAGTGAGTCAGTGGGTATAGTATAGGTAGACATTCGAGAGGTGTGTAACAAATGGTGTTTCATCCCCCTGTAGCAATCGTCGCGAAAGCGGGCGATGCCGGGAAATATAAGGTCGGACTGCCAGCCTGGAACATGATCATGCGTGGATTTATGTCCGGTGCCTACATCGCCATGGGTGGCGGTCTTGCAACAGTGTGCAGCACAGGGATCCTTGCGACCGATACTGCTCTCCGTTATGGAACAGCAAGTGCCGGTTTCTCGCAGCTCATCCTGGGGTCAGTGTTCCCTGTCGGGCTTATCATCACCGTGCTTACCGGTGCAGAACTCTTCACCGGTGACGCGATGCTCGCCCCGATGGCTGCATTCATCCACAAGGTCTCCTGGGCACAGGTCGCCAACCTCTGGGTCTGGGTCTACATCGGAAACCTGATCGGGTCTATTGTCTATGCCTACATCATGGCAAATGGTCCGTTCGTGACGTTCGATGCAGCAGGAGCCGCAACGGTGACTGCCTTTGGTACCAGGGCCATAGCCATAGCGTCCGCAAAGGTGAGTTATGTCGGCACGATGGGAATGTGGTCTGCATTCCTGAAAGGTATCGGTTGTAACTGGCTCGTCAACCTGGCCATCCTTCTCGGTATCTGTGCCGATGATGCCGTGGGTAAGTTCTTTGGGATCTGGTTCCCGATCATGTGCTTCGTTTCCTCCGGGTTCGAACACTCGATTGCCAACCAGTACTTCATATCCGCCGGTATCCTCACCCAGGGCTTCATCACCGACCCTGCCAAGATCAATGCCGGTCTGAACTGGGTCACCTTCTGGACGAACAACATGATCATCGTCACGATTGGAAACATCGTGGGTGGCATGTTCTTCGTCGGTGTCATCTACTGGGTTGCCTTCCGCAAAGAGATCGCAGCCCTGAAGTAACGTGACCGAATGAAGATCGGAGAAGTCAACGCGAAGGTCTCGATCCTTGCCCTCGTGGTGGTCGGGATCTTCACAATCCTTTTAATTTACACGTTCCTTATCACGAACGACAGGATCTACCTCATCTGGGGTATCCCGACGGTCATTCTCCTGCTCGTCATCCCCCTTGCCCTCAATTACATGAGCCAGAGCGAGTACGCGACTCTCGAGCCCATGTACAGGGAGAAGGCCCGCCCCGTCCGGATCAAGATGATCAACCCCAACATGCTGGGCGATATCGTCCGGATCGAGGGTGTCGTCGAGAGGGTTTACTTCCAGTTCCTCAACCGGCCCCAGTACCTCGTTGCTGACCGGAGCGGGGAGATATCTGTCAAGATGTTCACGACTCCCCGTCAGACAGTCAGGAAGGGGGACGTCGTGGAAGTCTACGGGCAGGTGATGAAGAGGTACGTCGTGGGGGGCGACCCGGTGGTCAACGCCGTCTCCATCGCACCCATCGACAAGACTGTTTCTACGCGCCCGAAGGATAAAAAAGAGTGAAAAAGGCCGGCTGACCGGCATTCCATCGGTCAGAAGGACGTCTCCAGCCCCTCCGAGAGGGGTCTCTTCTCCCTTCCCGGCAATCCTGCGATGTAGTCCTCGAACCTGTGGATCCGGGTGCTCACCGGGAAGGGGATGGCAAAGGAACTGATGATGGCATCTCCCCGGTCGAGTGTCTGGATCTCGGCATCCATGCGCGAGAGGTCCTGTTTTGCCGAGCTCGCGATGGTCTCCCGGTCTCCCCGGTCACCGAGGCCCATGATGACGAAGGTGTTGACCTGGGCGAGGACTTTCGGGTCGATGTTCTTTGGCTGCTGGGTGATCACGCAGAGGCCGACACCAAACTTCCTCCCTTCCATGGCGCATTCCCGGAAGACCTGCGTTGACTGGCCCCCCATGCCGAGGACGCGCTGGGCCTCCTCGATGGTGATGAGGATGCGGGGGAGGTCCCCGCTGTCGTCCCCGGTCCCGAACTTTTCTGATCCCTCCTTCTGGTGCTCGAGGATGACCCGCGAGAGGACAGAGAGGACGAAGAGTTCGCTGCGTTCACTCATCCCCGGGATGTCCACGAGGACGACTTTCTGGTCCCTCAATGCCGCGAGGAGGTCCGGGATGCACGAGCCCCTCTCCCGGAAGAACTTCCGGTTCCCCTTGACCAGGTTCTCGAGGCGCCTCTTGATCACCCGGAGGGGCCCGGGATTCGATGTCCGGAGGCGGTACGCGATCTCCCGGTCGGGACCCTGGAGGGACTGGTACGTGGCAGGTGTAAACTCCTCGGGGTCGAGGCGGGAGAAAAAGCCGATAATCGTGCTCCCCCGGTAGTCACCCAGTGCCTCGAGGATGTCCCGCTGCGGGTCGGAGAGGTCATAGAGGACAGAGAGGTCCCCCATGCGCAGGTCGTCGAACTCAAGCGACAGGCTGTTGGCCCCGTATTTCTTCCTCTGGTCCTCGGACCGCGTGGTGAAGATCGAGAGCCCGTCCCGGAGACCCGGGACATGGACGAGCCCCTTGGTCGGTTCACCCGTGGAACTGCGGCCCCCGGCAAGGTATTCCCCGTGGGGGTCCACGATGAGCAGCCCGAACTTGCGGGCACACATGCAGGATGCGCAGAAGACCTTCATGAAGTTGCTCTTCCCCATCCCGGTCGTTGCAAAGACGCCCATGTGCTGGGGGAGGACATCGCTGTGGATCCTGACCGGGACGCCGCGGAGGACGTCCTGGCCGGTCCGCATGACGCCGACCTCGATGTCCCCCATCACGCACGTCAGGAAAGAGAGGTCCTTTTCGTCGGGGAAGTCCACGGGCGAGAACTTGGTCGGGACAGTCCGGGGTTTGCGGAACACTCCCCCCGCGTCCACGTACCCCAGCGGGACGGCCTCGACCCCGAGGAAGACGTCCTCTCCCAGCGTGTAGAACCGGCCGGCATACGGCCGGGTGTCCCACCTCTCGTCCGCAAAGTTGCTCTCGTGGACGAGGTCAGTGACCTTTGCAAAGAAGACAAAGCCCTTCCGGTTGTCATCAATCCGGATGACGTCCCCGACGTAGACCGCCTCGTCGTGGGGCACGATGAACCGGTAGGACAGAACGTTCGTCCCAATCAGGCGCCACTTCGAGTGGTCTTCCCCTTCAATATCTTCCAAACGTATCATGGTAGTCACCAAAGAGTCCCTGGATATCCTGTTCCGTCAGGCCCTCGCCCGCACAGTGGTCCATGAGGTCTGACCGGATCTTGGAAAGGACGTCCTGCGATATCACGACGTTCCGGTGGACATCGATGAGGGGGTGGGGGTACCCCTCGAGCCGTGCATCACCGGTATAGCCTGCCATCCGGGCAAAGGTCTCTCCCGCCCTGTCCTCATTCGTCCGGCGGGGGAGCTCGACCTTGAGGACGGCCGATCGTGCGGCATTGAGGGAACAGACATAGATATCGCCGTGTTCCCACTGCGCGAACCGTGTCCTGTCGAGGACTTCTTCATCGATACGGAGCCACCAGGGCCCCCGGAGTCCGAGGTCCCGGGCCAGGGCCCGTGCGGCCGGGAGGAGGGGAAACCCCCCTCCCCACGTGGCTGCCGTCCTCTTTGCGACGGCGCCAAGGAAGACCCCGCGGGCCTCGCATTCCCTGATGAGGGCCAGGAGGACAGAGTCGTGGCTCTCCTCAGATACCCGCAGGGACCCGTCGAGCAGGAGGAGCCCGCCGGCAGGCATCCTTTCGGCACACACGTGGGCGACCCAGTACTCGAGGGTATCCCGGACGGCGGACGCCGCCCGCGAGGCATCGTCCACCTGGAGGGGACTATGCGGTGCTACCCCGAAGCACTCGGTGTACAGGGCCGAGAATTCCGCCGCGGCACCGAGGGGACCGACCTCCTGGAGGAGGACGGGAGTGAGTGCAACCGAAAGCCTCCTCTCCCCGTGGAACGCCGAGTACCCTGCCCTGACCGCGGCAATGGCCATGCTCCCCGATTCGAGCACCATCGCATTACTCCCGTCCACGGCCGAGACGGGTACCGGGGGGACAGGCGGGACGGGGGAGAAGTCCGAACGGGAAAGCCCTGCGTGTTCGCCAAACTTCCTGCCCATTTCACG
This sequence comes from Methanolinea sp., assembly GCA_024518585.1. Lineage (GTDB taxonomy): Archaea > Halobacteriota > Methanomicrobia > Methanomicrobiales > Methanospirillaceae > Methanolinea_A. Next base: position 27,701 of record JANIHI010000001.1, on the reverse strand, counting down.
GGGAATGGCCTCGCGGACCCGGTGTGCTATCCTGCTGATTGATTCCCGGTAGGCGTCCCCCGTCATTCGGTCACCTCGACAACCCTGCTCGAGGGTCCTCCCCCCATCTCCACGAGGAGGGTGTGCGAAAACTCCCCCTGCATCTCGGGGATATGGGAGATGAGGATGATCTGGGGGAAGTGGGACTCCTGGGAACGGAGCGCCTGGAGGAGGTTTGCCCGGCGTTCCTCATCCTGGCTCCCGAATATCTCGTCAAACACGAGGAACATGTTCTCCTTTATCCCGTGGAGCTCTGAAAGGTAGCGAGACAGGGCTATCCGGAGTGCCACGGCCATCGCGTCCTGTTCTCCGCCCGAGTAGCGTGCCAGCGGGTAGTCCCCGTCGATGTCCCGGATGAAGAGGTTGAAGTCTTCGTCCAGGAGGACCCGGTCGTACCGCCCGGCCGTGATCTCCGAGATGATGCGGCTGACCTCGTCCTCGATATCAGCCCGCACGACCTGGATGAGGTAGGTGATGTATTCTGCGACAGTCTTTCGCGCGATCCTGAGGGTGACAAGGTTTTTTTCCTGGTCGGCAAGCCTCGATCTAGCATCTTCCAGTTCAGAGGCGACCCTCACGAGGAGGGCGATCTTCTCCTGGATGCTGCCGAGCGCAACATGGAGGCGGGATATCTCTCCTGCGAGGGACTCCACCCGGGCCGGGAGGGTCTCTGCCGCGCTCCCTGCAAAACCCGCCCCCTCGAGAAATGCCTGGTACGAGACGAGCTCCTTCTCTAACCTTCCACGCTCCCGTGCGGCGTTCTCCCTCTCTTCCCGTATCGACGGTTCCCGGGAGAGCCTCTCCTGCAGACGGAGTGCCTCGTCCCTTGCGGCCTGGAGCCCCGAAAATTCTTCTTCCAGGGCCTTCTTTTTCCCGGGGTCGTACCCGAGACGGTCCCTCTCCTCTTTCAGGGACTGGAAGTGCTCGACCTCCCTCTCCATGGTCTCCAGCAGTTCCTCCCGCTCCCGCGTGATCACGGAGAGCCTCTCCCGGTGGAAATTGAGCGTGCAGAACCTCTCATACTGCCTCTCGAAGGACTGGACCAGCTTTTTGGCCTCCTCGTGGACAGACCTGCTATAGCGGGGCACACCGATTTCATCGAGCGAGGCCTGCACGCGGCTGATCTCCTTGTCGGTCTCTGCCTGCCTTGCCTCGAGTGTCCCCCGCAACGCCCGGGTGTCCCGCAGCTGCTGCTCGAGCCGGGAGAGTTCCTCGACCTCTCGGACAAGCGAGGCACGCTCCGACTCTGCGGAGGCCAGCCGGGCTGAGAGCGACGTAACCTCGCGGGTGAGGGTCTCGTGTTCTTCCCCTGTCCGGGAGAGCCTCTCCCTGTACTCCTCCTCGATGTAGGGGTAGTGGTCACCGAGAACCTGGTGGCAGAGGGGACAGGTCCCGTCCCGCCCTGTCCCGCGTATACGTTCCCAGTCGGCCAGGACACTTTCCCTCTCCCGGGCCAGCCCCGCTATCTTCGACTCGAGGACTGCCCGTTCCCTCTGCAGGTCCTGGACGAGCCCTTCGAGGTCGGCCAATCTCTGCCGTGCCGCGAGGCCCGCCCGGACCTTTTCTTCGAGATCGCTTTCGCGTCCCTTGCACTGCCGGATATCCCCGCCCGTTTTTTCCCGCTGTGAACGGAGTTTTTCAAGGGACTCCCAGATGAATGCCGCTTTTGCGAGCACGGCCTCCCTCTCATTTGCCTGTGCCAGCAGACCGGGGACACCCTCAAGCGACCTGAACTCTTCCTCCTCCTCCTGGTATGCCTCTATTTCCTCGGAGAGGTCGAGCAATCGTTTCTTTCCCGCCTGGATTGCTGCCTCGGACCTTCCCATCCTGTTCTCGATCTCCCGGGACTTCTCTTCCCGGCCCCGCTGGTCTGCCAGTTCACCGGTAACTGTCTCGAGCCGGGAGAGCGCCGGCTGGAGGTCTTTTAGCCTCGATCGGGCCTCCTGCATCTCTGCGAGGGCAGCATCGGCGGCACAGACGCGGTCCTGGACCTTCTGCAGGGCCTCTGTCGCTGCCTTTTTCCTCTGGAGGACGTCCTGGATGGCAGCAAGGTCCTTCCTCTCCCTCTCCTTCTGTTCCAGTTCCGCCCGGATCCGGGTCGCTTCGATGGTGAGGGTGGGGATGGCGGAGACGTCTCCCTGGGCCAGGAGGGCCTCTATCCGCACCTTCTCCCGCTGCACCGCGGTCTCTGCGGCATCGATCCACACCTTGAGGACGCGGTCGCTCCCGTCGCGGAGGCGCTCGATACCGAGCGCCTTCATGAACCACTCCCTCCGGACGCCGGGCCGGGTCTCGAGGAGGGCCAGGAGGTCTTTTTGGGCGGCATACACCGTGTTCCGGAAGTCGCCGGCACCCATGCCGCACAACCTCTCGATCTCGGCTGCGACTTCAGAGACCCCGGTTGCAAGGAGTCTCTCTCCCATGTGGAGACGGGCCTCGTGGTGGACCTGTGCCCCCCGCCGGAAGGTCCGAGTCACCGAGTACCGGACCCCCCCGACCTGGAAGTCAAGCCGCACCTCGCATTTCCCTTTCTGGCCGGCGAAGGAGGAGACCACGAATTCGCTGGCGACTCCCGTCCCCTGGACCCCGAAGAGGGCAAAGAGGATCGCCTCCACGATACTGCTCTTCCCGGTCCCGTTGTTCCCGATGATGCCGGTGATCCCGTCACGGAAGTGGATCTCGACGTCGTCGAAGCGCTTGAAGTGACGGAGGATGAGCCGTTCAACAAGCACCCCCCTCACCCCCCTCTCCCTCTTCTCCCTGGAGGGCGAGGGAGAGCGCCTCTCTCCCTGCCCTCCGGACCCGGTCCATCTCGGCCGCATCAAGGTTCTTTCCCGAGAGGAACTTGTCGAATTCCGCGAGGAAATCGATACTCCTGATATCCCTGGGCTCCCCTGCCGCCTGGTGTTCCCCCGGGACCCGGACCTGGACTTTTAAGTCGAGGAGGTGGGACCGCTCCCTGTCGAGGTCCTTTGTGCTCACCTGGCGCTGGTGCTCCCTCCCCGCAAAGAGGAGGGTGACCCGGGCCATCGCGAGGGGGGAGACCGATCTCTCGTCGATCCTCTGGCGGATGAGCCCGGGCACCTCTCCCGGCGTCACCTCGCGTGCGTCGATTGTGCCGAGGTCGACCATGGGTGTCCGCGGGAGGGGGACGTGACTGACACTCCGGCGGGCCAGGTCAATGGAGAGCCCCCCCTTCGTATCATCGACCTCGCCGTAGGTCAGAAATTCCAGTGACCCCGAGTACCAGGCCCGCTCCCCGACCGGCACCTGCCCATGGTAATGCCCGAGGGCGACATAATCGAGCCAGTCACCCCCTGACACCATGGTGGTATCGATCTCGTGCTCTGCGACCGTGTTCAGTCTCTTCTCCACCAGGCTCGAGGCAAGTCCATGGGTGACAAGGACGTTGTATCGTCCCCTTGCCGGTGTGATCTGGTCGTAGGCCTGCCGGTAGTGCTCGGGCCGGAGCATGTTCGGGATGAGGTGAAAGACGCATTCCCCGATCTCCACGGGTTCGTACCGGTACCGGTAGGCGGCGTGGAGGTCTGCCGGGTGGAATTCAAGCACGCGGAAGGGAGAGGGGGTATAGCGTGTCTTGGGCATGCTGTGGTTGCCTGCGATCAGGACGAGCGGGATCCCGGCACCCGAAAGCCTCCCGAGGGCTTCGAGGGCAGTGGTGTAGGCCATCGTCTTTGGCCTTACCTGGTCAAAGAGGTCGCCGGCATGGACCACGACGTCGGGGTGCAACGCGACGATCCTGTCGATGGACGCAAGAAAGTTGTCGTAGATGAGCTTTTCCCGAAGGTTCATCCCGGTGTCGGGGTCAACCTTCTGGAACTGCGCGAGTCCAAGGTGCGTGTCGGCAATATGGACGATCTTCATTGCTCATCACGGAGGTGTGCCATCGTGTCCCAAAAAGACCTGACCGTGCAGGGTGAATGTGTCGGGGTGCAGTCCATCAGGTATCTTATAGTCGGGTTTTCACATATTAGTATGGTGATTTTGGTGTCCAAACCAGCGATCGATGCAGTTTTCGGGGCGATGTTCATCCTCACCGATATCCGTGTCCTGCTCCGGAAGACTGCTCCCCACCACGTGCTTGACCCCGCCCAGAAGGGGGAAGCAGAGGCACTTCTCGCGGGGCTTGAAAAACAGGTCGAGGTTCTCAGGCGGGAGCTCCTCGCATGAAGTGTGCAGGAAACATCGAGGTCCGGGACGTCGAGGAGTCGAGCATCAACATCGACCCGATCCAGGCAGGCGGGAGACTCACACCCGAGGCCATGAAGGCGATCATCGCTTACGGCGACGGGTACTCGGTGTGTGACAACTGCCGCAAACCGTTCCGCCTGGACTACATCAGGACACCACCCATCGACGTGTTCCACAGGGACCTCGCCCGGTTCCTCAACCTGGACGTGGCGAGGGTAGTCCCCGGCGCCCGCCGGGGTTTCCAGGCGGTGGCAGGCACGTACGTGGGAAAGGGAGACCCGGTCCTCGTGACAGCCCTCTCCCACTATACCGAGATCCTGGCAATCGAAGGGTGCGGGGGAATCCCCCGGGAGATCCCGCGGTCCCGCGACAACCTCATCACTCCCGACGCGACCGCAGAAAAGATCGAGGAGGTCATCAGGGAGACGGGGAAGACCCCCCCGCTCCTCTTCCTCGACCATGTTGACTACGCTTACGGCAACCTCCACCCCGTGGCAGAGATCACGAAAGTCGCGCACGGGTATGATATCCCCGTCCTCCTCAACGGGGCCTATACCGTGGGGATCATGCCGGTCGACGGCAGGGAGATCGGGGCCGATTTCGTCGTCGGTTCCGGGCACAAGAGTATGGCAGCACCAGCGCCCTCCGGTGTGCTGGCCGTCCGGCAGGAGCGTGCCGGGGAGGTCTTCCGCACGACCTCGGCGCGGACTGACGTCACGGGCCGGACATTTGGCATCAAGGAGGTGGAGATGATGGGGTGTACCCTGATGGGTGTCACCCTGCTCGGCATGATGGCATCGTTCCCGGCCGTGCGGGAACGTGTCAACCACTGGGACAGGGAGCTTTCAAACGCACAACGCGTCGTCGACGCCCTGCGAAGGATCGAGGGGACGGTCATCCAGAGCCAGTATCCCCGGGCCCATACCCTGACCCGGGTCGACACGACCCGCTCGTTCGATCTCGTCGCGGAAAAACACAAGAAGAAGGGGTTCTTCTTCTCGAGTTCCCTGAAGGCGAAGGGGATCGTGGGCATCATCCCGGGGGCAACGAAGGTCTGGAAGTTCAATACCTACGGCCTGACCGATGCCCAGGCGGGTTACGTTGCAGAGGCGTTCCTCGAGATAGCCCGGGAAAACGGGCTTTCCGTCTCGTGAAAAGGGCTTTCTCCTCCCCCCTTCTCATCGTACAGGAAAGAGGCAGCACCACCGTCACGACGTCCCTTCCCCCGCACGGCAGAGGAACCTTTCCACGACCCCCTCGTTCCTCACCTCTGGATGGAACATGACGCCGAACAGGGGACGCACCGGGTGGCAGAACGCCTGGATGCAGGCCTGCGAGAGGGCAAGCACCCTCCAGCCGGGGGGTGCGGTGCACCCAATGGAATGGAGTTCAAAGGCAGAAAATTGGGGGCCTGGTGGGAGGAGGGGGTGAGGGACGAGCGTTTTTACCTCAACCATGCCTATCTCGCAGCAGTCATACACGATCCCCCCACATGCAAGGGAAATGACCTGCATGCCGGCACAGATCCCAAGGACGGGGTTCACTGCGTCCCTGAGCCAGGAGAAATGCTCCCGGGCATCGAGGTACGACCTGTCCTTGAGGGCAGTCCCGCACAGGATGACTGCCCCGCACCCGGCAAGTGCCTGGCCGTCCACCTCCGTGAAGTGGCAGCACGTCCATTCCGCCCCGGACCTCCCGACGATCTGGGCGACGGGCCGGACGAACTCGTCGCGGAGGAGGGGCCGTTTTTTGTCGGAGAGGTCGACGAGGAGGATCATTTCTCCTCCAGGCGTGCTCGTGTCACGCAGAGAGACCCCCGGAAGTTCCCGTACCGGGTATCTGACTCCTCGATCACGATCCGTTTCCGAAAAAACGGGGTATCGAGGACGAGGGTCTCATACTCTCCCCCCTCCCCCGCGAGGGATATCCCAAAGTCCCGGGAATACGCCTCAAGGGTGGAGAGAGCGTCCCGGTCCAGTCTCCGCCCGAGCCACGACTCGTCGAAGGGTTCGGCACAGACCGCGGAGATGACGACAGAAAACCCGCTCGCGACAAGATCTCCCATGTACCGTCGGGGGTCATAGTACCACAGGGGGTTGAAGCACCACAGGTCAAGCTCCCGGCATACCCGCTGGACCCGTGACGACTGGTACACCGACATGAGCGCCCCCGAAACGACCCCCTCGATCCCGTGGCTCTCCCGTGCCGCGGAAATCGCCCCTGCCAGGTCGATGAGTTCTTCCTCCTTCTCCCCCCGGCTCTCCCGGGAAACGAGAGGGAGGCCTGCGGCCGTGGCCTGGAGGGGCACGACGTGCAGGTTGGGGGTGTGAAACATGTAGCTCTCGGGGTTGGCCGGAACAATGGTGATGAGGCAGACGACCTCTTCTGCCTGCATCGCGCGGAAACAGGCATAGAGAGAGTCCTTCCCCCCCGAACACAGGACACCGAGTCTCATGGATGGATACGCCGTTTCTTACCAGATCAGTGTCAAATGACGTGAAATAACCATCTCCCCCCCTCGTCTCCGCTGCCGGGGCACCCTCACAATTCTCTTCTCCTGCCCGGTCATACAGGGACATTGCAGGAATTGCGATGCGGGCCGGCCACGGGGTAGGAGAGGGAAAGAAAGACGCGGGGACAGTACCCCTCCAAACGAAGAGGATTATCCTTGTCATTGCCATCATCAGCAGTTTCATCACCCCGTTTGATGGCTCTTCGGTCACCATCGCCCTGCCCACCATCGGCGAGGAGTTCTCCCTGGACGCCATCACGCTCTCCTGGATCACGACGTCCTACCTGCTCGCCATATCGATCCTCCTTGTCCCCTTCGGAAAATTTGCCGACATCCGCGGTCGAAAACGCACCTTCCTCCTCGGGATATCGGTCTTTTCTGTGGCGTCCCTGATGGTTGCATTCTCCCCGACGGCGGAAATGCTCATCTCCTTCCGGCTCCTCCAGGGTGCAGGCTGTGCCATGATCTTTGGCACGAGCCTTGCCATCCTCTCGGCCGCGTACATGCCGGGAGAGCGGGGGAAGGCACTGGGCATCACCATTGCGGCGGTGTACCTCGGCCTTTCCCTTGGCCCATTCCTCGGTGGGCTCCTGACCGAGACGATTGGGTGGAGGAGCATCTTCTTTGTCAATATCCCTCTCGGCGTGACCTGCATCCTTCTGGTCCTTGGAAAGGTCCCGATGGAATGGCGGGATGCGGCCGGTGAACGGTTCGACGTCCTGGGATCGGTCCTCTGGGCGGCATCGCTCGTCGCCACCATCTATGGACTCTCTCTCCTCCCCGGTGTAACCGGGATCCTTGCGATTGCCACCGGCGTCCTGGTCATGGCCCTCTTTTTCGCAGTGGAGCTGCGCGTCCCCTTCCCCGTCCTCCCCGTCCAGCTCTTCGCGAAGAACAGGGTCTTTGCCTTCTCGAACCTCGCGGCCCTGATCAACTATAGTGCGACCTATGCTGTGACGTTTCTCCTCTCGCTCTACCTCCAGGTCGCAAAGGGGTTTTCGGCCGATTACGCAGGGCTCATCCTCGTGGCGCAGCCTGCCACCCAGGCATTATTCTCCCCCCTTGCCGGCAGGCTCTCGGACCGGATTGACCCGGGAATCGTGGCATCGGTGGGCATGGGTCTGACCGCGGCAGGGCTCCTGATGCTCACCACGATCGGACACGACACGACGATCCCGTTCCTGCTTGCCTGCCTCGCCATCCTCGGTATGGGTTTTGGCATCTTTTCATCCCCCAACACGAACGCCATCCTGAGCAGCGTGGAAAAAAGGGTGTACGGGGTTGCTTCCGGCATGGTGGGGACGATGCGTCTCCTCGGCCAGATGTTTTCCATGGGCCTTGCACTGACGGTCTTTGCCATCTTCATCGGGAGGCAGGAACTGGGGGAGACTGTCCTCCCCCTCTTTCTTGCAGGTATCCACATGGCCTTCCTCCTCTTTTTTGCCCTCTGTCTCCTGGGGATCGCCTTCTCCCTCGTGAGGACGAAAAAGGGTGGCCCAAAAACACGCGAGAAGTGCCCTTTTTTTCGAACGAGGCCGTGACAACCGGGACAGGAAAGGCGGGTATCCGAAAAAAGCCCGTCCCGCGTGGCAGGAGAGGGGATACGATAGGACTCTTCCCCCTTTATCCCTCTCTCCCGGGCCGTTTCTGCCCGGCAGTCTCTCTTTACAGGCGATCGCCCTTCTCGGCCTCTGTGCGGGTCAGGACCTTGAACTCGCAGGCCCGGTCACCGGTGCACATGCACCGGACGAACCGGAGAGTGAATTCGGGGTTGAGTGCCTCCACGGTGGCGATGCAAAAGGCCAGGCATCGGCCGAGTAGTTTCTCTGTCTCGGCCCGCATCGCACTCTCCCGGAACGTGAAGGGGCACTTCTTGACCATGAGGACGGCCTTTTCCGCGTCGATCCTCACCTCCTCGGTCCGGATCTCAGGCCCAAAGAAAGTCAGCAGGATGACGCCCAGGGTCTCCATGATCTCGCCTGCGTCCCGCACCGGCAGGTTGTTACTCCGGGCGAGGTCCCGGGCTTCGGTCGCAAGGTGGGCCCAGATCTGCTGTTCGAGGCGGTCGTAGTCCTCTCCCACGGCGTCCCTGAACGTGATGTCGTAGAGGACCGGGAGGGCCGTAACGAGCCGGGTTGCGGCCTGCCACTTCTGTTCCGGGGAGAGGGGGTCCCTTCGTGCCATACACTGCTTTCTTTTGGGGACCGGTTATATTCCTTCCCCCTCAAGGACCCCCGATCCACTCCGGGACGTGCCCCGAAGCGAGGGCCTGCCGGGTCTGGAGCCAGTTCTTCTCGACGGTCTCCCGGGACGTGTTTGCATAGCAGTAGGTGCACAGGTGGGGGCAGGTCGAGTACCGGCCGATATCCTTGCTCGCAATGCAGCCGCATTCCTTCCTCTGGCCAGGGTCCTTGAGGGGGTGGGAAAACCTGCCCTTCCCTGCCCGGGACCAACCCTCCGCCGGGGAGAGGAATTCCATGAGGGCCGCGTCCGTGGAAAAAACCTCCCGCATCAGGCCCGCGTTGATGCACTCTCCCCTCGCTATTCCAAACGGTGAAAGGTCTGCAGGCTCACCGCATGCCGAGAGAAAAAGCCCCCAGTCCCTGTTGATCTCTGCAAGGCCCCTGCAGAACTCCCCAATCTCCTCCCCGGAGAATTCCCTGACGTCCCCGTGACCCGTTGCATCCAGCCGGTGCCTGACGCGGGGGTATCGCCCGATGTCCACGAAACTGATGACCAGCCGCCGCGTGTTGCGGTGGATACGCTTCCCAATGGCCTCAACGCGGGAGAGGAGGTCATCGACGCGGAGAGAGTCCGAGAGGAGGAGCGGGTCACAGCGCCACACGACGCGGTCGGGACCGACGAGGGATGCAAGATGCGAAAATGTCCTGACCCGGGAATCCAGGTCCGGGACACCGGGCTCGAGCCCCTCGCTTTCGTAGTCGTTGAGGGTGTAGAGGAAGTAAAACGAGTAGCCCATCTCTTCGAGGGCAGGGATCTGCCCGAGGAATGGCAGGGGGTTCTTGGACCAGAACACGATGGCCCGGGTCCTGGCGAACGAGACGTAGGTGAGAGCCCCGTTCCATGGGTTGACCCACGCGGCATGGCCCCGCGACAGTCGCTGTATCAACCAGTCCCCGTAGAATGCCGGGATATCTGTTGACCGGCTCGCAGAGACGATAACGGGGGCGACTGCGTCCCGGGGGACCCCCTGGTCATCGCGGATAGTGACCTTTTCCCAACCACGAAACATTCTCTCTCTTCTCCCCCTCCCCTTCCCGTTGTGCGGCTCCATAGTTCCCTGGAGAAGACACACCCTTTCCCTTTTTTGGGATATCCAGGCAAGTTATATCAAAAATGAACGGCATATATTTTACGTACACTGACGGTGCGCGTGGGGACGGGCGATGGGAATCCGGTTTTTCAGGGGCCAGAAGATCAAGTTCGAGCATGAGTTCCGCCAACTCCAGGAGATCGTGGAAATACTCAGGAAGGAGTTTCCCCAGGAACCCGTGTATGTCCTCACAGGAGTCCTCGTGGCCAATGGCCAGATCGACTGCGTCATCCTGACGAAGAACGGTCCCATCCTCCTCGAGCTCAAGGCATTCCGGGGGGAGATCAGGGGGCTTGAAAACGGGAACTGGGAGGTGACCACGAAAGATGGCCCTATCCCGCTCCCCAACCTCTTCCTCCAGGCAAAGATCCATCGCCAGGACTTCATCGACCGCCTCATCCCTATCTGTCGCCGGAATTTCCCCCACATCGGGGAACAGAACCTGCGGAAAATGGCGTCCTGGCTCTACTTCTGCCGGAAAAGCACCTATCCCGATGGCCAGATCGATTTCCGGAAGGTCAAGTGGTTCCGCATCGTGACGGCCGATGACCTCGTCGAGAGGATGAACTTTGTGAATTCCGGGTACACGCTCCGCATCCAGGACATGGATGCCATCGTGGAAGGCCTTCACCTCGAGGAGTACTCGTTCGAACAGGAGACCCCCCTCTTCCCCGCAACCCGCCGGAGGAAGAGACCCCTCCTCTCGCGGACGACACTCATCGTCCTCCTCGTGATATTTGCCGTCTTTACCATTGCGATATTTATCGTCGTCACCGTCCCGGGGGCACGGATCGCTGCCGCGAGTGCCATCCAGGGCATTGCCACCCTCGTGGGGGGATGGGGCCAGGTCCTGGCCAGGGGGTCATTCAAGTCAAACTCGACGGTCGATGACAGCAAACAGTCAATCGTATACCTCAACAGGCTCCGGCTCGCCGAGGGCCAGGTTCCGCTGGAATTCGATGAGCGTGCCTACGAACTGGCCCTCGCACGGGCCGGGGACATGGCGGATTACACGTATGTCAACTTCACGAATCCCTCCACCGGGTCATCGGCCCTCGCCCTCAAGGGGGCATACGGTTTTTCCCGCAACGAGACCCTGATCGAGGCGGTCTATGGCCAGTGGTCGGGCTATACACCAGGGATCGAGCAGGCGGCAATCGATTCATGGATCACTGACGCCGGTAACAGGAAACGGCTCTTCTTTAACCAGACTGCTGCAGCAGTAGCCTGCAAGGGTGGGTACTGCTCGTACATCGGGGTCCGGGGACAGCAGGCCGCGCCCTCCCCTTCCCCGATCACCCCCCCTCCCGGTGAGTAAGGCGGGAAAGCCCGGGGTGCGAGGTCTCCTCTCTCTCCACTTTTCCGTTGAGTGCAGTATAGACCGTCACCCTCTCCAGGGAGAGGTCGATGAATGTCCCGACCCCGACCCGTTCTTCGCTCTTTTTCACGTTCTCTTCCCGGGAGGTCGTTGCAGGGGTGCGGGGAACGACCGAACACGAGAGGTCACCGGGTTGTGGATTAAAAGTCCCGATTTTTTTTGCCAGCGCCACGATCTGCTGCTTGTCGCAGGTGACAAGGGGCCGAAGGACGGGGAGGGTTGCAGGCCGGGATACAACGACCAGGTTTGCCAGCGTCTGGGACGCCACCTGGCCCAGGTTGTCCCCCGTGCAGAGGGCAAGGAAGCCTTCCCTCTCGGCAAACCGGCTTGCCAGCATCATCATGAACCTCTTGCAGATGACGCAGCGGAGACGTGGCTCTGCCCTGTCCATGAGGTTTTCGTAGAAGGGCTGGGCATCGACGACAGAGAGGCGAATGGAAAACCCGGGGCACCACGTCGAGAGGGCGGAGATGTTCCGCAGGACGCCGGAAAGCGCACCCCGGCCACCCAGCGCACCGGGGCTCACGTACAGGGCGTCAATTTCGCACCCCCTTTTCATCATCAGCCAGGCTGCCACCGGGGAGTCGATGCCCGGCGAGAGGAGTGCAAGGACCCTGCCCTGGGTCCCCCACGGTAACCCCCCGGGACCGGGAAGCTGGGTGTCGTACACGACCCCTCCGAATTCGCGCAACTCGACAAATATCTCGTAGTCCGGGTCCCCGAGGTCTACCCGGACACCCGGGCAGGCATGGAGAATAGCTTCCCCGACCCTCGCCGCAAGTTCCTGGCTCGTTATCCCCTCCACGCCCTCGCGCCGGGCCCGCACGGCAAAGCGCATCCCCGGAGAGAGGCGGGAACGGGCTTGGGACACCGCTGCGTCGAGGAGGAGGTCCGGGTCGGGGGGCGTCAGCCTGCAGACAGAGACGTCAACGACCCCAAAGACGCGGGAGAGGACCCCCGCCAGCGAGTCCGGGGGACCGCCCCGGAAAAAAATGCGGCCCCGGTAAACCTCTGGCCGTGACAGGATTCCTTTCTGGGCGAGGGCAGCCTCGCAGTTCCGGAGGAGGAGGGAAACGAACTGCCGCCTGACAGGCTCGCTCTTGAGAAAAATCTCGCCGTACCGGAGCATGACCGCTGCCCCGGTCTCCCCTGTCCCCTGGCTCATGAGAAAGATTCTCCCTTTTTTTAGTCTTTGGGGGCTTTCTCTTTATAATTGCCGGGGGTGGGGAAAGAATGGTATGGTTCATTTGTCCCTGGAAGTGGCCCGATAGAGACGGGTTATATATCCCCGTTCTCCCTGTACTATACAGTGGAACGAATCCGCACGGGGGAACATGCCATGTACCAAAACGTCCTTGTCCCTTTCGATTTTTCCGATGACTCGCGCAACGCCGTCTCGTGCCTGTCCACCGTCCCTGGAATCAGGAAGATTGTCCTCCTCCACGTGGTGTACACGCGGTACCCCTCCGACACAAACGGTTTTGTCAATCCCGAGGCCGATTATGCCCGGCTCCGACTCGAGGAATACGCACGGGGTGTCAGCGCCGGGGGAGCAGCCATCGTCACACGGGTCGCAGAGGTCACCGGGGGAAATATCTCTGACGTCATCAATGCAGTCGGCCGGGAGGAGAAGACGGACCTTGTCGTCATCGGCAGGAGGGGCCGCGGGATCATCGAGACGGTTCTCCTCGGGAGCGTGGCAAGCGAGGTGCTGCGGTACGGGGAGACCGACCTCCTGCTCATCGGCACACCCGCGCCCGCCGGGACCGGGGAAAAACCCCCCTGCCTTGCCCTCTTCTCCCACGTGCTGGTGTGCACAGACTTTTCCGAGCCTGATATCGCCACCCTGTGCAGGGAAAAGCTCCCCTCGATAACGCGGGTCTCCCTCATCCACGTCGTTACCCACGGCGACTCCGAGAAGGAAGTACGGGAGTCCTCGGACTCTGCGTGGGTTGCCCTCGAAAAACTCAAAGGAGACTTCTCTACCCGCCATATCCCGGCCGAGATAGCGGTCCGGGTCGGGAGTGCACCCGAGGAGATCCTCAAATACGCGGGAGAAAAGAACGTCTCCCTGATCGCCATGAAATCGGCAGGAAAGAGGGGTTTTGTCCCAAGTTTCCTTGGGACCACAACGGCGCAGGTCGCACGAAACGCCCGGGTCCCTGTCATCATCTTCAGAAAAGCCACGTGATTCTCGCTGGGGCACAGGGCTTTTGGGGGAGTGGCGGGGCCATCCTCAATGGGGGCGGCAGTCCCCCGCTTTCGTCCCCCGTCACCCGGGGTTCCGGCAGTCGCTGACAACTCTCGGGCTATCCCGGTCAACTCCCCTCCTCTTCCGGGTTATCCATGAAATACCCCCGATCTTTGGTCTTTTCCCCGCACTATTCCGATACACCTTTATGATACCCGGAAATACCTGTATGACAATGGCGAAAAAGAAGGAAAAGGCGGCAGCCAGGGAAGAGCCGCTCAAGCTGTTTTACATCTTTTACAACCAGGAAAGGTGGGACAACTGGATAAAGACCCTCCGGGAATCCCGTTTCGAGACGGAACCGGGGAGCGAGGAGATGCCCGAAGGGTTTACGACCCTCTATAACTTCTCAATGGACGTCACCATCTCCGTCCTCAAGATCATCAGGCTCTACCAGAATGGCCGGTTTTCCAAGGAGGAGGCCCTCGAAAAACTCAACGAAGTCGAAGCCATCGTCATGGGCGAGGCACCCTCCGACGAGCTCGAAGACTACGTCGAGTCTCTCCAGCTCTCCCTCCTCGTCCTCTTTGCCGGGTGCCGCAAGTACCTGGATGGTCAGTATTCCCGGGACATCAAGGCCCTCGTCAAGGAGGGCAGGAAAGTCATTGAATCCGACATGGAAAAGGCACTCGACATTGCAGCCGACATTGCCGCAAACGTAATCGATGGTGCAGCCTGCTGCGGGCGGTATGTCAAGGACGACCTGGACCAGCCAACACTGTTTGACGAGTGGCTGATCGAGATCGAGAGCATGGCAGAAGCAGTCTCTTCCCTTAAGAATTTCGACGAAGAGGCAGGCGAAGAGTGATCGCTGAGAAGGCCCGTTTCCGGCATGCACGCAAACTGGAAAGGCTGGCAGGGTACCGTATCCCTGACCAGGCATTCCACGGGGCAACACTCGAGGCGATCTCGTCCCGGCTCAATTTCGACCGGCTCGACCATACCCTCCACGACCAGCTGGTCAATTTCATCCATGCTTTCCTCCGGTGTTCGTGCCGGCATGCCCCCCTCTGCGGGTGCCCGGAGAAGAAATTTTCGCGGGAGATCCTCGAACTGCGCGAGAACGGCCTTGACCACCGGCAGATCAGCCAGTACCTCCTCGAGGAGTACGGGATCGATATCTATCCCGCGGACATCCTTAGCTTTCTCGAGGACTCGGTCCATGTCCTCGAGGCAATCGAGGATATCGCGCGCCTCATGGACAGGCCCGCCCTCTCCCAGTCTGCAAAGGAGCACATCGGGCTCCTGGAAAGGTAAACAGGGGAAAAAGAGCTTTTCCATTACCTTTTTTTTTGCTCTTCGCTATTTTGAGTGGGTGGATGAAAACCAAAAGTGGGGCTGCCTCGTCCCCTCACCCCCGGATAAGGATGGACCCGCCGCCCCCGACAGGGCGTCCCGGCGGCGGATTCACCATTCATTTCGTATTAAGTCGGCATTTTTTTGAATCAACCAGCTCTATCGGGTGAGAGGCTAGTACTCATTCATACGACTTACCCATTTGAAATGATGAAGAGGGAAATATAATCCGGTTGGTTTTTCCCATCGGGAGTGGACAGTGACTGTGTCGGATCGAAGTTTCGTTTTTACAGTAAGATCCTTAACGCTACCCCATTCGTACAACAAACCCATGTGAAGTGACGAAGAGGGCTTTTTTAAAAAAGATTATCACCGTGCATCACATCCGAAGGTGGGGGAGAAACACCCCACCGGGGCGACCTGCACCGTGCTTCCCACCCCTTTTGCCCTAGAGTGCACCGCCTCGCGGGCCCGATTCGGGGGGAGAAGCCGGTTTATTCTGGGTCTTCTTAGGGGTGGCCCCCTCGCCGGGGGATGGTGCTGCTTCCTGTCCGGGGAAGGTCCGTGCCAGGGCGATGACGCCGGATGTGTCCCCGAGTGTCATCGTGTCAAGGACGGTCGAGGGGACGATGACGAGAGTCGCCTTCTCTTTGAGGCCCTCGTACAGCATGTTCATTGCCCGGAGGTGGAGGGCCGTGGGGTTGTTCTGGTAGGTGCGGGCAGCCTCCTCGAATTTCTCGGCGACCTGCCTCTCCGAGTCCCCGAGGATGACGCGGGCCTGCCGTTCCCTCTCGGCCTGGGCCTGCATGGACATCGCGTCCTGGAGCTCTGCCGGGATGAGGACGTCTCGGATCTCGACGGATGAGACGTGGATGCCCCACTGTTCCGCCCTCTCCTCGATGATCCTCTGGAGTTCGAGGTCGAGTTTCTCCCTTCCCTCGAGCATCTCGGCAAGGAGGGACCTCCCGATCACCTCGCGGAGTGCTGTCTGGGCCGCCCAGCTTACGGCCGCCCTGTAGTCCTCGACGAGGAGGGCTGCCCGTTCAGGGTCAACGACCTTCCAGAAGAGGACAGCTTCGACGTCGACTGGCACCGTGTCCTTCGTGAGGGTCTTTTCGGCGGTGAACGAGGTCGTGATGATCCGCGTGTCAATCCAGTAGGCTACTGTCTCGATGAGGGGAACAATCGTGAAGATCCCGGGGCCAAAGAGTCCCTTGTATGTACCGAGGTGGAGGACAACTGCCTTCTCCCACTGGTTTGCGAGCTGGATAGCAGCTGACAGGAAGAGGGCGACGAGGAGTGCGACCAGGGCAAGGACGAGGAATGCTGCCTCTCCGGTCGCGGTATAGAGGGAGTAGGACGCAAAGAGACCGATTGCAAACAGGACGAGGAAGACTGCAACCTGGAGGTTGTTTGGCTGTTTCATGGAGGAGTATCTGTGTGACATACAGGGATAACTGTATGGATGGAGGCTGGAGAGGGGGAGAGTGGGGGCTGCCTCGTCCCCTCACCCCCTGATAAGGATGGACCCGCCGCCCCCCAAAAGGGCGCCCCCGCGGCGGTTCAGTGACTGTTCACAATGACTGCCGAAGATCTTGTTTTGAGGGATTAATGTCTGAAAGTTCCACTGGAAATAGTGCTTAAGCTGATGGATATAATTCGGTTGGTTTTTCCTATAGGGAGTATACAGTGACTGTGTAGGATCGGAGTTTCGTTTTTACAGTAAGATCCTTACACTACCACCTGAAACGACGAAAGCAAAAAAAGAAATTTGCGTTCGCGTTTTTCTCCGGGACGTGCAGGGCCAAAAAGTTCCCCCGTGCACGTCATCCGGGAGAAAATACGGTCACGGGTGTTCCCGCACCGTCGGTTTCGCCGTCCTGACCAGGTCGAGCGCGTAGCGACAGATACCCGGGGCCACGTTCCCGCACCGCCGGACCCCCTCCACGTCAAAGCCCCGTACCCCGAAATTCCGGGAAAGATCGTTTTCTGCTCTCCGTCTCTCAAACGTGTACAGGTGGATCGTCCCGCCGGTTTTGACCAGGTCTGAAACGACCCACACGGCATCGTCCCTGCCATACGGGGCCGGGACCACGGCCCTGTCGTATCTGGGGGAAAGAGCGGGGGCGACGTCATAGAAATCTCCCTCGAGCACGGATACCATCCGGGCAACACGGTTGATTTCGAGGTTTTCGCGAAGGAAGATGGCAGAATCGGGATTGTTCTCGATGGCGGTGACCCGTGCACCGCGGGCTGCGATGGGGACGACGAACGGCCCGACCCCGGCGAAGGGGACAAGGACGTGTTCTCCCGGGCGGACAAGCCTCGCTATCCTCTGGCGCTCGGAGGCAAGGCGTGAAGAATAAAAGACGCGGGAGAGGTCCAACGTGTAGGAAAACCCAAATTCCCGGCACGTCGTTGTCGTCCCTTTTCCTGCAATCACCTGGACCTCCGGGACCCGGCGCTCACCCCGCGGGATGGGTCTTCGTTTCAGGACGGTGCGGACGTTTTGGTGCCGGGAAAATATTGCTTCTGCGATTGCGTCGTCGTAGGCCCAAAGTTCGTCCGGAAGGGAAATGACGGCGATGTCCCCGATTACCTGGTAACCGGAAGGAACCAGTCTGTGGAGGTGTTCCGGCACCCCCGAAAAGAGCGATCTCCTCCATGCCATGGGGCCTGTGTCCCTGCCTGGTAGCCCTGTATACGGAGCCCGTCTTATTTAAACCTGCGTTTCATGAATGAGGTCGCGACCCGGCCCCGGGGGGCCCAGCTGGATGACCCTGTCCTGCCCGGTGAGGGTTGCAAGGGGAATAGCGCCCTTCCGGAGATGGACCTTGAAGGAATAGGCCGACGATGTAAACTTTATCCAGGTCTCTTTCCCCGAATCCCTGACGGTAAAGATACCCTGGGCATCAACCTTCCTCCCGGGCTCGTCTCCCTCCCTCTCAAAAGTCAGGAAAAACGTCCCGATTGTCACCTTGTCCTGCATGAAAGTATTCTTTTCCAGGACATGGATGTCGATCTCTCCGACCCGGATACCATAGGGGGAGATGAACTCCTGCAGGAACCGGGGGGAGAGAGGCGGATCTCTCGTGGAACATACCTGGTCGGCGAGGAGAAACTGGAGCAGGAACTCTCCTGTCCGGGTATGGTCCCTTCCATTCAATTCCGTATCCCCCCTCCGAGATACGCAGGAATGGAGGGAAACGTATCAGGATAAAATTCCGATTCTGGATGGTTGATAGTGTTACTCTCTCTCCATTTTGAATGAAACATACTCTCACCGGAGAATCCCTGGCTCCAGTCATGTATTACATGGGCAACGTAGTTATTTATCACGCATTTTCACATTCATCGCTGCGATGAACATTCATCATCACAACGAATGTGAACTCCTCCGGGTACTTTTTTTGCATGGGCTATGCATATTCCCGGTTTCCGTTTGTGGACTGGATGACAGTCCGGGAGGGGCTGGTCATCGGGTTTGGGGAATTCTGGCATTTCTACCTGTACAGCTCCCTCTTCCTTGCGACAGCTGCCGTCGGAATGGCTTTTGTTTCCTGTTCCCTCCAGGGTCTCGACTTTTCGTTGACCATTGCAACCGTCCTCTCCCTCGTTGTCTTCTCCGTGTATACCATGAACAGGAAGACAGACCAGGCAGAAGACAGCCTCAATCACGTGGACCGTTTCAAGGTCACTTCCCGGTACACATCGCTGCTCTTTCCCTGTGCGATCGGGGCATATGCCCTTGCCATGGGGCTATCAGCACTGCATGGCTTCCTGGCCCTCGCCGCCTGCAGTGTCCCGCTGGTAGCCGGGATCTTCTACAGTATCCCCCTCCTTCCGGAAACGTGCCGGTACCGTCGCCTAAAAGATCCCCCTCGTCAAGAACCTCGCAGTCTCGTTCTCCTGGGGCCTTTCGTTCTCGGTCATCCCCGCTGCTCTCTCAGAGACCCCCGCCGGAGAAAAGACGCTCATTGTGTTCTTCTTCATCTTTTCCTGGACTATCATTGCATCGATCCTGCCGGATATCAGGGACCGTGCCGGTGATGCGGCGGCAGGGATCAGGACCGTTCCGGTCATCATCGGGACGCGAAGGACGACGCAGGTCCTGACGGCGTTCACCCTGCTTTCCGGCCTGGTCATCTTTGCGCTCGGGAGGGGTACCCTTTCGGGAGCAGGCCTTTGGACGGTGGGAGCGTCCCTTGCCTACTCCCAGGCCTGCATCCTCCTGGTAAACCGGGCAGGGGATACTCACTTCATCTGTGATGTCCTTTCGGATGGACAGTTCATCCCCCTTGCCCTCATTGCGTCTCTCCCTGGCCTTGTCCATTTCCCATTCTCTCCCCCTCTCTGATCTCTCCCGAGCCGATCGAATGACATATTTCTCTATAGGGAAAACCCACACTGATATGGATCCCCTCACCCTCTATGGGAAACATTCCCGCCTGATCCATTCCATTTTCAATTCACGTCTCAAGGTCCAGGTCCTCCTGGCACTCAAAGGGAGCGCATCACCCCTCTCTCTCCTCCGCGACGTGACGGGGAGCACGTCGCAGGCACTCATCCCCAAGATCCGGAGCCTCGAAAACCTTGCACTCGTTGAGTCCAAAGGACACCAGTATGCCCTCACACCCCTCGGGCAGGTTGTCGCCGAAGAAATTTTCAATTACGTCAGCCTCCTCGGCGGGATCGGTTCCCACCTCCCGTTCTGGGCAACGCATAACCTTTCTGGCATTCCAAGCACTTTCATTGCCAGGATCGGGGACCTCGTCGAGGCCGATGTCCAGTACGATACGACCATGGACATGTTCTCGGTCTATACCCACTATATCTCCATCCTCCGTGATGCATCCTACATCCACGGGCTCTCATCGGTGGCCAGTCCCGGGCTTGCCCAGTTTTTGACAGAGAAGATCCACGAGGGGATCCCTGTCGAGCTCGTGGTGAGTGACACCGTGATGGAGCTCCTGAAAGGCGACCCCTATGTCACATTCATGAAGGATCTTTACGGCTCATCGAATTTCACGCTCTTTGTCATTTCAGAGGACATGCGGCTTGGGCTCACCGTGACTGACAAGAACCTCTCGCTTGGTCTTTTCAAGCGGGATATCCCCCAGTACGACAGCTCCTGTGACCTGTTTTCCGGGGACGCCAGGGCTGTTGCCTGGGGGGAAGCGCTTTTTGGGTATTACCGGGAGAGGGGGGAGGAGGTTTTCCTTGAGGAACTCCTCCGGTAAATCCCCCCCATCCCCTTCCGTTTTCGGGATTGTCCTCTCCCCATGGAAGGGATACTGCACCGGCCCGGACTTGTGGAGACGCTCCGGCTGGAGGGGAGAGGTGATGGCATGATCACGGGCACGGATACCATGGACCAGGTTGCAGCAGCGATTGCCGGCTGCACCCTCTGTCCCCTCTCCCTCTCGCGGACGCGGACCGTTCCCGGGGAAGGACCCGTCCCTTCGGCCCTGCTCTTCATCGGGGAGGCCCCCGGGAAGAAGGAGGACGAGACAGGGAGGCCGTTCGTCGGGAGGGCAGGACAGATACTGACCGACCTCCTTTCCCGGTGCGGCCTTTCGAGGGAGGAGGTCTTCATCACGAGCATCGTCAAGTGCAGGCCGCCGGGAAACCGGGCACCAAGGAGGGACGAGATTGCTGCCTGCATGCCCTACCTGGAAGCTCAGATCGCCCTCCTCTCGCCCCGGGTCCTTGTCCCGATGGGAAGGTTTGCCACGGTGACCGTCTTTGGGATGTACGGCCTCCCGTTCCCTTCGTTTGGGGAAGTCCGGGGGCGGGGACATGGTGTGCGGGATCAGCGTTCCGGCCGGGAGATGACCATCGTCCCCGTCTACCACCCGGCGGTCATCACCCACAATCCCCCGGCCCGGCGGGACCTCGAGGAAGACTTCCGGAAACTTGCCGGCGTCATCCGGACTTCTCCCGGGTCCCGCAAGTGATTTGACCGGTCGGGGGAATCAAGAGAGAGGAACGTGCTATCGACCATGGTCTCCACAGTCTGGCTCATCAACGCCCTCCAGGTCATCGGCGGAGCGGGGCTCATCTTCCTCGGTGCAATGGAGATGGCCGGAAACCCTGGTTTCATTGACTATTTTGCCCTCGTTTTCGGGACCTTTTTCTTTGCCGTCGGGAGCCTCGGCCTCGTGCGCGCAAAGATATACTGACCCCTCCGACTGGACACTGGCTGGAAAAAGAGAGATGTGTGCTTTTCCAATGAAAATGGCCTCACCATTTTCATGCTTTATGCTCGACCGCCCGGCGGTCATGGGCGGTTTTATGAAAATGGTATTGATATTTTCACTATTTCATGCCTGACCAAAAAGGGCGGTCATGGGCGGTTCCTATGAAAACCGCATGCGCGATTTTCATAGTGTATCCCGGAGAGAACTACGTGATTTTTTAGCAGGGAGATGTACTGCTGCCGGGCGCCTTTTTCAGGAGGGCCCGCGTGATATCTTCGTCTGCCTCAAAGTAGAGGTTGTCGTGTCCCTGCCAGGTCCCGCAGTTGCGGAAGACCACGGCCGGGACGCCGTTGTTGCTCTCTCCCATCACGAAGTTGGCAAACCCTGCGATCTCGTCCACGACCGCCTCCTCGGTGATCTTGAGGACGTGGCCGAAGAGGTCGGTATCACCCCGGAAGTCGCGGATCGCCGGCATCCCGCTCCACCCGATGGCATGGCCCGTCTGGCCCCGGCGAAAGGACCTCCCGCAGGTATCGGTGATGATGACCCCGACGGATTTCCCTGTTATTGTCCGGAGTGCCTCCCGGACCTCCCGGGCTGCTGCCATCGGGTCGGGGGGGAGGAGGATGACCATGTCGTCCTCGATGTTGCTCTGGTCAACACCGGCCCGGACTCCGACGTGCCCGCACGGGACCTCGGAGAGGACGAAGGGGTACTCGAGGAGGACGTCGGTCGAGGCGTCGAGGACCGCCTGGATGAAGCGGGGGTCTTCACCCGTCCGGGCGGCTATCCGTTCTGCCCTCTTTGAAGGGGTGATATCACGGAGGCACCGCGTGTGCCCCTTTGCCTTGGAATAGACAGACGATGCAATACACAGGATGTCCCCCTCCGAGAACGACACCCGTTTTGCGATCAGGGCAGGGAGGTCGTCCCCCTTCTGGATCATCGGGAGACCTGCAACGCCCTCAACTTCGATGCGCATGGAATACATGTCACCCCTTGTCCCTCATTAAGCTAAGGTGATGAGATGGATGGGGGACCTTCGGGAGGTGACGACACTGGTAGGGTGATACCGGGGGGACTATTCGCTCTTCTCCCGCCTGATCGATTTTTTCAACTCGGTGAAGAAACCGTCCCGGAGGTCCCTTTCCACCTCCTCCTTGCGGATAGAACCATAGCGGAGGAGGAGCATCAGGGCGACCAGGAGGAGGGATATGGCTCCAAGGGTCATGGGGTTGATCTCAAGGACCCCATGGAGGATGATCTCGCGGAGGATCGAGACGATGCCGACCTCGATCATGATATCCACGGCGATCCGGTGTTCCCGCAGGTAGATGATGAGGAGCCTGTAGATCTCCACCAGGACGAGGATGTAGATCAGCTCTGAGGCGATGTACTGGAAATCCAGGGGTCCGGAAAAGCTCTCGAAGAGCCCAAACAGGATCTTGAGCATCAGGGCAAACAGGAGGATGCAGATGACGATGACGATTACGTCCTGGACGTTTTCAAGCATCCTCCTGAATATATCGTGGATCCGGTGGTACGAGCGTTCTACCATGGACGTGGTCCCTCCTACCGGTGCGGGATCCCAAACTCCCTGTCGATCCCGATGGCGGCAGCCTCGAGGTCATCGAGGATCCGCAGGGCATCTTTTCGGATCTCCCGGACGAGTGCCTGCATACCTCTCCCCCTGATGAATATTCTCTTTCTCTGCCGGTATACCATGCCGGCAGCAACAAGGTTCCTGATGTGGTGGTTGACCCGCGAGGGGGTGACTGCAAGGTCATTCGCAATCGTCTCCACGGAGAGGCCCCCCTCTATTGCCTGGCGGGAGAGGAGTGCGATGATGATGCGCGATGCGACGCGGTCGATATCGCGCCCTTCCCCGATCCCGAGGCAGTGGCAGAGCCACATGACCTCCTCCTCCCCGCCGCCCGCAACCGGGCGTTCCTCCTGACGGAGAACGATCTGCCTCGTCATCTGCTCCCCCCGGTTTTGTATCTCATTTGTCCCAATAAAATATAAACTTATTCAAAATAATTTAATTCATTTATACAATATAGATAATTTTTAAATATTTTTAAATCCGATACGTACGTCGTCTCTGGAGGTGCAGACGCACAATGGAGATCATTCCTATCGGTGAAAGGGTTCTTGTCAAGCCAATCCAGATGGAAGAGAAGACGAAGAGTGGTATCTATATCCCTGAGACTGCACGGGAACAGAGAAAACAGGGCTCTGTCATCTCGGTCGGGACCCGCGAGGACGGCTCCCCGCTCCCCCTCAAGCCCGGGGACCACATCCTCTACGGGGGGTACAGTGCAGAGACGTTTGAGATCGACAGGGAGACATACGTTTTTGTCCCCTTCAAGGATATCGTCGCAAAGATCGTCTAGGGGGGATTTTGCATGGCACAGTCAAAACAGCTCATTTTTGACGAAGAGGCAAGGAAACTCCTGCTCTCCGGGGTGAACAAAGTCGCCGATACCGTGAAGATCACCCTCGGCCCGAAGGGACGGTACGTGGTCATCGACAAGCCCACCAACCCGATCGTTACGAACGACGGGGTCACGATTGCAAAGGAGATCTCTCTCTACGACAAGTTCGAGAACATCGGGGCCAAGCTCGTCAAGGAAGTCGCCCAAAAGACCCAGGACAAGACCGGTGACGGGACGACCACGGCGACCCTCCTCGTCCAGGCCATCCTGACCGAGGGATTGAAGAACATCTCCTCGGGGGGCAACCCGATCGAGATCAAGAGGGGGATCGATGCGGCCGTTGCAGCGGCGGTCGACTCTATCAGGTCGGTGAGCGTGCCCGTCAACGACCGTGAACGCATCATCCAGGTCGCGACCATCTCGGCGAACAACGACGAGGAGATAGGAAAACTCATCTCGGACGCGATGGAGAAGGTCGGATATGGCGGCCTGATCACCGTCGAGGACGCAAAGAGCCTCGAGACGAGCCTCGAGGTCGTCAAGGGGATGCAGTTTGAACGCGGGTTCATCTCGCCCTACATGGTGACAGACCACGAGAAGATGACGGCTGAGTACGAGGACCCGTCCATCCTGATCACCGACCGCCGCATCTCGACCCTCAAGCAGATGATCCCCATCCTCGAGATGGCGGCCCAGGAGGGAAAACCGCTCCTCGTCATTGCCGAGGACGTGGATGGTGAAGCCCTCGCGGCCCTGATCCTGAACATCATCCGGGGTGCTGTCAAGGTCTGCGCCGTCAAGGCCCCCGGGTTTGGCGACGAGAGGAAGGCGCTCCTCGAGGACATTGCCATCCTGACCGGTGCATCGGTTATCTCCGAGGAGCGGGGGATGAAACTCGAGAACGTCTCGCGCCAGGCCCTCGGCTCTGCCCATACCGTGAGAGTCGACGGTGAAAAGACCCTCATCGTCGGGGGCAAGGGAGACCGGAAGGCGATCGAGGACAGGATCAGGCTGATCGAGTCGCAGATCAACATCTCTGACTCCGAGTTCCGGAAAGAGGAGCTCAAAAAGAGGCTCGGGAACCTTACCGGGGGTGTTGCCGTCATCAAGGTGGGGGCGGCTACCGAGACCGAGCTCAAGGAGAAGAAGATGCGGATCGACGACGCCCTCAACGCGACCAAGGCCGCCGTCGAGGAAGGTGTCGTCCCCGGTGGCGGGATCACGCTCTTTTGGGCGATTTCGGCCCTTGATGGCCTGAAGTTCGACGATGACAGGAAGATCGGCGTTGCAATCGTGCGCAGGGCGCTCGAGGAACCGCTCCGCCAGATAGCCCGGAACGCCGGTGTCGAGGGTGCCGAGGTCATCGCCCGCATCCGGAGCAGCAACGACCGGACGTTTGGGTACAACGCCAAGACCGGCACGTACGAGAACCTGATGGAACGGGGGGTCATCGACCCGGCCAAGGTGGTCAGGGTCGGCCTCCAGAACGCGGCCTCGATCGCCGGGATGATCCTCTCGACCGAGGTCGCAATCACCGATTACGACGAGGAGAAGGACAAGAAGACCGCGGCGATCATCATCTGATCCCCTCTTTTTCGACCCGGCACCGGGCACCTGCCACTGCTTTTCCCGGCCGGGCAGTGCCGAGCCGTTCAACATCGCAACCGACGAGGTGTCCTGTTCCGCTTTTCCCGGCCGGGCAGGGACCTGCCCCACCCCATTTTTCCTCCCCATAGTTCCCGTCGGGAAAGTGATGATCTGGTTTTTTTCATTCTCCCCGCGGGACCGTGGAGGGAGCCTTTGGGATCCCCCCTTCCGGCAGGATACTTTATTGAGGACGGGGATTCCATTTTCTTTGAAATGCCCCGGAAGGCAGGTGGGAGGGGGAAGGGAGGAGAGGAGGGGGGCCAGCCCGCCATCCCTGCAGATATCGCAGAGTCCCTCGGGAGGCTGGGAGGGATCGAGGGGCTCGTTGCCACCCTCCCCCCCGGTTCCGCGCTTGATCCCCTCCAGGGACTGCACCAGGCCTGTTCCGACACCGTCCGCCTCAAGATCCTCTTTCTCCTGGAAAAGGGACCTCTTTGCGTCTGCGTGATCAAGTCTGCGACGGGAATAGCAGACTCAAGGCTCTCCTACCACCTCCAGGTCCTCAAAAAGGCCGGCCTCATCGGGGGAGACCAGCAGGGCAACTACATCATCTACCAGATAACCCCGCTTGGGAAGAAGATTTTAAGAGACGGCAGGAAATACCTCCGGGACCTCTCCGCCCGGGAAGCCGGCGAGTGACCCCGGCCGGGTAGGAATAGGTCCGATTCCCCGGTTCTCGTCCCGCCTCGCCGCCTGCCGCCCCGGGACAGGGGTCGCCCCTCTCCCGGCTGACTACTTCGTGACGTTTCCGGGCAGCAGCCCGATTCTTTCCCGGGAGGTCGTCTTTCCCGGCGGGACGGGAATCTTTTACCCATGCCCGGCGGAAGGCCCAACATTTATCTCTTCCCACCCGATGATCCCCTCATCGAGGATAGAAAGGAGCCTCCATGTCGACGTCACCGTTCCTGCTCTCCCACCCGGCGAAAGCCAACAGCATCAAGCGGGCCGCCATGTGCCGCTGCGAGATCTGCGGAAGTCCCGGGACGGAGGACGAGCTCGAAGTCCATTGCTTTGCCGGCGAAGAGGCCCCCGGTTCCCCGGAAGCACTCGAGGGGTCCCTGCTCGTCCTCTGTGCCCGGTGCCACGAAGACCTGCACGCCTCGTGCACCAGCGTTGCTGACCAGGAGATCCTCGCCAGGGCACGGCGCCCCGACATCAGCAAAAGGATCAGGAGGATATTGGCGTTTAGGCCGGGGCGTTACGAACCTCCGGACTCTGACCTCGAAGGGGCCTACACGGACGCCTGTGCCTCGAAGTACGGAAACCTCATCTGAGGCGGGCGACATTTTTCGGGAAGTGCGACGGTGCTTTCCATTGAGAGAGGAACCATCGCTGGGAACAACCTGTTGTGTGGTTTCTTGATAAAGTATTCATCTCCCGACTCTCGCAATAGAAAAGATTAATTAATATGGAAAGATATTTCCTTCTATCCAGGAGAGGACTGGATCCTTTCTTCTTGTGTTCCTCTTACTGCAGGACAAGGAAGAGCAGTAACGGGTCCCGGGGCGAAAGGTGGGAAAGGGGTGAGGAAACATGTACACACACGTTGAGAGAAGGATGCAGTGGTTACGAATTGAATCCGGTGATCCGGACCATCTCTACGATTCTCTCGACATAATGACAGAGAAGGCAGCCGAAGAGCAATGGGTGTTGATTGGCGAATGGTTTTACTTTCTGTTCGTCCATGGCGGACAGATCGATCTGTGCCGGACGAAGGTTAAAAAGGGATACCCTTCTTTGACTGAAGTCATCTCACCGGGCCAGTACGCTATTTCAGATGATGATCTGGAATGTGCAGTCCATTACTGGACCTCTGGTACATATGAGCCCGGTGTTTACCGGATATCCCCGCTTATCGAGCGAAAATTGAGAATCTTGTTTGAATAATTCTTTTTTCTCTTCATTCCAGCAATTTTCAGAGATCTTTTTCTCTCAATGGCAACAGTTCCTACCGGCTGATCTGCACCTTGCCATCGCATCATTTATGAGACCTCCCCCCTAACCCTCGGGCATGCCTGACAGAGCAGTCATTGTCTTTTCCCGGGGCGGGAACACGAGGAAGGTCGCGGAGGCGATCGCGGCAGAGCTGGGAGTGCCCGTCCAGGACACGAACGCGCCCTTCCCTGAGGGTGCACGCCTCGTCTTCCTCGGCAGCGGGACGTACGGCGGAAAACCGGGTGAACCCATGGCAAAGTTCATCGAATCGGGGAATTTCTCCGGGTACAAAGTCGCCCTCTTCGGCACGTCGGGAGGCCCCGAAGGGGCAAAGCACATGATGGGAGTGATGAAGGATGCCCTCCTCCGGAAAGGTGCAACGGTCATCGGCGAGTTCTCGTGCCCGGGAAAGTTCCTCTTCGTCAACTGGGGCCGGCCTAACGCCGAAGACCTGGAAAA
>JANIHI010000021.1 GCA_024518585.1 Methanolinea sp. | reverse complement strand
CAACGAGATCTGTGAAAAAGACCGTTTGTCTGAATGTACTTTTACTCGGACTCGTCATTTCTCTAGGATTTGGTGAAAAGATTCAATTACAGAAGTTATCTGAGTGGTGATCTGGGGAGGGGGCTAAAAGGAATTTTTTTCAGGAAAGGAAACCAGGATGCTGCTATGGGGATTCGAACCCCAGTCGCGGGCGTGAGAGGCCCGCATGATTGGCCGGACTACACTATAGCAGCAACTGCCTGTTTTAATGGGATTTTTTGGCACATAAAATTGTTGTTGCCAGATCCCCCCTCCCCGGTCGGGCAGGCCCTCCCGCCGGGTCACGGGGCGAAGAACACATGCGCGGGGAGCCCGGAGAGGCAGCAATTCCCCAAACCCACAGATATATCTCTTCTATCCTGCCAATGATATAAGAATAGTCGATGGCAGGGCTGGAAGAGCAGATACGGGAGCTAGAGGAAGAACTCCAGAGGACGCCGTACAACAAAGCGACAGCCAAGCACATCGGGAGGGTCAAGGCAAAAATAGCCCGCCTGAAAGACGAAGCCGTTGCCCGTGCCATGCGTGCAGGCGGGGGGGGAGAGGGATACTCTGTCAGGAAATCGGGGGATGCAACCGTCGTCCTCGTTGGCTTTCCCTCAACCGGGAAGAGTACCCTTCTCAATACACTGACCGGAACACGGAGCGAGGTCGCTGCCTATGCCTTCACGACCCTTTCTGTCGTTCCCGGGGCCCTCGAGCACAAGGGGGCAAAGATCCAGATCCTCGATATCCCCGGCCTGATAGCAGGGGCGGCCATGGGGAAGGGGAGGGGAAAAGAGGTCATCGGTGTGGTCAGGAGCGCGGATCTCATCGTCATCCTCGTTGATGTCTTCAATGCCTCCCACGTGGACGTTTTAATGAGAGAACTCTACGATGCCGGCATTCGTATCAATCGCCAGCGCCCTGATATCACAATCAGGAAGACTGCCTCGGGCGGGGTCAGGATGAACCATGTCGGGGTCCTTGACCTTGATATCGAGGAGATACGGTCGATCCTCTCTGAGAACAAAATGGTCAATGCCGATGTCCTCATCCGCGGTAATGCAACCCAGGAGGACATCATCGATGCGATGCTTGGAAACAGGGTCTACATCCCTGCGTTCGTGGCCGTCAATAAGGTGGACCTCGTGGATAGGACGGTACAGGGAGCTATCAGCGAGGAGATCACGCGGAAGTTCGGGAGTCCCCCGATCATGATCTCTGCCCACACCGGTTACAACATGGAAGGGCTCAAGGACCGTATCTATGATGACCTCGGGTTCATGCGGGTCTATCTCAAGCCCCAGAGCGGTTCTGCTGACCTCGAAGAACCCCTGATCATCCGTTCCGGGAGCACTGTGGAGGATGTCTGCCGGAGACTCCACCGTGATTTCGTGGAACGGTTTCGCTATGCCCGTGTCTGGGGCACTTCCGTCAAGCACCCGGGACAGAGAGTCGGGCTCCCCCACCGGCTCAAAGAAGGCGACCTGCTCACGATCATCATCGAGCATTAACCCGTATCCCGAGAGGTTCCCCGGTTCCGAACCCGAAAGGAAAATCCACAGAAATTGGCTCTTCGCTATTCAAGCTGGGTAGTGAAGGAATGGGGGCAAGTCGCCCCCACACCCCCGCATGGGGAGAGTTCCGCCGCCCCCCCGACGGTGCGCCCCGGTGGCGGTTTCACCATTCATTTCGTATAAAGTCGACATTTTTTGGATTGACGAGCTCACTACCGCGAGAGACAATAACGCACCCACACCAACTCACCCGCTTGAAATGACGGAGAGGAAAAAATTCCTGGTACCTTGTCAATCAAAGCTTCTGGAGGGCTTTGATGACTGCAGCAGCAAAATCCCTTGCAGCAGCGGGGCCGTTTGCCGTGATGACCGACCCGTCGACGACAACAGGATCTCTTGAGGACCGTGCCCCGCCTTTTACCATCTCCCTCGTGGACGCAGGACTCTCATAGCACGTTGCGGCCTTGCCCTTGAGGATTCCGGCATGGGCCAGGACAACGGGGGAGAGGCAGATGGCTGCAACAACTTTCCCCTGCCGGGAGAACGATAGGACCAGCTGGCGGAGCATCTCGTCATTCCAGAGGTAGACCGGGGAACCAGAGCCCCCCACAATCACGATCCCCTGGTAGAGGGAGGGATCAACGTCCGCCAGGGCAAGGGTGGCCTGCACTTTTCCGCCGAGCATCCCACGGCATTCACCCTTCCGGGTCGAGGCGATGTCATACCCGATTCCCGCCCTGTCACATGCAGCAAGGGGTTCTGTGAGTTCCTCGTCCCTGTAATTCTCGGGTGCAACCACGACAAGGACTTTCATACATGTACCAGGTTCCGCTGGACAAGATAAGAGTATTGCCCGGGTCCGGCGAAGCTTTCCCGTTATCCGTTTCCAACGTTATTTTCCACTGGTCTCCCGGAATGCCGCCCTGAGAATTGAGAGCGGGGCACTGGTCTTTAATGCCGTGCCGCTGTAGTGTGCCCGTGATGCGGCATACCCCTCCCTCCTGATAGATTCCAGCACCTGCGTGATGGGGGGAGGTGAGGTGTGGAATGACCGGGCGAGGTGGTGGTAATCGTAGTGGAAGGAGAGGTCGAGTTCCTGGCGGCAGAGACTGACCAGCTTCTGGAGAGTCGCAGAAAGGGAGAAACCACTGGACAGGACGGTGGACTCAAGTGAACGGGTGATTTCGGGGTCCTGGATGGTCCCCGTCCAGAGGGGACCGACCGGGACCAGGTGTTTCCCACAGTATGGGCACTCCGCGGGTGGGGGCAGGAGTCCGTGCGTCTCTGTCCTGAATATGCACGCAGGGCACTGGAGGATGTAGCCGATCCGTTCCAGGGACCGGTCGGCATCCCGTGCCCCCTTTACAAGGCGCACGTGGACCCGGAAATAGTGGTCACGCGAGAAGCAGAAGAGGGGTTCAACCCCCCTGTCATACTTCACCGCTTCCCGTACAACGAACCCAAGAAGGATGCGCAGCCCTGTCTCTGCATGGTATTCGGTATTGAGTGCCGATGCGAAGTACCGGCGCCGCCCGGCGTTCCTGTGTGCCCCGCAGAGGGGGGCCGTATCCGTCGCCGTGACAAAGAGGAACTTCCCACACCCCCTGATTGCCGAGTCAATGAAAGGGGCAGGACTTCCAAACGGGTCAATATCCACGGTCTCGAATGTCCGTCCGGAGAGGAGGAGGTTTGCATCAGACGGCAGCACCTCGACCGGCAGGCCGAGTATCCCTGCATTACGCCTGATGAGTGCAACAGCCCGGTGGTCCCTGTCTGCTATCGTAACGGGAATGTTGCATTCTGAAGAGACACGCAGGCCCCGGACACCGGTTGCACCCATGGCATCCAGGTAGCCGGAGACCCCGATCACTCGGGAGAGGAGGACTGTTACGTCCCGGGAGAGCTCCATCCGCGGGTTGTAAAAGACGGGGGCGGAACCGGGTGGAAAGGGATGGTGGGGATCGGTTGCAGGGACTAAAAAGCGAATTTTCCCTTCTTCTGCCCAAACACAATCCATATCGGGAGAATGTGGCGGTTCGACACGCTTATACCTTCTCATCGGCAATGAGTATTGGCAGGGCGTGTGGCCTAGTCTGGACAGGGCGGCAGCCTCCTAAGCTGTAGGTCGGGGGTTCAAATCCCTCCACGCCCGCTCGTCCCTCCTGGCCCGTGGTCTTCCACGGCCATGGGAGGATATAATTTTTCTTGCCCGGGGAGAGACAGATCATACAGGAGGAATCTTTCATTTCTTCTCTCTCTGGGTTCCTTGCGGTGACCAGGCCCGTTAATGCGATCGTCGCAGGCTGTGCAGGAGTCGTCGGTTTCCTGATGGCAACGGGAACAGTCACGCCCGGAACGGTCATTGTATTTGCCGTTGTCCTCCTCGTCACGGCGGCAGGAAATGCTCTCAATGACTATTTCGACGTCGAGATCGACCAGATCAACAGGCCGGAACGGCCGATCCCTTCCGGGGCGGTCTTGCAGGCTGACGTCCCTCCCTTTGCGGGTGCCCTCTTTGCCATCGGCATTGCCCTCTCGTTCCTTTTGAATGTCTCCTGTGCAGCCATAGCAATCTTCAACGCGGGACTCCTCGTCCTGTATGCGTTCCGGCTCAAGAGGACTCCCGGAGCCGGGAACGTGGCAATTTCCTACCTCACGGCGTCGATCTTCGTTTTTGGTGCTGCATATGCCGGCATGGAAGGGTTTGCGAGGGTCCTTCCCGTCGCACTCATCACGTTCTTTGCCATGCTGGCGAGGGAGCTCTGGAAGGACGCCGAGGACGTTTCGGGCGATGCCGCCGCGGGAGCGACCACGCTTCCCGTCGTGATGGGGGTGTGGCCGGTTATCAGGCTGGGTTTTGTATTCCTCGCGGGTGCACTTGGTGCAAGCCTCATCCCCCTCCTCTGGTGGGGCCTTCCCTACCTTGCGGGGATCGCCGTCGTTGACATTCTCATCGCAGGGACGGTGGTTCGCGTCCTCTCCTGCCGGACAGCAGACTGCCTGAAGGAGACAGGGGCAACCACCCTCGTCAAGTACGCGATGTTTGCCTCACTCGTGGTTTTCTCCCTCTCTGCCCTGTTCCTGCAGGGGGGGTGAGAAAAATACTGCGTCCATTGCCTCCGGGGGAATGGTGGCGGGGTCGACACCGAGGGTGGCGACTTCCATGACCTTGTCCCAGTCAACCGATGTCTCGACACACCCGTCTTTCTGCGTGACGACTCCCATCGAGACGAGGCCGATCTTGTCTGCCATCTCGAGTCCATCCTTGACCTCCGAGAGGCACCCCACCCCGATAATGGCCCGCGGGTGGTATGCCCTGACCATCCTCTTGATGAACGAGGATCCCGGGACGATGAAGACGCGGTAGCCCATCCTGGAGAGGACCCTGTTCCAGAACCCGATGCTGCAGGAACCGCAGTTCCTGCAGGCAAGGCCCTCGGGCGAGAGGTGTGCAGGGCAGCGTGCCGACCGGAGACACTGGGGGAAAAATATGGCCCGCTCACGCACGGGAATTTCTGCAAAACTCTTCTTGTTCATCGTGTTGTGCAGCTTGATGAAAAAGGTCAGTATTTCGCTGTCTTCAATCCCAAAAAGGCGGAAGAGAGCTTTTGCGAACCCCTCCACCAGGACCATCCCCGCCTTGAGGAAACGGGGAAAGTAGAGTTTGCCGGAACTGATGGAGAGGATGGAGATCCCGACGAGCAGGAGGGAGAAGAAAAAAAATCCCAGGAGGATGAGGATGGTGATCTCCCCCACGAGGAATACGATGCCTTCGACGGTGACGGGAGAAAATGTCACGGGACCTCACCCCCTTCTTCCCGGGAGAATCTTTCCCTGCGCTGCCTGTATCGCAGACCAGTCGGGCGGGGGTGGAAAAACACCGATATCCGTGATAAAGGCCGTCAGGAGGTCATGGGGGGTCTGGTCAAACGCGAAATTGATAACCTCCACGCCTTCCGGAACCGTCGTTATTCCCCCCCAGCATGCGACCTCGCTACGGTCCCTTTCCTCGATGGTAATCTCTTCCGCGGCGTGTCCCGGGTCGAAGGTCGAGGCGGGAGCGGCAACATAGAACGGCACCCCGTGGTGGTGGGCACAGACCGCGTGCATGTAGGTCCCGACCTTGTTGAACACCGCGTCGGGGGTTATCCTGTCTGCCCCGACAATGACGAGGTCAACGCGGCCCTGCTGCATCAGGAATGCAGCCTCGGAGTCTGGTATCACCGTCACGGGGATTTCGTCCCTCTGGAGTTCCC
The DNA here is from genome assembly GCA_024518585.1 of Methanolinea sp. Taxonomy (GTDB): domain Archaea; phylum Halobacteriota; class Methanomicrobia; order Methanomicrobiales; family Methanospirillaceae; genus Methanolinea_A. The sequence goes on along the minus strand of JANIHI010000021.1, from coordinate 21,197 downwards.
ATGCCGTCAGGCGGGCTCCCTGGAGGAGGGGACGCGTCTCACATGCAAGGACAGAGACCGATTTACCCGATTCGACGGCGGACCGGATGACCCCCAGTGCCGTCCCCCACTCCCGGCATGCGAGGGCCCCCGCGTTGCAGTGGGTCAGGACCGTGCACCTGTCCGGTAAGAGCCGGGCCCCGTGCCGGCCCAGCTCGTGGCAGGATCGTGCATCCGCATCTGCAAGGGCCTTTGCGGCATCAAATGCTTTTTCCCTTGCCTCGCTTACCGAACCCGCCTGTCCGATCGCATCGATGACGACGTCGGCACCGAGCGAGAGGTTCACTGCCGTCGGGCGAGCCCCCCTGATCTTTTCTGCCTCTTTCCTGACCCGCTCGATGAAAACAGCATGGTCACGCTCATGGATACGCCGGGTCGCGAGGAGGACACCGTATGCACCGGCAATACCGAGAGCCGGTGCACCCCTGACTTCCAGCCTCTTTATCGCTTTAACCAGGCGGTCCACGGTCCGGCAGCGGACCAGGCGGAAGATTTCCGGGAGACGCGTCTGGTCGATGAGGATGATCTCGCCGGACGTGTCGTCCCAGGCGATGGTCTCCACCGCTCTCATTTCGGATTTCCATCCCTTATGGCATCGATGAATGCCCGCATGGCAGCTGCACCGGCCTGGGCCACGCAGTCGGGGATGTCGCGGGGGGATGCGGCCGTCCCCGCGATGTAGATTCCCGGGCGGAGCGTGGCTACGATCTCGGTCTTCTCGTCCAGCGTGCGGAAGAAACCTGTCTGTTCGCGGGGCAGCCCGAGTATCCCTGCGATCTCTCCGGCGTCCCGTGCAGGCTCAAGGCCCGTTGACAGGACGACGAGCTCGGGCGACAGGTCCACCATCTCGCCGGTCTCGGTGTTTTCCACGCGTATCAGGAGGTTTTCCCTATCGTCCGTTACTTCACCCGGCATACCGCGGATAAAACGCACGCCGGCATCAACGGCCCTCTGGTAATATTCCTCGTACCCCTTCCCGTACGCCCGTATGTCCATGTAGAGAATGGTCACGTCTATCGAGGGATATTTCTCCTTCAGGAGGATGGCATTTTTAATGGCATACATGCAGCAGACGCCCGAGCAGTATGACCTCCCGAGCGGGGTATCCCGGGACCCGACACACTGGACAAAGACCACGGAACGGGGCGTCTTCCCGGTCGAGAGACGCCTGATTTGCCCGCCGGTCGGTCCGCTTGCGTTCATCATCCGTTCGAACTCAAGCCCCGTGATAACGTCGGGCACCCGTAAGTACCGGAACTGGTCCTTCTTCGTTGCGTCAAATACCTCGTACCCGCACGCGATGATAATACTGGAGGCATGGACGGTGACCTCGGTCTCGCTGTCCTCCTTTTTGATCGCGTCCCGGCCACACACATCGTAGCAGAGGCCGCATTCGATGCAGTGGTCAGTGTCCCTGACCACGATGTCCGGCACTGCCTGGCTGTGGGGCTTGTAGATGGCTTTCCGTACACCGAGGCCCGCGTCGAACCGGTTGTATACCTCGACCGGGCAGATCTCGATGCAATCTCCGCACCCGTTGCACTTTTCCTCGTCGATGTAACGCGGCATCTTCCTGATAGTGACCGAAAAATCCCCGGGAGACCCGCTCACGGCAGTGACCCGTGCGCATGTCAGGGTATGGATCCGGGGGTGGCGAAAGACGTCCATCATCTTGGGTGAGAGGATGCACATCGAGCAGTCATTGGTTGGGAAGGTCTTGTCGAGCATTGCCATGTGACCGCCGATGGAGGGCTCTTTCTCGACGAGGTAAACGTCAACGCCGTGGTTGGCAAGGTCAAGGGCCGCCTGTATCCCCGCGACGCCTCCCCCGATGACGACGACCTCAGGCATCCCGGTACCTCCCGGCAAGCTCCCAGTAGACCGCAGCGTTCTGCACGATGTGCTGTTTCTGTTCCCCTGTGACCTGCTTGATGACTTTTCCCGGTACACCCACCACGACCGAGCACGGGGGAATGACTGCACCCTCTGTCACGACGGTGCCGGCACCCAGGAGCGAGTCCTCTCCGACCACGGCCCCGTTGAGCACGATGGCTCCCATGCCAACGAGGACACGGTCCTCTATCGTGCACCCGTGGAGGATGGCTCCGTGTCCCACCGAGACTTCCTTCCCGATCCGGACCGGAAACCCGGCACTCGTGTGGATAACGGCATTATCCTGGACGTTGGACCTATCACCGATCGCAATCCGGTCCCGGTCTCCCCTGACCACCGCCCCAAACCAGATACTTACCTCCGTCCCCAGTTCGACGTCGCCAAGGACGGTCGCGTTCCCTGCAATGAATTTCATGTCCTTTCCGGCGTGACCAACAGCCATAATAGCATTAAAAATTCACTATCACGCACAATGAAGGTTATGGTCGGGGGTACCTTCGATCCCTTCCACGACGGGCATAAAAGGCTCATTACACGATCATTCGAACTGGCGGGCCCGGGAGGTACGGTGATCATCGGTCTTTCGAGCGATGAATTCGCGTCCCGCAAGGTCCATCCCGTGCGACCTTTCCCCGAGAGAAAAAGGGCACTCGAGGATTTCATCCGGTCAAAGGGGTTTTTGGCCGCATATTCCATCGAGAAGCTCAATGACAAGTACGGGTCTGCCCTCGATGCCGATTTCGACGCCCTCGTCGTGAGCGAGGAGACGCTCCCTGTCGCACGCGAGATCAACGACATCCGGCGCTCGAGGGGCCAATCCAAGGTGGATATCCACCAGATCACGTGCGTGCTTGCCGAAGACGGGAAGTGGATATCCAGCACCCGTATCTACCGGGGAGAGATCGACGAGCACGGGAGGGTCCTGGGGAGGAAAAAGGAGAATACCCGGGATTTCGATTCCCCATCCCACTCATGAAACGGACTCCCCCGGGTCCCATACGGCTTCACAGGGCAGGAAAGCCCGGTTGTAATGGCCTGGCATTTCACGGCCGGTGCCCAACCCTGCGATGTCAGGGACCCCCCGTCTCTCCCCCCTGGCGGATACATTGAACCGGGACTATCCTCCAAATTTATTACCTCTCCTGTACAGGGAATGACCGGTACTCTCAGCATCACTTTTTGTGCATGCGGGTCCTCCCCCATGCACACATCTTCCCCCAGTCGTTCATCGTGCAGTACCTTTGGGACAAGGGGGGGAGGCCCCTGACCCCGGGGCCCCGGTCAGGAACGAAGAAAAGGAGAAATGGGTTATCGGAGGCCTTTCCTGGCCAAAAGGAGTGCGATACCTGTCCCAAGGAGGGCGAGGAGGGGAAAGAGGGGGGCAGCCCGGGTGGTCGGGAGCGGGGAGGGAGTCCCCTCCGGAGTCTCCATCAGGAACATGGCCATCTTCATGGCCTCTTCTGCCTCTGCGGTCCGGTTGAGGCTGGAGAGTGCGGTTGCCCGATCGATCCAGGCCTCGGAGAGCCGCGGGTCAAGCTCGATGGCCCGGTTGGCAGCCTCGAGCCCTTCTTCGAACCTCTGCAGGGAGATGAGAGCGCTGGCCTTGTTGGTCCATGCATCTGCCTGGTTCCCGTCGATCGCAAGTGCCCTTTCCGAGGCCACCAGCGACTCGTTGAAGCTCCCCTTCACGTTCAGGATGCCGGCCTTCGTGATCCAGGCGAGCGTGAAGTTCTGGTCAAGCGAGATCGCCTGGTCGATCGAGGCGAGGGCATCGTCAAACTTCCCCTCCATGGCGAGGTCAACGCCCCTGTTGTAGGCCGATATTGCATCGGGGGAGCTTGCGGCAGAACAGGGGAGCACTGCTGCCAAAAGGATGCAGAAAATGCAAGCGAGGATGAATTCAGCTTTCATGGAAAAATCCCATCACCTTATTTTACCACCGTTCCCCGAAATACTTTCCCGTCGGCCAATCGAGGGGGCACGGGGGGAGGTCTCATCCGCGTCCGGCCGCAGGCGACTCTTCCGTGATCAGAGGGTCACTTTCCGGAACTGGTGGATACAGATGGCAACAACGAGAACGGCGAGGAGGACAAGGGCACCGACCCGCGACCAGGCAAAGACCCCCTCCTGGAGCGACCGGATGGCATCGATGGCGTAGCTCACCGGGTTCCAGTACGCGATCGGCGAGAGCCAGGAAGGCATGACGGCATACGGCATGAGGGCACTGCTCGTGAAGAAGAGTGGCATGCTCACCATGGCATTGAAGGCAGCATAGGCGTCGTGGTCAGAGAGGAAGAGGGCGATTGTCGTCGAGAAGGCAGAGAAAAGGATCCCAAAGACTGCGAGGATCCCATAGGAGACAAGGATCCCGATCGGCGAAAGGAGCGATGCACCCAGGATCCCGGCAAGGACCAGGATGATCGTAGCCTGGATGAGCCCCCGCGTCGTGATGAAGACTATCTTTCCCAGCAGGATACTTTCCCGGGACGAAGGGAGGGCAAGGAACTTGTTGAGGAACCCGAGGATCTTGTCGAAGATGAGGAGGGAGCCCCCCTGGAGAGACGCACCAAGCATCGTCAGGACGAGTATTCCCGGCGTGATGAAGTCGATGTAGTGCTCAGAGAACGTTGTCGGGAGGGCGAGCCCGACGAAGATCAGCCAGGCGGCCGGCATGATGAGGGCCGAGACAACGGATATCCGGCCCCTGACCCACCGGAGCATGTCTCTCTCAAAGTAAGTGAGGATATCCTTCATCCTCTCCTCCGCAGCATCATCCGGAACTTGTGGTCGTCAAAGCCGTACCCGTCCTCCCGCGCCGTGACAAGGGAGAGGAAGACGTCATCGAGCGTGGGTTCGCGCACGGAGAGGGACTGGACCGCTACCCCCTGGCTCTCGAGCCAGTGGAAGAGCACGGGTACTTTCTCGGACCCGTGGTCCGTGGAAAAGACCATCTCGCCGGGCTCCCTCTCCCCAAGAAGCGTGATCCCTTCGGGGAAGCTGTCTCTTGGCACACCCCTGACCCGGGCACTGATGATATCATTTCCGACCCGGGCACGGAGGGCGGCAGGGGAATCGACTGCGATGACCAGTCCCCGGTCGAGGATCGCGACGCGATCACAGGAATGGTCTGCCTCGTCCATGTAGTGGGTCGTCACGAAGATCGTCATGCCGCGGGACCTCAGGGTCCGTATGTGGTCCCAGATCTTCCGCCGGGCAGCGACATCGAGCCCGATGGTCGGCTCGTCGAGGAAGAGTACCTTTGGTTCGTGGACAAGCGCCTGGGCAAGCTCAAGCCTCCGTCGCATACCCCCGGAGTAGGTGCGGACGAGGTCGTCTGCCCTCTCGGAGAGATCCATCATCTCGAGGACCCGCCCGACTGCCTCGTCCCTCCGGGGGATGCCGTACAGCTTGGCAAAAAGGGCAACGTTCTCCCTGCCCGTGAGCTTGATGTCCACGGCCATCTCCTGTGGCACGTAACTGATTTGCTTCCGGACCTCCCGTGCCTGCCTGCAGATATCGTACCCGCAGATCCGGGCAGACCCCTCCGTCGGCTGGAGGAGGGTTGTCAGCATCAGGACAGTCGTCGTCTTCCCGGATCCATTGGGCCCGAGGAGCCCGAAGATCTCGTTTCCCACGGACAAGTCGAGGTGATCGACGGCGCAGAGGTCCCCATAGTACTTCGTCAGGCCGAGGGTCTCGATGGGGGTCATGGCAGTTTCCCTTTCAGTTCGCGGTATTTTCCTTACAATCTGAGGGTGAATAAGATAGTATTTCCGACATCCTGCATTGGTCCCCTTTTTGAAAATATATTCTATCCAGGGTAAAGTGAAGTCCTCCGGAACACTTTCGGGCACTACCAATAAAATCTCTTCAACAAGATTCTACCACCGGTGAACAGCAAGGAGGAACGAGATACAAAGAAGAAATAACATCCTTTGACGATAATAGGGGGATATAAATGATAGGAGGGTAGTCGATAGGAACAGAATACTATCTGGGCTGATAACTGGATGAAGTTAAAAAAAGTGCAGATAGTCAGATGATGTGGCTCGTGATGTCCTTTGTGATCAGCCAGTCACAGTAGAGGCACCGCAGTCCCTTCTTCTGGACGAGGAAGCAGGACTGGATTGGCTCGTTTGTATTGGAGATGCAGCCGGGGTTTGGGCACCGGACGATCCCGACGACCCGGTCCGGGATCTCCACTCCCTTCTTGTCCCAGACCTTGTAGTTCCGGATGATGTTGATCGACGCCCGGGGGGCGATCAGGGCAATACGGTCGACCTCCTCTTTCAGGAGCTCACGGTTCTTGATCTTGACGATATCCTTTGTCCCGATCTTCTTGCTCTCCACGTTCGTTGCGACCGATATCGACTCGTGGGTCGTCCCCGTGATCCCGATAATGCGCAGCACGTTGAGGGCTTCGCCGGCGGTGATGTGGTCGATCACGGTCCCGTTCTCGATCGGGCTGATGAGGAGCCCGGCCCGCGCGTCCTTCTCGCGTGTCATGTCATCACCCGCAGGAGCATTGCCATCCGGACAGGGATGCCGTTTGCAGCCTGCTCGAAGTACCGGGCACAGGGGAGCCGGTCCACCCGGGGATCGATCTCGTTCAGGCGGGGGAGGGGGTGGAGCACGATGAAGTGGTCCCTGACACCCGTGAGCAGCTCGGGGGTCACCTGGTAGCTCGAGGCGACTTTGAAGTAGGAGGCAGAGTCCGGGAACCTCTCCCTCTGGATGCGGGTCACGTACAGGACGTCAAGGCCGGGGATGGCCGATGCGAGGTCGTCGTGCTCGATCACCTCTGTCCCGGCGTCCCGGAGCTCGGTCGCAAGACCGGCCGGGAGTTCGAGGCCCTTGGGCGTGATGGTATGGATTGTCACGTTGTAGAGGGAGAGGGCATGGGCGAGGGAATGGGCGGTCCGCCCGTACCGCAGGTCGCCGAGGAGGCCGACGTGAATGCCCCCGAGCGGCATGGACTGCCGGATGGTAAAGAGGTCGAGCAGCGTCTGGGAGGGGTGCTGCCCTGCCCCATCCCCGGCGTTGATCACCGGGACATGGGCAAACTCGCTTGCCAGGCGGGCGGCCCCCTCCTTCGGGTGACGGAGCACGATCGCATCCACGTACCTGCTCACCACCCGGATGGTGTCTGCAAGCGTCTCCCCCTTGGCCATGGAGCTTGCCTCGACGCTGTCCACCGAGAGGAAATTTCCGCCCAGGCGCGCCATGGCCGCGGCAAACGACATCCGCGTCCGTGTACTTGGCTCAAAGAAGAGCAGGCCGAGAAGTTTTCCCTCCAGGGCGGAGGGGTCATAGGACCGGGCCTGGATCCCCTGGGCGTCGTCGAGTATCCCGTCGATCTCCTCCCTGCTCAAGTCCCTGATAGCGATGATGTGCCGCATCCTCTGCTCTCCCCCGCCTGCACCGCCGGGTTCGACCGGGCAAAAGCCCGGAGATTCTTCCGCCGGTCTCCCGTTCTACTTCACTATGGGACGAAGAAAGCATATAGGCATAGCGATCACTCCTCCCGCCGGCCCGGGGCTGCGCCCAGGGGAGTGACCGTGCTTGCCCGGGTGACGAGAAGGTTATAGGCCTGGTAGCGGCGGTTGAAGCGGACAAGGACGCCGGAGAACTCGGCAACGCTCCCGTACGGGGCAGAGAGGAGCCATTCGTTCTCACTGGTCCGGTGGTACGAGGGGAGGACTGCATAGGCCGGCACGCCGCCGGTCCCGTCGCACAGGAAGAAGACGTGGGTCTTTGAATCTCCGAGGTCTCCCGACGCGATGGTCGCAGCGGTTCGGATGCGCCGGTTCACGTGCCGGGAAAGGGAGGAGAGCCGGACGTTGCGGCGGGCTGAGAGGGGGGTGCCGGGGACCTTCTCCGGCGGGATGCGACGCAGGAGGGCGTAGGAGTACTTGATGTCAACGTTGAGGAACCGGTACCCCTCCTTTTTTCCGGCAAGTGCCTGCATGAAGGGTGGGGGTAGGATCGGGTCAGCCTCGACAAAGCTCCAGCACCGCTCCGATGTGCAGGGCGTGCCCCAGAGGAAATGGCAGGGGGAGTGGATGAAAAGTCCCTCCCCTGCTGCCGAAGCGGCCACCCTCCGCAGGGCCAGGGCGTTGTCCCGGTCGGCAGGTTCGACGAGGAGGACCGAACCCCTCCCGGACAGGGCTCCGGCGTACTTCCTGACCAGGGCCCCCTTCCCCTCGGGGGAGGGGGTGGGAAGTTCGTTGAGGACGTTTTGGAAGATGATGAGGTCGAGGGAGGGGGGGAGATCCTCGCTCTCCAGGGTCCGGATATCGGCCTCGAGGGGAGGGTGGAGGATGACGGGCTCGCCCGGTCTGGAAAAACCACCCGACAGGAAACGGTACGCCTCGACGAACTCTGCCGAACGTTCGATGGAGAAGACCTCGGCACTTCTCTCACCGGTCCGGGAGAGATAATCGGCGATTGCAAGGGGAACGGTTCCCGGCCCGGTCCCCACGTCGAGGATACGCATCGGGGAAAAGAGGAGGCCGCGTCGCTCGAGGTCGGCCATCAGGTGGAGTGCCTGGACGTAGTAGACCGGGAAATGGTAGGCGAGGTACCCGAGCACGTGGTATCCCTTCCGGTAGGAGATCTCCCCCTTCCTCTCCCTCCAGTAAGTACTCTTCTGGGCTACGATTGCCCGGGAGAGCCGTTCCAGGACGACCGGGTCGGTCCATCCCTTTCCGGTCTTTTTCTCGATGTAGGTCTCTATCTTTCTGATGATGCCGGGAGGCAGGCCGTCAAAGGGGGAGGCACTCCCCTGATTACCCGGACCCCCTCCCGGCTTCTCTTTCTCCCTCCCCGGACCTCTCTCTCCCGGCATTGCCATCCAATGTCTCATCAGGGGGGAAAAGTAATAAGGGCTTCCCGCGGGGAAGGAGAGAGCCCCCCTCAAAACACCTGTTCCGATACGGTAATTTCGCCCGGAGTCCAACGGAAGAGGGAAGGCAGGAGAAGATACGTATTTTTTCGGGGGTCATGCAGGTGGAAGAGGGAGACGAAGAGTCACGGGAGAGGAGGATGCTTTCTCCCGATGCATGCCTGGAACGGTTGAAATCAGCTCATATTCCGGTCCCCGCGTTCGGGGTGGCCCACGATCCCGGGGAGGCGGCCACAATCGCGGCATCCATCGGTTTTCCCGTCGTGATGAAGGTCATCTCCCCTGCCGTCGTGCACAAGTCAGATGTCGGTGGCGTCGTGACGGGAATCAGGACAGAAGAGGAGGCGATGGCTGCCTTTGGAAGGATCAGGGACGGAGTTGCTGCCCGCCTCCCCGGCGCACCGGTCACCGGCATCCTGGTCGAGGCTGAAATTCCCCCGGGACTTGAACTCATCGTGGGGGGAAAGACAGACCCTGCGTTCGGCAAAGTCCTCGTCTGTGGCATGGGGGGAGTGCTCGTCGAACTTCTGCGCGATATCTCCATCAGGGTCCTACCCATCGGGCTCACCGAGGCCCGGGAGATGATCAGGGAGCTCCACGGGTACCCCCTCCTGAAGGGTTTCCGGGGGTCGCAACCCGTCAACGAGGAGGCCCTCGCCGAGACGATCCTTTCCATCGCCCACCTCTTTTTTTCTGACGACACGCTCGTGGAATGTGACTGCAACCCCCTCATCCTCACGCCGTTAGGCTGCATCGTGGTCGACGCCCGCATGATCACCCGCGATATCCCGGCACGGATGGGGGAGACACCCCACCCGCCGGTTGACCCTGCCCTCTTCTCTCCCCGTTCCCTGGCCGTCATCGGGGCGTCCGCGGACCCCGCGAAGATCGGGTACGTTGTCCTCCGCAACCTCCTCTCGTTCTCGGGTTCCGTGTACCCCGTGAACCCCCGCATGACCGAGATCCTGGGAAAGAAGGCCTATTCCCGCGTGGGGGAGATCCCGGGCGCGGTCGATGCGGCAGTCATTGCGGTCCCTGCACCAGTCGTCCCGGATGTTCTACGCGAGTGTGCCCAAAAGGAGGTTCCCCTTGCAATCATCCTCTCTTCGGGGTTCCGGGAGACCGGGGAGGCCGGTCTCCGGCGGGAACAGGAAATCCTCGCCATCGCGCGGGAATCAGGGATGCGGGTCGTCGGTCCCAACTGCCTTGGGATCATCGCCCCCCCTGCGGGGCTGAACACGACGTTTGACCCTGTCATGCCACGGAATGGGCCTCTCGGGTTCATCTCGCAGAGTGGCGCGGTCATCTCCACGATTGTTGACTGGAGCATCCCGGAGATGATAGGGTTTTCCCTGATCATCAGCGTCGGAAACCAGCTTGATCTCGACTTCGTCGACTTTCTCCACGTGATGGAAAAGGACCCCCACACCCGGGCAATCATCCTCTATATCGAGGAGATCCGCAGGGGCCGTGAATTCCTCTCGGCTATCTCCCGCATCACCCCCATGAAACCCGTGATTGCCTTCAAGTCGGGCTCATCAGGCCTGGGAAAGAAGGCGGCAGCCTCGCACACGGGGTCTCTTGCCGGGGACTTCGAGGTGTACCAGGCCGCGTTTCGCCAGGCGGGGGTCATCCAGGTCTACTCCATCGGGGAGGCGTTCGACGTGGCCGAGCTCCTCGCGTCAGAAGGGTACCCGAAGGGGAACAGGGGCATCGTGGTCACCACGGCCGGAGGATTTGCCGTTATGGCATCGGACTTCGCCGAACGCAATGGTGTCCACCTCATCCCCCTCCCGGACGCCGTGCGGGATGCTCTTGATGCGTTCCTGCCCCCGATGTGGAGCAGGGAGAACCCCATCGACATCATTGGGGACGGGGGTGTGGAGAGGTACGCCCGTGTCTTTGATGTCCTGACCCGGTTCCAGGACGAATGGGACATTGCCGTGGTCATCGCCGTCCCCTCGGCAGTCCTCGACCCGGTCCACCTGGGATCGGAGATCGCCCGCTTCTCCCGGTCAACCCACAAGATGGTCATCGGGTGTCTCCTGGGGGGAGAGAGCATGCGGGCCGGCGAACGTGTCCTCAGGGAAAAGCATATCCCCAATTACCGGGAAATAGACGCGGCGTTCAAGGCCGTTGGGCGAGCCCTCCGGGTAAAATGGGCAAGGGAAGGGTAAATCCCTAAAAGGGTCCGAAGGGAAGGGGGAGCCATCCTCTCCCCCGGCCTGAACCATCCGGTTCAATCAAAGGCCTGACAATGACCGGGTATGCCCTTCCTGCATGGGACCAATTTATGAGAGGATGGGGACGAGTGAGGTGTGGTGAGGCATGAGAGAGTGGCCGGGGGAAGTCCAGTCCGCGTGCAGGAAAACAGTGGCGGAAAACGGACCCGCGTTTCCCTGCATGCCGGAAGTGCACGATGCCCGTCCCTGTCGTGCCAGTGACCTTTCCGGCCCTGCCGTTCCCTGTTCTTGTGCAGGGGGCAGCCATGCAGCACCACCCGATCATCCACCAGACCGTCAGAGGAGCACAACCCTTGGAGGACCACGCATCCAGATTGGCAACGGGAATGCAATAGGAAAGCATGCCAGATCCTGAAAAAAAGCACACACTCACACTCCATACGCCCCCTCCCTGCGAGGGTGGGGCGCCACCATACTTTTTTTCTCTGAGTTGTTCGTAACCACCCGGAAGAATTATCCGGATTTTTCTCTCCGAAAAATGGCGGCCCTCGTTCCCCAGGGTTTTGGGAGTCGCAGGGAGAGTTTGGTCAGTCCTCAAAGATATCATAGTCGTCCGTGCCTGCTGTCTCCTGCAGGAACTTCTCGAGGTCATTGGCAAGTTCGCCTGCGTCCTGGTACCTCTCCTCTGGTCTCTTGGCAAGACACTTCATCACGATTGCATCGAGGGGCCGGGCCCCCGGGTTGTATACCGATGGCGGGAGCGGCTCCCGGGAGAGGATCGCCGCGGTGACTTCTCCCATGTCGGTCCCCGGGAACGGTACCCTGCCGGTGAGGAGCTCGTAGAGGACGCATCCCAGCTGGTAGATATCAGTTCTTTGGTCGGTCTCCCCGAATGACGCCGGGGATACCTGCTCGGGTGCGGCATAGGCAAGGGAGAACCCTGCGATCGTGGGCATCCGGGAGACGCCCACGACCTTGCTCATACCCCAGTCTGAAATCTTGGGGGTTTCATCCTTTGTAACGAGGATGTTCTGTGGCTTGATATCACGGTGGATGATGTTATGGTCATGGGCATAGGCTAGCCCCCTTGCAATGTCCCGGCAGATGCGGGCAGCTTTCCTGACGGGGAGGGGTTTTTTTGTGTCGGCAAGGGTCTTTTCGATGTACTCCATCTCGATGTAGGGCACGGGCAGGATATTGACCTGGTTGACCCGGACGATGTTGGGATGCGAGAGCCCCTCCCACCCGAGTATCTCTTTCATGAAGGATTTCCCGGTCGCCTCGTCGGCCCGGAGGGGGATCTTGACGGCGACGGTCTCCCCCGTGTTCACGTTTTCTGCGCGGTAGACATGGGCAAGACCGCCCGAGCCAATGAACCGGATCCCCGAGTATGTCTTTGCCAGCTCGGGCGGGAAGGGGGACTCCCCGCGAGCCGGGACTGCACGGGTGACATCGCTTGACGGCACCTCGGCCTCCCGTTCGTGTCCCTGCACCCCAGCCGGGGCCCCGAAGAGTCCTTCCTGCCATCGGGCTCCCAGGATTGCGAGGATCCCGGCAAGGAGCATGACTCCCGGGAAGAAGGGTGTGGTACTGTCACCGCGGGCAAGGGAGAGCAGCGAGAGGAACATGACGAGGACGCCTCCAATGGTGTGTGCCTTGAGGAGACCGCGGAGCGGCCAGGAGAGCGCCGCCCCGATGACGAGTCCGAGCGAGGAGAGGATCAGGAAAAATGCTGCCGGCACGACGAAGACTGCGAGTTCCGGGGACGTGATACCCGTGCCGGCCGGGAACATATCCTGCTGTGCGCGGAGTATCAGTGCCAGGGCAGCACAGGGGAGGGCAGATACGACCGTTACCGCAAGGCGCATCACCCGGGGAAGGGGAGTGACCCTCCGGGAGGAGAGGACGTCGCGGGAGAAGATCGCGGTGGCAAGAACCCCCGTTCCCGCCAGAAGGAGGGCCCAGGGGGTGTTCTGCCAGGGAGGAAGTGCACCGCCCCCTCCCGGTGGGCTCGGGAGTTGCGTCCCTGGAACGGGCGTCCCCGAAGGAATCGTATCAGGGGTAGGGGGGGGAGTGGTCGGAATGGTCGTGAGCGGATAGAAGGTCGGGGGAGGAGTGGTTGGCTGGGTTGTTGGAGGTGAGGTGGTTGGCGAAGTGGTCGGGGGAGGAGTGGTTGGCTTGGTTGTTGGAGGTGAGGTGGTTGGCGAAGTGGTCGGGGGAGGAGTGGTTGGCTTGGTTGTTGGAGGTGAGGTGGTCGGCGAAGTGGTCGGGGGAGGAGTGGTTGGCTGGGTTGTTGGAGGTGAGGTGGTCGGCGAAGTGGTCGGGGGAGGAGTGGTTGGCTGGGTTGTTGGAGGTGAGGTGGTTGGCGAAGTGGTAGGGGGAAGAGTGGTTGGCTGGGTTGTTGGAGGGGAGGTGGTCGGCGAAGTGGTAGGGGGAAGAGTGGTTGGCTTGGTTGTTGGAGGTGAGGTGGTTGGCGAAGTGGTAGGGGGAAGAGTGGTCGGCTTGGTTGTTGGAGGGGAGGTAGTCGGCGAAGTGGTGGGGATGGCGATGAGGACAATGGGAGGAACAACTGTTGTCTGGCCCTCTTTCACCTCGACCTCGGACTGGTAATCCTGGTACCCGGTCAGGACGAGATGGAGGGTGTGCCGGCCGGGAGCGATCTGCGAAAAGGTGACGGGCCCGGAAGGAAGGGTTGTTCCCAGGAAGACCGAGTCGAGGAAAACAGATGCCCCGGGAGGGCGGGAATCTACCGATATCGCACCCGTTGTAGGGAAAAAGGTGGCAGAAATCGTGTGGTTTGACCGTACCCGTGAGAACGTGTAGAATGATACTGGCCCCATCGACTTCTGGTCAACCCAGACGGTATCGATCCGGTACCCCGGCCCGGCCGTTATCACGAAAGCCTGGTCCTCTCCCCTCGGGACAGGGACAAGACCGGCCGGCTCAATTTTCCCCCCTTCGCCGGCACTCGCAGAAATATAATAGGTTTCTATGGCCGCCGCCGGGAATGGGATGACGATCCCTGCAAGCAGGAAGAAAACCAGGATGGGGACGAATAACCGGAGTTGCATAGGCAAACGGCAGGAGCTGCCTCGTTCAGGAGGCATCTTTAGGGAGGATCAGGAGGAGCCGGGCACTGGCGGGGCCTTTTGCAAGTTCGATCATGTCCCCGTCGGCAAGTTCAACCGGGACACCTTTCTGCAGGGGGGTGTTGTTCAGGAACGTCCCGCCCGTGCTACCCCTGTCCTCGAGGAGCCACTTCTTCCCCTCTTTCCGGATGGCCGCATGGGGTCGCGAAATCCTGCTGACCGATGAGTATTCCCCGCCAAGGACCACGTCCCCTTCGTCCGTTCCTCCCGCTTTTGGGTCGACCCGCCCTATCCGGACCAGCTTTTCCCCGAGGGAGAACGACTTTCCGTCCTCCGGGCCGCCCAGCACGACCAGCATGGGGTGGATACCGGAAACCTCGCCCTCAATGGCATGCCTGACCTCGTCGAGACGCCTTTTGAGGTCCCGGTCGGTCATCTGTATCCGGATATTGGAAAATATCCCAAGGTTCCGGACCACCGCTTCCATCGCTCCCGGGACAAGGGAATACTTCCAGACGGGGTGCACACCTTTTGATGTCTGCTGTCCGAGGCCCACTTCCTTCCTGATGAGACCCATGCCCATCAGCTTGTCAAGGTGTTTCTTTGTGTTCTCGTAACTCGTCTGGATCTCGGATGCGATCATCCGGACGTCACGGGGTTTCTTCTCCAGCATCTTCAATATCTTTAAGCGCTGGCTGTTGGAGAGGACTTCGAGGTACTCGGAGAGTTCCTGGTAGTAATCGGGGACCGCATCCTGCACGATGGTCCGGGACCCATCATCGGGTCCGGGTTCTCTCCGGGTCTGCATGATGTATATACGTAAGTTCCCAGGGCTAAAAAATGATACACCGGCAAGACCCCTCCACCCTCCCGTATCCCCCCACCTGCCCGGTGAGTACGGGGGGACCGGCGTTGCCTTGATGGGGTTTTCGGTCGACATCCCTGGTGACCCATGGTCTCTTTTTCCATCCCCCGGACGCGGGAAGAAGCACGAGCAATCCAGGAGGACGTCGCGAAACGTGCCCGGCGGGTGCAGCCGGTCGATGTCAGAACCATCAGCAGTGTTGCCGGGACTGATGCAAGTTACCGCGGGGATGATGCGTGTGCCGCCGTCGTCGTGATGGACCGGGAAGGGGGATGGGTCCGGGAGGTCGCCGTCGCATCGGCCCGCGTCCCCTGCCCCTACATCCCTGGTTATTTTGCATTTCGGGAGGTCCCCGTCCTTTTAGAGGCTTTTCGGCTCGTTTTTCCCCCTCCTGGCGCAACCATTGTCCATGGCCACGGGTATGCCCATCCGCGGAGGGCGGGGATCGCAACGCACCTGGGCACGTTCCTCGATCTCCCCACCGTCGGCGTTGCGGGAAACCTCCTTCCCGGCATGGACGCAGAGGAACCGGGCAGAGAGAGGGGGGCGACGTCGCCGGTCACGATGGACGGCGAGGTTGTCGGCGTCCTCTTCCGGTCGCAGGAAGGAAAGGCCCCGGTATGCGTCTCTCCCGGCTACCGCGTGACCCTTGCAGGAGCCCTTGAACTCGTCCGCCACTGTACCCTCCGCGACCGTTTCCCTGAACCGGTGCACAGGGCGGACCGGTCTGCGTCGGTGTCCTGGAAGTTTATTGCACGGAAAGAAAAGAAAAAGCCCCCTTCGCCATTTCAGGGGGATATTTAGCTGGAATGCCGGGAAGATCCTCTCAGTCCCGGCTTTGTTAATAAAAAATGGTGTTTCATGAGAGATTTCTTGCCAAAACCGCCGCCGGATCACCCTTCGTGGGTGGCGGGCACCTCCCCACGCGGGGGAGGGGGGGCGGCACCCCCATTTTGCCCGCCTTATCCCTGCAAAGAGCGAAAAATAATACGAGAGACCTGGGATGTCTCCAAAGATCAGGCCTGGGTTTTTTCCTCCGGCTCGCCGACCGGTTTTTTTGGCCTTTCCGGCTTCACGTAGGTGATGGTGATCACCTCAATGCCCTGGTGCTGCCTCATGCAGGGGGAATAGTCTGTCTCCATTGTCAGGCAATGGACCGGGCAGACATCGACGCAGCAATTGCACACGACGCACTTGAGGCGGTCGATGCTCCAGGTCTTTTCATCCTTCCTGACGCATATCGCCCCCGCGGGACACTTTTTCATGCACATCCCGCAGGAAATGCACCGGGAAGGGTCGACAGTAACCTTCCCCCGGGAGAGGGCGGTCTTCTTGGCAGCGACCGCCGGGTATCTCCTGGTCGCAGGTCGTTTCAGTACCGTGATGATTGCCGTTTTTGCCATCTCAAAGAATGCCATTGCTGACCTCACCTCTCCGCGCACCCGATGCAGGGATCTATCGAGAGAACGATCACGGGCACATCTGCCAGGTTGCAGCCTTTCAGCATCCGGACCAGGGCTGGCAGGTTCGTCAGGGTCGGAGTCCTGATCCGGGACCGCACGAGATGGCGGCTCCCGTCACCCTTGACGTAGTGGACGAGTTCACCCCTCGGCTGTTCGGCCCGGGAGAAGTAATCCCCCTCCGGGTTCTTCTTTGGCTTCTCCTCAATCGGACCATCCGGGATCTTTGCAATCGCCTCCCGGATGATCTCGATGGAGGTGAAGAGCTCCCGGACCCTCACGGCACACCGGGCATGGCAGTCACCCGCGGTCTCCACGACGGGTTTGAAGGAGAGGCGCCCGTATGCAGCATACCCTGTCTTGCGCAGATCGATTCCCACACCGCTCCCCCGGGCAGTGGGGCCAGCGGCGCCCAGTTCGTAGGCATCCTCGCGCGAGAGGACACCCACACCCCGCGTGCGGGAGGCGATCGACTCGTCATGCAGGAAAACCTCGGCCAGGTCCCGCGCACGCCTCTCGAATGCAGTGAGGTCAGACCTCATGCGGTCAAGGGTCTCTCCCGGGATATCCCGCCGGACACCTCCGACTTTGCAGGAGCCCTGGATGACCCTCCCGCCGGTCGTCTCCTCGAGAACGTCGAGCACAGACTCGCGGAGCCTCCAGGATGCCATGAAGAGGTTTTCGAAACCCAGCGCGTCGGCAAAGAGCCCGAGCCAGAGGAGGTGGGAATGGAGCCTGGAATACTCTGACCAGATCGTGCGCAGGAAAAGGGCCCTTTCCGGAACGGTGCAGTCAACGAGCTGTTCTACCCCCTGGCAGTAGGTCATCCCGTGGATGAAGCTGCAGATCCCGCACGTCCTCTCAGCGATGTACACGTACTCGGGATACTCGCGTTTCACAACGAGTGTCTCCAGTCCCCGGTGGACGTACCCGATCGACGGCAATGCCTCCTCGACGTGCTCGTCCTTCAGGACGAGGTCAAGGTGGATAGGCTCGGGGAGGACGGGGTGCTGGGGGCCGAACGGAACGACTATTCGCCGGGACATGGTCCCTCCCCCCGGAAAGACGGGTTTGCAAACGGGTTTTTCTTTGCCGTCTGTATCAGGTTTCCGCCAAAGTCAATGTTCATCCCTGCCACCCGGATCCCGAACAGGTCATGCATCTCGTTCTCGTAGATGAACGCACCCCAGTAGATCCCGGAGATACTCGGGATTTCCGTGGTCCCATCCGTCACGATCCGGAGGTTGCGGAACTGGTAGTTGAGGTCAAAGGAGTAGTTGATCTCAAAAGTATCCCCCACCTTCGTGCAGTGGACCTGGACGAGTCGGTATCCGGACCGCTTGAACTCCTCCACCTTCCCGAGGAGGTGGAGGGGGTCGACAATCGTTGTCACTTGTTCTTCTGCCATTCCTCACTCACCCCCGCGGGCGACAGTTGCTGTCGCATCCCTTCCCTTCGCCCTTTTCTCCTCGAGGACCGAGAGTGCCCGGACGATGCCGTCGATGATCGACTCCGGGCGTGCCGCGCAGCCCGGGACGTAGACATCGACGGGGATGACGCAGTCAATGCCACCGACGACATTGTAGCATTCCCGGAAGACGCCGCCCGTGCACGCGCAGATCCCGACTGCCACGACGACTTTTGGGTCCGGCATCTGGTCATAGATGTTCCTGACTACTTCGCGGTTCTGTTCGTTGATACCTCCCGTGATAACGAGCACGTCGGCGTGCTTCGGGTTGCCGGTGTTGATGATACCGAAACGTTCCACGTCGTAGAGGGGAGAGAGGCAGGCGAGGACCTCGATGTCGCACCCGTTGCAGCTCGATGCATCGTAGTGGAGGATCCAGGGAGACCGGGAGAGATACGTCATTTTGGCACCACCGCCGAGAGGTAATAGAGAATCCCGAGATTCACAAGACCCAGCATTCCCGCAATGATCCAGGAACTCTTGAGCGTCATCTGCCACGTGACCCGCGAGAACGTGTTATCGACGACAATCTCGAGGAGATACACGATGACAAGGGCGATTGCCGCTACCAGGGGGTTCCATGCGAAGAAGAGGTAGATGAACCCGAGTAAAAAGACGTTCTCGTACCAGTGTGCGATCTCAACGCGACCGAGCATCGGCCCTGAAAACTCTGTCGTGACTCCCTTCACGATCTCCTGGTGGGCATGGTGGGAGGTGGAAAGGTCAAACGGTGACTTCCGCAACTTTATCGTCAGGACCATGAGGAACCCGAGGAAAACGCCCGGCAGGTAGAAGATGAGGGGCAGGTCCGCTGCCATGATATCCGAGACAAAGAAACTCCGTGTCACCATGTGCATCCCGACGGCAGAAAGGATGATCATCGGTTCATACGCGATGATCTGGATCAGTTCCCTCTCCGCGCCGATGAAGCTGTAGGGCGAGTAGGACGCGTACGCGCCGAGCACGAGGAAGATGTGCGCAAGGGTAAACGCAAAGATGACCAGCAGGAGGTCACCGCCGGCAAAGAAGAGGGCGCCGCTTGCCACGATGAAGACAAGGTAGGAGAGGATGTAGAAGTTCTGGGACGGGGTCACCAGGATCTGCTCCTTCTGGAAGAGCTTGCCCACGTCGTAGAAGGGCTGGAGGAGGGGAGGGCCGATCCTCCCCTGCATCCGCGCAGTGACCTTCCTGTCCATCCCGGCGACGAGCCCCCCGATGAAGGGTGCAAGGATGATGAAGAGGAGGGCATTGATGGGGGAGATCACAGTGCCACCCCCGCCGTCAGAGTCCCCACAAGGAGGATCAGTCCGAAACAGAGCGCGGTCCCTGCCATGAAGAGCTTCTGCTCGCCGAACACCTCGTCAAAGTAGTAGTTGCAGAGACCGACGTGCTGCTGGATGCCCATCGAACCCTTGAACGTAAGATCGGGTGTCGTGGATCTCCCCCCCATGTAGGCAGGGACGATACGCTTGTCATTCCTGTAGAGCAGCATCGAAAACGGCATGATCATGAGGAGGAAGAGCATCATCGCCATGATGGTGATATTGTCCTGGGAGAGCCGGGTGGTCTGGCCATACACGGCGAGGACGAAGGGCTCGATGAGCTGGGCCGAGATGACCGGGAATATCAGGCAGACAAGGACCGTCATGGCTGTAATCAGCGAGAGCACGACCCACTTCTCTGTCGCGATGTTGTTCTCGACGCGTTCGGCCACGGGACAGACGGAGATGATCTTGCCCATCCACTTGGACCAGAAGAGGACGGTGAGGCTCCCGCCAAAGGCAAGGATTGCGACGAAGACGAGTCCGAACTGGGCATCGATGAAGGCCTCAATTGCTGCCCACTTGGAGATGAGCATCCCGAAGGGGGCAAGAAACATCCCCGCGATCCCGATGAACATCATGACCGATATCCGGGGCATGCGTACAATCAGGCCCGTCATGTCCTCGATGTCCTTGCTCCCGATACGGTGCTCGACTGTGCCCACGCAGAGGAAGAGGAGGGACTTGGCGATGGCATGGAAGATGATCAGGAGGATAGCGGCCCAGACGAGCTTGTAGGTCCCGACGCCGGCACACGCCACGATCAGGCCGAGGTTTGCAATCGTTGAATACGCAAGCACTTTCTTTGCATTACCCTGGGATATCGCGATGGCAGACGCGAGGAGGAACGTAAACCCGCCCACAAGCCCTATGATCAACCCCTCCATGGTCCCGGTGAGCACGGGGGCGAGCCGGACGATGATGTAGACCCCGGCCTTGACCATGGTGCTCGAGTGGAGCAGGGCAGAGACCGGTGTCGGGGCGACCATTGCGCCGACGAGCCAGCCGGAAAATGGCATCAGGGCAGATTTTGTGATCCCTGCAAACGCGATGAGGACAGCCGGCACAAGGGCAACGACGTGGCCCGACTGGAGCAGGGTGTGCATCTGGAGGAGCTCACCCCCCGGGCTCACGGTCATGATGTAGAGGAGTGCCCCGGCAAATGCGATCCCGCCCAGGATATTCATGTTGAGGGCCAGGAATGCATTGGTGATCGATTCGGGGGAGCGCGAATACCCGATGAGCAGGAAGGAGCAGAGGGTGGTTATCTCCCAGAAGAAGAATACCCAGGGGAGGTAGTCGGAAAAGACGAGCCCGAACATGGCTGCGAGAAAGACGAAGAAAAGGAAGAAGAAACTCCTCCGCCTGTCAGGGACCTCGGGGTGCTTCTCGTGGTACGTTGCCATGTACCCGAGGGCATAGACGCAGATCAGGCTGCCGATGATCCCGATGATGAGGGCCATGATCAGGGAGAACTGGTCGATGAAGAGCTCGGGAGTGACGTGGATAAGTGAAGCCCGGCCGGTCTCGAACAAGACAAGGAGCGCAGCCTGGACCAGGATAAGGAAAACAGCCAGGTACTTCCGGTATTTTATCCCCAGGTAAATGAGGAAGGCCGCAATTGCCATCTCTGCCACGAACATCACTTCGGTCACCGAATCGAACCCGACGGGATAGAAGAGCGGGGCTGTTTCGGGGGTGATGAACAGGAGGGAGAGTGAGGCAACACCGATCACGGCGGCACCTGCGAGGACTATCATCCGCCTCCCGGAATCATTCGCGACAAGGAGGAGGGGGATAGCGACCACGGCAGGGAACAGCACAAGGAATGGCAAGGTTAGCATGCATACACCCTCGAATGGGAGTAGGTCTTCATTTCTGTCATTATTAATCATTCCCATTTGAGTCAGGAGATGGTTTTTCGGGGAATTTTTCCCGGGTCTCTTACCCTCCCGTTTGTTCTCCTTCTCCCGG
>JANIHI010000005.1 GCA_024518585.1 Methanolinea sp. | reverse complement strand
GGCACGACTTCAAAGTATATAAAGGTACCGAAATGTGTCTGATACAACGCGTTTTACAAGATCTGAGCCCCTGTAAACGGGAAAATCAGGTAGGTTTATATAGGGAATTCACTGATTGGACAGGCTCTGCACTGGAAAGACCTCCAGACGGTCGCTTTCGGGGGAGTGCCTGCCACATATGAATTACAGTATGGGACCCCAAGATGTAATGTAACTTCTCTTTCCCGGTGTGGGGATTCTTTTTCCTGCACAACCTTATTCACGGCATCCAGACCAATTTCCCCCATGGCAAAACGGCCCCCCGCTTTTGACAGGATGGCATGTATTGACGCTGCGCTCGGCCGAAAACCGGCTGATGACCTCTTTTCCCATGCCTGCCTCTACGATCCCTTCTCCTGCAACTGGACCGATACCGATTTTGCGGTCAGCAGGGGGAGGATTGTCGGGGTTGGGAATGGGTACAGGGCGAAAAAGACCCATGACCTTCGGGGACGAAGGGTTATTCCCGGCCTCATTGATGCACACGTCCACATCGAGAGTTCCCTCCTCGTCCCGTCAGAGTATGCACGGGTGGCCGCCGCCCATGGGACCACCACCGTGATTGCCGATCCCCACGAGATTTCAAATGTCTGCGGGAAACAAGGTCTCGAGTACATGATCTCCGAGCGGGAGGGGCTTCCCATCGACATCCTCTTCATGCTCCCCTCGTGCGTCCCCGCCACACCGCTGGACGCGGGGGGGGCCTCCCTGTCGGCAGAAGATCTCGGGGACTATGCAGGACGGGAGGGCATCATCGGCCTGGGAGAAGTGATGAACGTGCCCGCTGTCCTCGAAAAGGACCATGACATGTGGGAGAAACTCCGCCTCTTTTCCGTGATCGACGGGCATGCACCCCTTCTCAATGAACACCCGCTCAATGCCTACCTCTGCGCGGGGATCCAGAGCGACCATGAATGCACGGGTCCCGGCGAGGCAGTCCAAAAACTCAGGAGGGGCATGTATATCTTCCTCCGCGAAGGGACAACCGAGAAGAACCTCTCAGCCCTCCTGCCGCTTGCAAACCCCTGCACGGCACCGCGCCTCTGCTATGCAACCGATGACCGGCATGCAGACCTCCTCGTGAAGGATGGCCACATCGATGACTGCATCCGAAAATCTCTCGACATGGGACTTGAGCTTGAAACCGGACTCCGGATGGCGACCCTTTCCCCTGCGGAAAGGTTCATGCTCCCTGACAGGGGAGCCCTTGCCCCCGGGAGGAGGGCTGATTTCTGCATCCTGGACGGTGGGGAACCCTTTTCCATTTCAACAACTTACGCGGGGGGGAGACCGGTCGCCTCTTTCCCCCGCCGGGCACCCCGCCCCCTGCCGTCTCCCATGGCAGCGGAGGTTCCCCGGCCGGCTCAACTCTCAATAAATGGGGAAGGCACCGCCCGGGTGATTGGGATCGTCCCCGGACAGATCCTGACAAGGGAACTCCTCCTTTGGGTTGACGGGACACATGTCCCTGACATAGACAGGGACATCCTGAAAGTTGTGGTCTGCAGCCGGTACAGGAGGGGAAAGGCAGGAGTTGGTCTCGTCCATGGATTTGGGCTTGAGCGGGGTGCCATTGCGGGGAGCGTTGCCCATGACGCCCACAACCTGGTTGCAGTCGGGGCGGATGATGATTCCATCAGGAGAGCGCTTGCATCCATCATCACCCCGGGGGGAGGTCTTGCCGTCGTCGACAGCGAAGGGTCAGAGGTGCTGCCCCTCGAATGTGCAGGACTCATGTCCCTCCTCCCGGCCGAGGAGGTTGCCGAGAAGCTCGGCCTGCTCCACGAGAGGGCCAAATCACTCGGGGCTGTCCCAGGGGCCTTCATGTACCTCTCGTTCCTGTCCCTGACTGTCATTCCCCACCTCCGGATCACCGAGAGGGGGGTTTTTGACGGCGAAACGTTCAGGGATGTCCCCCTTTTCCTCGAGACCGCCCAAGGGAATAGATGAAAGGGTTAAGTACAACAAGGTGGAAACGATGTACCGGGAATGGCAGCCGCAAACCCGGATGACCGGATCTCAGTCCTCTTCATCGATGATGAACCGGCTCTCCTCGAGATCACCAAGCTGTTCCTGGAACGGTCCGGTGAACTGTGTGTCGAGACCTGCCGCTCCGCCATCGAGGCCCTCGAGCTCCTGAAGTCCCGGGCGTTTGATGCCATTGTCTCTGACTACGAGATGCCCATGATGGACGGGATCGTCCTCCTCAAGATACTCAGGGCACAGGGAGACCTCACCCCGTTCATTATTTTTACCGGGAAGGGGCGGGAGCACGTTGTGATCGAGGCCCTGAACAACAGGGCAGACTTTTACCTCTCGAAGGGTCAGGACCCCAAGTCACAGTTTGCGGAACTCGACAGGATGATCCGCCAGGCCATCAGCCGGAGGGCAGCGGAAGAGTCCCTCCACCTCGCAGACAGGCAGATGGTCGATATCATCAATCACCTCCCTGATGCCACGTTTGCAATTGACAGGGAAGGCAGGGTCATTTCATGGAACAAGGCAATGGAGGACCTGACCGGCGTCCCGGCGTCTGACATGATCGGAAAGGGCAACTACGAGTACGCAATCCCCTTCTACGGTACCCGCCGCCCCCTGCTCATCAACCTCATCGCGAGCCCTGAATCAGAGATCCGGGCTCTCTCGTACCAGAACATCCAGAGAGACGGGAACTCACTCGTTGCCGAAAATCCCACGGCCCGGAGGAATGGAAAAAACGCCGTCCTCTGGTCGAGGGCCACCCTTATCACCGACCGGAAAGGCACATTCATGGGAGCGATCGAGACCATCCGCGACATCACGGAAATACGCAAAATAACAGAGGAACAGAAGGCAGAAATAGAGAAAGAGAAAGAGATAGGTCTTTTTGACCGCATATTCGGGAAATCCACGGCAAGCTGGTTCAAGCGGGGAATAGACCTCTACTACAAGCAGGGGAGGTTCCTGGATGCCATTGAATGTTTTGACCGGGTCATCGAGATGGATCCCACCCACGTGGACGCCTGGAGAGAGAAAGGGATATGCCTCAAGGAACTTGGCAGGTACGAGGAGGCCCTCCAGTGCTTTGACAGGGCACTCGATCTCGATGGCAAGGTACCGGCCACCTACTATGCCAAAGGCGAGACACTGGAGAAACTCGGGAAGGAGACAGGCGACTACACGCTCTATGAAAAGGCCGTTACCTGTTTTGACCTTGTTCTCCAGAAGGAACCTGACAACGTGAACGCATGGAACTACCGGGGGGTCTGCCTCAAGGAACTCGGCAAGTTCGAGGAGGCAAGACGTTCCTTTGACAAGGCCCAAACGATTCTCCGGATGACTCCCCGGTCACTCTCCCGATAATGGAGGAGAAGATACTCATTCTTCCCCGTCGAGGCATTGTCCGTGACCTCCAGTATTAAATGAAACGGAATGCTATTACTAGTGTATCGGTGAACCGGTCATGCCAGGGAAATTTCGCGAATTGGGCGGTATGAATGCCCAGCTCATCGTCCTTTCTTTCATTACCTTCCTGGCAGCAGTCGCCTTTGGCTGGGGAAACGTCAACGGGCTCATGGTCTTTACGCCCCTCCTCTTTTACATCCCCATCATCCTTGCCGCGTACTGGTTTCCCCGGCAGGGTGTGATTTTTGCCGTCATCGTCGGAATCCTCGAGGTCTTTTCGGTCTACCTTTTCTCTGCGACGACCGTGAATGAGGTCACGTTTGCGGTCACGACAGCAAGTTTCTATATCCTCGTCGCTGTCGCGGTTGTCATATCGTCGCTCTCGGGTGGAATACAGGAAAAAGATGCACGCTACCGCGGTATATTCAACAGCTCGGAAGCAGGCATATTCATTCTTCGGAATGGAGACAATACCCTCGCTATCGAGGAGGCAAATCCCCGCGGGGGCGCACTACTCGGTGCCACACCTGATGACATCATGGGAAAGCCTTTCGTCCGATTCTGGAGAGATGAACCGGGGAGGGAGTCATTTTTCAAAGCTCTCGACGCCAATGGCCTTGCCCCGCAGAAAGAGAGTTCCCTTACCCGTGCCGATGGCGTACCAATCCCTGTTCTCGTTTCAGGGGCCCGTCTCCCGGGACAGGCGATCGTCCTCATGGTCGTTGACATTTCTGCCAGGATCACCCAGGAGAACGAACTCCGGGCAAGGAATGAGCAGCTTGCCCTCATCAACCGCATCATTGCCGACACCTCTGCCGCCACAAGGCCCGAGGTATTGGCTGATGCGGTCCTCTTCCACCTGAAGGATGTTGTGCAATGCGATTCTTCCGGGATATACATCCTCGAGGCAGCGGGAAAACCCCGGTGGTTCTGGACGGGGGATACAGGTCTTGCAAAAGTCCTCGAGACGTCTGACTCGGCCACTTCTGTGGAGTGGAGAGATGCCGTGGCCCGCGGATTGCCATTCGTCTTCCGGGCTGATGGAGATACCGTTGCTGGTTTTCCCCGGGAGATCAGGGTCCACCCCCTGGAATCCCAGGGCCAGAAAATCGGAGTCCTCTGCCTCCTCTCCCGAAAACAAATGAAGTCCCTTCCCGGAGAGACGATTGAGATGCTCTGTCGGGAGATCGCCAACGCCATGATGCGGGTGTTCTTATTTGAGAAACTCGCCGAGACGAGCAGGCAGGCAAACCTCTACATTGACATCCTGATGCATGACATCAACAATGCGAACCTTGCCTCTCTCTGGTATGGGGACCTGCTCCTCGAGATGCTCTCGGGGGAACAGAAGGAAATGGCACGCAAGGTGATCGAGGGTATTAAGAAGAGCAGGGAGATCATCCGGAATGTCGAGACCATCAGGAAGATCCATGGCAGGCAGAACAACCTCCGGCCATGTGACCTTGACCAAGCCATCAGGAAAGAAATCTCCCTCTTTCCCGATGCTCTCATCGAATACAGCGGAAGATTTGTCCTGGTCTGGGCAGACGACCTGCTGGGGGAGATATTTTCAAACCTGATCGGGAACTCCATCAAGTTTGGTGGCCCGGATGTAAGGATCTCCATTTCCATTATCAAACCTGGTCCCGAAGAGGTGGTTGTGACCGTGTCAGATAATTGCCCTGGTATACCAGACGATTTGAAAAAAGTTATATTTAAGAGATTTTCAAGTGAAAAAGCCGGTGAAACGGGGAAGGGTCTTGGTCTTTACATCGTAAAAAAGCTCATTTCCCGCTACGGCGGAACTATTAAAGTGACTGACCGGGTTGCCGGGGACCACACCCAGGGAACAACGTTTATCCTGCGATTCCGCGAGGCAACACCCTGAGTCAGTATTATTCACGGCAATTTCTTCCTCCCCGGTCCCTCCCGGTTTAAGACGGCGCACCAGGAAAGGGGACGGACCAGATGATGAAGATCAGGAGGAGGATAACCGGTTGGTGCACGAGATAGATGGCAAGGGAATGTCTTCCCAGGAGACTGATCCCTCCCCGCAGGGGCAGGGAGACGTCCGGTATCTCAAACCTCCTCCTCCCCCCCGGATAGAGGGTCTTGCCCGCGAATACGCCGATGAGGAGAACGCCCAACCAGGGTATGACGGGGGTATAATCAATACTGGAAAATCCATCCGGTGGGAAGCCGAGCCAGAGAAGGTACATGGTCCCCCCGGTCACCGGCATCACCGCACCGGCAGTGACAAGGAGGAATCCCCCTACCAGGTTTGCCCACCTGTAGGGGAGAAAGAGGGGTGCAATGATGATTGAGATGCCAATGAGGTGGAGGATTCCAAAAATGACGGGGGCGTCTGGTACGAGGAGGAAGGTAGCGAGCGTTATGAGAAGTCCGAGGGCAAATATCCCGGCACCCCTCTTTACGAACTTGAGTACATACGCGGACCCATGGAGTGTCCCTTTCGCCCGCGCACTGCTGATCGAGAGGGAGATCCCGGCTATGAAGAGGAAGAGAGAAACGGTGCAGATGGCAACGAACCTCCAGGGACCCGAATAGACTCCGGCATCGAAGATGTCCAGGTAAGCCAGGTCAAAGACCAGGTGGAAGCAAATCATCATGATGACTGCAATACCCCTGATGAAATCAACCTCCCAAAACCTTGCCGGCTGACCTTTCACGTTCTCCATTTCGCAAAAAACCCTCCCCGGAGAGGTAAAATCCCGGTGTTCCCGCAATCTCTCCCGCACGTCCTGTTCGGGGCAGAAGTATATCGATTGTTTATTATGTCATGGGACAATAACCCAGTGGACGGAAAAACCCCTCCTGCCAGAGTACAGGAGACGGGTACCGGTTTACCACAAATGATGGAAATCGTTTCGTGAATCATGCAGGAAAATGAAAATACCGGCGGTATTCTCATTGGGGCGGCCCATGGACTCAGTTTCGATCCGAGGGCACGTAGTGTGGAATTCACGGGTCGGTTTTCCACAGGGGAAAGGTGATTCTCTCCATGATTGACAAACTTCTTGAAGGAAATAAAAAATTCAGAGAGGGATTCTTCAGGGAAAACCAGGAACACTACAGGGAACTGACCAGGGGACAGAGCCCGTAGGTCCTGTGGATTGGGTGTTCCGATTCGCGTATCCAGACCGGCCACATCACCCAGGCCATGCCCGGGACACTTTTCATGCACCGGAACATCGGAAACATTGCGCCGCTCCATGACTGGAACTTTGCAACTGTCCTTGAGTATGCAATCCGTCATCTGAAAGTGAAGGATATCGTGATATGCGGGCATTCAGACTGCGGGGCGATCAAGGCACTCGACAAGGAGACGGATGATGTCTATATCCCTCTCTGGCTCAACAATGCTGTGGAAGCAAAAAAACGTGTGGATGCCCGCATATCTCCGCCAAAAACACCCGAGGACATGAAGAAACGGTCGAGGATGATCGAGAGGGAGAATATTCTTCTCCAGATCGAGCACCTGAAAAACTACCCCATTGTCAAAAAGGCACTTCTTGAGAAGAAAATCCAGATCCATGGTCTCTATTACGACCTTGAGACAGGAGAACTCACGAAGGTCGTCTCAGATCCCCCATCCTCTTTTCAATCTCCTTCTGCATGAGGGGGAGCGAGATGCGTCCCATCGGGACCAGGCTGCCATCGATGACCACGAAGGGCAGGGGGGGGTACTTCTCCTTGATGATCGCCTGGAGGTGGTCTGGGATCTCCGTATCGATGAGAACCAGGGTGAGGCGCACGGCGTCCCCGTACTGCTGGTGGAGTTCTTTTTTCAGCGCCTCAAAAGCCGGGACGAGCATCCCCGTGGGGTGGCAGTCATAGAGACCGCAACTCCGGGTCATGTCGCAGGGAAAAGGTGAACATGTCGAGTCCTTGAGGCCCACGATCTCAATCACGATTGGTGCCATGCAGGATCTATTGCAGGGGAGAGCATATGAGAGTGTCCCATTTTGCTCCCTGTACCCTGGCAGAAAGGTCAGGGTTAGCTCATGCCCGGATTGAACGGGGTATGGTTGCATGTGCTTTACAGGAACCGTTCGAACCTGTCCTGAGACACTTTGCAGATAGGACAGACGAGGGGAGGTGTCTCCCTCGCGCAGAGGTACCCGCATACCCTGCACCGCCAGACGGGAAGGGAGAGCACAACCCTCTCCCCCTGGATTGACACGGACCGCGCCCTGTTTTTCCGGGGCGGACGCCTCTCGGGTATGGACGAGAGGGACCGTTCTCCTGCTGCCACAGCAGGCGACACATAGAGGGCACAGTAACAGGCACCATGCTCTTCCAGGTCGGCATCCCGGTAATCACAGGGACAGATGATATCACGATCCTCATCCCTCCTCCCCGTCGCCAGCCTGCAGGGACAGGCTGCATACCCATAGCGCTTCTCATTGACGCAGATCCCCTTCACAAGGCGACGGACGAACTCGTCGTCCGGGTTGAGGATGTACCCTCCCGCTTCCGCATCCTTCCGGAGCGCACGTACCCGCTCCACCAGGATTTCATCGGGTATGTCGTCCTTTGTCACTGGAGTGCCTTCCTTATCTCTTCTTCCCGGAAACCGACGATGACATGGGAACCGTCGATAACGAGTGTCGGGAATGAACCCTGGGGGTTATACTTCTCGACTTCAGCCAGGACCTCTTCCATCTCCGCCTGGGGAAGGAGGTCAACAAAAATGTACCGGTATTCTACGCCGAGAGTAGTGAGGAGATCCTTTGTCTTTGCACACCATCCGCACGTGGAGAGGGCATAGAGGCGGATATCACCCCTGTTCCGACCTTTGACATGGACCATTTCCATATTGCACGCTTCCCAGAATTCGAATCCTCACTAACCCATAGTCGGGAAGGGATTTAAGGTTATCACACATCGCCCCCCCGACGTGCCCATGACACTAGGAGGAAATAAAAATCACCACATCGTGGGCATACCTTCTCCGGAAATGTTTGGATCTCCAGCGGGATGCAGACCACACCAGTCCTCTGCGTGTTCCCTAAATGACCTGGGAAAGCTTCTGGATCTGCACCATCAGGAAATCAAACCACTGCTCAATGACACCAAAAAAGCCAACGAGCATGTCCTGCGAGAATGTCACGAACTGGTATACCGGACTGGACTCGGGACCCGAGGAGGGGCCCGTGTTGAGCATGACAGTCAGTCCGATAATGACGATGAGGGCAAGTATGATGATTACCATCAGAATTGCAATGAGGAGCATGGTAAAAGAACTTGCCCGCATGCTTTCTCCAGGGAGTGGTGGTCTTCCCAGCTATTTAAAGAATTACTTTTCCCCTTTTCCGATTAAAAAGAGAATTGGAGAAATTTTTCACATACCGGGTGCGTCTCTTTCCTTTTTCAGCTCAAGGATAAGCATGATACAGAGGATTACCGAAAACCCAAGCACGACGAGAGTCAAAAAGAGACTGATAAAGACCATGACTCCCTGGGCCGAGAGAAAACCAACCCAGAGGAGGGCTACAAAACAAATGAGGTAATAAAAGACCCATCCCCTCGTATCCCGCATCTCCATGTCAGGTTCCTATCTCGGTTAGGTAATAAATAGATTGTGATCTTCCCGCTTATGCCGGGAGTCGCGTTTTTGGGGCGTCAGGGATGTGAAGCCAGCTGCCTCCCCTGGCGGTCCATTCTTCCCGCTGGAGGAAGGATGATGAGGGCGACAGGGGAGACTTTCCCTGCCAGGAGAAAACTCGTAAAAAAGAGGTATTGCAGTCCAAATCGAAAGGTATAAGCCCAAAAAGTGTCTCAATCGGTATGTATGTGTGCGAGTTTTTTTGACCGCTTTTTTAAGCAAAAGCCCCACATCGTGGAAAGTCCTCCCCCACCATCCATCGCACACGGACCGGGTGTCTACGTACCTGAATTCAAGATCAAACCGTATTTTATAGTGGCATCCGTGGAGATGGGGAATACAACGACGAAGTGCATTCTCACCGGTGTCAACCTCGAGACAGGGATGAGCTATGTCATCCACAAGACCGTCCGGATGAGCAGGGATGTCAGGAAACCCAAGCCAGGAGAGGAGATCTTTGGGGAGACACTGGATGGGACAAAACTCACCCGCGAATCGGTGACTGAACTGGTCCGCGATACTCTCGTCCAGTGCCACGAGGAGGCTCACCTCGATATCCAGAAAGACCTCGATTTCGTGGTCAGGAGCACGGGGGTCGTGGCTGCCATGGACTCCCCCGACCAGGTGGGTGAGTTTGTCCTCGCCCTTGCGAATGGCTGCCTCCTTGCCGGGGTCCCACCCCGCAAGATGACCCCCCCGATGTCAAAGGCCAACCAGGCACAAAAACTCCAGCCCTTCAGCTATGCCGACAAGGTGGTCTTTGTGGGGGCAGTCGCGGGTGTCATCCCCCCCGTCGGGAGCACGGGCGTCGAGATGGTCGCAAATGAGATGGAAGGGGAGCTGGCAATGGCCGGAATAAAGGAGGGTGCAAAGTGGACTCCTGTTGATTTCAGGAACCCCTGCATCTCGATCGACTTTGGTACCACGCTCGACGGGAGGATCACGAGCGACGTTTCTCCCAAGGACCCCAATCCTTTTGCAAAGACAATCGGTAACTTTTGTGGCCTTGCAGGAGCCATTCCCGATGCCATCATCAAGGGGACAGGGCTTGTGGACCCGAGGACGGGTACAGCGCTTGACATCTTTGGAGACAGGAGCGTTGTGTCCGATTTTGCCATCCGGGGCCAGAGTGACGTCGTCAGGAGATATGTTGACCGCGCCCACGACCTCATCGACATCCGCCTGGTTCCGCCCGAGAGGAAGCGGTTCGGGAGGGTGCCTGTGTATGCCGACGTGGCAAAGGAGTCCGGGGTGGCCCTCATTGGGTGCGATGCCGGGGAGAATGGCAGTACACTTCCCGCACTCGCAGACCTTGGCCACGAGATCTACGAGCGCCACGGTTTGAATCTCCTCAATGAAGTCATTGACAGGGTTTGCGCCCGCATGGCGCTGCGGCTCGTGGACGTTGCGAACGATCTCGGCCTCGTCCTTCCCAATTCGAGCATCGGGTTCACGGGGAGGGCGGCAATTTCCGGGAGAAAACCTGAGTACATCCTGGAAGGTATCACCGAGAGGAAACTTTTCGAAAACCCCAACGACCACCTGGTATTCGTGGATGACGGTCTTGCCCGTGGCGCTGCCCTCATGGGCAGGTGCATGAACTCGCTCGGGAAACCCAAGAACCCCATCGGGGGCGTCCGCGGGGGACCCTGTATCATGGCCCGAAGAATAAAAGTGGGTAAATGAGGATGAACGTATGGATGATGAGATGAAAAATCCAAACCCCGGAACACCATCGCAGGAAGGACCGGGTCAGGGCGAGCAACTCTTTGATCTCCTTGTCCCGCCGGGCGTACCCCGCTCGATCATCGCAGATATCATCAGGAAATTCGATGTCCAGCTCGTGGAACGGAAACAGAGGCTTTACTTTGCCAACATGGACGGGGACGAGAGGGAACTGCTTGCATTCAGGGGAAAAAAGGAGGTTGTGGAGCAGGTCCAGGATTACCTCTACGAGGAACTGAAGAAGTTCATCGGGGATTAGGAACCGGGAATTTGTAATTTTGGGACGGGTTCAACCCCGTTTGCCATCTATTTAGAGATCAGGCCTCTTTTTGGCAATATACCATGCATGGATGGCTATTACAAAATAGATCGGAAAGAGGATAGAGAGGGAGAGAAATTCGCCCGTCGTTGTGAAAATCAAGACTGTTGCATAGACATCTATCTGGAAGATCAACAACCCCCACCAGAGCCCAAGGTAAGAATATCCCATCCCAGGGAGCATGAAGTTTAAAAAACCCGCGATGTAAGGATTTTTTTGCGTTTTCGGACGACCCAAAAGGGCCCGTGGGAGAAAACGCGCGGGAAGCCCACATGCAGATGCCGCGCGCACCGCTTCCCACCTGACCTCCTC
This sequence comes from Methanolinea sp., assembly GCA_024518585.1. Classification (GTDB taxonomy): domain Archaea; phylum Halobacteriota; class Methanomicrobia; order Methanomicrobiales; family Methanospirillaceae; genus Methanolinea_A. The sequence goes on along the minus strand of JANIHI010000005.1, from coordinate 89,906 downwards.
GTCGGGGTCACGGATCGCTTCGTAGCAAGGAAAAATTGCCCCCGGGACAGCCAATGCCCGGAGGGCCATGACAGCCCTGAGCCGGATGTTCCTATCGGTATCACGGAGAGTGTTTTCCACGGCCGAAAGAGCACATGCACCCATCTGCTCGATCTCTTCCCATTCCTGGAGGGCAGCAAGAAGAAACGCCTTTTCCTTGAGGTTTTCCGGTTCCCAGGAATTTTTCCTGAGAGAGAGGGCAGCACCATACCGCACGTATTTATCGGCATCACGGAGTGCCTCTTTGAGAGGTTGAATGACAGCTGCATCCCGGATTTCTCCGAGCGCCAGAGCTGCTGCCCACCTGACCTCATTACTCCTGTCCTTCAGCTGGGTGCCCAGGGGGGCTATTGCCCGTGCATCTCCTGTCATTCCCAGGGCCTCGATGATCCCAATCCGTTTTCCCCTGTTGCGTGTCCTCAATGCACGGATGAGGTAATCGACTCCTTCAGTTCCGACCCTGCTCAGTGCAAAAGCTGCATCTCCCTGGACTTTCAGGTCGGGGTGGTGGAGCGCTCTGGTCAGTCCGGAAAGGTCTTTTTTCCTGTATAGTTCCCAGATATCAGGGTTCTTTTCCAATCCCCCTAACTGCAGTTTCAAAACCTCTCCCTCCCTTGCTCCCACCGGCATGGTCTCATATGTCCGGCAGCCCCCTGGTCAAAATCCACGTATGCAAAACCGCTACCGATGAAACCGAGAAAGAGAGGATGTATGGGAGAATCGACCCGAATACAAGGGAAAGAACCACCACGGTATTGAGAGTGAACTGGTAAAGGAGGAATCCCCACCATTTCCCGAGGTAATTATACCCAAGGCCCAGGAAAAAAAAGTTCAGGAAGGCAGCGACGTAAAAGTTTTTCCCCCTCCTTTTTCGTCTGTAACTGCCCGCCGACAGGGAGAGAGGGGATACGTTGCAGCGGGGGAGGGCCAGGCTTGCCTTCCAGCGGACAAGGGGATCAGGGTCACCGAGGACCTTTTCGCAGACCTTCTCCACCCTTGGATCTTTCCCGTACCCCAGAAGAGTGATAATGGATGCCCTGACATTTGGGTCAGGATCATCAAGATACTCCATTAATACCTCTGTAGGGATCACGGGAAAACCGGCAATGGTACTCCATTCCTGCAGGGCAATTCTGTACCTTGCCTCACTCTCCGGACTGTCCGGTCTCCACCCGAGCTTTTCAAGCGCCCTGGCAGCCCCGAATCGGACGTATTTATCCCTGTCACACAGTGTATCCTTGAGTTTCCCGATAGCACGAGGATCTCCCATCTCGCCGAGGGTAATCGCGGCCATCCACCTCATCTCATTTTCCGGGTCTGATGCGAGGATCTGCATGACCACGGGGGTGCACCGGGTGTCCCTGATCCGTGCCAGTGCTTCCATTACACCCAGCCTTTCCCTGGTTTTCCCCCGTAATGCCCACTTTGCAAGGGTGTCGACTGCGGGTGCTCCCAGTCTCCCAAGAGCGTCTGAAGCCTCGTTTCTCACCCTGTAGTCCCGGCTCGAGAGGAGGTTGACAAGTGCGGGAATATCTCCTGCCCTCTCCAGGGCAGGGATCTGTTGGGTACCAATATCGCGGAGAATGAACGCCGGCAGCATTGTTACTCCTTTGGAGGAAGGGGGATTGACCCTTTTACACCCTCCTCTGCAGGCGCAGGACAAGGATGGCGCAGACGAGCATTATCCCAAAAATAATCGCGAGGTTTCGAATGAGAAGGAGGCTGACTGCCGATGGTAATCCTACAAGGGGATTCTCGGGGGGATTTGCCTCGACCTTGGGTGTTTCTGCCGGAGCATTGACTGATTCTGGTTTTTCGGGCAATCCGCTGGAGAGACTTGCAGGAGCCATACGGGAAACATCAGGGGCCTGCAGGGTTATTGTGGGTGCAGGTGTTGGTACCTGGGCACTCGATTGAAGTGAACCGGATCCCCCATAACTCCCGCTCGTGCCTCCAGGGCTTCCATGCCCGCCCGACGATGAGGAGATGATCTTTGAAAGGGTGAGGTATAAGACCTGAAGCGGGTTCCCTGCCCTGCTCGTGGAAACAATCCCCAATGTGGAGAGTCCATCCGGTGATTCTACCCTGAAATAGTCAATGTTTGTGATAGGGTCGTTGGAGAGGAACGTGGCAGCCAGGACCGTTCCATCTCCCTCATCTGCCAACCGTATCACCCGGATACTGTCTCTTTTATCCTCCAGGGATATTTCCTGCACTGCATCAGGATATCCGTCCTCCGCAATCGCCACGGTATGATTCCCGGCAGAAAGGGTTGGAGGCAGGAACATCGGTGTGTAGCCCAAGAGCTCCCCATCGACGTATATCTTTGCCCCCTCGATGTTCGAAGTCACCTGTATAGGTCTCCGCCACCCATGGTGTTCAACCCATGCATGATCAATGCCGATGAGGAGTGTTGCCGGATGAGAACCCGTGATATTCTCGCACCTGAAACGGGCAGTCAAAGCAACCCCCACAACATCACTGTAAACGTTTATAATCCCGTCAGGGTCATGGAAATCTCCCCTCATGGCCGCTTCCCGGAACTTTCGTAAATCCCCCGGGGTTGCACCAGGCCACACCGTCAGGATAACCCCGCCATCATCAGGATAGGTATCAAGGTGAAGGCAAAAAGAGAGGGTCCAATTGGTTGCATGAGACTGATCGCGGAATTCGAGGCTTTCTGCGTCAATATAACCCACGTCCCCCTCCAGGGCATCCGGTGCCACGGGATCAAATCCCAAACCCGGCAGTGAATGGATACCAATGAGGGAGAGTTGATGATCAGGGACAGGTGAAAAAACATAACATGTCCCGTTCTCCGTCAGGGTCCCACCAAGAACAGTGGCATTCAGGGTCACTGACTGCAGTCCGCCCTCCTGTTTTATGTGTATCCCATCGGATGGGAACGTGATATTCCAGGTGGAACCCTTCATAACGGCGATAAATCCTTTTTTTTCCACTTTTCCCAAGCCAAACTCGTTTCCTGTCGTGAGGGTCACATTGTACAGACCGGGTGATACATAGGTATAAACCGGGTTTTGTTCCGTGGATGTAGTGCCATCACCAAATTCCCATAACCATTCAAGGGGAGAGCTCCCGGACATGTCAGTAAACGTCACCGTAAGGGGACCACAGCCTTCGACAGGGTCTCCCTTGAAGTCAGCGACCGGGGGGGATCCGGCAACGACCATATTCTCAACCCGGAGCCCTTCTCTCTGGTAGGGAGTGTTGACAATCAGGGTGACAGGATAGGTCCCCTGGCACGTGTAGACATGGAGCGGATTCTGCTCGTGGGAATGGTTCCCGTCCCCAAAGTCCCACCACCAGCAGGTTGGATCTCCCATGGAATGGTCCTGGAACTGGACTGGTAAAGGGACACTCCCCTTGGTCACGTTGGCATCAAAGGACGGGTTGAGAGGGATTGCAAGGATCCCCTGCGTTGCCATTTTGATGTCGAATTTCCCGCTCAGGGGGTCCTGTTCGGACCACGCAACCCTTTCTCCGAAAATGCTGGGGCTGTACTGGTCTCCAATGTTTTCATCAGACACCGTCACAATCTCCCCCGTATCGATTGAATAGAGAACAATTTCGTTTTTGAATGTGGTGGTGTTCAGTTGTTGCCACACGATGCTCTTTTCCGATATATCCGGATTCATCTCGTCGGTAAATGGGGTTCCGGGAGTCAGGATGATGGTCACTCCGCTTGTGAGGTTGTGGAGATAGACGTCGTATGTCGAATTATGGCTATCGTACCCCTGCCATACGATAAGATTCCCATCAGTGCGGGGAGACTCCTGCAAAATCCCGGGAGTGTCCGGGGTGAGATCAACGATGTCTGCGGAACCTTTTCTCCAGAGGTAGATATCCGAATCATCCCGTGTCCTGTCAAACCCCTGCCAAATAATACAGTCTCTCCCAATGTCGGGGGCAAGGTCGTTGGTCGTTTCTGTGCCATTCTCGAGGACGAAAGTCTCTCCTGACCCAAGATCAATCACATGGATATCAAGGTCCATTCCCGAATAATCAGAGAATGCAACCATATTTCCCCGTATAACAGGATAACTCCCCTCTGCATGTGTCACGTTCACGAGGACCGTCCTTTCGCCGGAACTGACATTGTAAAGAACTATCGATGTCCTTGTTCCATCGGGTGATTCCCAGATCACCCTGTCTCCACAGGCCGACGGAGGGTAATAATCACAGACCGGGAAGGGACCGTTGATGATCTCCTCATACCCGGTGAAAAAATTGAAATGGACCAGTTCGGGCTGCCCGTTGCGTAAATCAATGGAAACAATACCGTTTTCAAAAACGGCGGGGAGAATTTGGTCAGAATCAGGTGTGAGCACGCTTACGGTAGTTTCGAAAAAAGGGTGTGCCGTTGTCCCGGCACCCACCGGAATGGCACATGCCGTAGACAGGACGGCAAGGACAAGGACCAGTTCGATGCAGGATTTCCTCCCATCGATTCCTCGCATTCCTGGCCACGGATGTACCATTTCCCTCACACCCAGGCGTACCCGCTGAAATAATCCCTGAATTTTTCAACTTTCAGTGCAAAGATGCCAATGTCTGCATTGAAACTTATAGAATGGTCTGATCCGCTGCCGGGGATTCTTGCCCCCGAAGGCTGGTAGAGATAGTCCTGGACCGAACTTCCCCAGGTCCCCGTTAAAAGTGCATCGGGGTTTTGGACTCCGGTTACTTTTGTTCCCTTGGGGTTACGCAATACCACCCATTTTGCCTCGGAAAAGGTGTAAACTCCCAATACCGAATAGGCATGATCGGGAAGTACCTGATTTTCACCGGACAGACCTGAACGTGTCCACCCGGCAACGGGCCGCTTTATCTTCTGACCTTTCCCCGAAGTCCCGTTACACATGGATTCGAGGTCGGAAAATATGGTCGCCGGATCTGTGTTACTTTCAATCGTTTTACTGAAAGGTGTCGCAGTCCACCCGGAAAGGTGAGAAAGCGGGGGAGCAGTGTTTCCCGGCCAGGTGAAACTGGCCATGTCACAGCTTGTCTTCGCCATGTAAAGGGCATACCCCTTCTCGTACACGGAAGGCCATATCTCCCCTTGATTCGCGGACCGTGCGTATTTGAGGTAGGGTGGACTATCCGGGTCCAGCCAGAATTTTTCCTCCACCTTGATTTCTCCCCGGACTTTATTGGTATAAAAAGGCACAGACCACGACTGGTTCTCATAGACGGGGTTCTTGATGATCCTGTCTGTCACCCAGGCAACCGATGAGAGTGCTGCGATGAACGAACAATTGTCGACAGCCCCCTGCATTGGTCTTCGGAAACTGGGGTTATTAAAACCCGGATCACCAACTATCCACTGCCTGCCTATCGGGTAAGGTAAACACGAGTACGTCATTTTTACTCCTTCCTGCATTCCTGCCGATAAAACGCCGAATCCTGTAAACACCCAGGTTTTCCCATTCAACCCGGTGATAGCGTGCTGATGTGCCTGTGCCGAAAAACCCCCCTTCCAGGTACAGGTAATTGACCCCCTGGCGTTACATGATACTCCTCCCAAGGGTATTTAAATATTTTTGGTAATTTTATAAAAAAATTGAAAATAGTGAAAGCACTTTTCTTTCTTTCAAGAAATTTCTCAACGTCCTCTTTTGGAATACTGGCTGCGTCTTTCCCCCACCCGGGGGACCCTTCTGCACCTTCTCCCGGACGACCCGTGCGCCTTTGTATCCCGGGACAGGAAAAAAGCAGCTGTTCAAGAAGGGAGGACGGGTGGTATTCACCCACCCATCAGGAAGGCGAGGAGTGCTTTCTGGGCATGGAGGCGGTTCTCCGCCTCGTCAAAAACGACACTCCGGGGACCTTCAATCACGTCGTCAGTGACTTCCTGCCCCCGGTGGGCCGGGAGACAGTGCATGAAAATCGCATCTGGTGCTGCACGTTCGATCATTTCTGCAGTGATGGTATACCCAAAGAATGCCCTGAGACGCGCATCACGCTCCGCCTCGGTGCCCATCGAGACCCAGGTATCGGTCACGATGACATGAGCATCCCTGACCGCACTTTCAGGGTCACCGACGAGGGTGACCCTGCCACCGTGACTGCGTGCTGAATCTATCACCCGGGACGGCGGTTCGTATCCCCGGGGTGTGGCAACGGTCACCTCCATCCCCGTGAGTGCTGACGAGAGAATGAGCGAGTTGCACACGTTGTCACCGTCCCCGACCCACCCGACCCTGATGCCATCGGTCTTCCCAAAATGCTCCTTTATCGTCATGATGTCGGCAAGGATCTGGCAGGGGTGTTCCAGGTCGGAAAGCCCGTTGATGACCGGGACCGTTGCGTAACGGGCGAACTCCTCGATGGTGGAGTGCCGGTAGGCACGGATCATCACGCCCGAGACGTACCGCGATGCCACCCGTGCTGTGTCGCGAATTTCTTCCCCCCTCCCGATCTGAAGGTCCTGGGCGTTCAAAAAGAGTGCGGTTCCCCCCAGCTCGGCCATTCCCACCTCAAACGAGATACGGGTGCGGGTCGATGACTTCTCGAATATCATGGCCAGCGTCTTTCCCGGGAGGCACGGAGTGGCCCTGCCCTCCCTGCGCATGGATTTCAGACGCGAGGCCTCGGAGAGGAGAAAGTCCAGTTCTCCTGCCGTGACATCAAGGATAGAAATGAAGTCGCGCTTCATCGGAGTTCCCTCATGTGTGCGACCCTGCGCTGAAGGAGTGCAGAAGTCCCTATGTCCCTGCGGTGCCGGACCCTGCCCGTGACCCCGGATGCCGCACTCTCCGCGATCCTCTCTGCCTCCTCCAGGGTATCACCGACACCCACGAACGCCATCGTGCGCGAAGACCCGGTATACAGAACACCACCAGACTCCCGCACATTTGCATAGTAGAGAATGGCGGGCTCATAGGCACCAAGGGTGACAGGCTGGTCTGGAACAGGTGAATCGGGGTAGCCTTCCGGGACGATATACTTGCAGACCGTGGCCTTGCGGGAGAAGCGGACCGGCAGTGCGGGGAGGTTCCCCTCCACGATCCGTTCCATGATACGGAGGAGGTCCGTTTCGAGAAGGGAAAGAACATTCATTGCCTCTGGATCGCCGAACCGGGCGTTGAACTCGATGACCATCGGGCCTTCCCGTGTGTTCATGAACTGGCCGTACAGGATTCCCCGGTAGGGTGTCCCTGCTGCGTCCATTGCCGATACCGCAGACTGCATGATGTTCTGGGCCTTCTGCCTGTCTTCCTCCGTAACGAAGGGGAGGGTATGGTCAGGGAGGGAATAGGATCCCATTCCTCCCGTGTTTGGACCCTCGTCTCCCTCGTAGGCCCTTTTATGGTCCTGCACGAGTGGCATGGGGACAAGGTGCGACCCATCGGTGAAGGCCTGGAGGGTAAATTCCTCCCCGATCAGGCGTTCCTCGAGGACGACCCCGCTCCCAAGGCCACGGATATAGTCAGCGGCACCCTTCCTGTCGAGATGTTCCCCCATTATCCTGACCCCCTTGCCCCCCGTGAGCCCGACGGGCTTGATCGCGAGGTCCCCCGGGTACTCCTCGAGGAACATGATCGCATCTTCGGCGCGGTAAAAAACCCTGTACCGGGGACACCCGGCAATACCGTGCCTCTCCATCATCTCCCTGCAGAATGCCTTGTCGGTCTCGAGCCGGGCTGCAGCACGGGTCGGTCCGACGCAGGGGATCCCGGCCTCTTCAAGGACATCCACCACACCTGCTTCGAGGGGGGCCTCGGGGCCGATTATTGCATAGTCGACGGCGTTGGCCCGGGCAAACCGGGAGACCGCCGTGACCAGGGTCTCCTTCTCGACGAGAAAACCTTTGCAGAGGCGTGCAATACCGGGGTTTGCCTGCGCCATCACTGCGTACAATTCGACATCGCTGTTGCGGGACAGCGCCATGGCAATGGCATGCTCCCTGCCACCACCCCCCACAACCAGGACCTTCATAGTCATGTATCGTAACCGCGTCTGTTAACGATTGCTGTTCTCTCCCGGGACACCAAGGATATCGGATGCGCGTGCGAGGGGCTCGAGCTTTATCCCTTGCCGTGCCAGGTTCTCCCCTGCTCCCGCTTCCCGGTCCACCACGACGACGACGGTGTCAACATGGGCACCGGCCTCCCTCAGGGCATTTGTTCCCCGGAGGACAGACCCCCCGGATGTCGTGACATCCTCCACGAGGAGGACCCTTTTTCTCTCCACGTCGCCGATGATCTTTCCCGCCTTTCCATGCTCCTTTTCCTGGCTGCGGATGATTGCAAACGGCTTCCTGCTCTCAAGCGAGACGGCCACCGCCAGGGGGACTCCCCCCACCGCCACCCCGGCAACAACGTCAAAGTCATATCGTTTTGCGATGAGAGCCGCAATTCTTTGCAACGCATGGGGATGGGTGATGACCTTCTTGATATCCAGGTAATAAGTACTCCTCTCACCCGAGGCCAGGACAAAGTCCCCATACTCCACGGCACCGCATTCGCGGAGAATTTGCACTATCTCAGTCACCATGGTACATCTTTTACTCCGGTATAGAACCCAATCAGGTTAGCGACCTTGTGGAGAAGGGGCGTCAGCAGCAGGATCCAGAAGAGGACGGGAAGGGTCACTGCCCCCACCAGCCACCCGGGATCAAAGAGGGCAAGGAGCAGGAACGACCCTGCAACAAAGTCATACTGGTCCGCAACCGGCCAGCTCTCTCCACTGGCCTTCCCGAGCCTGCGCTTGAAGAAGCTCTTTGCGATGTCTCCAAGCAGTGCCCCGACGGAGAGGAGGACGACAGAGAGGATCGTCTGGGAGGGGAGAAACCCAAGAGGCAGAACCCCCTGGAGCCAGACCTGGACAAACCCGACACCCATTCCACCGGCAACACCACAGATGAAACCCCGGTACGTCTTCCCGTCCCCAAGAAGTCTCCTGCCGTCAGAAAAGTTCCTCCCCCCGTCGATGGGGCGACCGCCGCCAGAGCATGCTGCCACGGAATTGGGGACGTAGGCCGGCAGCATGACCCATAAAGCGGCGACCAATGCTATTATGAAGGAATCAGGACTAATAATATGCTCTCCAGTCACTGTAATAAAGCGTAATTATAAGCATTAAGATATCCCAGAAATTATCAACCTGACGGTGGATTGGTGTCATGCCAGCAATACTCAAGAAGACCAGGAGCCTCTGCCCGAGGTGCAACGCGGTGCTCGATGCAACGATCCTGGAAGACGGGGGGAAAGTCTGGCTCGAGCGTACCTGCCCTGAGCACGGTCATTTCCGTGACATTTACTGGTCTGACGCAGAACTGTGGAAAAAGTTCGAGAGGTTCGAATCGATAGGGAAGGGGATCGAGAACCCGCACCGGGACGCCCCCCCGGGTGGCTGCCCCTCTTACTGCGGGATATGCACCAACCACAGGTCTGCGACGCTGCTTGCCAATATTGACCTGACGAACAGGTGTAACCTCAACTGCGACTTCTGTTTTGCGAATGCCCGGGCCTGCGGCTACATTTACGAACCAACGTTTGACCAGGTCATGGCAATGCTCCGGCTCCTCCGCGAGGAAAAACCCGTCCCGACACCTGCAGTCCAGTTCTCGGGCGGCGAGCCCACGATGAGGGATGACCTGCCCCGGATCATCGCTGCGGCAAAGGAGATGGGGTTTCCCCAGGTCCAGGTGGCAACGAACGGGATAAAACTGGCCAGGGATAGCGCGTACCTCCAGGAACTGCGGGATGCCGGGCTCTCGACCCTGTACCTCCACTTTGACGGAATCACGAAGGAGACAAATCCCAAGATCGCGTCCGATCAAAAGGTCATCGAGAACTGCGAGGAACTGAAGGTGGGAGTCGTCCTCGTACCAACCATCATCAAGGGACGAAACGATCACGAGGTTGGCGGGATCATCAGGTTTGCAGCGGACCATATCCATGCGGTCCGGGGTGTGAACTTCCAGCCGATAGCGTTCACCGGGGCTGCGAGCGATGAGGACGTGGCCCGCGAGAGGATAACAATCCCTGAGCTCCTCGAGGGCATCGAGGACCAGACTGGCGGGATCATCAAGAAAGACGATTTCTACCCTGTTCCCTGCGTCGTCCCCTTCTCCGATTTCGTCGAGGCCTTCACGGGCAAACCCCAGATCCGTTTCACGGCGCACCAGCACTGCGGTGCGGCAACATACGTCTTTGTCAACGATGACGGGATGACCCCGGTCAACCGCATCGTCGATGTCGAAAACCTCCTCTCGGCCCTCTCTGAGACTGCGGAGAAGCTTCGCAGCGGAGGTTTCCTCGCCAAATACAGGGCCCTCCTGGAGACGCTCTCGGACCTGAACCACTCGGTGAAAAAGGCTGAACACAAGAAGGGCAGAGACCTCTGGAAGATCCTTGGAAAGACCCTCCTTTTCCACAACTTCGACGCGCTCCGCGAGTTCCACTGGAATGCCCTCTTTGTCGGGACCATGCACTTCATGGACCGGTACAATTATGACCTCTCCCGCGTCCAGCGCTGCTGCATCCATTACGCGACGCCGGACGGGACACTCATCCCGTTCTGCACCTACAACAGCGGTCCTGTCTACCGCGAAGTTGTCTGGAAGAAATGGAGCAGACCGCTCGATACCTGACGTCCCCGTGATACCTGGGTCAGTTCCCGGCCCCCGCTGTGTGGGGCAGGGTACCTCCTGATCGCAGGCAGGGGATCCGTCCCCTGCGAGGGTAGTTCCCCTTCAATGGTCACGGGAAGGGGAGTTCGACACTATCAGCAGTCGCGGAGGCAATGGCAGCGATCGCCAGGTCCTGGATGGCAAGGCCGGTTGAGTCAAAGAGGGTGATCTCGTCCGGGCTCTTTCGCCCCTTCCTTCCGATGACGACCTCTCCCAGGGTCCCTGCAATACGCCCGGGGGCAAAGAGGCCTCTCCTGATGGGCACGTTGACCTCACCCGAGTGAATGGCCTGGGCCGGGTCATCCACATAAACGGTTGCCCTCTGGAGGATGGCAGGCTCAAGCTCCTGCTTTCCCGGGGCGTCTGCACCGATTGCATTGATGTGTGTCCCCCCGGATATCCACCGGTCTTTGACCAGGGGCTCCCGGGAAGGTGTCGTTGTGACAAGGACATCGCAGTCACAGACCACGTCGAGCTCCTCCGCCCGGCATATCTCCCTCCCCATCTCGTCGCAGAACTTCTCTGCTTTATCCCTGTTCCTGCTCCAGACGAGCACCTCCCTGACGTCGAGTTCCCGACGGATTGCCATGAGCTGGGCCCGGGCCTGCCTTCCTGACCCGACAAGCCCCAGTTTTACCGTGCGCCGGGGAGCGAGGTACTTTGCAGCGACTGCCCCCGCTGCACCCGTCCGGAGGTCAGTAAGGTCCGTGGCATTGAGAATCGCCACGGGCAGTCCGGTCTGGACATCCAGGACGACCGTGAGGGCCATCACCGTTGGTAGTCCGCGTTCAGGGTTATGGGGATGGACGTTGACGATCTTGACACCGGCAATCCCGAGCGAGGGGATATACCCTGGCATCGTCCGAAAGTCCCCCTTCTCGAATGTGATATAGAGTTTGGGGGGCATCTGGACGTTCCCCCGGGCATGCTCCGCGAAGGCCTCCTCGATGGCACGGTTGACACGGGCGATATCCAGTCCCCTGGCAGGGTTGGGATAATAGCGCATGGGAGAAAAATTGGCGATTTCCCCAGAAGAATGTGACGACTCCCCCCCTGCCCCATCCCGGTGGGATATTTAACGGCCCACGACACATTACCCTGGTGAAAAATCCAGGGTGTCCCATGATCCACATTGTTCCCAAACCGACCGATACACCCGGTGACAACTCGACCTCCATGGTTGCCCGCGAGATCACACGGGCCGGGGGGAGTTATGCGTACCTTGACCTGGCAAGAGTCGATCCCTTTTCATCGGGAATCTCCGGGTCCCTCGTCTGGGTCTGCGGACTTTCCCAGGATGAATTCCAGTTCGAGGCAGTCAATGCCCTCTCGGTGCAAAACCGGGTCATCAATTCTCCCCTCTCCATCTTTACATGCGCGAGCAAAGTCCTGACGAGTGCGCTGCTCATCCGCAACGGGATACCAACGCCGACGACCTGTTTTACCTCTTCCCGGGAGATTGCCGAACACTTCCTGGCCCGGCACGGACAGGCCGTGATAAAACCCGTCTACGGGTACGATGGAAACGGCATTGTCCTCATCCGGTCCGCTGCTGAACTCGGAGACCCGCCGTACTACCTGCAGGAGTACGTCCCCAACATGAGTGATTACCGCGTCTTTGTCATTGATGGCGAGGCAGTGGGAGCGATTTCCAGGAGTTCACATACGCTTGCCCACAATATTCACCAGGGAGGTATCGGAAAACCCATCGAGATTGACGATGCCATGGCAGAATGTTCTGTCGCTGCTGCTGCCGCCGTCGGGGTCGATTACGGGGGTGTTGACCTCCTCCGGAGGGATGGTGGCTATTGCGTCCTGGAAGTGAACGGGACACCGAACTGGCACTGCATGGGTGTCAATATTCCCCGCCTCCTGGCAGGATACCTCCTTGAACAGGAAGAGCTCATGAAAAAGTGATTAAAATTACTATTGACGCGATTTTAAAAGGAGAGATCCTTTCTACTGAATGTATTCCATTTCCTTCAGAGTCTTGGCCGCAAGTTCCTTCATGCGGGCCGATATCCTCCCGCAGGCCGAGAACTCCACGTCTTTCATGGCATTTGCCAGCTCGTTTCCAAGAACGAAAATGGCGTACTTATGCTCTGTCTTGCTCTTGTGGAATTGCGAGGGATTAATTTTCAGTGAGTAGTATTGGGAAAACTTCAGGTCCGAGTTCGTTGATTCAAAGTAGTCCTTGATCTCGTAGAGCATCTGGTGCAGTGTGATCAGTTCCTCCTTGTGCATACACTCACTTCCAAGATAGTGGTATGCAAGGGAGGAATAAATATGTAACCCGGGGAAAAATCAGGCAATTTTAAGGAGCCTCAGGGAGAGAGGCCGCTTTATTATGCCCTTGTACCCCCGTGCAGCAACGTACTCGAACCCCTTTGCCACCATCCTGTCAAGCATCTTCTGGCTGATCTCGCCATCAATGACGAGTCCCCGTGCGCTCCCGTTGAGGTCATCGAGGGTCTGGTCAACCTCGTCAAGCGCCACTTCCCTGACGACGGTGTAGTCAGGGGAGAGGAAACGGGCCGTGCGGTGACCTTTCACTTCGGCGAGATGGTCAGATAATGTCCTATGGCTTCCCTGCGCGGCAGACTCTCCCTGCTTTTTTTGCTCCTTTCGTTTGGGAAGAGGTGATTCTGCCTCGGTTGCCCCTTTTTCCTGCAGCAAGGCACCCGTGGTCGGAAGGGGAGGTGCCACACCCTCATCCGCTTCCCCGGCGGGGACCTCCTCTCTCACGTACTCGGCCGGTATCTTGTTCCGGAGAGCCTTGGTGATCTCCTTCCGGGAGAGGTCTTCCACGCTCTTTCCCCGGGGTGCATACGCAATGAAGTCAATCTCGGCAACCTGGAGAAGTTCCCTCAGGATCAGGTCTCCCCCCCTGTCCCCGTCAAAAAATGCGGTGGCAGTCTTTTTTTCGCAGAGATCGATGATGGTCTTTGGGATCCGGGAGCCTTCGACGGCAACCGCGTTCTTGATGCCGAACCGGAGGAGGTTCAGGACATCGGCCCGGCCCTCGACGACGATGATGGCGTCAGAATCGAGGACATTTGGGCCGGCCGGAACCCTGTCATCGCCGATGGTCCCAATCTTTTCTATCCTCAAGCTCTCGCGGACCTCGTCGATGAGGGCGGTACTATCAATCGTCCCCTCCTCGAATGCCTCCATCAGGAGTTCCCGGGCCCGGGCAACGACCTGCTTCCTCTTGCTCACACGGATATCCTCGATGGACTCCACGCGTACCCTTGCCGCACAGGGCCCCACGCGGTCGATCGTCTCAAAGGATGCTGCGAGGATGGCAGTCTCTGCCCTGTCAAGGGACGACGCGATGAATATCTCCCCGCGGGTCTCCCCCTTCTTACTGGTGACCTGGACGTCTATCCGCCCAAGCCGCCCCGTCCTCTGTAAATCGCGCAGATCGAGATCTTCGCCGAGTAAACCTTCAGTCTGGCCAAAGATGGCCCCCACTACGTCAGGTTTCTCGACCACCCCCTCTGCCTCGAGATGAATGTGAATCAGGTACTTCGTTGTGTCGCTGGAGTACATTTACTCCACTCCGTGAATCGTGATGTGTCACGCAACGTCTGCCATCTGGTAACCCTGCATCTGTCATGTGACAAATATACGTTATATTTTATAATATATCAAAATATTTTTTCAGACGTCACCATGGCAGGCAAACGGCAGGAAAAAACCGGGACCTATGCAGTGCCTTTCTGACGCAGGGCGGCGATCACATTCTCCCTGCTCACTCCGGAAAGGAGGACCGCCTTATGGTGAGAGGAGGCCCCGGACACTATCCTGACAGCGGAAGGGGGGAGGGAGAAGAAGTGCGAGAGCTGCTTCACAATCGCGGCATTTGCCTTTCCGCCTGTCGGAGGCTCACGGACTGCCATGCAGATGCTCTTTCTCCAGGGGTTATACCCGGAAGGGAATACCGCCTCGCGTGCACCGCACGAGACGTCGATAGCAATAACAGTTCCTTCCCTGCTCTCTTTCAGGGCTTCTTCATAGGGATCCATGGCAGAACGGGGATGGTGTCGCCCGGCACTAACAACTGCGGGTCATCGGTGGCATGCTGCCGTTCCTCTCCCGTTTATACCCATTGCCGGGCGGTGCCTGTCGCACGGCCGGGTTGTCCCGTGGTTCACCCCCAGGCATCCGCCAGTCGGTCCCCCGGGGACCTATGGCCGTGCTGTATCGGCACCATTTCTCCTTTGCGTCTCTCCTATATATCCCCTGCCCATGAACCACTGCGGTCTCCCGGGGAAGAAATCACCCTCCCGGTAGACGATATCTCCTCCCATGATGACGATGTCAGGAAAGACGGCGGGCATCCCCTCAAACGGTGACCACCCTGCCCGGGAGTGGAGCTCGTCTCCCCTGACCGGGGTCTCTCCCGGCGGATAGATGGCAAAATCCGCGCGTTCACCGGTTGAATACCCCGCTTTCGGAATCCCCAGTATCCTCGCAGGGTTCCAGCACGTCTTTTCCACGAGGGTGGTCACCGGTATATGTCTCTTCCGGCAGGCGGCAAGGCACAGGGGTATCATGGTCTCAACCCCGGGGACGCCCGACGGGGCATCCGGGAATGCCTGGTCTTTCTCCCTGCACGTGTGCGGTGCATGGTCAGAGGCCAGGACATCGATCCTTTCCCACACCGACCATAACTCCTCTCGGACGGTGGCGGTTCGTAACGGCGGATTTACTTTCCCATGGGGATCGGAAGGGGAGAAATCATCGAGAGAGAGGAGGAGGTGGTGGGGGGTCACCTCGACTGTATCATTCCCCGCGCTCATGACCGCCTCTGCCGAGCTCAGGTGGCAGAAGTGGAGCCGGCACGGGTAGCTGTTCACTTGCCTCACCCAGGAGACGGCTGCGGCTTCCCCCCCGGCGGACCGGATTGCATTGTGCGCCAGGAGGTCAACGTCCCTTCCCTCGCCAGGACTTTCAGCGTGGATGGTGCAGAGGCCCCCGAGCAGGGCGACAGAACGCAGGACCCCGGCCAGGGCCCCGGGGCGGATCCCCGTGCCGTAACTGGACGGTGCCGTGAATATCTCGCCGAATGCGATTGGCCCTTCCCGCCAGAGCGTCCCCACATCCATCCCCTCCTCTGCCCCCGCATTGATGGCAAAGTGACAGAGGGAAGACTCCCGGGCCTCGCGGACCCTTTCCCTGAAAGAGGCAGGTGTGGTGAGGGGAGGGATGGTGTTGGGCTGGTCCACGACGACTGTGACGCCCCCCGCAAGGGCACTCCGCGTCCCGCTTCCCCAGTCTTCCTTCTCCTTCTGGCTCCTCCCCCTCATGTGCACGTGCATGTCGATTGCGCCGGGGAGGACGGTCTTTCCCCGGCAGGAGATCTCCTGGAATGACGGGTACCCTGCCCCGACGTGGCAGACCTTTCCTCCCCGCACGGAGATGTCGGCAACCCTCCCGTCCGGAAAAGAGACGTCACGGAGGACAAGGTCGCAGCGACCTGACCCTGTTACCATTGCATGAATGTTTCCCGCGGAAGAAATGATACTTTACCTATCATGAGGGATCTTCAGTCCGATTCACCCGGACCTTCCCCTTCTCTGCCTGGACTCCCGATCCTCCCGACGAGGACAAGGACTGCCGGCATAACGATGATTGCACCGATGAGGGAGAAACCAACGGTGATCACGGTGACCACCCCGAAATTGCTGATGATATTGAAACTTGATGAGATGAGGGCGGCAAATCCAAAAACGGTTGTCATGCCAGAGACCGTTATGGCGGTCCCTATCTGCTGGACCCCCTTCGTGATTGCAGGGACAAGGCCGGCGCCGGCGGCCCTCTCCTCGTAGGCCCTTTCCATGATGAGGATTGTATATTCGGACGCCACGCCGATTGTCATCGAGCCGAGAGTTGCCGTGAGGGGCGTGTAGTCGATCCCGAGCACGTACATGATCAGGCCGTTCCACCCGACAATCATCATGATGGGGATGACAGGGGTTACCGACTTTCCAAACTTCCGGTACACGCCGAGCAGGAAGACAAAGATCAGGATGAATGCAAGGAATGTCATCTGGGTCTTCCCCCTCCCGATCTCGTTGATGAGGTTCCCAAACATCTCTCCCATCCCGGTCACCCTTGCCGTAATCCCGGGGGGTGGCTGGTGCCACGAGAGGTCGCGCCTCACATCCTCGATCATGGAGAGGGCGACCTCGTTTTCCATATCAATGGTTGAAAATGCGATTATCGCCTCGTTATTCCCGTTCAAAAACCTTTTCCTGGTCTGTTCCGGGACCTTCTGGAGCGCACTCTCGACCTCTTCCTTTGTCCCTGGCAGTGTGCCGCCATTGTACTGGATGATGGAATCCGCAATGCTCGCGGCACCGGTGACCTTGTCGTTGTGGGTGACTTCGTACTCCTCAAAGGCCCTCATCCACGAGAGGGCCTCGATGTCGAGGACGTTGTCCCCCCTGACATAGATGGGAAGGGACGTGGTGGAACCCATCGTCCGGCTCACCTTCTTGAGGTCAACGATGGCCGGCATGTCGGGGGGGACAAAGCTGTCCTCGTTGGTGTTGATGATGATCTCATTGTCCATCTGGAAACCAATGAATGCAACGAGCCCACAGAGGATGAGGATGGGGACGGGGTGTCGGGCGACCTTCCCGGCAACTTTCCCGAGGAAATCGTTGTACGATTCCATGGCATGTTTCGATCCCCTATCCCCGGTGGATGAATTCTCCCCGGCCCTGGGCTTGTACTGGAGGACAAGCCCCACGGCGGGGACTGCCACCAGGGCAAGGAGGTAACAGCAGGCCACACCGATCACGCAGACAAGGCCAAAACTCCTGATCATGGGGATCGGCGAGATGAGCAGGGCGAGGAACCCCATGGAGGTCGAGATCATCGCGAGGAGGACGGCAGGACCCGACTTCACGATTGTCGTTCTGGCGGCGTCCGGGAGAGAGGATCTCCTCGCCTCCTCGTCAAAACGCGAGTGGAACTGGATCGAGTAGTCTATGCCGATCCCGATGAGCACGGGGAATGCCCCGATCGTGATCATGGTTATTGGCATCCCTGCAAACCCTATGACCCCGAACGTGAGGAGGAGACCACTCGCGACGAGGATGACCGAGAGGAAACGCAACCTGACATGGGAGAAAAATACCCCCACGGCGATCACCATGAGGACCATCGCTACCAGGATGAGGGTCCCCATGGACTGGCCCATCTCCCGTCCCATCTGCTGCTGGAAAGCAGGGTCTCCTGTGACCACCACGTGGACCCCCGGGGGGGGTGAGGAGAGTTCAATGCGTGTCCCGATGTTGTTCAGGACCGCTGTCTTTCCTTTCTGGGACAGGCCCGGTTCCAGCGTCACGATCATGATCGTCATCATGTTGGAGGGGACGTACCGCGCAAGGACTTCGGGCGGAAGTCTCTCCCTGGCCATCTCGATCTCCGCCCTGCTGCCCGGGATGTTCCCGCCGTTCATCGTCCGGGCGAGGTCAACAATGCTGGATACACCGCTCACAGAATTTTCCAAGGCGACTTCGCGGGCAAGCCGGTCCATGTAGGAGAGGACTTCGGGGTCCAGGACATCGTCACTCTCCACGAGGAGCATCAGGCTGTCAGACTGGAACGTCTTTGTGTACTTGTCGAGGAGCACTCCCCTCTCCGTCGTTTTGTCAAGGTAGGTCTCTGACCCTGTCTGCATCGTGATGAAGGTAGTCCCAACAAGGGCGATGAAAAGGACAATGCCGACAACGAAGAGTATGGCTTTCGGCTTCGTGATGACGATATCCGAGAGGTACTCGTACGGGGAGTGGAGGCGCATAAATCCTATACCGGTTTCATCTCCTCCCTCTTAAAGATTTGTCGTGATTGTGACAACAAGAATCCCGGCTAGCAATGTACTACTCCCTGGCTCTTCTGAAAAACTCCCCACATAACGCGTGAGATTCTTCAATTTTTCCCGTACAAAACGTGGAAATGAACGGGGAGTCTCCTGGATCTCCCCTCCTGCCTTTTAACCAGGGAACCCTCAACCCATGATTTGCCCGTCGAAAAAGCGTGTTTCCCCGGACAGAACCGCGTGATATTCAATTTTATGCCCGACAGCACGGTTCATGGGCGGTTCGGGGGGAAGGTGACTTTCCCCTTATATTGCACAAACACAAAAATATTAATTAGGAAAGGCACCAAAGTAACCTTCCGAATACAAAAAAGAGGTGAATGGTTTGAAATATTCCGTTCTCATCCTGTGCATACTCTGTACCCTGATGCTTGTGGTCGGGTCTGTCACGGGAGAAGATACACCGGGCGTTCTGGTGACGCCAGAGCAGACCCCCCCGGTAATAATACCAATCCCGGAACCTATAGGGGGGGAGAAGGGGTATTTCTCTATCGAGTCCAACCCTCCGGGGGCTGACGTGATCTTTGACGGAAAATTCCTCGGCGAGACTCCCGTTGTTACCGAGGTGTCCACGACGGCGAAACCGTCGCACTCGGTATCCATCAGCAAATACGGGTACAACACCTGGACGAGGACATACACCAGGAACCCGGCACCGGGAGAGACCATCACCATCGTTGCAGACCTCCAGCCCGTCGTGCAGACCGGGACCATCCAGGTGAGCTCGTCCCCTGCCGGGGCCATTGCAAGGCTCGATGGAGGCGAGACCCTCGTGACTCCCGGGACGTTCCGGTACGTCCCACCCGGTAACCATGCCATCGAGATCTCGATGGCCGGGTATCTCCCCTTCAGTACATCGGTCAGTGTCAGTGCCGGGGGTGTTTCCAGCGTGAGCGCATCGCTTACACCACTGCAGACGACCGGCTTGCTCCGGGTCACCTCGTCCCCTTCCGGGGCAGATGTCTACGTGGACGATATTTACAGGGGATACACACCAATGACGGTGGGTTCTTTGAGCGCCGGCAGGCACAGTGTCCGCTTAAAACTCGCCGGGTACCAGGACTATACACAGAACGTCGATGTGCCGGCCGGGAACGAGGCATACCTCTCAGCCTCGCTCAGCCCTGTCTACCAGCCTACCACAGGGGACATCCTCGTCAGTTCTGTCCCGGATGGGGCTGCCATCTACCTTGACGGGAATTACAGGGGCATGACAGTCCCGGGCGATACCGTCGATATCACCGGGATAAGTCCCGGGACGCACACAATCACCCTCCTCAAGAGCGGCTACCAGGACTATACCGCCAGTGTCACGGTCGCTGCAGGGAGTACCTCCACCGTGACGGGAATGCTCAAGCCGGGTTCCCAGCCATCATCGACGGGAGGTATTATCATCCAGTCTACTCCTTCGGGGGCCGAAGTGTATATAGACAATGTCTACAAGGGTTTTTCCCCGCTCTTCGCGGATGACATACCGACGGGATTCCACGTCGTGACCTTCAAAATGAAGGGCTATACCGATGTCCAGCAAACAGTCCAGGTCAATCCCGGAGAGTCCCCGCACGTCACGGTGAACCTCCAACCAGTCCCCACGACAGCCCCCACGAAGTCACCGGTCTCTCTCCCCCTTGTTGCGTGTGCCTTCGCGCTTGCTGGTGTCCTTGCCATCCTTCGGAAGAAGTAGCGGGACATGCACCTCCCACCCTCTCGCTTTTCCCCTTACCGAAGCCAAAAACAGGTTTTCCGACTGAATTGCCGGTAGGATGGGATGGCATTTGCCCCCCAAAAATCTTGCTATAACGATGTACACAATCACCAGGAAATCAATAAGTGCGAGGGATGGGATTTGAACCCAAGAACTCCTGCGAGACTAGACCCTGAATCTAGCGCCGTTGACCTGGCTTGGCTACCCTCGCCCCCTTATTTCTTGGTTGGCGGGGAAAATAAATATGTGGCTGGATGGAAATCTCCCTGCAGCGTTTCAGTCTTTTTTGCCGCCGTCCCCGTGCTGCCGCGAATGGGCCTGCAATTCCCTTTCCCGCAGGACATTCCTTTTGATCTTGCCTGAAATTGTCTTTGGAAGGTCATCGACGAATTCAATCGCCCGGGGGTACTTGTAGGGGGCGGTGATCCTCTTGACGAACTTCTGGATGTCCTTTGCAAACTGGTCTGTCGGCTGGTACCCCTCCTTCAACACAATGAAGGCCTTGACGATCATCCCCCGGATTACATCGGGGGACCCGACCACGGCTGCCTCCTTCACGGCAGGGTGCTCGAGAAGGGCCGACTCGACCTCGAAGGGACCGATGCGGTATCCTGAACTTTTGATGACGTCATCGTCCCGGCCCACGAACCAGAAGTACCCCTCCTCATCCTGGTATGCCTTGTCCCCGGTATAGTAGTAATCACCCACGAACGCAGCCTCCGTTGCCTCCTTGTCGTACAGGTATCCCTCAAAGAGCCCGACGGGCCGGGGTTTGACCCGTATGGCGATCCTCCCCACTTCTCCCGGGGAGACGGGTTTTCCCTCCTCGTCGTGCAGCTCGATGTGCCAGCCGGGGGCAGGACGACCCATGGAACCCGGCTTTGCTTCCATGCAGGGGAACGTCCCGATGACAAGGACGAGTTCCGTCTGGCCATACCCCTCGTAAATGGTCAGCCCGGTCCCTTCCTTCCACACCCTGATGACCTCGGGGTTTAGGGGCTCTCCCGCACTCACGCAGTGGCGCAGTTCCTTGAGGTCGTATTTCTTGAGATCGGCGAGGATAAGCATCCGGTACACCGTTGGCGGGGCACAGAAAACGGTCACCTCGTACTTCTCGAGGATGGGCAGGAGCTCTGTTGCCTTGAACTTGCCCCTGATATCGTACACGAGAATGCAGGCGCCCTGGATCCAGGGACCGAAAAACTTCCCCCAGGACGACTTGGCCCAGCCCGTGTCCGCGAGGGTGAAGTGGAGATCGTTTTTGGTGAGGTCGAGCCAGAACCGGCCTGTCGTGATATGTCCAAGGGGGAGAGCGTGGGTGTGCAGGACCATCTTTGGCTCACCCGTTGTTCCGGATGTAAAGTAGATAACCAGGGGGTCAGTTGACCGTGTCTTTTCCATGCCACTCATCGCCACGAGTCTCCGTGAGACCGGGGCCGGGTATTCCTGTTCGACGGTGTAGCTGATCCACCCCGGCAGTTCGGCATCGGTGACAAGCCGGGAGTGGAGCGTCGGGCATGCACTGCAAATCTCCTCGACCTTTGGTGCATTCTCCCGGTCGGTGATAACCATGCGGATCTTTGCCGCGTTGATCCGATATTTCAGGTCCTTCTGGGTGAGCATCGTCGGGCAGGGGCAGAAGACTGCCCCGAGCTTGATGCAGGCCAGTGCAAAAATCCACCATTCCGGGACCCGCGGGAGCATGATGACGACGCGGTCACCCTTCTTGATCCCATACTTGAGGAGCATGTTCGCCGCCGAGTTCGAGAGGTTCATCAACTGCCGGAAGGTGAATGTTCTCTCGCATCCCTCCTGGTTGACCCAGACCATCGCCAGGCGGTTCCGATCCTCTCCGGCAAGCCTGTCAATGACGTCAAAGCCAAAGTTATAGTACTCGGGAACAGCGAGGGAGAAGTGGTCATAGACCTCCTGGTAGTTGTGCATGTTGTGCGACATGGCCGCCATATGAACCGGTACATTATCACAGATACGACATTAAGGTGTCCATTTTTCCCCAAATCAATGGAAAAGTGCAGTAAATCCTGACACCCCCGCGAAAATACTCCCCCTCTTACCGCCAGAAAACGACAATCCGGGCAGGCAAAAGAGGAGAGATAAAACCCTCTTCCTCACTTCAGGTGGGTAAGTTGTATGAATGGGTTATAGCCTCTTGTTGGATTGAGCTGGTTAATCCAAAAAAAATCGACTTAACGCGAAATGAATGGTGAAACCGCCGCCGGGGCGCCGTTTTGGGGGCGGCGGGTCTATCCCCATGTGGGGGGGTGGGGGCGAGGCAGCCCCCACTTCAGTTCTCGTCCACCCACTCAAAAAAGCGAAGAGCCAGAAAAAAGAGGGTGGGGGGTGAAAAAGGGAGGGTTCAGCGGGAATTATTGAACTTTTCCATCTCCATCCTCCGGAGTTCGTTTCGTTTTATCTTGCCGGAGAGCGTTTTTGGAAGTTCACTGACAAATTCGATGGCCCGCGGGTACTTGTAGGGTGCTGTATTTTTCCGGACAAATGTCTGGATATCCTTTACAAGCCGTTCGGAAGGTTCAAACCCTGGTTTGAGGACGATGAATGCCTTGACGATCGTCCCGCGGATGAGGTCAGGCGACCCCACGACGGCCGATTCCGCCACTGCCGGGTGCTCGAGGAGGGCTGATTCGACCTCGAAAGGCCCGATCCGGTACCCCGAACTCTTTATGATATCATCGTCCCTCCCCACGAACCAGAAATACCCCTCTTCGTCCATCCACGCCTTGTCCCCGGTATAATAAAAACCATTCACGAAAGATTCGGCATTTGCCTGGTCGTTATCCAGGTACCCGACGAACAGCCCCACGGGACGGGGGTCAAGCCTGATTGCAATCCTCCCCACCTCTCCGGCAGGGGCCGGCTTTCCCTCATCGTCATGGAGTTCAATCTGCCACCCGGGAGCAGGACGTCCCATGGACCCCGGCTTCACCTTCATGCCCCTGAATGTGCCAATACAGCAGACCGTCTCGGTCTGGCCGTACCCCTCGGCGATCGGGAGACCCGTTCCTTCCTGCCATACCCGCACGACCTCGGGGTTGAGTGGTTCACCGGCACTCACGCACCGGCGGAGTTCCCGCAGGTCAAACTTCTCCAGGTCCGCAAGGATCAGCATGCGGTAAATGGTGGGAGGAACGCAGAATGTCGTGATCTCGTACTTCTCCATGAGCGGCAGGAGTTCTGTTGCCTTGAACTTGCCCCTCACATCGTAGATAAAGAGGCAGGCCCCCAGGATCCATTGGCCGAATATCTTTCCCCAGGCACACTTTGCCCACCCCGTATCAGAGTAGGTGAAATGCACGTCGTTGGGAGAGAGGTCCTGCCAGAGTCCGGCGGTAACCAGGTGACCGAGGGGATAGCTGTGGGTATGGAGCACCATTTTTGGCTCGCCGGTCGTCCCCGAGGTGAAGTAAATCAGCATCGGATCGGAGGAGAGGGTCTTTTTCTCGACCGGCATGCTGACCGAATGGTGGGACACGGGGGCGGGGTAATGGAGTTCGAGGGGATAGCTTATCCAGCCGGGGAGCTCCTTATCGACAAGGAACCGGCATGTAAGGGCAGGGCAGTCATCGGCCACCTCGTTGACTTTCTCCGCGTGCTCCCCGATCGTGATGACCATCTTGAACTTCCCGGCGTTCAGGCGGTACCGGATGTCCTTTGGGGTGAGCATGGTCGGGCAGGGACAGACAACGGCACCCAGCTTGATCAGGGCGATCATGAATACCCACCATTCCGGTATCCTCGGGAGGATCAGGAGGACGCGGTCACCTTTCTGGATACCATACTTGATCAGGATGTTTGCCGCCTGGTTCGAGAGATTCTTCAGGTCCCGGAATGAGAATTTCTTCTCGCATCCCTCCTGGTTGACCCAGATCATGGCAAGTTTGTTCCGGTCCTTCTGTGCCCAGGAGTCAATGACATCAAAACCGAAGTTGTAGTATTTCGGGACAGGGATCTCGAAATTCCTGCACATATCCTCGTAATTTTCCGAAAAGGCCAAAACGTCCTCCATGATATCCATATCAGGTCTCGTTCAATCGATTTTAACCTGTCCATTTATTCTGGGAAACCAGCCCGGGTCGAAAGATAAAGGCATTCGATTACCCTTATCGTGGACAAGGGGCATGTACTTTCACGATGCCTGGGACGGAAAACCGTTCACTGAAGATTGAAAATATCGTTGCTTCAGGGTCCATTGCTGATTCCATCGATCTCGCAGAGGTCTCATCCCGGATAGAGAACTGCATGCCGAACAGGAAGAAGTTCCCTGGTGCGGTATTCCGGCTCGAAAGACCTAAAGCGGTCTGCCTCGTATTTTCCTCGGGCAAGATCGTCCTGACGGGACTCCGTGACAAGAAAGAATTGGATGAGGCAATTTCTCAGGTTGTCAGCGCAATGAAAGGCGCGGGTGTCAGGGTATACGCCCATCCGGTTGTGACCATCACCAACATCGTCTGTTCCACCGATGCGGGTAGGACTATCAACCTTGCCAAGCTCATCATCACCCTGAACATGGAAAACATAGAGTACGAGCCGGAACAATTCCCAGGCCTTGTCTATCGCCTGAAAGACCCCAAAATGGTCGCACTCCTCTTTTCTTCCGGAAAAATAATCCTCACCGGCGGAAAGAACCTCGATGAGATCCGGCGGGGTGCTGACCTGCTGGAACAGACCATCGGGATGGTCTCCTGATTTCACCAGAACTTACGTGTCCTGATGTAATTGCGCTCTGCCCTGATGATCTCCCTGTAGAAAGAGTCTCCATCGGCGAGTGTGGAGAGTATACGCGAGGCATTCTCCGGCCCGACCCCCCGGGCAGACAGGGCGATGACAGCCTTCTTTCCACTCGAGAGGACAAGGTTTGCATTCCTCAGGAGACGGACTTCAGTGGCCCGGTCCTCGGCGCTCTTTTCCCTTTTAGAGGCCGCGGCTATCAGTGGCTCTTCCCATGGTTTGAGGACGGCCACGAGGCGCGCATTGCACCGTGGGCATTGGGGCGGGTCCGGGACGCGGTTGACAACCGTCCGCGACTTCCACTCCTTGCAGTTCATGCACGCCAGGATAACCTCCTGCCGGTCGATCCGGCGCCGGAGAGTCGCAATAACCGCCTGGTCAGCCGCGGGGGGCGGGATCATGTCGCGGGAGGAAAAGAGCCCTGCAGAACCGATGAGGCTGGGGGGTGAAATGGCGACCCTGATTTTTCCCTCCCGGATGAGGGTTACGACCCGCGCTGCGGCGGGAACGTCCATGTATACCGAGAAGAGCTCCCTGTATGCTTCTTTCTGGACGACGGTCCCATCGAAGGTATCGATCAGGCGGGAGACCGATATCTTCTCGTAATCGGCATCAGGGTCAATGGCCCCGAACTTTTTTGCCACCTGGACCATCTTCCACTTGAAGAGTGCAGTCCTCTTCATTGCCATCTGGAGAATTCCTTCCAGGTGGTGGGGGTCCAGTGAGGCGAGAGTCTCCTTTACATCTGCCGCCCTGACGGCCGCGGGGAGCCGGAGAAAAATGCGGTAGGCATCTATCTCGATCCCCACCGTCGTGCCAAACCGGGCGGAAAGGAGGATTGACAGCACACGGGCAAGGGCTTCATTTGCCTTGTGACCGGCACAGACATTGCACACGACGCCATCAGGGACATTTTCGAGAGTGATAAGCGTGTCCTCCGGGATCGGTGTCCGGTTTTTCTCCATCTCCTGGAGCACCCCGCAGGCAAACGCCGTGGCATCAGGTGCTGCCTTGTACGACGAAAAGTCCCGCGTCCTCCGGAGCAGGGCCACTTCCCGTGCAATCGAAAACGGGACCGGGATCTGCTCCCCTTCCCACGAGGGGATCTCTCCCCTCATTTTTCGTGCAGGTTCCACGGTCACCCTCCCCCCCTCGATATCAAGGACCCTCCATAACTGCCCCTTGGTGACAAAGACGATTCCCGTGTGGAGGAAACCCGCGACGAAAGACTCGTCCAGGGTGCCCACAGTCCTCCGGGAAACCATGTCAAAAACCGTCACTTTCCGCTCGTCTGGTATCATGGAGAGGTTAGACGAGAGGTACCGGCGGGACCGCTGCGCTGACCGGACCAGTCCCCCCTCCACCCTGACCAGTCGATGCTCGGCCATCTGGGCACAGACGGCATCGATGAGGTCCTCTGCACCGGAAAAGGGGTAACTCCTGCAGACGATCTCCATGATGCGTGACTTTTCAATCTCCCTGTATTCCACCGCAAGTGCCGCAATCTGGTTTGCAAGGACATCGGCGGCTTTCAGGTGCACGGTCACCTCCTCGATCTGCCCCCTGCGTGCCCTGCCCGCTATCACGAGCGACTCGAGGAGGTCATCAAAACCTGTCGCAAGCACGGTTCCCCGTGAGGGCATGTCCATCTGGTGACCGGCCCTGCCGACCCGCTGCACGAGCCTCATGACCTCGCGGGGTGACCCAAACTGAACCACGTGTTCTATCCGGCCGATATCAATCCCCAGTTCCATCGACGAAGTGGCAATCAGACACCGGACCTCCCCCTTTTTGAACCTCTCCTCTGCATCTATCCTGACTTCCTTGGAAAGGGACCCGTGGTGCACCTCCACGTCGCCCCTCGGGTAGAGGACATGCCCTAGGGCTTCCGCGGTGACGCGTGTGTTGACAAAGACGAGGGTGGAAGAATGCGTATTGATTGCCCGGGATACCCATTCGCACTGGGATTCAAAGGATTCACCGGCAAACTCCACGGATATGTCAAGGCTCTCTGCCACCGGCACGGACACGATGGAGAATTCCCTCGTGCCGCAGAGGAACCGCCCGACATCCTCCGGGTTTCCGACCGTTGCAGAGAGTCCGATCCTCTGGAACTCTCCCGAATATTCCCGGATCCGCTCGAGGGCAACCGCAAGCTGCGCTCCCCTCTTGCTCCCGGCCAGTTCATGGATCTCATCCACGACGACGTACTTCACCCCCGCGAGGTGCTTGCGAATCACCTTTCCCATGAGGATGGCCTGCAGTGTCTCGGGGGTCGTGATCAGGAGGTCGGGGGGTGAAAGTGCCTGTCTCCTCCTCTCCGTCTGGGACGTATCCCCGTGCCGGACCCCCACGGAAAAACCCAGTTCACGGCACCACCAGGAGAGGCGGGAGAGCATGTCCCTGTTGAGGGCACGCAGTGGCGTGATGTAGAGGGTAGAGATCCCCTGGCCCTTCCCGGAAAGCATCGCATCAAAGACAGGTATCATGGCGCTCTCTGTCTTTCCAGTCCCTGTCGGTGCAATGAGCAGCAGGTTTCTGCCTTCCCTGACAAGGGGAATGGCAGCCTCCTGGATCGCAGAGAGGCGGGAGAAGCCCCGGGCGCGGATGGCATCCTGGACCCGCTTATCGAGAGTTTGTATCAGCTCCATTCTCCTCCAGGGACGAGAGAGGACCAATAAACGTCCCGTCCGCCAGGAAAACCTCCGAGGTGGACGTGTCAATGCAGCGGGAAAGGGGGCTTATGGGATCTCTCGCGATCCGGACGACATCGTAACCGGCAAGTTCGTTGAATGCAGGCATGAAGAGGACACGGGTCCCCGCTCCGTCATCCCCCCCTGCGGGGGGGAACTGCAGGCAGGAATCCCGACCACGTGCAAGGAGGTATCCCGCTGACCGGAGAGAGCATCCGACTTCATCGCAGACGGTAACGAGGATATGGTGGTGGCCCGAGACGATCAGGTGCCCCTGGAGGTCGGGGTGCGGATAGGTATGGCCATGGATATAGCCGATGCCGTCAATGATTGCCCCTTCGCGGGGAAGTACCTCGCCGGGGCAGAGGAATTCCTCAAGGCCGGGGTCATGGTTCCCCGGAAGGACAACCAGGGGGACGAGTGCCCTGAGCTCTTCAAGGAACCCGGGAATTTCTTTTTGTTCCTGCCGGCTCAGGAAGGGCACGCTGTGTTTCACATCACCGAGGAGAACAAGCATGTCTGGTTTAACCGCGCTGATGCAGCGAGTGAGACGGTCAATTCTCTCCCTGCTGTGACTCCTGATATGGACGCCGCGGCCGGAGAGAAACTGCTCTATTCCCAGGTGAAGGTCAGCCGCAACAAGGACCTTTTGGGAATGATTCACGAGGAGCGCCGGTCCATCGGCAATGAATTCAAGTTTCATAGGGCCTTGTAAATACCCCTTCCTGGCTGGTAACATTCATCTTCCCGGCAAAGTACCTCGACGGCAGATTTTACCTCGTCCGGGGAGAGGCCATGGGCCACCGCCCTCCTCGTGATCTCGTCGAGGGATATCCCTGCCTTTCCCCCGTGTTCCCTTATTATCCCAAGGACGACCGATGCGGGATTGGCCTGCACCGGCACGGAGACCTGTTTCACCTGGACTGACCTGACCGCCTCGGCGATCCGGCCTGCTATCTCCCTTAAGAGTGCCCCATCAAGGTTATAGCATCTCCGGAGGGCATCGATCCGGGGGTCACCGTTTCCGGTCCCAAGTTCAGTGTCCAACGCGGCAAGCCTTTTGAGGGTAAGACCCGCCGTGTGGAGAACCCACACGTCCCTTACGTACCTGTCGACGGCCCGAATGTCCTCGATCCTGATGATGCAACGCGACGAATCACCTGACCCGATGAGGAACGGTCTCCCGGTTACTGTCACGAAACAGGGAATTTCCAGTCCACAGAGGATGGTTTTTCCATCCATTGACTGTCGGTCTGCCTGAAGGGAGAAGGCCCCCGTGGGATCTGCCAACCTGGCATATGCAGTCTCATCACCGCACCCGTGACGTTCGATGAGTGCTCCTGCACAGAAGACCCGCGAGAGGAGGGCGCCACCCGGAGTGAGGAGGGGTTTCTCTCCCTTCTTCCCTGTGGTCAGCTGTGCCTTTGTGATATTCAGCTCCGCGGCAAAAACTCTCTGGAATGTCATGGTCGGTGCGGAAACAGCAATAACTATTTTTTTTGGTCTCTTTGGGTTTTCCCTACCACTGTATATGACGGGAACACTCTTATCCGTATTCCTGGGGGAATTACCCTGCCCGGGAAGGGCCAGGGCACGCCCGGACAATCCGCCCAACCCTCCTGTATCTATTGCAGTCCAATCAAAAAATTACGTCAGGATCTTTCATATTTCGCAATAGTTTTATATAGGGTGACTTACTCCAGTTGACTATACAGGGTTTTTATGAGGACGAAAAGGCTCACGTGGTTAGTTATACTTGTCCTGCTCCTTGGTACCGGTGCCTCCGCCTCGGCCTTCTCCATTCCTGGCGAACGCCCCGGGGCTCAGTCCCTGCTACCGGTGACCGGGAGCACCCCCGTTCTTCCCGGTGGGGAAGGGGGTTGTACAGAGGTACGGGGAGACCTGGAGGTCATACCCCTCCGGTTTGTTGAAAATGTCGGCCAGGGCCCAGACCATGTCGGGTTCATGATCATTGCGGATACGGGCTCACTCTTTTTCTCTCCCGACGGCGTCACCATGAAACTTGTCACCCTGAACGGTGAGACGTTCGAGACGACACGGGTGGGATATACTTTCGTGGGGGCTGATCGGAAAACGGAGATCAGTGGGCGTGAACCCCTGGAATGCCATGTCAGTTTCATATCCGGACGGGATCCCTCTTCGTGGCACAGGAATGTCCCCACGTTTCGTTCAATATCCTACAGGGGACTTTACCCTGGTGTTTGCCTCACCTACACGGGAGGCCCGGGGGGACTCAAGAGTGTCTTTTCCCTGGAACCCGGAACAAAGCCGGATACCATTCTCATGAAATACTGGGGTGCAGAAAAGCTCACGATCGATGAAAACGGTGCACTGCATATCCATACCCCGGCAGGGGAACTTGTCGAGGACGCACCGGCCTGTTACCAGACCATCAACGGGAGAGAGGTCCCTGTGGATTCATCTTTTGTTTTGATTGGCGATGAAACCGTCGGCTTCTCGGTCGGAGACTATGACCCTGCATACCCCCTTGTGATCGACCCGACCCTTCAATACGGGATTTACCTCAAGGGGATTGGTATTGCCTACGGCAGGGCAATTGCCGTTGACAGTGACCACAACGCCTATGTCACAGGGTCCACGTTCCCGGCACCATACACTCCCTATGATGATTCCTACGGGACCATGGGTGCCGAAACAGACGTCGTGGTTGCCAAAATTGACCCTGACGGGACAACACCCCTGTACGTGACGTACCTGGGAGGAATGGGGAATGATACGGGAAAGGGGATCAGCGTCGACAGGAATGGCTCGGTCTTTGTCACGGGAGAGACAGATTCTCCTGATTTCCCCCTGACCGGCGCCCTCCAGGATTTCCTGGCCGGAAATTCGGATGCATTTTTGACCAAACTCTCCCCTGACGGCTCCGCACTTGAATTCTCGACCTATCTCGGGGGCGTGGGCATTGACTCAGGGAATGGCATTGCCCTCGACAGGTTCGGGAATGCATATATCACGGGAAACACAACATCGGCGGTTTTCCCATCGGTGAGCCATACAAACCTGACGACCTACGGGGGAAACCAGGACGCTTTCGTTCTCAACCTCCGGGGTGATGGAAAAGAACTCATTTACTCGCTCTTCCTGGGCGGCAGCGGTATGGACGCAGGGAATGGTATCGCTGTCGACTACCTGGGAGACGCATACATCACGGGTGAGACCTCCTCCAGGAATTTCCCGGTGAAAAACGCCTACCAGTCCTCGCTCGCGGGAGACCAGTGGAGCGATGCATTTGTCACGAAGGTGAGCCCAAAGGGAGAGGGGGAAGTATTCGTCTACTCAACATACCTTGGCGGCCCCCAGATAGATTCCGGAAATGGCATTGCCGTTGACCTGGCCGGGCGGGCCCATGTCACCGGGTCGACATTGCTCAGTGTATTTCCCGTCAAAAATGCATTCCAGCCGGTTTCAGGGGGTGCAATGGATGCATTCTACTGTTACCTGTCTCCCGGAGGAGATGACCTGCTGTATTCAACCTACCTCGGCGGCTCGTGCAATGACAGGGGGCTGGGCATCTCTGCTGACCCGACGAACACGGTTTACATAACCGGTGCAACGGCTTCTATCAATTTCCCCCTCGTAGATCCCTACCAGAGAGTCTTTGGCGGCGGTGATCCCAAGGCCTCCGATGCCTTTGTCGTCAAGTTCTGCCCCGGAAACAGGATCCCCAGTTACAGTACTTACCTGGGCGGAAACATGACCGATATCGGGGCAGCAGTTGCCGGGGATGGATTCGGCGGGGCATACATTACGGGCTTTACAGATTCCCCCAACTTCCCGGTATCAGACCCCTATCCTCCGGCGTTCGGGGCAAAGGGTTCGGGAGGCTTCATCGCAAAGTTACTCTCGGGGCCATGCCCGCCACCCTGCCAACCCCCCATCGCTGACTTCTCCGCAACTCCCACGTCGGGACAGGCGCCCCTCAACGTCTCCTTCACTGACCTCTCTACTGGTGACCCCCTCATCTGGGAATGGGACTTTGGGGACGGCAGCACATCCTTTGACAGAAATCCTGTCCACCTCTATACCCAGACTGGACTATATACAGTTACACTTACAGTCGCAAACGAATGCGGGTACAACACGACGGTCAGGCATGAGTATATCCACGTCGAACCCTGTGTCCCACCGGTCGCTGACTTCTCCGCAAGTCCAACGTCGGGACTGGCTCCCCTCAACGTCTCGTTCACTGACCTCTCCACCGGTAACCCCACCGAATGGCTCTGGGACTTCGGTGATGACAGCACGTCCTCCGAACAGGAACCATTCCACGTCTACATATCACCTGGGACATACAACGTCACACTCACCGTGACGAACGACTGTGGTTCCAACTCCACCACCAAACTCGAGTTCGTCCACGTCGAGCCACCCTGTGTGCCCCCCGTCGCTGACTTCTCTGCAAGTCCAACGTCGGGTCAGGCGCCCCTCAACGTCTCCTTCACTGACCTCTCCACCGGTGAACCCACTACCTGGTATTGGGACTTTGGAGATGGAAACACATCCTCTCAACAGTCACCCTTCAACGTCTACTCAACACCAGGAACCTACAATGTCACACTCACCGTGACGAACGACTGTGGTTCCAACTCCACCACCAAACCCGAGTTCGTCCATGTCGAGCCACCCTGTGTCCCACCGGTCGCTGACTTCTCTGCAAGTCCAACGTCGGGACTGGCTCCCCTCAACGTCTCGTTCACTGACCTCTCCACCGGTAACCCCACCGAATGGCTCTGGGACTTCGGTGATGACAGCACGTCCTCCGAACAGGAACCATTCCACGTCTACACATCACCTGGGACATACAATGTCACACTCACCGTGACGAACGACTGTGGTTCCAACTCCACCACCAAACTCGAGTTCGTCCATGTCGAGCCACCCTGTGTGCCCCCCGTCGCTGACTTCTCTGCAAGTCCAACGTCGGGACAGGCGCCCCTCAACGTCTCGTTCATAGACCTCTCCACCGGTAACCCCACGCATTGGCTGTGGAATTTCGGTGACGGCGGATCGTCCTCCGAACAGTCACCCACCCACGTCTACATATCACCTGGCACATACAATGTCACACTCACCGTGACGAACGACTGTGGTTCCAACTCTACTACGAAACAGGAGTATATCCACGTCAATCCACCCTGTGTCCCACCGGTCGCTGACTTCTCTGCAAGTCCAACGTCGGGACTGGCTCCCCTCAACGTCTCGTTCACTGACCTCTCCACCGGTAACCCCACCGAATGGCTCTGGGACTTCGGTGATGACAGCACGTCCTCCGAACAGGAACCATTCCACGTCTACACATCACCTGGGACATACAATGTCACACTCACCGTGACGAACGACTGTGGTTCCAACTCCACCACCAAACTCGAGTTCGTCCATGTCGAGCCACCCTGTGTGCCCCCCGTCGCTGACTTCTCTGCAAGTCCAACGTCGGGACAGGCGCCCCTCAACGTCTCGTTCATAGACCTCTCCACCGGTGAACCCACCGAATGGCTCTGGGACTTCGGTGATGACAGCACATCCTCCGAACGGGAACCATTCCACGTCTACACTTCACCTGGCACATACAATGTCACCCTCACCGTGACGAACGACTGTGGTTCCAACTCCACCACCAAACTCGAGTTCGTCCACGTCAATCCACCCTGTGTCCCACCGGTCGCTGACTTCTCTGCAAGTCCAACGTCGGGACAGGCGCCCCTCAACGTCTCGTTCACTGACCTCTCCACCGGTAACCCCACGCATTGGCTGTGGAATTTCGGTGACGGCGGATCGTTCTCCGAACAGTCACCCACCCACGTCTACATATCACCTGGCACATACAATGTCACACTCACCGTGACGAACGACTGTGGTTCCAACTCCACCACCAAACCCGAGTTCGTCCACGTCAATCCACCCTGTGTCCCACCGGTCGCTGACTTCTCTGCAAGTCCAACGTCGGGACAGGCGCCCCTCAACGTCTCGTTCACTGACCTCTCCACCGGTAACCCCACCGAATGGCTCTGGGACTTCGGTGATGACAGCACGTCCTCCGAACAGTCACCCACCCACGTCTACATATCACCTGGGACATACAATGTCACACTCACCGTGACGAACGACTGTGGTTCCAACTCCACCACCAAACCCGAGTTCGTCCACGTGTCCCCCCCACCGGAAAATCCCCCCATTGCCTGCTTCTATGCCCATCCCCTTACAGGGAATGCCCCCGTGGAGGTCCAGTTCTGCGATTGTTCCATAACAGACATCTTCACCTGGAGCTGGGACTTTGGTGATGGATACTCCTCCACAGAACAGGAGCCTATCCACATCTATCAGCAACCTGGAAACTATACCGTCAGCCTGACCGTGACAAACGCGAGCGGATCCGATAGCAAGGTCAAGCAGGGATACATCCGAGTATCTGCCTCGCCTCCGCCAGGGCCTCCATCGGCATATTTCCTTGCCAATACAACGAGTGGGTTTGTTCCCCTGCCAGTTGCGTTCGTGGATGGGTCAACAGGGGTCCCTGATACCTGGTCCTGGAACTTTGGGGACGGTGGAACTTCGAATGAGCGAAACCCCGTCCATGTCTACAATATCCCCGGAGTCTACAGCGTGAGCCTCTCCGTCAGCAATCAGTACGGTAATTCGACATATACCCGGTCAGGCTACATCAACGCCTTTGGCAGTATCGGTGGAGACCGGGGTTACTTCAGGGTACATTGCAATGTTGACGGGGCAACGGTTCACTTCAACCAGGACTACAAGGGCCAGATAGAGAACGGGACCCTGCTCGTGATGGTCTACGTTACCGCAGCGCCGTATACCACCTTTACAGTGGCAAAGGAGGGCTATTTCCCGGTAACACAGCCCATTACCACCTACCCGTCCAGGGACCAGGTCGTGGACCTGTATGCGACCCTTGAACCGATTCCCTCCGTGAACTATACGATTAATGCAACGGCCGGACCAAACGGGACCATTATCCCGAACGGGACACTCTCCCTCCCGGCCGGGTCAAGCCAGGATTTCACTGTCATCCCGGGTACCGGCTATAACGTGAAGCAGTTGTTCCTCGACGGTACAGGAATCGGTGCACTCCGGAGCTACCGGCTCTCGAATATTTCCGCCAACCATACCCTCCATGCCGAGTTCGAACAGGCCACATTCAGCATCACCGCTCTATCCTCTCCCAACGGCACAATCATTCCCCCGGGAGTCACCCTCGTCCCCTACGGGGGGAGCCTCACCCTCCAGATAGTCCCCCATGAAGGGTACTTCACGGCCGGTCTGCTCGTCGACGGGTTGGGTGTTGCGCCGGCGCCCGAGTACACATTTGCCAACGTGACCCAGAACCACACACTGTCAGCAGTATTCCTGCCGGAAGGTTCAGTTACGTACTACATCAATGCCATCGCCGGTGACGGGGGGGCCATCATTCCTCCCGGCCTCGTCAGTGTCCCTGCCGGCACCAATATCACGTTTGCCATTGTTCCCAATCCCGGCTTCTCGGTCAGGAACGTGATGGTTGATGGTGACAGCAAGGGCGGGCTCCCGGAGTGGACGTTTACCAATGTCGTTTCGAACCACACCATCTCCGCGACCTTCGGCCCGTCCGGTGGCGGGGGCGGTGGCGGGGGCGGTGGCGGTGGCGGGGGCTGGATAGTGCCCATCAGCACACCGACCCCCACGGTCACACCTATTGTCGGCACGGTTGAGTCCGGAGGCTTTGAGAGCGGAGGGGGCAATGTAACCCCCACGGTGACCATGACGCCCGAAATCACCCCCGAAGAGACGCCCATCCCCGTCAGCCCCACCCAGACCATCCCGCCGGCAACCCCCCTGTGGACTGGCTTTTCCCTCTACTGGCTTATATTGCTGATTATCATCATCCTGGCGCTTGCCGGTATAGGGTATTATTTCTGGAGGAGACAACAGGCCGAGGCGGCCCTCTTTGAAGAGTAGGCTCCCCTTTCCCCCTCCCCTGCTTTTTTGATATTGGATCGCAATTTTCACTCTGTATCCCTGAATGCCCGGCGGTCATGGCGGTTGGTATGAAACCGGGTCCGTATTCTTCCTCCGGGAAGGCATGCGACCCCCCAGTCCCCTGCGCATTTCATTGGCCAGAAAAACCTGAACACAACACATTTCTCCTGGCATCACCGATATACTGGAGACATAATTCTGTCAGATGATCATCCGGTGAGGGCTGGCTAATGGACGAAAATACCATGATCTGGATCGAGAAATACCGCCCCGTCAGGCTTGCCGATATCGTGGGACAGGACCAGATCGTCGAGCGGCTCTCTTCCTACGTCCGGACCGGGAACCTTCCCCACCTCCTCTTTACCGGCAGCGCAGGTGTCGGAAAGACGACGGCTGCCGTTGCACTGGCGCGGGAGTTCTTCGGGGAGTCCTGGCACATGAACTTCCGGGAACTGAATGCGTCGGACGAGAGGGGGATTGATGTTGTCAGGAACCAGATCAAGCAATTCGCACGGACGTCCCCGCTCGGGGGGGCACAGTTCAAGATCCTCTTCCTTGACGAGGCCGATGCTCTCACCCCTGATGCCCAGGCAGCTCTGCGCAGGACGATGGAGAGCTATGCATCGACATGCCGGTTCATCCTCTCCTGCAATTACTCGTCCCGGATCATCGACCCCATCCAGAGCCGCTGTGCCATCTACAGGTTCAGGAGCCTCTCCCCCGAAGCAATCACGAAGGAGATCCTGCGGATAGCCGACAGGGAAAACCTCCGGTTGACGGAAGAAGCAATCAATGCCATTGTTGATATCGCCCAGGGCGACATGAGAAAAGCCATCAACGCCCTTCAGGGCGCTGCCATCCTCTCCCCCGAGATCACCGGCGACAGGGTCTATGCCATTACCGCAACAGCCCGTCCCGCCGAGATAGAGGAACTCCTCTCCACCTCCCTCTCGGGTGACTTTGACGGTGCAGTCGCCGTCATGCACAGGCTGCTCGATGACCGTGGTATCGCGCCCAATGAACTGATTAACCAGTGTTACCGTGCAATCATCAAGCGGGACATGGACCCGGAGGTCCGTGTCGCCCTCATCGACCAGCTGGGCACCACCGATTTCCGACTCTCGGAAGGTGCCAGCAGTGACATCCAGATGGAAGCCATGGTTGCCCGGTTCGTTCTCCTCTCGCGGAAAAAATGAAGAGAAAAGAGACCGCCCCCGGGCCTGAGCTGGATGCCGAGGTCATCGATCGCGATGCAGACTGGAGCAAGTTCCTCAAGAGCAGGTACAGGAAGCACCTCTCAGAACTGGCAAGGGAATACCCCTACCGGCGCTCCCTTGAGATCGACTACCGGGAGCTGGAGAGCTATGGTAAAACCGGCCTCCAGCTTGCTGATGAACTCCTCGAAAACCCCGGAAAGGTCATCGAAGATGTCAAATCAGCCATAAAGAACCACCAGCTCATTAAGGGGAGGGATGGAAAGCCCACCGGTGACGTCAACGTCCGGTTCTTCAACCTGCCCCGCAAGATCGGGATACGGCAGATACGCTCAGACCATATCAACAAGTTCATCAGCGTGGAAGGGATCCTGCGAAAGACCACGGAAGTCAGGCCCCGTATCGTGCAGGCAGTATTCCGGTGTCCCGCCGGCCACATCACGATAAAGGAACAGGGATACGGGCGCTTCAAGGAGCCGGAGGGGTGTGCAACCGAGGGGTGTACTTTCAAGAAACTGGAATTGATGCCCCGCCGTTCCCGTTTCGTTGACTCCCAGAAAATACGGATCCAGGAGTCTCCGGAAGGCCTGCGGGGTGGAGAGCAACCCCAGACCCTCGACGTGGACGTTACCGATGACCTGACGGGCAAAGTTGCACCGGGGGACCGCGTGATCATCAACGGGATCCTGCGATCGGTCCAGCGGGTCACCCACGGGGAGAAAAATACCATCTTTGACATCTACCTTGAGTGTAACTCCATCGAGATCGCCGAGAAGGAATTTGAAGAGGTCCAGATCGATGAAAAGGACGAGGGG
Source organism: Methanolinea sp. (assembly GCA_024518585.1). GTDB lineage: Archaea > Halobacteriota > Methanomicrobia > Methanomicrobiales > Methanospirillaceae > Methanolinea_A. The sequence goes on along the minus strand of JANIHI010000005.1, from coordinate 52,109 downwards.
GTCATCCTTGCCCTCTCCCGCGATCCCCATGTCTACCGCAAGATCATCCACTCCATCGCCCCGACGATCTACGGGAACGAGGATGTCAAGGAGGCTATCGCCCTCCAGCTCTTTGGAGGTATCAGCAAAGAGATGCCTGACGGAAGTCACCTGCGGGGGGACATCCACGTCCTGCTGATTGGGGACCCGGGGGTTGCCAAGAGCCAGCTGCTCAGGTACGTCGTCAAGCTCTCTCCCCGTGCGATCTATACCAGCGGGCAGTCCTCCACCTCGGCAGGCCTCACGGCAACGGCAGTAAAGGACGAGTTTGGGGACGGCCGCTGGACGCTCGAGGCAGGGGCACTCGTCCTTGCAGACATGGGCATTGCTGCCGTCGACGAGATGGACAAGATGCAGAAGGAGGACCGTTCAGCCCTGCACGAGGCAATGGAACAACAGACGATATCCGTTGCAAAAGCGGGGATCACGGCAACCCTCAAGTCCCGCTGTGCCCTCCTCGGTGCCGCAAACCCCAAACTGGGGAGGTTTGATGATTATACCCCGATCCATGACCAGATCAACATGCCAGGGTCGCTCCTCTCCCGGTTTGACCTCATTTTCAAGATGAGTGACAGGCCAGACCACACGCGGGACAGCGCCATTGCTGCCCACATCCTCAAGGCCCACAGTATCGGGGAGACGATAGCCCAGCACAAAAAGAACCCGATCCCTGGTGTGGACGAGAAGTACATCGAGGAGCAGCTCACTCCAGTGACCCCGGAGATCGACCCCTCTCTCTTCCGCAAATACGTGGCCTACGCACGACGGACCTGTTTCCCCCGGCTGACGGATGATGCACGGGAGGCCCTATCCGCGTATTACATGAAACTCCGTGACATAGCGACCGGCTCTGACAAGCCCGTCCCCATCACGGCCCGGCAACTCGAGGCACTTGTCCGGCTTGCAGAGGCAAGTGCACGGATCCGCCTCTCCCCTGAGATCACAAAGGATGACGCAGAACGCGTCATCAAGATCGTTGACTCCTGCCTGCGCGAGGTGGCGTACGATCCCAAGACGGGGACCTTCGATATTGACAGGGTATCAAGCGGTATTTCCAAGGGTAGGAGGGACCTCATCAGGACCATCAAGCAGACAATCCGCCAGATCCAGAAGGATACCGGGAATGATCGCGTCGCCGTGGCCGAGCTGATGGACATCATCACGCCCCAGGGATTTTCCCGGGAAGAGATCAAGGCCCAGATAGAGCTTTTCCTCCGGGAAGGCGAAGCGATGGAACCAAAGAGTGGTTTCATCAAGCTCATCTGATATCATTCCCTTTTTTGCCATGGGAGGCCCATACAACAGAACATGGTCACAGCGCGGGAAAGGGCCATCCTGGAAGCGGGAATAAAGCTCGGTGCCCTCTACCACCAGTGGGTCGGGTCGCCGGTCAGTCCGGGGACTGCAGGGTCCCTCGAAAGGGCTATCGAAGAGAGTGTCGGGCTCCAGCCTTTCGTGGAGGAGATCCATGTTTGGCTGGACAGGGGTCTCATGTCCCCAAACGCATTCGGGTATTCGGAGCTCTCGGGCCTCATGCTGAACGTTGATATCACCACCCGCGTCGAGGGTGCGTGCTGCCGGGCACGGTTGCGGCGGGAGGGTGACTATCCCCTCATGGAGATCGTGGAATAAATGTCACCAAACCCCCTGCCCATCACGGATGACCACATCCACATCGACCCCCGGAATGGCAGGGGTTTCGTGGCTGCAAGGGAATTCATGCGGTCCGGGGGAACTCATATGTTCCTTGTCAGTAAACCCTCGGGATCGTTTGGAATTGTCCCTGCCAGGGGCGAGGACTTTCGTCCTGCCTTCGAGGAGACCCTTGCCGTTGCGAAACTGGTCTCTGAAGCTGGCCTCGTTGTCTTTCCCGTTCTCGGCGTTCACCCCGCAGAGATCACGCGGCTGCAGGAGTACATGCCCCTCGAAAGGGTCGTTGAAGTCATGAAGGGGGGGATTGCACTCGCCGCACGCTTTGTTGAAGAGGGGCTTGCAGTTGCCCTCAAAAGCGGACGACCGCACTACCCTGTATCGCCAGAGGTCTGGGAGGCCTCCTGCGATGTGCTCTCCTTTGCCCTTGAACGGGCGGGCGAGATCGGGTGTGCGGTCCAGGTCCATGCCGAGAGCGGGGACTGTGCCGACATGCTCGAAATGGCCAGGGCTGCCGGCCTTTCGCCGGACCGCCTTGTCAAACACTATGCGATCCCCACAACACCCCTCGTTCCGTCCCTCATCGCAACGCACCCCGGGATCGGGGACCTCGCCAGGGGAGGGCGCGAATTCATGATGGAGAGTGATTACATGGACGAGCTCTCCCGGCCGGGTGCCGTGATAGGCCCGCGTTCCGTCCCGCGGATCACGCGAAAGCTCCTCGAAACGGGGCAGATAGACGAGAAGGCCGCGTTTGGGATCCATGCCGGGACACCGTCGCGGGTCTACGGTGTCGAGATAACGCTCTGAAGATACCCCCTGTTGCAGTATTAATACCGATCCAACTCCATGAGATATGCAATGTACATGAAGATCCACCGCTCTGCCAAGGGCGAAGAGGTTGTTGCGGTGTGTGACCGTGAACTCATGGATACGACCCTTTTCCGGGACGGGGTGGAGGTACACATACGGCAGACTTTTTATGGAGACCGCGTCGTCAGCATCGACGAGGTCCGTGCAGCCCTTGGGAAGGCCGAGAACGCAAACCTGATGGGCGAGCGGACAATTGCCCTCGCGCAGGAGATGGGCTTAATCGAAAGGTCATCCTGCATCATGCTTGGCAACGTCCCGCACGCCCTGGTCTTGCGGATATAACGGCCCGTGGGGAATCCTTTGTGAGAGAGAGACACGGAATGAAAGGTCCAAAGCCATTGTGACGGTGCCATGCCTATCCAGGAGTCAATCTGCCCCTTATGCGGGAATCCCTCTCCCCAGGGTGCTGTCTGTGGGAGATGCAGGGTAAAGGCGACCTGCTGGTTTACCTGCCCCCCGCGGATCCCGATCACGGCCTGCCCCACCTGCGGTGCCCGGAAGGACGCCGGGGTCTGGTCGGACGGGGGAGAGGAGAGGGAGGAGGTGGTACGGTCACTCGTTTCCAGGTCGATCCTCTTTCACCCGGATCTCCATCACCCTGCTGTCGAGATGGTCATCCATGATATGAGCAGCAACCGGAGCCGCGTTGACTGCACGGTCCGGGGGACTCTCTACTCCGAGCCAGTTGAAGGATCCTGCACCATCGAGGTCGAGTGGAAGAAGGAACAGTGTGACCGGTGCTCGCGGATCAGCGGGAGTTATTACGAGGGGATCGTCCAGGTGAGGGGTACGGGCAGGAGACTCTCGTCCCGCGAGGTGGAGGAGACACGGGTGATCAGCCAGGGGATTCTCGAGTCCCTGGTTGCCGCGGGAGAGAGGCTTGCATTCATCTCGGAGTGGGACGAGCACCGTGACGGCGTTGATATCACCGTTGGTTCCCAGCGCCTCGGCCAGGAGATTGCATCGGCTGTCACCCGTGCGCTGGGGGGGAGGTTCACAACTCACCCCAAACTTGTCGGGGAAAAGGCAGGAAAGCAGATCTATCGGGTGACGTACTCGGTGCGCCTTCCCCGTTACTCCCGTGGTGACCTCGTGGTCGTCAGGGGGAGATACGCTGAAGTCACAGGGATTGAAGGGCGGCTCTTCCGATGCACGGACCTGGACTCGGGGGCTCAAAAACTCGTCCCGGAGGCCCAGGTGGAAAGGCTCGTGGGGAAGCGGAGCGATGCAACGCCATGGCTCGTGGTCTTCCGTGACCGGGACCTCGTTGGCGTGATGGATCCCGCGACAGGCCTTACCCGGGAAATTCCTGCTCCCCTCCGCGCAGACTACCCGCCCGGGACGACAGTCCGCGTGTTCCTGGATAAAGATAAACCCGTGATACTCGAATGAGAGGATGATGAGAGTCCGGGAGATCCCCGTCACACAACTCCCCTCGGTCAGTGGCCAGGAATGGGTCGACCGTTCGCGCCGGCCCTTTGTCCGGGACGGTATTGCCTACGTCCCGGTGCGTGAGGGGTATTCGTTTTCTTCTCTCCTTCCCCGGCGGGTGCCCTACCGTGGCAGGGGTTACACGATGCTTGGTTCCATTGCTATCTTCCATGGAAGGATGAGACCGGAAGACGACGATATCCGGGCGCTCTGGGAATGGAAAAAACCCACTGCAATCCTCTGGATCCCCTCGTGCGAGGGGTCGAGGAGGAAACCGCGCGTTGAAGTACTGATCGGGACCCCCGGGGAGGTCATCCACCGGGAATGCGGGATACGGTATCTGCTCGACCCATCCCGCGTCATGTTCTCGGCCGGCAACAGGGTCGAGAAGGAACGGTTGCGGGCACTGGTCCAGCCCGGGGAAAAGGTCGCAGACATGTTTGCCGGGATCGGGTACTTCACCCTCCCCCTTGCCCTCGCCGGTGCACACGTCCATGCCATGGAGATAGACCCCCTGGCATTCCAATACCTGCAGAGGAACATCGAACTCAACAGGGTCCGTGCCATCGTCTCACCCGAGCTCGGTGACTGTCGCGCATGCCTCTTTGGGGTCTACGACAGGATCGTGATGGGGCACTTCGATTCCCTCCGCTACCTTGGGGACGCCCTTGCACACGTTCACCCTGGTTCTGTCATTCACGTCCATACGGCAGGGGATGCAACCGGTGAGATAGAACGGGTCCTCTCTGCCCGAAGTCTCTGTGCCCGGACCGTTGCCCGGAGGGTAAAAAAGCTCGGACCGCATACCTGGCACTACGTGCAGGACGTGACCATCGAATGAGTTCATTTTCTCCCCTTGAAGGGAAGCTGGTTGTTCTTGGCGTCTGTGGGAGTATCGCCGCTGTTGAGACCGTCCGGCTCGCACGCGCACTCCAGCGCAGGGGTGCCCGTGTCCAGGCCGTGATCAGTCCTGCGGCCTGCCGCATCATCCACCCCGATGCGCTGACCTATGCCACCGGGACACCGGCTATCACCACGATTGGCGGCATGGTCGAGCACGTGCGCTTCTGCGGGGAAGGGGGGAGTGCAGACCTTCTCCTGGTCGCTCCGGCAACCGCAAATACCCTCTGTAAAATGGCATCAGGCATTGACGACACCCCCGTTACGACATTCGCCACGACGGCGCTCGGACGGGGGATGCCCCTCATCGTCGCACCTGCCATGCACGAGTCCATGTTCCGCCACCCTGCCGTTGTGAGATGCATCAGGACCCTGGAGGAATGGGGGGTTATCATCATAGGACCGCGGATGGAGGAGGGGAGGGCAAAGATCGCCCTGTCCGAGGAGATCGTCCTTGCATGCGAGCGGGAACTTTCCGGGAAACCACTTGCCGGCCGCCACGTCCTGGTAACGAGCGGGCCATGCCAGGAGAAGGTCGATGATGTCCGCGTCCTGACGACTCGGTCGGAGGGGCTGATGGGACAGGCCATCGCCCTGCAGGCGTTCCGCCTGGGGGCACGGGTGACTGTCGTCCATGGCTCGTCCATCCCCCTCGTGACAAACATCCCTGCCACCAGCGCCGGGCAGATGATGGACGCGGTCATGACCGTCTGCCAGGAAGACCCCCCGGACCTCTTTATCTCTGCGGCTGCGGTCTCGGACTTTGCCCCCGAACCCACTCCTGGCAAGATACCGAGTGGTAAACCGGTCACGCTCACACTCCGGCCCCTCCCAAAGATCATCACGCGGGTCGCGGGGGATTTTGGAATACCCACGGTCGCTTTCAAGCTTGGCCACGACGCGCAAGAGCGGGCAGGAGACCTGATAGGGGGAGCTATCGGCCTGGTGGTTGCAAATAAGCCGGGCGTGATGGGCAAAGAACACACAGAGGTCACCATCATCTCCCGCGACGGCACATCGCGCCAGGCACAAGGCAGCAAGGAGAAGGTTGCAGCAGAGATACTTGCAGCGGCGATCGAGACCTTCTCCCTCTCAAAGCCCGCCACCCGGGCCAGTTCCTGAAGTACTTCGGGTCACTTAATAACCTGCCGGGACAAAATGAGAAGGCGAGAAGAACCCCATCCCGTGAGTCTGGCTCCCATGACCCTTTCTGCCTCTGCATTCAGCCCCGGCCACCTCTCCGGGTATTTCCGGCCGGTATACGGGAGTGTCCCAGCACAGACAGGCAGCCTTGGTGCGGGGATCGTGATCGAGGAGGGTGTTACTGCCACGCTCTGGCCGGCGAGTGAGACGCAGGTGACGGTGGAGCGAAGAGACCCCCGGACCGGGAAGACCGTCGAGGTTCTCGGTTCATCTCCACCCGTCACCCACCTGCTCTCCCGCCTGGGAGTCACCGCCCGGGTGAGGACTGTCTGTACCCTCCCCATCGGTGCGGGTTTTGGCCTTTCCGCGGCTGCTCTCCTCTCGACTGCCATTGCCGCGGATGCCCTCTTTGACCTCGGGCTTTCAGATTCCGGATGGGCAGGCCTCGCCCACGAGACCGAGATCACCTTCCACACGGGCCTCGGGGATGTTGCGGCGTGCCTGGGAGGGGGACGGGACTGCCGGAAGGGTCCGGGGATTGATGCTCCCATCGAGCGTTCATTTGACCTCACCGACCCGCTCTGTGCCATCGTATTCTCGCCTCTTCCCTCTCCCGGGGTCCTCGTATCCCCGGACGCCATGGAAAAGGTCACCCTGGCCTTCCCGGGGAGGTGCCCCCGGGACGCGGAGGATTTCTTCCGGCTCTCCCGCCAGTTTGCAGAAAAGAGCGGCCTTATCACCCCGGAAGTGCACATGGCCCTCGAGGTCTGCGATCGGGCGGGAGTCCCCGCGACCATGACGATGCTTGGCAACGGCATCTTTGCCTGCGGGAGAGAAGCCCCTTCACTCCTCTCACCCCTGGGAGACGTCTTCCTCCTGCACCCCGCCCGGGATGGGGCACACCTGATCGGGGTGAATGCATGATACCTCCCGACCACCCGCGTTACCGGTCACTGGTTGCACGCGAGAGACTCGCGCAGTACGCCGCGAGTGGTATCGTGACGCTCGAGGGACTGACCGCCCACGGGAGGGGAGAGGCATTCGACTACCTCATCGGGGAGAAGACAACAATAAGTGCTCTCCAGGCCGAAAAGACTGCGGCGGCACTCCTTTTGTCTGCAGAGAGACCCCTCATCTCCGTCAATGGGAACACAGCTGCCCTTGCCGCCGACCTCCTGGCACCCCTCCAGGAAAAGTCCGGGGCCCGCGTCGAGGTCAACCTCTTTCACAGGAGCGAGGAACGCATCCGGAAGATTGGGTCCCTGCTCGCCGACGCGGGGGTCAGGGTCGAGGAGGGGGTGGCCGAGAGGCTTTTACCCCTCTCGCACGACCGTGCACTCTGCCTCCGCCACGGTATCTACGCGGCTGATGTCGTGCTCGTCCCACTCGAGGATGGGGACAGGTGCGCGGCACTCCGTGCAATGGGAAAGACCATCATCGCCATTGACCTCAACCCCCTCTCCCGGACGGCCCGCACCGCGAGCCTCACTATCGTCGACGAACTCACGCGGGCACTCCCGCACATCACGGACTTCTGCACCACGCTCTCCCGGGACGAGGCAGGGAGGCTCGCTGCCTCGTTCGATAACCGGTGGTTCCTGTCCCAGGCCCTTGAAGAGATACAGGAAAGGTTGTCCCATGCTCTGGATTGAAAAGTACAGGCCCCGGACCTTTCCGGAAGTAATCGGGCAGGAGAAGGTGGTCGAACGCCTCTCCCAGTTTGCCAGGGGACGGTCCGTTCCCCACATGATGCTGGCCGGGCCACCGGGAACAGGGAAGAGTGCAAGTATCGAATGCCTTGCCCATGCCCTTTACGGGGAATTCACCGAGGAAAATTTCACCCTTGTCCCCACGTCCGACCTCTTCGCCCAGGGGAGGAAGTTCCTCGAGAGGGAGGAGAAGTACGCCCACCTCTACAGGCCTGAAGAGAGCGTTCTTTCGAATTTCAAGAGAATAATCCGGGAGTACGCAAGCCTGCGCCCGCTCGATGCAGAGTTCAAGCTCCTTGTTTTCGAGGGCGCCTCCTCCCTTCCCCGCGAGGCCCAGCAGGCACTCCGCCGGATCATGGAACGCTCGTCCCGGACGTGCCGGTTCATCTACTGTACCTGCCACCCCTCGGCGATCATCCCGGCGATCTCATCGCGGTGCTTCCCCCTCTTCTTTTCTCCCCTCCCTGACCCGCTCGTTCAGTCCCACCTCCGGATGATCAGGTCGAAAGAGACGGGAAATGGACCTGCTGTCCTGGACGATGACATCGATCTCATCGTGGCAGGAGCCCAGGGAGACCTGCGGAAGGCTGTCATGCTCCTCCAGGTCATCGCAGTAGCGGGCCGGGAGACCGGTCTTTCTGCCCTCTCGCAGAGCGAAACGGACAAGGTCGCCTCCGCAGTATTCTCGGCCCTCCGTGGGGGGGATGCCCGTGCAGCATGCAGGAGAGTCGAGAACCTTGTCATCGAGTACGGGCTGTCGGCCCGGGAAGTCATCGGGACCCTTGCATCAGCTGCAAAGAGAGAGTTCAATGACCCCCGGATCGTGTCCGTTCTTGCTGATTCCGACGCCGATCTGGTACACAGCCAGAATGAATTTATCCAGTTGAATGCCCTCGTCGTCAAAATGGGGAGGATAATCGGGGATGAACGGTACATCGGAGATTCCACTGTATAAAGTCCAGCGCCACTATGACGAGGTGGCAGATATCTACGATGCATGGTACGATGCCAGCCGGGGACGCTCCTATTACGATAACATCGCGCGGCACGTCATGTCATGCCTGCCGCCGGGTGGGTTTCTCCTTGACCTCGGGTGCGGGACCGGCCTCTTCGTGAGCAGGTACATCCAGCGGGGAGGGCGGGGCGTTGGTCTCGATATATCGAGGGGAATGGTTACCCGGGCCCGGATGCGGAGAAGGGGGTCCCTTTTCTGCAGGGGGACCGCAGAGGTCCTGCCATTCCGTGATGGCACGTTTGATGCCGTGTCAAGCCTGCTTGCGTTCTCGTACCTCAGGTTCCCTGAAAAAATGTGCAGTGAGGCCTATCGCGTCCTCAAACCGGGAGGCGCCCTCGCTATCTGCACCCTGGGAAGGAACCTCCTGACGTCAGGACTCCCGGCAGTCTATACGCTGGGGGAGGTCATGAGAATCAAGAAAGTTGGTGTCGGGGATTTCGGGGAGCGCTACTATACTCCCGGAGAACTCGAGGAGATGCTCAAAACGGCAGGGTTCGTGGACGTGCAGGCCAGGAGGTGCTCATTTGCGCACCACAGACTTGCACCTCCCCTCTTTTCTCTCGCCCGGAGGATAGAACCTTTCGTGGAGGAGAACCTGCCTGCCCTCGCCTACAATATTGTGATCAGGGGGAAAAAACCAGGAAACAGGTAGGGGGGGCGGGCAGCGTTTCCGCCATGCCACAGTGAGACAAAACCACTCACTTTTCCTGCCGTAACCTCGCCTTTATCCTCTCCTTCTTCTCGAGGGCGGCGGTAGCAGCCTCCTCAACGGCCTTCTTCATCTGCCGGATGTCGCGGTGCGTTGAGTCCACGACGACTTTCACGGGCGTGTAGGCTGATTCCCTGAAACGCGGCGAGAAATCGCTAATTTCTCCTCCCGAACGGAGAAACGCTCCCGGACTTCCCGCTTCCACGCGCCCAACCTCCTGTACCCTGACTCCTGCCCCCTCTATCACCTTGCATATTTTGCCCGCCGCCCCGGGGGAGGTCGTTATCAGAAGAGAATCGAGGGAGACTCCCAGGAAATCGATGGAGAGCTCGTCAAGGAGTTCCCCTACCTCTCTCTTGACGAGGGGCCTGACCTTCTCCTCGTCGATGACTACCCTGCACCCGGCGGTCGAGGCCAGTTCATGGGCGTCACCGCGGAGGCCGCCGTTCGTGACATCGGTCATGGCGTGGATCTCACGAAGGACCGGGCTTGCGAGGAGCGCCTCGCATGCCTGGAGGAAGTGGAGGTTGATGGTATGTTCGACGACCTCCGGGAACCCCGAGTAAAGGGCTGCCGTTGCGATAGTGCCCCCCCCTGCACCCTCCGTCATGAGTATCACATCGCCGGGCCGTGCCTCACGGCGTGCGGTGAGGTGTTCGGCCACCCCCACGGACCCCACGCATCCTGTCATCCGGGAGCCGAGCACCATGTCCCCCCCTATCCGGAGGGTCGACCCCGAGACCAGCGGGACTCCGATCGTCTCTCCCACGGCACAGATACCGGCGGTGTATTCGAAAATCTTGGCAACGTCGCCATCGTCTGCCACGTGGATATCAGAGAAGAGGAGGAGGGGGCGGGCACCCATGACGTAGACGTCGCGGAGTGTGGCACGGGTCACGTGGAACCCGGCGAGGAAGGGGAAGTCAGAGAGCCGGGAGTGCATGCCGTCGACTGTGCAGACGAGCTGGAAGAGAGGCCCGCCCTGCCCCCCGGGGAGTGTGACGACGCCGGCATCGTCCATCTCCTCCACCCCCACTGCTGCAGACGTCCTCCCGATGATCCGGGCGATCTGCCGGTGGGCAAAAAAGTCTCCCGTACCCCGGGAACCCACCCCGAACTCCCCCATGCTTACCCCGGATCCCCGGAAGCTCAGCAGGTCACCGGAAAGGCCCGTGGTATTGCGCACCTCTTTCATGACGGCAGTTGCAAAAGAATCGATGTATGCATCCGGGGCACCGGGCTTAAACTCCCTGATGCGTTCGGCCAGTCGCTTCCTTGCCTCCTCCTCAGGGAGCCCTGCAGAGAGTGCCCGGCGTGCAAACTCCTCGACGTCCATACCTGTTACGCTTGGACTTCCAGAGAGATAAGCAAAAGCCCCTGGAAAGATCGGGACAGATGCGAAGAGGGAAAAATTTCCGGGATGGTCCGGGGATCAGTCACCCTTCTTTTTCTTCCGCCCCGTCACCACGAAATGACCTGGGGCGGTATTTCCAGGGCATCGTAAAATTCCCTGGTAGTCCCGTCAGGGAACCGTATCCTTGTCACCGATGGCGAGAGGTCGGCTGTGACAAAGGGTGCAAACCAGTAGGACTTCAGGATCTTCTCTCCTTCGGCGAATGACAGCCCCGGCGTCCGAATCGTCTTTTTTCCCTCTTTTGTTCCCACTGTCGCAAAAGTATCGACTGAGAAACGGACTCTGTTGCTGTCAACAGATACCACCTGCACTGGTTTGCCAAAGTTGGACTCCAGTGCCTTCTTCAGCTCGGCCGCAGGGTCTACGAGCCGGAGATACACCGAGATGTACTCGATCCAGTTGAGGTGGTACGTAAACTCGATATCCGCCCTTCCGTCCGGGCTCACGGTTATGTCGAGCGTGTCCGAGGTCATCGCCATTGCAGGGGCAGCTGCAAGTACCAGAACCATGAGTGCAATGAGAAGCGGACTTTTTTCCATTTTCTGACCTCCTGCGAGGGAGGGTGGTGTGTACTCTGGGATAAACCTTCTCCTCGCCGGGGAAAACATTCTTTTTCATTCCTTCGATACCCTCTTTACGGAGCAGTCCAATAACAGAGCATATCCATGAGAAAGAAACACCTGGCCGTCTGCATGCTTGCGGCCTGGGCCCTCCTGGTCATCGGGTTCATGATCCTTGCACGGAGACTCGACCTCGAGGTCTATTTTGTCCTCTGGCTCATAGGAATCCTCATCGTCGTTGAACTTGCATCAGACCATTTTGCTACACCACCCTACCTCCGGGCGCAGAAGTATATCATCGCAGCCGGAGTGCTCCTCTTTGGTGCTATTGTTGCAAGAAAAATCATGGAGATACTCGCCCGATGAGAAGGTCCGTCTTTTTTTTTACCGGTGCCCTCCTTGCAGGGATCTGTCTTTACGGACTTGCCCTGCATGCGGGCAACCCCCTCCTCTACTCACCCCTCTCTGATGCCGTGGCGAAAGACCATGCAAACCCGGAGGCATTTGAACAGGTAAAAGGTGACCGGACCGGCCGACTGGTCCCTTTCATCGCCGATATTATCAGCACCCCGGGCTCGCTTGTCCTGAATATAAAGACGAAGGATTTTGCTGCTGCTGCCCGTGACCTTAGGGAGTACGGCGAGACCGTCAAGAACCTCGATACAGTCGTCATCCAGCTTGATCTGACCGAGGGGGAACTGGAGGAGTTCCGCCGGGCAGGGCGACAGAACTACCTCATCCTTTCCGAACTCCTGAACGGGACGGAGAGGTGGGATGAACTGAAAACCCTTGAGGTCAGGTTCCGGGAATCAGGGGACTCTGGTACTGTCACGAGTATCACGTACGAGGGTGAGAGCCTCAGGAGGCGTCTCCAGGACCTTTACCGTGAGTACGTGGAACAGGATGATGCCATCATCGGTACCGGCAAAAAATTTGATCTCGATACCTCTGCCTACCGTTCGAGTATCTCGGATTTCCGCGAGATCGTCAACAGTATCAGCCGTGATGGAAAAGATGCCCGGGATCAGGTTTCAGACAAGAGCACCCTGCCCGTTCCGGAACCAGGTATTTTTCTCCGTCTCTCTCCTTCCCGGGTCTCCTACATGGACACCATCCGGATGGACGGTGCTATCTTGTCGGGTGCAGGCAAGACCCCCGTTGATGTTTCGATCTTCATCGACTCGCGAAAGGTCACGACAGTGAGGGCTTCCCCCGACGACTCGTTTTCCTACCTCTACCAGGTGGAGAGAATCCCGCGGGGGTCCCATACTGTCTTTGCCACGAGCGATGACTCCCGGTTCTCGGATATCGAGACATTCATCGTTGAAGGGTCTCCGACCTCGCTTACCCTCGACCCCCCCACGATCAGCTCCGGACAGGTCCTCTTCCGTGGCCGGCTCTCATCCGGGCAAATCCCCGTTGGGGGTGCTCCTGTTACCATCATTGCCGGCGGGAGAAAAGTTGCGACGGTGGAGACGGCGAAAGATGGCAGCTTCTCTTCCCGTGCCCGGCTCTCCCCCGGCACGTACCGGGTCAGTGCTGAGTTCATGGGGGAGGGCTTCCCCCTGGACTATTCGAGGAGTGCCGTCTTTGAGGTGACCGTTGCCAGTGCGGCCATTCCTGCCCGGGACGGAGGGTCCTGGGATCCCTTCCTTGCCGGCGTTCTCGTGGCTGTCCTGTGTGCGTCAGGAGCCGGTGCCTATTTCTACCTCCGCCGCAGGGGGAGGGTCCCCCGGGCGGCTGCCGGGATACCAAAGACCATGGAAGCAGCAGATTCTGTCCCGGCACCCGTCCAGGCAGGAGACACTGCAGGAAAAACCAATGGGGAAGAAGGGACCGATCACACGGGAGGTCTGCCAGGGGAAGGAGAGGCATGGCAATTACCTGACCTTTTCATGCGGCTTCGCCGGGCAGTCTCCCGGTACGTGCCGGTCCGTTATCCCCAGTCCCTCACGCCCCGCGAGGTCTGTTCCCTGTGCCGCAACTTCCCGGCGGGGGATGTGGTCTGTCGTTTCACGAGATCGTACGAACGATTCAGGTATTCGGGAGAGGCCCTCCCGGGGGACGAGGAGATGGGCCTCTTCCAGTCATTCCGTGCCGCTATGCACCTCCTGGGGGGAGAAGACAATTAGGCGTGCAGTCCTCGTCGCTCTCCTCTTCTGCATCCTCGGGGGTGCAGCAGTCCTTGCACATCTCTCCCACACGACAGCCGACTACAGCAGGTATAATGTCGAGTGGAACGGGACATCACGCCTCTTTGAGATGATCGACGAGCACGGAGGTGCGATTTTTTCTGACCTTCCCGGCCCTATATGGGAGGGTGACGCTCTCCTGCTCGTTGTTGCCCCGCGGGACGATGTCCCGGAGGAAGTGTACGGGGAAATCCGGGACTTCCTTTCCCGGGGCAACTGTGTTGTGATTGCAACCGAGAGCGAGGGGAGCAATAGTCTGCTCCGGGAAATCGGCAGTACCGTCAGGATAAAGGATGCTGACATCATCAGTCTCGACCGCCTCGTGGACCATCCCTCGTCTGTTCTCGCGTTTCCTTCCGGTGAAGACCCCCTCTTTTCCGGGATTGCGAGGGTTGTCCTGAACTCTCCTGCCTTCATCGAAGGGGGAAGCCCTGTCTTTTCAACCTCGGTCCTGACGTTCAGGGACATCGATGGTGACGGGCGACTGGGCAGGGGGGAAGTGCTTGAAAAACTGCCTGTCGTTGCAGTGGAGAGGATCGGGAACGGGACCCTCTACGTCATCTCTGACGCCGGTATCTTCATCAACGGGATGCTTGCATCAAATCCCCGCACGGGGAACGAGGAATTTATCCGAAAGATCCTTTCGTACAAACCGGTCCCCATCGTTGACCAGGGTATCTCCCGCACCGCGGAGGCAGGAGTTGTGATCCGAGTGGTTAATCTGGTAAAGGACAGTACATCTATCAAAATGGGTATTATCACGCTCGTCATGCTCGCAATGACCCTCCTTCTCCTGACCGGGAGGAAAAGGCCATGAGTCTCCCGGCAGAAGACCTTGCCCTCATTGGCCGGTGCTACAGGGAGATCACACAGAGGCTCGGCACGTTCATCGTCGGGAACGAGGCCCTCGTTGACCTCTGCATGATCGGGCTGCTTTCAGGTGGACACCTCCTGATGGAAGGGACACCCGGCACGGGAAAGACATCGATGGTCAAGACGCTTGCCAGGTTGACTGGGTGCGGTTTTTCCCGGTTCCAGTGTGCCGTCGACAGCCAGCCGGCAGATATCCTGGGGGTGAGGATCTACGACCAGGAGTCCCGTGACTTTTACCTGCGAAAAGGCCCCATCTTTTCCAATTTCCTCCTCATCGACGAGATCAACCGGCTCGCGCCAAAGACCCAGAGTGCGTTTATCGAGGCGATGAGCGAGAGGCAGGCAACCATCGATGGGATCACCATGCCGATTTCCCCGCCTTTCATCGTGATCGCCACCCAGAACCCGTTCGAGTTCGAGGGGACATTTCCCCTCATCGAGGCCCAGAAGGACAGGTTCATGTTCTCGATGACCCTCTCCCACCTCGATGCCGAGGGGGAACTTGAGATCATCCGGAGGGAACATACCGGAAGGCTTGACTGGGAAGCGTTTTACTCGCAGCTGGGCCCGGTCATGAACCCTTCAATGGTCCTTTCCCTGATGGGGTCGGTAGCCCAGGTGCACATCGACGGACAACTCCTATCCTACATCCGGGACCTGGTTGTCGCGACCCGCAACCATAGCGACGTGCACATCGGTGCGAGCTCGCGGGCCTCGATTGCACTGGTGCGAGGCAGCAAAGCCCTGGCCGCACTCAGGGAGAGGACCTACGTTATTCCGGATGACATCAAGTGGCTGGCGCCACGGGTCCTGCAGCACCGGGTAATCCTCACGCGGGAGGCCGAGATCAGTGATATCACTCCCTCAAAGATCATCGGCGAGATCCTGGACCGCATTGAGGTGCCGTAAACCGTGAAGGCCACACCACGTTCTGCCGGGCTCTTTCTTGCATCGCTGCTGCTCTTCCTCTTCTCGTGGCTGTTCGATTCATTACCTGCGCTTTTCCTGGCCGGGACTGCGGCCGGCCTGCTCCTCCTGTGTGCTGCCCGGTTTACCCTGTCAATCCGGGTTGCGGGTGCCACCCTCCACGTATCCCGGACAGCTGCACCTTTCATCCTCAAGCAGGGTGGCCTCGTTGCCGTCACCTCACGGGTGATCCTCGCCCTTCCTCCCGGTCTCTCCGCAAGGGTCTCTGATATCCCTCCTCCCGGTGCACCGGTCGTCAAGGGCTCGCCCCACAGTCCCCTGTTGTCCGCCGGAACACACGAAATCGAGCTTTCTTACGCCATCTCGTGCCTCTCGAGCGGGCAGCTGTCCTTTTGGGGGGTCGATCTCACCCTCTGCAACGGTCTCTTCTCCCTGACCCTCCCGTTCCGGGGAAAGGATTTCAAAGGGCCCACCCTGTGCGTGGACCCGGTGGGGAGGTACAGGAGCAGTACCGGGCCGGGTGTCTTCGGGGAGAGGGAAGTCGAATCCCGGCAGGTCTTCAGGGGGTACGGGATCCGGTCATTCCGTGAATATCTGCCGGGTGACGATACCCGGTCCATCGACTGGAAGCTCTCTGCGAAGCACGGGAAGCTGTATATCAGGGAATATGCAGGTCTTGCCGGGAAGAGTCCTCTCCTCGTCGTGGATCTCCCGGATGGTGCTGTTTCCTGCCCGGAAAATCTCCGTGATGCTGTCATCGGCGCAGCTCTCGATGTCTCGCGGGAGATGTGCCGGTCGCCGCGTGGTTGCAGCCTCATGGTCATTTCAGGTGCAAACCTCCTCTCCTACCTCCCCGACGAGAGGTCATTTGCACGCGTGGAAAAGGTACTCCGGGAATTCCACTCTCCCCGGCGCGTCATACAGTGTTACAGGACTCTGGATCCTGCCATCGCCGAGTCTTTCAGGCAGAGAATCGAAGGGGAGGGGGAGGGTGACACGTTCTCCCTCGGGCTCCGTGAGATCTATTCCCGCTTTATCCCCGCTATCGAACCCCTCCCCTTCGAGGTCCAGTGTGCACGGGCACTCTCCCGGCGCAGTGACGTGGTCCTCCACGTCCTTACAACCGGAACGGGAGATCCCAGCCATCTCGTCCTGCTCGGCCTGCAGGCCAGGCGGCGGGGGATAGAAGCGTACCTTGGGATCCCGGAGACGGCAGGGACTGCCTCGCTCGCGGGAAGACTTACCGGGATGGGGTATTCAGGCGTGAAGGTGATCGGGTGAGATACCCCCTGGCAATGGCAGGGCTCATCGGCATGTACGCTGCAATTACAGGTATTTTTCTCCGGGAGTCGCCCCTGCTCGTTCCTGCCCTGGCCTGCGGGATGGTATGTACCGCCTGCGGCCTGCTCGTCGCCCTCGCGTGGCCGGATGAACTGGCCCTTTTTTTCCTTGCTCAGCCACTGGTATTCACTTCCTGGGAAATTGGTCCAATCGTCAGCCTGTTCCTCGAGATAGGGGTACTTGTCCTTTTCCTTGCCGCCCAGGGATACCTGGCAACGCCGGGGGATATTCCATCACTGGGATTTTTTTTCCTCCTGCTCGGGGGGCTTGTACTGTTCCTGATGACCAGCAGGCACGTGGCTATCCCCCTCGCAATCACTGCCAGCACTGCCGGACTTGCCGCCCTCGTCATCCTGGGCATCGCATCCCTTCTCGTCACCCGCGTGGCCGGGGGTTCCCATGGTGAGACAAAAGAAAGGTGACTATGCCGTTCCCGGGGTCGTCCTCCTCGGAGCAGCCGCGACCGTCATCCTCGTCGCAACCCTGACCAACAGGGGGGACCTGACCAGTGCGACCCTCTTCCTCTGCGGGTTCGCGACATTCCTTGCAGGTATCTTCATGTTCAGCTTCTCGCAGGCCGAGCCGCTGGACCCGCGTGTTGCATCTCTCCTGGGTGTTCCCGGCATGGTGAACCAGTGCCGCGTCTGTGCAGACCTCGGTGTGCGGGGTGATGCGTGGTTCCTGCCGTCACCCGGTGGTGATGGCCCGATCCGCGAGTTTGTTCCTGTCGGTGGAAACGACCTCCCTGGATCGCTGCCGGACTTCTCCTTTGTGACTGGCGACGGGGCGAAGGGAGTCCTTTTCGTCCCGGCCGCATCCGCCCTCCTCGACTACTCTGAAAAAGAGCTGTCCCTCTCGATTCCCTCCACGGAGAGGGAGGTCATCTCTGCCGTGCGGGAACTGTGCGAGGACGCCCTCGAACTCGCGGACAGGGTCGAGATCGTGCGGGATGGGGATACACTCGTCATGTCCGTCCGGGGGTACAGGTTGTCTGCCGGTTGCAGGGTCATTGCCGGGCAGTCTCCCAAGTGCTGCAGCATGCACCCCTGCGGTATCTGCAGCCTGGTGGCCTGCATCCTGGCCCGGGGGTTGAATATCCCATGGCAGGCAGCCCATGTCTCCCTCGATGAGGGGAAGAACACGATTACAGTGATCTACCGGAGCCTTCCTTCACACGGACCCAGAGGTGGAGGTCCCGGTAACTCGCGTTGATGCGGTCCGTGCCCCAGACAGTATCGGGCGGCGTCCCATCCATAAAGAGCAGGAACTTGACCTGGTTTCCCTGCGGGTTCTCCGGAACAAACGTATAACGTTCCTGGTAGGTCGCGTTGTGGGGGAGGGTGACAGAGAATGACGAAAGCCTGTCCATGGAGAGAATGGAACTCGTGTTCGTCACGGGATCGAACTGCTGGTCAAGGAGGAGTATCTCGACGAAATACGTCACGTTCCTGTACTCATGGTTCCCGATACCGATGATGACCGATTCAGGCCGAAACAGGACCAGTTCGGTCGGATAGTCTGCTGCCTTTCCCTCTTTTCCGAGGATGTAAAACTCGGTGAACTTTTCCCCCTCCTTGGGGACAACGATGACATAGACAGTCGTTCCGACGGCCGCGACGATGGAAACGATGAGAAGAAGGGAGAGGGCCCGGTCAAGACGCGTGGCAGCGGGCGGAAAGAGCTCGGATGCAATGCTCCTCCAAATCGCCCGGAACGGGACAGAAAACCTCTCCCCACGGGGGAGCTGGGCCCGCCTGACCTGCGCAATAATTGCCATTGCGACCGTGAATATGACAAGGGAGAGGACAACCGGGTCGAGACGGATGCCAAACGGGGTGTAGTTGAGCACGAGCCCGATGAGCGGGACTACCGCAATCGAGAGGCCAAAGGAGAGGGCAACGCGTTCCAGACCGTCGATCTCGCCCTTCGCCGGGAAAAGCGCCGCGATCAGGGCATAACCGGGTACAAAAAGGACCATCGGAAGAGCAAGGACCACGCGTACAGGGCTTGTATTCAGGAGGGGGAGGTAAATACCGCAGGCAGAAAGTACCGTCCAGAGGTAAACAAGGGCAAGGTCAGCCGGGGTATTTTCCGGCGTGAATGCCAGGAAGACCTCTCCGAGGGCGGAGAGGGGGGGCCTCTCGTCCATGCCGGATCAGCGACGGCGGCGTGCGATGGCAATAGCTCCAAGCGCCAGGGAAATCCCCGCAAGGGCAGGGAGGAGCTGGGCCTTCGTTGGCGCGGGTGTCGCCTTTTCTGTTTCCTGCTTGGTCATTTCCACCGGGACACCCGTTGGTCCGGCAGTCGGAGCCGCTGTCACTTCCCGGATAGTCCGGGTCGGTGTCACCAGGGTGACCGTGGGGGTCGGCACCGGTGTGCTCCCTGTCGTGCCACTCACCGGAGATGACCCGGAAACCGGATTACCACCTCCACTGCTGCTCCCGCTTCCTCCCGGCGGGCTCGTTGTCGGGACGGTTGTTGCCGTCGGAGATGTCCCTACCACGATTGTCCGGGACAGGGCTGTTGTCCCGTCCACCCGGACTGTCACGGTGACAAGCCCGCTCGTGACTCCTTCAACGACGAAGGTCATCTGAGAATCGGCAGGGCCCTTCTTCTTTCCTTCAAAGACCATGCGTGCGATGATGGAGGTTGCATCAGGGGCCGCCGTCCCACTCAGCGAGACAGAATCGTATGTCCCGGCAGGAATGGACCCCGAATCGCTGGTGGAGAAGACACCGTTCGTGGAAGATCCAACCTTGCGTACCTCCGTATCGCCTCTCCTCACCGAAAGGATGTTTGTCTCTGTGTTCGTCAGTCTCGCCGAGAGGGTCCCCTCTTCCAGGGCAAAAGGCATGACAAGGTCTTCTGTCGCAAACGAGAACGTCCCGCCGGGTGAGACGGCAAATGAACCTTCAATCTGGAGGGAGAACGTGCTGTTGTCGGGAAGTCCTGCGATGGTGATCGTGACCTGGTCACCCCTCTCTATCTGGTCCGGGGAAACGCTGATGCCAAGGGCAAGGGCACCTGGAAAAAGAAAGAGGACGGCAATAACTGCCAGGGGATACAGTCTTCTGGAACTTTTCTGCTCTCTTTTCATAGTGTAGTATTACCGGTTCGTTATTATCAATCCGGTGCTCTTCCAGGGATGAAACAATAGACCTCTCCTCTCCCTGCCGGGAAGGAGAATTTTTCGTTGAACAGGGGAGACAAGACCGCGGGGGATCCACTCCTGGACTATGGTTAGTAGCGCGCTCCTTTAGTACCTCTCCAAAGGGAAATTCAGGTCCAAAAATGACTTTTTTTCCCATACATTTAAATGTATCCTCGTACAAGCACCATATATAAATGTGTAGGGGCCCTTTTGGGAGGGTTCCAAAGACGGAGGAGATGGAGGGGAATGCAATACACTGACAGAGGTCTCGTACCTCATGTTGAAGGGACGTGCTCTTTCAAAACACGACGGGAAAGAAACGGCAAGGGTATAGGGGGTGCCCTGGTCCTCGTCCTCGTGCTGGGGTTACTGGCTGTCCAGTCCACCAGTGCAGCACCCCCTGCTTTTGCACGGCTCGACCTGAACCAGACCCAGGCCTACAAGAACATGACAGTTTCATCACTGGAGGTCGTCGATACCATGGACCTCTCCGTCTCGCGGGTTACGCTCTTCTCGACGGTCGGCGATAATTCTGACCTAAAAAAGATACCGTTCCCGGATATTGGCAATATCCGCCGCATTTTTTCAAAAAATACTGCAAGCTGGCAGGGCAACACCCTCACGATACTCGGTGGTATTGATACAAACGTGTCGGGGAGCGGACTTGCAGAATATGCATTTTTTATCAGGCCATACCTTCCAAGAACCCGGGTTCAGGTCCCGGAAGCTTATGGGAATGTTTTCTTCTTAAAAGTCAATGCATCTACCCGTCACAAGGATATCTCCGATCTCATCCAATCAACAGAAAGAGCATACCTCATGCATGACTGGCGGGGCGTTCTTGCGATCCAACAGCATCCTCTCGTAGTGGGGGCGTATGGTTCCTGGAGTCACCCAACCGATTACAATGAATCTGATTTTGGATATACACTCGTCCGCAACGAATTTTCCTTTACAGACTGGACTCTCAATCCCACGTATGCCAAATGGGTATCCGGTCTGGATCCGAATGTAACAGGTGCACCTCCAACACCGGGAGATTACATCCTCTTTGCCTTCAGGTATTCCCCTTCCGATGAAAATGCCTCCACCTATGCCGCCTGGCCGGTGCTGATTACTGACGGTGACAATCCCCTCTCCCTGGTCGGGAAGTCAGCCCCTTACACCTACGACAAGAGGTCCGGGGCGGATCTCGTCCTCACCTTCGGCAACCCGGCCCCGGTGCACAACATCAGCTACCTCCTTGTCAAGGACAACGAGACCTATGATGCCACCGTCCGGGTGAACATGACGGCCCTCGAGGAAGTTGGCGGTTCGGTAAGCCCCGAACATATCCTCTCCGGGAATCCGTTCCTCACGATACTCAGGGAGAACGGCCTTGGTCCCGATGACTTCAAAAAAGTGGTCTCCTACTCCATCTTTGCCGTCGGGAACGCAACACCCCCCCATTCGACCCATTTCTCAAAGATCAATATTACCCCGGGCTATGGGACGTCCGGGTACGCACTCCACAGCAGCCAGGTCACCATCCCCCACGGTGACCTCCAGGGACTCCTCGATGGCAATTTCTCCCTCTATGCCCTCGGGTCAGACAGTAATAACACAATTGTTGCCCTCGACCGTGCAGGAATAGCACTCGGGAGTTCACCCCTCGCCAACTTCACTGCGAACCGGACCGAGGGGCCGGCCCCCCTCGCCGTCCAGTTCACGGATATGTCATCAGGGACGCCCCCGATGACTAGCCAATGGAATTTCGGCGACGGGTCTTCCAACAGCACTGTGGTCAACCCAACCCATACCTACAATTCTCCCGGCCTCTATAACGTCACCCTGACGGTAACCAACGCTTTCGGCGCCGATACCGGGCAGAAGGTCCAGTACATCAACGTGACGGCACCGGTACCGACACCGACTCCGACCCCGACTCCGACTCCGACGACTCCGACTCCGACAACTCCGACACCGACTCCCACTCCCCTGCCCCTCCAGGCAGACTTCACGGCGGACCCCACTGCGGGGTTCGTGCCCCTGACGGTCCAGTTCACGGACACTTCCACCGGTGCCCATGATACGTGGTCATGGTCATTCGGTGACGGTGGCTCCTCAACGGCGGCCAATCCAACGCATACATACACCTCTGTCGGCAAATATACCGTCTTCCTGACAGTCCGGCAGGGAAACGGGACTCCCTCGACAAAGACGCGGACGGACTACATCACGGTCGTGGCCGTCCCACCCCCGCCTGTCGCGGAGTTTGCAGCCAATGTGACATCCGGGCCCGTGCCGCTGCCTGTCCAGTTCACTGACCTCTCCAGCGGGTCAATTTACGAATGGGTCTGGTCGTTTGGCGACGGCGGGACCTCGACGGAGAGGAACCCGGTCCACATCTACACCGGTCCCGGTAACTTCACCGTCTCCCTCCGCGTGAGGGGACTGGGAGGTATCGATACCGAGACAAAGGCCGGTTTCATCCGGGCATTCGGCCTTCCGCCGGTCGCTGATTTCACCGCAAACGTCACATCCGGCGATGCACCTCTCAACGTTGCCTTCGAGGATCTCTCATCCGGCGGACCCACGGTATGGTCCTGGACATTTGGTGACGGTGGTATCTCGACGCTGCAGAACCCGGTCCACGTCTACAGCTACGCCGGTCGCTACACGGTAACCCTGACGGTGGCCAACGACTATGGCACACACACCCGGGTCAGGACCGGCTACATCAACGTCTCGGGGATTACTCCACCACCTCCCGGACTCCGTGCCGACTTTGCAGGGGCCCCGACTTCCGGGTTCATTCCCTTGAGTGTCATCTTTGCTGACGCATCGACCGGACACCCGACCTCGTGGAACTGGACGTTCGGGGACGGGACGTATTCCTCGGAGCAGAACCCGGTGCATGTTTACAATGAGCCCGGCGGGTACTCGGTAACGCTCACCGTTTCGAACGGCACAGCGACAGATACCCTCGCGAGGCCCAATTACATCATCGCATCCCGCAGGGGCGGTGGAGGTGGCGGCGGTGGTGGAGGGGGCGGTAGTGGCGTCTTTATGATCACCGGGACCCCCACTCCGTCAGCGACAGTCACACCCACCCCGACCGTCACCCGCAGTGGTCCCCTCCCGCTCGGCCCGGACAACAGGACGACGCAGCCGGTCACGATCGGTTCATCGGACGGCAGGGTTACCCTCACCATCGGCACGGGTGTTGAGGTCACCGGTGCCGGTGGCGAGCGCCTCGCCGACATCGGGATGGCAATGGTTCCCGGCGGCGAACTGCCCCCCCTGCCCCAAGACCCCGCGTTCATGGGATATGCCTGCAGGGTCACGCCTGATACGGCTCGTTTTGACCCGGGTGCAGTCCTGACGTTCTCCTTTACGCCTGATGAGTGGAGTGAGCTTGCCGGCCGCGAACTCGTGCTGATGCGGTTTGACCCGGCGGTCGGGACCTGGGTACCTCTCCCGACGACCGTGGACCAGGTTCGCCACACAGTGAGCGCTCCCCTTACCCATGGTGGTATCTATGGCCTGTTCGCCTGGGCCCCGAAGGGGACACCAGTCCCGACAGAGACACCTGTAATCCCCACGACCCCGGCAGGCCCACAGATCCCGGGATCCTTCCTGGTCATCGTTGCCGTTGTTGTCGCCGTTGTCGCAGGTGCCGCTGTCTACCTCTTCAGGATAAGGCCGAGGGGTGGCAGCCCTCCTGAGTGAGGCTGGTTAACGCAATAGACCAGGACTCCTTTTTTTCCGTCTTTTCAATCCACTATAAAAGACAGAAAAATTCCACCCGGCTGAAATATCCGGGTATTGCATTCGCAGGAGCAGGGGGCACCATTCCCATGGGGTGTAGCGAGACCGTCAGGTTTTTTCAGATCGTTGAGAGCGCAGGAAAATTGTTTTCCCCTCTTTTGGGTCATCCTTTCCGGAATCTTCCATTCCTATACTACCAGCACGGACTGTTTTCCTTCCCAAAAAATCGAATATTACTGTTATTTTTTCATTTAATGAGAAAATGACGAACTTTTGAGATTGCCCGAAAAAAGCGGGACGGGTTTGTAAATGAGATAAATTTATATAGGAATTAGACTTCCCGATTTCTCCGGACTCCCCCCGGAATCGGAGTCCCGGTGAGCACGGAGGGTCATTCACCAAAAGGAGCGATGGAAAAATATATAAATAAATCCACCTTAACCCTCACCATATAAAAGAGTGGATCATCCCCAAGGTGGACGTCCGGGATACCTCTCTTGTTATATGCAATCAAGGTGGTGCAAAATGAAGCTTCGACACTCTGTGCTCTTCTCGTTAGTAATAGGTATCGCACTCCTCACCGTCGCGATGCCGGTATCGGCGCAATTGAATGTGGTCCCCCAAAACGGGACTGTACTCCTTGGAGAGGAGGGGCTTGACGTCACCGGTGCCATAGGGAGTGCTTCGTATATCGCATGGTGGGATTCAACATCAAGCATGAGTAACCCACCCGACCGGCAGATAGATCTTTCCGGGTATGTTCTCACAAATTTCAACATAGATGATGGTCCGACCTCGCCATTCCTCGGTACGGAGGGAAAAGGATTCTGGTGGAGATTGTATTCTCCTGGCCAGACAAACCCAACAGAACCTGCATTTAAAGTCGTTGCCCCCGAGGCAATCTTAAGAATCAAGGACCTTGGTCCGAGTGCTGTCGTTTATAACACCGATGTTACCGACAGCACTGCACTCATCGGGGATATTCTCGACTTTGAGCTCACCCAGTCATCTCTCCATTATATCTTCCTCCGTGACCCCACTGCAACATTTAACTGTAAGATTGTCGTGAGGGGACCGGGAGGTGTTACGTATAATAAATTATGGTCTCCGACACCCCCGACCAGTACACAGAGGAGTCTGACAAACCTTGCCGTTAATTCTTCACCCTGGTACTGGTCATCAGGAAATGGTACTGTCCATTTCAAGAATAACGGGTGGAAGACAAATGCTATTGACCCTGTAACAAGTTTCCCTGTTTACAGCCCGGGAGAGTACCAGGTCTCAATTGAATGCAACGAGAACAAACTCGCCTTCAGTGGGACAATAAAGACAGTGACACTCGAAGAGGAACAGCCTGTCCTGACAGTCAGCCCCGCGTCACTCATCCGCGGAAATAAATTTTATACAACTGTGAAGGGAATCCCCAATACCTACTACATCATCTGGATCAAAGATTGTATTGCCTGTCCCAACGGGTGCTGCGGTGACCCCATGTCAGGTGCCTGCTGTGACCAGCCACCCATGATTACCCCCGGGCAGGAAGGAGTCGTCTTTAGTGACCAGTATGCTCCCTTTCGGGCTTCCTGCCCCCACACTACTGGCAGTGTCTGTGATATGTACACGATGTGTGTTGATTGTGGATGCGGGCAATGGCGGCCAGGGGATGGAGGTACGGATGGCGGGGACTACTACACCATCGGTGATACCCTCATCGAGTGGTGTGGATGCTATTGCACTAAAAAATTGTATGAAATAATTCCACACAACCCCGCTGGCGGGAAATACTACTATGCCCTTGTCTACACTGACGAGAAAGGCGAACGGACCATTGAATGGCAGACGAGCACGTGCACCGCCCCGTCTTCGTACAAGATACACACACAGCGGTGGATTAAAAACGACGTCTGCGAGATTGACCCCACCAGGCCTTATGCAGAAGCATGCGTGAATGTGCTGAAGGGTGTTGTGACCATCAACACGGACGTATGCGGCGAAATTTCGAGCGAAGGCTACCTTGGTGAAACCATCAGGATTTTTGGGACAAACACGGATTCCCGCACGACCTACCTCTTCATCACCGGTCCCTGCCAGAGCTGTGCCGGGGAGGACATGAACGCAACAAAGACCGTTGTAAATGGAAATGCCTCGACATTCACGGCTGTACCGGTCAGATCAGACGGGTCCTGGGAGTACCGGTGGGTTACGAGAAACCTGCAGATTGACCTTGGCGAGTACACGATTTATGCGACCAGCATGCCCAACGATGCCCCGACCCTCGAAGGAGTGCCCTGCACCGAGTGCAGCGGGGTGGGCGTGACGTGTGCCGCATGGGCAAAGAAGTCCTTCACGTTCCTCGAGCCAACCATCACCGGAACAATAAGTCCAAAGGTGTTAAAGATCGTCTGCTGTGTACCGCCCTCAATTACTGTTAGTGGAACAGTAACGGGTATGAGGGGAGAGGCAATCGGACAGCAGTATAACACGGTACCCCTTGGGTTCTGGGTGTTTGGAGAGAACAAGGTCGCCGGGCAGAAGTACGTGTTTGACACCGTGTTCCCGGACTGTAACACCGGGCAGTTCACCATAAACCTTGCAAACTACGTCAATACGCTTGCCCTTGAGCCGGGGACATATACTGTCGTTGTCCAGCACCCCATGTACAACCACAGGCTGGACATCATCCCTGAAACCAAGATCTGTGACCAGTCCGACTGGTGCCCGTGGCTCCGTTTCGACCCTGCCGTCTTGAGGGACGAAGTCTGGTACCCGGACATCAACAAGAAGTTCGTTGTCACCGCAACACCTGTTCGCTGGAGCAAGCTCTTCGTCATCGAGGGACCTGACAGGCTGGCCGGGACGGAGGCACTCAATGCCCTTCTCCGAGGGTTTGACGATCCCAACATCGATGATAATATCCTCGTCCTGACCTTCAAGGTCGAGAGCAACACTGCGCTGCAGGCAGACTTCTCCGGGTCACCGACGTACGGACCCGCCCCACTCTCCGTCCAGTTCACGGATATCTCGACGGGTTCCCCAGCGTCCTGGGAGTGGCGCTTCGGCGACGGATATACCTCCACCGATGAAAACCCGCTCCACGTGTACGAGAGCCCCGGGACCTATGCAGTGACCCTCACCATCACGGGTGTCTCGGGAACATCCTCCACGACCAAGAACGGGTACATCACCGTCACGGCCGGTCCCACCTCCACGGTCACACCGACCCCGACTCCCACGATGCCGCCCGTCAGCACAATCGTCCTGAACCCGGGATGGAACTTCATCTCGACTCCGAGAGTCCTTGCCGATGGGAGTAACACCATCGGGACGGTCTTTGCCGGTGTTGACACAGGAGGGCGCTCCATCTATCTCTACGACGCCTCCACGGGGAGCTGGAATGCGATGACTGCAACTGACCTCTTCAAGCCGCTCGACGGGATATGGGTCTACTCCACAACACCAAAGCAGGTGAACCTCGTCTTCAAGGCAGGAGGCGCATCCACGCCACCGACCAAGAACGTCTACCCGGGATGGAACGCGATCGGCTTTGCCGGTGAGGAGGCACGGTCTGCCCAGGCTGCCCTTGCAACGGTGAACGACGAACCAAGGAAGAAGTGGGCACAGGTCGTCGGTTGGAACGCTCTAATACAATCGTACGACACACCGATTGCAAACGTGTACCCGGACAGCACCGCACTCATGTACCCCACGAAGGGCTACTGGCTGTTCATGAACGGCGAGAACCCGCCATGGGTACTTTCATAAGCATGGAACCTGTAACGGAGATATCATGAAAAGACACAAAGTCCTCTTTTTTGTGTTTCTTCTCCTCTTCGTGGGAGTGGCCGGAGCGGCTCCCCCAAAACCGTGTGCATTCTGGGGTTCAGTAACCATCGGCGGAGTGCCTGCCCCGGTCGGCACGGAGATCGTCGCAAAAATTGGTGGCATTGACCACGGGAGGATAATAACAACGCAGGAGGGCGTATACGGCGGGCCTGGGACATTTGATCAAAAACTCCAGGTCTCCATGACCGAATCGGAATATGCCAGTTATTGTTCCCCCTGTGGCCAGTCAATTATCATTGAGTTCTATGTCGGCGGGAAAAAAGCCCAGCAGACTGCTGTGTTTGAAGAGGGGGGACTTTCGCGGCTTGACCTGACAGCAGCGGGCCCAGGCCCAATCGTGACCGTGACGCCGACCGTGACACCGACCCGGACCCCAACCACCACTCCGACAGTCTCGCCAACAGTCTCCCCCACGGTCTCTCCAACGGTCTCCCCCACACCGACGACAAGCTGTATTCCATCTGTTCCCCACCAGTTCTATGGTGAGGTGATTGTCCGCGGAGACCAGCCGGCACCGGAAGGGTCGCAGATCGAGGCCCGGGTAACGGGCGTCCAGACAGGTTCCGGAAACCCGTTCTTTGTTGTGACGCCGGGATTCTATGGCGGGCCCAACAAGTACGATGCAAAACTCCAGGTATACGGGTGTATCGAGGAGGGGGCTCCGATACAGTTCTTTGTCGACAGGATCCCGGCAGAATGCCAGGATGTTTTGGCCGGGGGACCATGGACAAGTACGTATCCCTACCATTCCGGCCAGATCACCCAGCTGAACCTGAGGACCAACCGCACGGGCATGATCGTGGATTTCACCGCGAATCCCACGTATGGTACTGAACCACTTGTAGTCAAATTCAGTGACCTGACCATCGGGTACCCCGACAACTGGCTCTGGGACTTTGGTGACGGCACGTCGTCGACCGAGCAGAACCCCACGCACAGGTACATGTATGGGAGATACTCAGTCACCCTCACCGCCTGGAACGAGGACGTGAGCGGCACCCTCAAGAAGATCGACTACATCGACGTCCGCAGCAGCGCAAGCGGCGGCGGCGGAGGTGGCGGTGGCGGCGGAGGCGGTGGCTTCTTTGCCGTATCGGGTGCAACCGCAACGCCGACCCCGACTCCCACGCCGACCCCGGCAACTCCCGGTATCCCGCCGGGACCCGGTGGCGTCCTGCCCCTGAACTCAGGCCTCTCGCTCTCCCAGTCAGTGACAATCGTGGCAGAAGACGGGATCGGGTCCCTCTTCCTCCCCAACGGGATGAGGCCGGAGGACTCGTCCGGCGCACCCCTCGTCACGTTGAGCATCAGGCGACTGCCGACCGGTGAGGTGCCCAATATCGGGGCTGCAGGGTTCTCGTTTGCAGGCTATGCCTACGAGATCGAGCCCGGCGGTGCAACCTTTGACCCGTACATCACGCTCTCGATCACAGTCCCGGAGGACGGGTGGCAGGGCCTCGGGGGAAGGGCCCTCTCCATCAAGTGGTTCAACCCGGCAACGAGGGCCTGGGAGGACATCCCGACAACGGTGAACAGCGACGCGCGCACAGTCAGTGCCAAGGTCACCCACACGAGCACATTTGCCCTCTTCGTCGCCAGTCCGCCCCCGCAGCCTGCTGCAACTGAAGTTGTGACAACAGTCCCGACCCCCATGGCCCCCGCGATAGCGGGAATCCCGATGGACCTGGTGATCAAGATCGTTATCATTGTGATCATCGTGGTTGCTGCAGTCTCGGCCGTCCTCTTCTTCCTCCGGCGGAAGAAGGGGCCTGCTGCTTCCGGTCCTGCAGAAGCCCCCGGAGAGGACTGGGAGATCAAGGGACTGAAGTAAAAACTCCGGGCCACTTTTCTTATTTTTCAAAAATGGAGATACAGCCTGCGGAGAGCACGGTGCTCTCGCCGGGAGATCTTTCAACGTCCCAAAAATGGCTCCCTATCTCACCCTGAACCTGAGAAGGGCCGCAATACCACCAAGGGCCAGGAGCTGTTTTCCCGGTTCAAAATATTCCGACAGGACGATGACGCGGGCTTTCTGGTGTTCGGCCCGGTCGAGGATCCTGACCACCCCGTCGACGCGCAGGAGGGAGTCGCAGACCAGGACTTCCTCGGCGGCCCCATAGTCGATTGCCTTTTCGACCTCCCCCTGCCCGTACGCGACCGGCAGGTCCATCGCGATCCGCCTGACCAGTTCCTCGACGGCCCTCACTTCCCGACCAAGCTGCACGTCTTCTGCGACCCGGTCAAGGACCCCAAGCCCAATCACCTCCTGCACGGCCCCGGCACCGGTGCGCCGTGTCTCGACAACGATCGCCCTCTCTGCCAGGCCGGGGCTCCGGGACGCGAGGAACTGCATGAGATCATCCTTGACAAAACCCGGCCCGGCGATGACAAGGGGACCCGGGAGGGACGAGAGTTCCTCTGCAATTTTCTCAAAGAATGCGGGCCGCGAACTCGCATCGCTCCCTTTTCCGCTGCCTACGACCAGAGTTGTCACTTCTTCGGGGCCGGACTGGCGCATCCGGAAGAGTGTTGCCTCCCCCTCTTCGATGGCAAGGACGTGCACGAGGCCGTGGACGGAGGCTTTCACTGCCCGCTCGATTCTTTCCAGTTCGTGGGTCCTCCAGGGCTTGACCACCGAGATCTCGTAGCCGGGCTCGACGTTTAAGGTATGGTGGGCACCCA
Source organism: Methanolinea sp. (assembly GCA_024518585.1). GTDB lineage: Archaea > Halobacteriota > Methanomicrobia > Methanomicrobiales > Methanospirillaceae > Methanolinea_A. The sequence goes on along the minus strand of JANIHI010000005.1, from coordinate 21,907 downwards.
TGTCGGTCCCGTGCTCGATCGTGCCCGATACCCGGAGGCGGTTCGCATATTCGTGGAGTTCCACCCGTTCAACGCGGATACCAAGGCGGACCGGTCTTTTTTCCATTTTCTCGGGTCGGATCTTGTCTGAGGGTGCATCGACCGTCCTGAACGTTGTTGCAAAGACGAGGTCGCCGGGGCCGACCAGGTGGGAGAGGTGCCAGAGGTCATCGGCATTCTCGGGGAAGAGTCGTATCTCGCCCGTTGAGTTCTTCAGCCCGGACATCTCCGCCTTCATGGGGCCTCCCGGATGTCCGACCCCCCGGCCGGGACAAATGCTGCCACCGCCTCGGTAATGAGGATATTTTTGAGGTCCTTTGCGTCCCCTTCCGGGACTTTCTCCCTGAGCACCCGGAGAACTTTCTTCGCCACGTCGTTAGGCTCGAACCTGCCCGGTTCGAGCTCGACGAAGAGGGGGGTGCGTGCCCGGACTGCCGACGGGGGACCCCCGATCACGACCAATTCCGGCTCCCGCTGGAACCCGATGGCAACACCAAGGGGAACATTCCGGAAATACGTCCGTTCACCCCTGACGATGAATGCTCCCCGGGACACGAATTCACCGGCCTCGGGGGTCTTGCTCACCTGGTCGGGGCGGACGCAGTACACGTCAGCCGCAAGGTGCCCGCTCTTCCAGGCCCCCGAGTACGACGCGGCAAATGTCGCGACCTCGTCCATGCGCTCGGTCTTTCCCTTGACGATGACGACGGATGCGCCGTGCACGTCAGCGTGGACGAAAAGGTCCCCTCCCTCCATGTACTTCTTGACCAGTTCCTCGTTCTGGGATGCATCCCTCCCCCCGACGACGAGGGTCCCATCCGAGGTGAAAAACCAACGGAACCTGTTGTACCACCTCTTCTTGCCTGCGACCCGACGGGATGGCCTCGTAAAGCGGGGGGCCAGGGCCTTTTCCATGGCGGCCTCTGCCCCCGCTATCTTCTTCCTGTATTTTTTTATCTCCTCGTAGTACGTGGCAGCATTCTTCTCGATACTCTCCCCGACGGATAGCGTCACCCTCTCCCCCAGGTCCAGGTCGACTGCACCGCGGTCCGGGTAGACCGCAACGATCCGGGCAGCAGGCCCTTCCTTTTGTCCCATCACAAATGCCTCTATCTCCTGCCACGAGTGCGTCTCGCGGGCCTGCCGGAGTGCCTCCAGTACCTGCGTCACGAGGGGGTAGTGGGAAAAGATTGCCTCGACGGCACGTTCACACTGGGCAATCTTTTTCTGGAACTTCTCTACTGCCTGCTGCTGCTGGACCCTGACCCGTTCTTCGCGGGATACCTTCTTTGCCTTCGCTGCTTCACTTCCGTCCCCCCGCGTCTCGGGAGGCGGGAAAAACTGGTCGAGGGCAAGGTTGAACGCAAGTCCCGTTGGTGTTCCCTGCCTTTCTTCCCCCTCCAATGGGAACGGGAGACAGGTCTCCGGCAACAGGTGCGGTTCTATCCCCTTTTCCGCCCTCTCCAGAAGCCTCTCCACCTCCTGGAAGAGGGGTGCTGCCGCGACATCGCGGGCGGGGAGATTCTTGGGGATACCTGCCCTCCGGCAGAGGTACTCGGCATAGGGACCGCCAAGCATTGCACCGACGGCAAGGGCCCGCACGATATCGCGGGACTCCTCCCCGAGGAACCGGGCAAATTCTTCGAGGGTCCCTGTCGCCGGCCCCGGCGGGGGGAGGCAGTAGACCGCCCCGGCAGCGATATCCCTCTCCCTGAAATGGTACCGTGAGAGGGGCTGGATGATGGTCCAGTCCCTGTCGCACAGGATGATGTTTCCCCGGTCGAAGAGCTCGATGACCAGGTGATAGAGGTGGTCGTGCTTCCCGACGTCCATGACAATGATCCGCTGGATACCGTGCTGCCGGATACCAAGGACACGCCCCCCCGAGAGGTACTTGCGCAGGAGCATGGCAAAACCGGAGGGCATCTGTGGCACCCTGATGGGTCTCGTCGTGAGGTGGGCGCTGCGGGGAGGCTCGACAAGGAGCTGGTACCGGGCATGGTCCCTGCCCTGGAGCCTGACGAGGACAGTCCCCGGGGTTACCTCGTAGACCTTGGAGACCCAGAGAGGGAGGAGGCGTTCCCACTCGGCGACGAGTGCCCGCACGTCGATTCCGCTCACTCCCTGGAGAGTTGCCATGGTTATACCAAATTAGATATGGCTCAAGCACCTAAAAATAGGACTACTGGTGTACTGATGAGTGCAAACCCCTCTGGCAGGAAAGGCAAAAACCCGGAGAAGAAGACCTTCATGGAGAGGTATCGGGAAAACCTCGAGCGGGAGAAGGCAGCACGCGAGAGGGAGAGACAGCAGAAGCTTCGGTCCGTTGGGAGAGGAGAGGAAGAGCAGGAGACCGCAGAAGAACCAGAGGAGACGCCAGAAGTCACCGAGAAGCCCCGGAAGAAGACGCGGGAAGAGAAGCAGGCAGAACACCTCGGAAAGATCAAAAAGACCCTCGTTGCCTGCATCATCGGTATCCTGACCGGTATTATCTCTTTCCTGCTCATCGATCCCACACACGTGACCGGGCTGCAGAGTTACACCATCCTTGCGTTCCTCATCATGGTCGCGGGAGTCGTGGTCCAGAGGCACCTTTTTGTCCTGCTCGGCCTCGGGACACCGTCCATGGGGGCCAAGGACTGGCTGTACCAGGGGTTCATCACCTTTGCTCTCTGGTTCATCACCTGGACCATCCTCCTCACGCAGGGCGTCTGAAAAGGCGTAGGTTTCCATGCGGATCGCAGTCGTCCACAGGGATCGGTGTCACCCCAGGAAATGCGGGACCGAATGCATCATCTACTGCCCGCGTGTCCGGACCGGCGACGAGACCGTCATCATCGGGGAAGACGGGAAGGCTCACATATCAGAGGAGCTCTGCGTCGGATGCGGGATATGCGTCAAGAAGTGCCCCTTCGAGGCCATTGACATCGTCAGCCTGCCCGAGGAACTCGAACACCCCACCCACCGGTACGGGGAGAACGGGTTTGCCCTCTACGGCCTGCCCATCCCTGCCGAGGGGAGGGTGACCGGCATCCTTGGCCCTAACGGGATCGGCAAGACGACGGCCATCAAGATCCTCTCGGGCCAGCTCCGGCCGAACCTGGGTATCCTGCACAGGGAAGCCGACTGGCAGGATGTCCTGCGGCTCTATACCGGGACCGAGCTCTTCGATTACCTCCAGACGATCTCCCAGAAGAAGCTCCGCGTCGCCGTCAAGCCCCAGTACATCGACTACATCCCCCGCGTCTTTTCCGGGACACCCCGGGAACTCCTGAAGAATACCGACGAGCGGGGGGCTCTCTCCTCCTCCATCGAGGCGATGGGCCTTGCCTCCATCCTTGACAACGACATCACCACCCTGTCGGGGGGAGAACTCCAGAGGGTCGCAATCGTTGCCTGCCTTGCGCGGGACGCTGACTTCTACTTCCTCGACGAGATCACGCCGTTCCTGGACATCTACCAGAGGGTCGCGGCAGCAAACCTGATCAGGGAGACTGCTGCCCGCCGTCCCCTCGTCATCGTGGAGCATGACCTCGCCGTCCTGGACATGCTTGCCGACGTGGTCCACGTGGCCTACGGAAAGCCTGCCGTGTTTGGTGTCATCACGCAGCCCAAGGGTGTCCGGGTGGGAATCAACGAGTACCTCGAGGGGTATCTCCCGGAAGAAAACGTCCGTTTCCGGGAGTACCCTGTCGTCTTCGAGAAAAGGGCTCACGCCAAGGGCTCCGAACGGGCAACCCTCTTTGAATTCCCCGCGATGACAAAGACGTACCCCCGGTTCCGGCTCAACGTCGGGGGAGGTGATATCCGGGCAGGAGAGGTCCTCGGCGTCCTGGGTCAAAACGGCATCGGGAAGAGCACCTTTGCCCGTCTCCTCGCCGGTGATGAGGTCCCGGACGGGGGACCGGTGCAGATCTCCGCGAAGGTCTCATACAAGCCGCAGTATATCAAGGCAGAGAACTCTGACACGGTCGAGTTCTACCTCCGCTCCTGCACGAAGAACTTCGATACCTCGCTCTACCAGCATGACATCATCGAGCCCCTCTCCCTCTCGCCCCTCCTCCAGTCACCACTTGACACCCTTTCCGGCGGAGAGCTCCAGAGGGTCGCAATCGCCGCGTGCCTCTCGCGGCCTGCGGACCTCTACGTGCTCGACGAACCCAGTGCGCACCTCGACGTGGAGCAGAGGGTCAAGATAACGCGCATGTTCCGCCACCACGTGGACGGGAAAGATGCAGCAATCCTTGTCATCGACCATGACATCTACCTCATCGACATGATCAGCGAGAGGATCCTCGTCTTTGACGGCATGCCGGGCGTCGAGGGAGAGGCGACCGGGCCGTTCGAGATGCGGGAGGGGATGAACCGGTTCCTCTCCCGGTTGAAGGTGACGTTCCGGCGGGACAAGACGGGGAGGCCCCGGATCAACAAGCCCGGCTCGTACCTCGACCGGGAACAGAAATCGACCGGAGAGTATTACTACTACGTCGACAGGGAACAGGGCAGGCCCTGAGTGGATTGCCTTTCCGGGGAAAAGGGCCGAATCGGCATTCCCACGGGAACCTTTTTCATTTTGCTCCTGCCATACCCTCTTCATGGTCCGGCACGAGTGCGGGTACGAGCAGGAGATCCTGTGCCGCAAGTGTGGTTCCCCTGTTGCCTACAGTGGGAGGATAGGTCTCCACTGCCCTAAGTGTGGCCGGGAGATCACCCTGGTCTGCCCGGGGTGCGGGAAGAAATGGTGAGCGTCACCGTCAGGCCCGTGTCCGCAGCCATTCTGCGTACTGCTCGCGCAGGGTCGCGATCTCCTCGGGTGAGAGGTCCTTTTTCCTGTTCCTGTGGAGGTACTCCTCGAGCTGGGTAACGATCCGCTCGGCAACCTGGTACTCGTCGACCTCGATGTAGGCAGGTGCCTTTCTCACCTCTATTGCCTCGCCACAGACCGGGCATAACTTCCACTGCTGGAACCGGTCAACGTAAGAAAAAGTCCGGCACCCCGGGCAGCGGATGATCAGGAACATCGGCAATTGGTGATTACAACTCCTCGGGTATATAAATATCGACGACTGCACCCCGTCCTTTCGGAGGCACAGGTGCGACGTGCCGGCCGGAAATGCTCACGGGGGGAATGCCATTCCCTCGCTGCACGGTGGGACCGGCCACAGAAATCCAGGCGAAACGCCGGGGTTTACTAAAAAAGGGAGAGACAGAATTTAATAGATGATATTCAGGACGAGCACGGCGACCCCGATTGCAGCACACACGACGATAACCGCGTACGGGCTGATATGGATCGCCCTCTTGTCCTCGCTCTCGTAGTAATTGACAAGCCCGGCCGAGGATATCAGCCGTCCTCCCTGCTTCTTTGCCATACAAACATATTTCTCATTCTCGGTATATAAAAGCCTGTCAACACGCATGACCGCGGGGGAACTCCTGGTAGAAGGTCGGGCACTCCTCACCGAGGACCTCGAGGAATCCCCCGTGCGGATCGTGGTCAGGGACGGCATTATCTGCAATATCGAGGACCTGCCGTCAAACCAGGACACGCTGCCCTGGATCATCCCTGCCTTCTTCAATGCGCACACCCACCTCGGGGACAGCATCGCGATGGACATGCCCTCGAAGGGGACGCTCGATGACCTCGTAAAACCACCGGACGGCCTCAAGCACAGGATCCTGCAGTCCGCCTCCCGCGAGGATCTTGTCCGGGGAATGCGCCTGACACTGAAGACGATGGTCTTTGGCGGGACGGCGGGGTGTGCAGACTTCCGTGAAGGGGGCACCGCGGGGGTTTTAGCCCTGCGTGCAGCAGCAGAGGGCATTCCGTGCACAACCATCGTCTTCGGGCGGGACGGGGGGGAAGATATCGCCCATGGCCTTGGGATCAGCAGTGCCCGGGACATCCCGGGTGGGCTCGATGAACTGGTCTCCCGGGCCCGGCAGGCGAAAAGGCTCGTCGCATTCCATGCCGGGGAGAAGGATCAAGAAGACCTCGACCTCGCGCTGGAGTATGAACCCGACCTGCTCATCCACTGCACGCACGCAACACGGCCCCAGCTCAGGCGGATCGCCGACCTTGGGATACCGGTTGTAGTCTGCCCTCGTGCCAACTGGACATTCCGCGTCGCATCCTCCTCCCGGCACCCACCCGTCCGCCACCTCCTCACCCTTGGGTCTGCCGTCCTCCTCGGGACAGACAACGTCATGTGCGTCCAGCCGGACATGTGGCGGGAGATGTCTTTTCTCTCCACCGTCTATCGCATCCCGGCCCGCGATGTCCTGCGCGCGGCCATGCTCGGTGCATCGGTATTCTCTCGTCCTTCCTTCATTGCAGAGGGAAACAGGGCGAATTTTCTCCTTATCGATCCCCGTATTTCGAACCTTTGCCTGAGCCGGGACATCCCAAGAACCCTCGTAAACAGGGCGGGCCCGGCAGATATCGTAAGAAAAGTTATTAATTTGTAAAAGACATTAGATAAGGAGACTGTTTTGGAGTGTACTGATGTTCTCGGAGATCTTGGTCGCTGTTGACGGGTCCAGAATGGGAAAGAGGGCTCTTGATATCGCCCTCGAGGAGGCCCGGGTCTGGAAGGCAAAACTCCATGTCATCTATGTCGTCGAGACAGGGCTTTTTTCATCCCTGCCCATGGACAGCACCTGGGAGATAATGTTTTCCATGCTCGAAAAAGAGGGGCAGGAAACCCTCGAACGGGCACGGGAGCAGGCTGAAAAATCTGGGGTAACCCTCAATACCCAGATACGGCAGGGCCATGCCGGAAGCGAGATTGTCAAGGCAGCCGAAGAGATCGGGGCTGATCTCGTCGTCGTGGGTTCCCACGGCAAAAGCGAGGTGGACAGGCTCCTCCTCGGGAGCGTGAGCTCTTTTGTGGTAGGTAACAGCAAAGTGGCAGTCCTGGTGGTGAGACCATCACAGAAATGAAAGTCTCAGAGTTCATGACAAACGACGTGGTCTCCGTGGAGATCCCGGGGAACCGCGACGACGTGCTGAAGATCCTCAAGCGGACGGGTATCTCGGGGGTTCCTGTCCTCAAGAAAAATAAGCTCGTCGGCATCATCACCCGAAAAGACCTCCTCCGGAAAGCCGAGGAGTCCCAGCTCGGCCTCCTGATGACTCCTGACCCTGTCACGATTGGTCCTGATGCCTCGATCCGGGAAGCCGCATCCCTGATGATAAGGGAATCTGTCCGCCGTCTCCCCGTGGTAGAAGATGGCAGGCTCGTCGGACTCATCTCGGTCGCCGACCTCGTCGCCGCCCTGGCCCAGCTGAAGATAAAAGACGAGATAAAGGACGCATACATCAGCCAGACCTTTGCCATCTGGGAAGAGACCCCCCTTCCCCTCGTCGGGCGTATCATGGAGATCTCGGGGTTCGAGGCGATCCCTGTCCTCGACGAGGAGAGCACGCTCCAGGGGATCATCTCTGAACGAGACCTCATCCGCCACTCCTCGATCGAGGACATGGTCGAGGTGAGCGACTTTTCGAATGGCACCGACGACGACGAGTGGACGTGGGAGAGCATCCGGGACATGCACACCATCAGCTACGGCATCTCCAAGGTCCAGCTCCCCAACCGGCCGGTCAAGACCGCCATGGTAAAGAACGTCATATCCGTGCCACTGAACGCAGAAGTGAGCGAGTGCGCCCTCAAGATGAAGAGGGCACGGGTTGACCAGCTCCCGGTTGTGAACGGCGACCGCAAGCTCGTGGCGATGCTCTTTGACCGTGAGCTGATCCGGGCCCTGTGCCGGGACAATCCCTGATAAAAATGTTTAAATTTTATGATGACATTGTATAGTTTGAAGCGCTTTTGAACAATTTACGGGCGTTTTCCAATATTTTGGGGTGTTTCCATGAATGAACAATACCAGGAAGGACTGAAAGGGACAACCACCGTCGGGCTTGTCTTTGACGGGGGCGTTGTCCTCGCTTCCGAGATGAGGGCCACGATGGGGTACCTGATCGCCTCCAAGAAGGCCAAGAAGATATACCAGATCGCCGACCGCATCGGGATGACGACGGCAGGGGGCGTGGGAGACGCGCAGCAGATCGCCCGCCTCATGACCGTTGAGTGCAGCCTCTACGAGATCCGCAGGGGACGACCGATCACCATCGGTGCTGTCGCAACACTCCTGTCGAATATCCTGAACGCAAACAGGTATTACCCGTTCTACGTCCAGCTCCTCGTCGGGGGGGTTGACGAGGGGGGGCCCAAACTCTATGCCGTTGACGCACTTGGGGGCGCATCCCGTGAGGAAGAGATGGTGGCAACAGGTTCCGGATCACCCATGGCATTCGGTGTCCTGGAAGATCGCTATCGGAAGGACCTCTCCGAGGATGAGGCGGTCTCCCTGGCTGTCCGGGCCGTGCGTTCGGCAATGAAGAGAGACGCGGGGTCAGGCGAGGGGATCGCCGTCGTCGTGATCACCAAAGAGGCATACAGGGAACTAACGGACAGGGAAATTGAAAAAATCCACCCCGTCGCCTCTGCATAATACTTTTTTCCAGGCAGGTTTTTGATGCTCATCGAAGAGAGGCTCAAGGAACTCAAGGACAAGATAAACGAGAAAGTTCCCCCCGGGATCACGGTCTCGGACGTGGAGTTTGAAGGACCCGAACTCGTCATCTACACGGACGACCCCAAGAAGTTCGCCGACCAGGCCGACCTGATCAAGGTCCTGGCACGGGACCTTCGCAAGCGGATTGTGGTCCGTCCCAATGTCCTCGAGGACCCCGAGAAGGCCGTCCGGGACATCCGTGAAGTGGTTGCCGAGAACGCCGGGATCACGGACATCTTCTTTGATGCCGATACCGGCGAGGTCCTCATCGAGGCGGAGAAACCCGGCGTGGTGATTGGAAAAAACGGTGCCACGCTGCGGGAGATCACACGCCACATCGGGTGGACACCCAAGGTCGTCCGCACACCGCCCCTCGAGAGCACGACCGTCAAGCAGATCAGGCAGTACCTGCGCTCGGTCAACGAGGAGAGGAAGGAGTTTTTAAGGGCAATCGGGCGGAGGATCCACCGGGACGTCACCGCACGCGACCAGTGGGTGAGGGTCACGATGCTGGGGTGCTGCCGCGAAGTGGGGAGGGCAGCATTCCTCTTATCCACCCCCGAATCCCGGATCCTCATCGACTGCGGGGAGAAACCTGACAACAGCAACAGCACCCCCTACCTCTACGTCCCCGAGATCCATCCCCTGAGCCAGCTGGACGCCGTTGTCCTCACCCATGCCCACCTCGACCACTGCGCCCTCGTCCCGCTCCTCTTCAAGTACGGATACGACGGGCCGGTCTACAGCACGCCACCCACCCGGGACCTCTCCGCGATGCTCCAGCTCGACTACCTTGACGTCGTGAGCAAGGAAGACCGCAAGATACCCTACAGCTCAAACGAGGTCAAGAATTACATCCGGCATTCGATCACCCTCAACTACGGGAGCGTGACAGACATCGCACCCGATATCAAGCTGACCTTCCACAACGCCGGCCACATCCTCGGGTCTGCGATTGCCCACTTCCACGTCGGCGACGGCCTCTACAATATTGCCTTTACCGGCGATTTCAACTTCAGCAAGAGCCGCCTCTTCAATTCAGCGACCTGCAACTTCCCCCGCCTCGAGGCCCTGATCATGGAGAGCACCTACGGGGGATCCGGTGATGTCCAGCCGACGAGGGCCGAGGCCGAGGAGAAACTCTACGAGACGGTGAACACGACGATTCGGCGGGGTGGCAAGGTCATCATCCCGGCCTTTGCGGTCGGTCGCTCCCAGGAAGTGATGCTTGCACTCGAAGAGGGGATGAGAAAGGAGAAGATCCCGTCCGTGAAGATCTACCTCGACGGGATGATCCGGGAAGCCACGGCGATCCACACGACATACCCCGAGTACCTGAACAGCGAGCTCCGGACACAGATATTCAAGGAAGGGAACAACCCCTTCCTCGCGGAGTGCTTCGTCTCGGTCGACTCGCCTGACCTGCGCGAGAAGGTCATCCTCGGGGACCCCTGCGTCATCATCACGACGAGCGGCATGCTCAACGGGGGTCCCGTCATGGAATACTTGAGCAACCTCGCATCAGACGAAAAAAACACCCTCGTTTTCGTCGGGTACCAGGCGGAGGGGACGCTCGGGCGGAGGATCCAGAAAGGTTGGCGTGAGGTCCCCATCGGCAGGAAGGGGACCATCGTCATCAACCTCGAGATCGTGACCATCGACGGTTTCTCAGGGCACTCTGACAGGAAACAGCTGATGAACTACATTGCCCACATCCAGCCCCGCCCGGAGAAGATCTTCACCGTCCACGGGGACGAGAACAATACCATCGACCTTGCCAGTTCCATTTACAAGCGCTACCATATCGAGACCCATTCACCCATGAACCTGGAGACGTACCGGATGGTATGAGGACACGAATAATCCTCCTGGCCGGGGTCTTTTCGGTCATGGCCCTCTCCAATGCCATCGTCCCCGTTCTTCCCTCTTTTGCGACAGGGACGTCTGCACAGGGAGCCATCTTCGCGGCATACTTCCTCGGTGCCTTCCTCCTCGTCCTCCCTGCCGGGATCATTGCCGACAGGGTGGGAGAGACCCCCCTGATCAGGGCCGGCCTTTTGCTCACGGCGGCCTCCGGCATACTCCTCTGCCTCGCAGACACCCCCGTCACGTTCATCGGTGCCCGTTTCGTCGAGGGGGTCGGTGCCGGGCTCTTTGTCCCATCTGCCCTCGCATTCCTCAATGCCCGGCCGGACCACGAGAGGATGAGCGGGTATTTCATGGGCATGCTGAACCTCGGTCTCATCGTCGGTCTCCTCCTGACCGGGTGGCTCGTGGCCGGAAGTGGGAGCGGGGCGAGGGCAGGGATATTCCTTTTTACCGGTCTATCCATGGTGCCTCTCATCGTGTCCCTTACCCTGCGTCCCCATGAGGGCCCCGTCTCTGTGCCCGAGCCTGTCAGGGATACCCGGGCGAGGATCCAATGGGCATTCACGACGTACTTCTGGCTCTGGGTCTCGGCGGTGGTCATGGTCGGGGTCACGGGCGCGGTCACCGCCCTTCACCCCGAGTACACGGATCTCCCACCGGGCCTCGTCTCGGAACAGCTGGCCCTGATGAACGCTGCAACGATTGCCTCTGTCCTGGTCACGGCGCACGCCCACCTGCCGCCCGTCAGGACCATCCGGCTTGCAGCCATCGCCATGGCCGGCGGCGTCGCCCTCACCACGGTCTCCCCGTGGGGATTCCTTGTCATCGGGTGGCTGGCCGGCATGGTCATGATAGCCCAGCTCTCGTTCCTTGCCGATGCAGGGACCCGGCAGGGTGTACTGATGGGCCTCTTCAACTGTGCCAGCTACGGGGGGATGACCATCCTCCCCTTCATCGCCTGTGTGACGGCTGACCTGGGGGGATTTCCCGTCGCGTACGCGATCATCGCGTTCTTTGCCCTGTTCGTTGCCCTTACGATCGGCCGCTGCCAGTGCCGCCTCCCCCGCCCCCGCTGATCGGGAGGCGGGAGAGGGCAAGTGATACACCGTACACAAGAGTGGCCAGGAGGATGATCGTCGCACCCGAGGGGATGTTCCAGGCATACGAGAGGAAGAGCCCGCCCAGCGAGAGGACCAGGGAGAGGGCAACGGACGCGACCATCATCTCGGGGAGCCGGGAAACGTAGGAGCGAACGGTTGCTGCTGGCAGGGTGAGGAGGGCGATCACGAGGATGATGCCCACGATGCGGATGAGCATCACGACGGTCAGGGCGACCATCAGGAGGAGGAGGAGGGAGAGGCCGGACACGGGGAGGTTCATGACCCGCGCATACTCTTCGTCGAACGTGACTGCCTGGAGTGGGACGTAGAGGAAGACGACGACAAGGACAACGATGAGGGAGAAGATCGCCATCAACGGGATATCCTGGGAGGGCACGAGGAGGATATTTCCAAAGAGGTAGCTGAAGAGGTCTGGGGCATAGCCCGGGGCAAGGCTGATGCATACCACCCCAAGGGCCATCCCGGCTGCCCAGACTGCCCCGATCAGCGTGTCAATCTCCTGGTGTGCCTTCTCCCTCATGATCCCTATTCCCAGTCCGACGAGAGAGGTAAACGCGAGAGCGCTTCCAAAGGGGTCTACCGACAGGAGGTACCCTATCCCAACCCCACCGAACGCCGCGTGGGAGATGCCCCCGCTGACCGCGACCATTCTCTTGACGACGACGTAGCTCCCGATGATTCCGCACGCCACGCTCGAGAGGACCGCGGCCATGAGAGCGTTTTGGAAAAACCCTGACGAGAGGATTCCAAGGTCCATCGGCCTTACCTCCCCCCTCCTTCCCAGGGATGTTTCAGCACCCGGTGGGGGAGCCCGTGGGCTATGAGGTCGACGGGGCAGTGGTAGGTGGCCTCGAGCATGTCCTCTGTGATCTCCGGCGTGTCGTGCGTATGGAGGGTACGGTTGAGGCAGGCGACCCGGGTGACACGCCGCGAAATGACCCCGATATCATGGCTGACGAGGAGGATCGTGAGGGATTCACGGAGGTCATCGAGCAGGTCAAAGAACTGGACCTCGGTCGGGGCATCGATAAAGACTGTCGGTTCATCGAGGAGCAGGATGTCGGGTTTTCCCACCAGGGCCCGCGCGAGGATGGCCCTCTGCTGCTCCCCGCCCGAGAGGCTGGCGATGGGGCGGTCGGCCAGCGGAGCAAGTGCCAGCCTTTCGAGCACTTCTTCAACGGCCCTCCTGTCGGCGGTGGTGAACCTCTTCCACGCGCCGCAAATGCGCGAGAGCCTGCCGGAGAGCACCATCTCCCTCACGGTGATAGGGTAGGAGAAGTCAAAGGTCCGGAACTGGGGGACATACCCTATCCTCTCCCTGCCCTTCCAGGGTGGCTCCCCCCAGATCCTGACCGTGCCGCTGGAAGGGGCATAGAGACCGAGAATTATCTTGAGCAAAGTGGTCTTTCCCCCGCCGTTTGGCCCGATCAGGGCATAGAAGTCCCCCTCCCTGACAACGAGGGAGACGTTGTTCAGGACCTGCTCTTTGCCCCGCCAGTAGGAGACATTCCGGACCTCGATTGCTGGAACCGTGCGCTCTCACCCCTTCCCGTCAGGCCACGTAGCTGTCTGCAATTGCCTTTGCCATCCGCTCGAGAGTCAAAAGGACGTCTGGTGCCAGGGGGTCAATGACGACAACGGACGCATTGACCTCCCTCGCAATGACCTCGCTCTCCCTCGCGCTGAACTCGGGTTCGGTCAATACCACCCGTATTCCCTCCTCCCGGGCATACGAGACCAGTTGGAAGAGTTCCCGTGCGGTCGGTTCCCTTCCTTCCCCGTTGATGGAGACCTGGGAAAGTCCGAATTCCCTTGCGAAATAACCCCATGCCGGGTGAGAAACGAGGAAAGGTCTCCCTTCGAGGCCTGCAATCCTTTTCCGGATCGATTCCTCACATGCATCGACCCTGCGGAGGTACGCATCCGTGCGCGCACGGTAGTCCTCCCGGTGGGTGGGATCCCGTCCTGACAGACCCTCGAAGACATTCTCTGCCATGGTGCGCAGGCCGGAGGGGGACAACCAGACGTGGGGGTCCGCGCCATGCTCACCGGCACCACCCCCGGTCTCTTCACCGGTTTCGTGGATGAGGGGGATGCCGGCCGACGTATCAACAATCAGCATCCCGGGATTCTGCGCCACGAGGCGTGCGACGAGGACATCTTCGAAGGGGAGGAGGCCGGGTCCGAGCCTGAAGTACACGTCTGCCCTTCCCAGGCGGGCGATCTCGGTGGCAGTCGGTTCATGGGTATGGGGATCGGCACCGGGAGGGACGACAACCATGACTGTCCAGTTCTCCCCAGCGATCTCCCGGACGAGGTCCCTCTGGGGCAGGATCGTTACTGCTGCTACCTTTTCCTGCCCGCTGGTGGCATTTTTCGTCTCCTTTCCCACGCAACAGCAGGACAGTACCATACCCGCGAGGAGAAGGCCAAATACCAGGATGACCGGGACGAAAGAAGCGGTGCCGTGGTCTGCCTGTTTGCCCTCCATTCCTGGAACACCCTCAAGCGACGTCATTTTCTCTCTCAACCCCGCACCACCCCTCGTGGTGGATGGCCCCGCATATTCCCCTCCTCGGGTGCCCCAGCGATGAACACATCTTTCGGACTGCCTGGTGCGAGACGTAACACTCGAACCGCTCTGCCTCCTCGCACGCCTCATCACCCTCAAGACCATGGTGGGACAGGACGAGGCCAAGGATACGGTGACGCCAGATGAGAAAGTCGGCGTGTGCAATCCCCTCCTCCGTGAGGGTGACCCTGCCATACCGCTGGTGGTCGACGAGGCCTGCGGCGGCGAGTTCATGGACGGTCTTTGTGACCGTCGAGGGGTCGACCGAGAAGTGGGCCGCTATCTCTCCTGCCTTTGCGGTATTCCCCTGCTCCCGCAGGAACTTGAGGTAAGCCACCTTCCGGGGCGGGAGAAATGACCAGGTCGGGGTATCCATGGTGATTATGGGGTGGGGCAGCAGAAAAAATTTTGGACAGGTACCAAAAATGGGTGGCCGCGGGATCACACGAGGGTGGTGGGGGACTCCGCCGGTACGTTTGCTATCCTGACAGGTACCTTAAAGAAAGAAGGGAGGGGGTCCCTTCCCGGGAACCTCTGGAGGGCTACCTCGATAACGAGAGTTTCTCCCTCGGCCGGGTACTCCGCGAGCGGGACAGACAACGGCAGGTACCCAAAGGCCCTCACCGTGATGAACCGACAGGGGGTCCCTGTCAGGTAGAGGGGGATCGTGCAGGTACCATTGCGTATCTCTGCCCATTCCTTCCCGTCGAGGGAGACCCGTGCTCCTTCAACCGGGCAGCGGACCTCGATGTACCCCTTACTCCCTCCGATGATAAGAGGTTCCTCTCCGCCGGAAACCGGCTCACCCGTATCTTCCGTATCACCGGCAGGGGTCGAGGTATTGTCCGTCGGGGATATCCCCTCTCCTCCCACGATAATGGTGCAGGGGATGACCGATAGGTTGCACCCCCCCTCCCCGCATACCTCAAGGGTAACGGTGTAGGTGCCATCCTGCCGGTAGACATGCACAGGGGATGTATCCGTCGACGACGTCCCGTCTCCAAAGTCCCAGAGCCTGCCCGAGATATTTCCCGTGGATCTGTCATCAAACTGCACAGCGAGGGGAACAGGACCTCCCGTGGTATTGGCCGTAAAGTTCGCCACGGGTGGCGGAACGGGCGCGAATATCCCATAGACCTCGTGGTTGGAAGAGACTGCAGAAAAGACGAGGGGAGAGGTTGGCCCGGTCGATTCCCCATCGACGAGGACATCGACAAGCTCGTACCCCCTGTCAGGCATAAACAAGAATTCTGCCATTTCCCCTCCCCTGACCTGGATGCTCCCCTGCGGGGAGACTGTTCCGCCAGGGCCGCAACCTGCCGTCAGGACCCACGTCGGAATTCTCCGGAGGAAAAAAACCGGCAGGGAGAGGGTCTGCGCGCCCCCGGTCGTGACCTCAAACTCCCGGCTGACATATCCCTCGGCAGAGAGACTGACAAGGTGTGTCCCTGGCAGGAGGGGGACACAGAGGGGGGTTTTACCCCTCTCGATCCCGTCGATGACGAGACGGGCAGACGGGGGGTCCGAGGAGAGACAGAGGGTGCACATGTCACCCTGTCCTGGACCAGGTGAAGGGTTTTCTCCGGTCGGTGAAGGGAGGGGACTATCCGCTGGCGTGCCGGAGGGAGAGGGGGAGGGGGAATTCTCTGTCACGCCTGGTTCCTGCAGCACCTGACCGGGGAGAGTGTCCGGTGGGGCGGCGGGCGTCGGCGTCGGGACAGGGGGTGGGGGTGTCTCAGACGGTAGTGGTGGCGCTGGTCCCGGAACGGCCGTGGATGTGACGGTCGGGATCGCCTCCTCCTGTCCAGTTCCCGGGTCGCCCGGCGCTCCGGGGATGCCGCTGTCCGGACCGGATGACCCCCCCGGCGGGAGAGTATCCGGGTGAGTGGGTGCCATCTGCTCAAGTGCGTCCTGAACAGTTCCACTTGCTTGCGGATCATGCAGGGGCGACGGGGACGAAAGAACGACGAGCCGGCCATTTTTGCCAGGGATTACGTAGGGTGAACCATTCTCGTCCTTCAATCCGAGCACCGTCACCAGGATGCTGCACGTCCCTGCCGCTTCCCCCCGGATGTTTAGGGTGGCCAGGAGGACGTTGCGGTCGCCGTTGCGGACCCGGTTCCCGGTATCCGCACCCTTTATAGTCACTGCCCCCGCGGGGACCTTGCTCCTGCTGGTGAGCCGGGCGAATGCAGGGAACTGGACCGCGGTGATGGTTCCCATGCCCGGCTCTTCGATCTTTACCATGACTTCAAATTCTGAGAAGCCGAGGGTGACTTCGTCCAGCATGATCGCACACTCCCCCACCTCTCCTGGTGCAGCTATCGTGCAATCCCCGGCAGAGACGGTCAATGCCGTTGCATGGGCACACGAGAAGGTGAGGGCAAGAAGGAATACAATACTGAAACGTCGGCAAATGTCGTTATGCCTCCATGCCTCGTCCATTGCACTACCTCCACCGCCTGCCGACCGGCTCTTCCTTTCCGGAAAAGACTCCCCTCCGATCGACCGGCAAATGGTATAATTCCGGATGATCTCTCCTGGTATAAATAATTACGTCCCTGGAATGTCAAAAATCCGGCAGGTTCACCACCACTGCCGGGAGAGGTGTCCCCTCGCTGCCGGGGTTGCCTCCCTGCCCTTGGGTGTCCGCTTGATGAGACCCGCCTGGATGAGGTAGGGTTCATGGACGTCCTCGATCGTGCGGCTGTCCTCGCCAACGGCAATGGCAATCGTCTTGAGGCCGACGGGACCTCCCCCGAACTGGTGAACGATGGTATGCAAAATGCGCCTGTCCACTTCATCGAGGCCAAGCCCATCGACCCCAAGTAGCGTGAGCGCCTGGTCTGCGACCTCCCGGGATATGACCCCGTCACCCCTGACTAGTGCGTAGTCCCCGACACGGCGGAGGAGCCGGTTGGCAATCCGGGGGGTTCCCCGGCTCCTCTTTGCGATCTCGTACGCTCCCTCCGGGAGGATAGGGACTTTCATGATCCCTGCGCTCCGGGTGACGATCCGGGCAAGTTCCTCTGTACTGTAGAGGTTTAACCGGACGACGATCCCGAAGCGGTCACGGAAGGGTGAACCAAGGAGGCCGACCCTCGTGGTTGCCCCCACCAGCGTGAAGGGCTCGAGAGTGATCTTGATGGAACGGGCACTGGGACCTTCCCCGATCATGACGTCGATGCAGAAATCTTCCATTGCCGGGTACAGGATCTCCTCGATGACGGTATGGAGGCGGTGGATCTCATCAATGAAGAGCACGTCTCCCCTCTTGAGGAGGGTGAGGATTGCAGCCAGGTCACCGGGCTTCTCGAGGACGGGCCCGCTCGTGCAGTGGAGAGTCGTTCCCATCTCCCGTGCAATAATGTGGGCCAGGGTTGTCTTGCCGAGGCCGGGAGGCCCGGAAAAGAGCGTGTGGTCAAGGGGTTCACCCCTCGCCCGGGCAGCGTCGATCGCAATTTGGAGCGTTTCCTTGAGGAGATCCTGCCCCACGAACTCGGAGAACCGCTCCGGCCGGATGACCGCATCGTCCAGGTCTGCTTCTCCTTCTCCGGGAACTGCCAGGTCTTCTCCCCGCACCATGCACTCACCGTTCCCTCAATAACCGGAGGGAGACCCTGACGACGGCCGGGACATCGGCAGTACTCATGCCTGCAATGGCACGGCTGACGGCATCCCGTGATTCCCTGGCCGAGAAACCGAGGGCAAGGAGGGCACTCTCCGCGTCCCGGCGCACCGGGTCGTCCGGTATGGTGCGGCCGCTGCCTGTAAGGAGGTCTGCTCTCTTCTTCATCGTGTCACGGAGCTCGAGGATCAGCCTCCCGGCATTCTTCTTTCCGACTCCCGAGAGCCGGGTGAGGGCCGCCTCGTCGCCACCGATCACGGCTGCCGCAAGCTCCGAGACGGTCATCTGGGAGAGAATGGAACAGGCAAGGGCCGGACCGACGCGGGTCACCGAGATGAGCATGCGGAACATCTCGAGCTCGCCGGGGGCGAGGAAGCCGTAGAGGGCCACACCGTCCTCCCTGACGACCATGTGGGTGTGGAGCGTGACTTCTCCCTGTGACCGAGCCACCTCCTCTGCCAGGGGACGCGGCATGAAGACCTGAAAGCCAATCCCGCCGGTCTCGATGATGACGGATCCCTCCCCGCTCCCCACGATCCGTCCGCGGAGCCTCGCGATCATCTACGGAACCCTCGCGGTGTGGACATGGCAGAGTGCAACCGACAGCCCGTCGGCGACGTCATCCGGGCGGGGAATGGACGGGAGGGAGAGGAGGCGCGTGATCATCTCCTGCATCTGCCTTTTATCGGCCTTCCCTGAACCGGTGATTGCCTGCTTGACCTGGTTAGGCGTGTACTCGACGACGGGGATACCCTGCTTGCGTGCGGCAAGCATCAGCACACCCCTCACCTCGGCAACGCCAAGGGCTGATGTCACGTTGCGGGAGAAAAAGAGCGTCTCGATGGCGAGGCATGTCGGCGAATACTCATCGAGGAGGCGGCACACCTCGTCAAATATCAGTTCGAGCCGTTCAGGGGTCCCGCCGGGGCAGGGGGCCGTCCTGATGCACGAGTAGGCGAGCGGTGTCACGCTTCCCCGGACTGCAGAGAGGACACCGTAGCCCACGGTCGCAAGGCCGGGATCAATGCCAATGACGATCATGCAAATGCGAAAATGACCAGTAATTTCATTTTTCATTCAATCTATCGGGGAATTTTGCACAAATACCTTTCTGTCGCGGTGTGAAAGAGCGGCAGGGCAAAAAAAGAGGCTCGCCGTTTGCCGGGACATGACAAAACAGTTTTACCATTCCAGCGTCTACCTATCATCGGCTGTGATTCGCCATGGGATCCAACGAAGACATCATGCACGATTTTGTAAGAAAAGAGCTCAAGCGGCTTTACCCAAGCGTGGACGGCTGGCAGATAAAGAGCGTGCCAAAGACAGGCGCAGGGTCGGGTTTTGCCATATCCCGGCGCCTTCTCGGAAGGTTCGAGGGGGCTTTTGTCCTCGTCAATTTTGACCGCACGGTGACCAGAGATGCTGTCCTTGCACTCAAAGACCTCGCTACAAAGGCACCCCTCCCGGGTGTCACGAACCCCCGCCTCATCCTCATGACACCCCAGGGGACCGAGGCCACGGGCATTCCCCCCGAGATCGAGGTTCTGCCAATGCAGAGCTTTGGATACGAGGGAAAAGAGCTGGTATGGCTCAAGAAGAGGGCCCAGGTCAGCACGCGGGTCCCTCCCAAAACAGCCTAGTCCTGCAAAAGGTAATCCCGTATCCTTTTTTCCAGGTCCTTTCCGTGGGAACCCTGCCAGTACAGCTTCCTGCACCGCGGGCACCAGAAAAACCGCTTTCCTCTCCCGTTCCTTGGCGCGTACTCTGCCTTCCTGACCTCGTCGTACCGGGCCGGCCTGAGCAGGGTATTGCAGAGCGAGCACCGTGTGAACGCGAGCCCCGGGACGATCAGTCCCTCGCGGGCAAGGAGGCGGAGCTGTCCTGTCACCTCCTTCTCCCCGACGAGGAACGCGTCCTGCCCTCCCCTCCGGGCGAGTTCCCGGTCCATCGTGAGGAGGAGCCGCCCCTCTGTCCTCGCACGGGCGAGCAGGAGGGTATCCTCCCGCGCGTTTCCCTCGGGCAACTCCGATGCACTCACCGTGTCATACCCCATGAACCGCAGGTACCGGCAGAGTGTGCCAAGCATCCTGTCGGTGAGGAACCGGCGTTTCCCTGCCCCTTCAGGAAAGTGTCGCGACATACGGGATCTTCTCCCCGCACCGGCTGCAGGACTGTCCCGAGATGTTGCGGAACGCAACAGAATACCCCTGCCTCTCGATACAGAGTGCCCCGCAGGAAGGACAGTAGGTGCTTTCCCAGGGGTGGGGTGAGACATTTCCCAGGTACGGGAACCGGAGTCCTTCCTCTCTTGCCTGGCGGTAGATCCTCTCGAGGATGGGGATGGGAGTGGGTCCCCGGTCACGCATCCTGTGATCCGGGTGGAAACGGGTGAAGTGGACGGGAGTGTCTGGCCCCAGCGTGTCCCTGATCCAGCGGATGAGCCCTCCCATCTCTTCGGGACTGTCGTTTTCTCCCGGGATCACGAGTGTCACCACCTCGACGTGCATCCCCAGTTCCCTGGCAAGGGCGGCGGAATCGAGGACGGGCTGGAGGTGTGCCCCGCATACTTTCCTGTAAAACTCTTCTGAGAAGGCCTTGATGTCCACGCGGTACGCCGTGAGCATGGGCGAGAGGTCACGGAGTGCCTCCTCTGTGATGTAACCGTTCGTCACGTAGACAGTTCCCAGCCCATCCCTCCGTGCAAGGTTCCCCATATCGAGGGTGTACTCGTGCCAAATCGTCGGTTCGTTGTATGTCCAGGAAATGCTCGCACACCCGGCGGCACGCGCCCGTCTCACCCCTTCGCCGGGGGAGAGGTCACGGAGCCCGGGCATGTCCGTGTCTGCCATCGAGATATGCCAGTTCTGGCAGTGGGCACAGTGAAAATTGCACCCCACGCTCCCGAGGGAATAGGAGAGGGTCCCGGGCAGGAAATGGTACAGGGGCTTCTTCTCGATCGGGTCAATCGCTTCGGCACTCACCCTGCCGTACGTGAGGGCAAAGAGTTGCCCGTTTTGGTTCTGCCGCACCCTGCAGATACCCGTCTTACCCTCCCTGATCAGGCACCCGTGGGGGCACAGAGAGCACCTGACGGCACCCTCCCCTTCCGGTGACCACAGGAGAGCCCTGTGCATCTTTCCCATAGCAGTCTTTCATTCACGGGGGCATGGATATAAAGGTAGTGATGGAGCCGGTTCACCGGTCGCTGTCATCGCGGTTTTTGTCGTCCTCGCCGCAGTCCACGACGAGGGATCCGACGTAGCCACATCTCTTGCAGCGGTAGACCTGGCCAATGTATCCCCCCGCGACAGGATAGACCTCCCTGCTCTTGCACACCGGACAGTGGATCATACCTTCAACAGCTATATGTTGCGCATGGAGAAATGTTTCAGTGATATGGCACGCGTTGTCCTCTCCCTCGGGGGCTCTGTCCTCTTTCCCACCCTCGAGACGCACAGGCTGCTTTCCTATGCACCGGTCCTGAAGCGTCTGGCCCAGTACCTCGAGCTCTTTGTCGTCGTGGGAGGTGGCGGGGAGGCACGGCGATACATCCAGGTTGCCCGGGAATGCGGGGCTGATGAGGCGTCCTGCGACGAGATCGGGATCATGGTCACCCGTCTGAATGCGACGCTCCTGCTTGCAGCCCTCGGAGACTCGGCGTGTCCCGGGGTGGCACAGACACCCGGACAGGCACGGTCCTGCGCAGGACAGGGGAAGATCGTTGTCATGGGCGGGGTGACCCCGGGGCAGACGACAGACGCGGTCGCAGCGGTCCTCGCCGAGATGGTGGGGGCAGATATCCTCGTCAACCTCACATCCGTGGATGGGATCTACTCCTCTGACCCGCGGCGTGACCCCGATGCCCGACGGTTCAGCCGGATGACGCATGACGAGCTCCTGGGAATCGTTGGCGCTTCAGGGCTGGAGGCAGGCTCAAACACTGTCCTCGATCTCGTAGCGGCAAAGGTATTGAAGCGGAGCAGGATACCCCTGCTCGTGCTTGACGGCCGGGATCCCTCCCTCCTCGAGGGGGTCCTTTCCGGGCAGGGAGGTGCCGGCACCCTCGTCTCGGCGGGCGGAAAAGATCCGCTGCCCTTC
>JANIHI010000020.1 GCA_024518585.1 Methanolinea sp. | reverse complement strand
GAGAAATTTCCCCTCTATCTCAAAGAGTTGGAGTTTCGGTATAACCATCGTGACCGAGATCTTTTTGATGATCTCATCCAAGTATTAGTTAGGTATAGTCAAGTGGCTTATACTGAGTAATCACCTTCATTTTGCATCAATTAGATATTTTTTGGATTAACCGGTTCAATCCAGAGAGAGGCTATAACCCATATATACAATGTATCCACCTGAAATGACGAGAGAGGGTCTCTTTTGTATCACCAGCCCGTTTGAAATCGGTGTCACTCGAGCATGACAAGCCCGATGGAAATGATATTCCCATGCTCGATCATCCCGTACTCGAGGTTCCTGCAGGGCACGACGTGGAGCTTCCACCCGGCATTCCTTGCGGTTGCAAAGACATCGATCCCGACCGCTTCCATGCTCGGCCTCACCATGTCCATGTGCCTGCACAGGCGCCTGATGCTTTCATCAACGATTCCCGGTTGTTCCTCTGCCACGCAGTGGGTGTGCTCGCAGTAGATGCAGGGATACGCACCAAAACCAAATGCCTTGTAAAAGTTGTCGTAAAACGCTGTTTTTTCCAGGAAGTGGATCGTGCCGTTCACCCAGAGGATGAGGTCCCGGTAGAAAGGGTGGAAGTCCTCGGGTATCTGTTCAGGGGTAAGGTCAGGATGACCCGGTATCCCGTCGAACCTGACGAGGAGCCCCATCTGGTATTCCCGCACCATCCTCCTCGTCTCTTCCGGGCTGGGGACGTAAGGGGGGCATCCCATGTGCTTGCCATATCCCTTGCAGCCGAAGCGACACTTGAAACGTACCCAGTCAGACACGACGATCGCGTCAGCCGGGATGGGTCGGGCGAGAGCGCCCCTCTCTCCCGCGAGCCGGGAGAGGATCTCAATCTCTTTCTCCAGATGCTCTGACATTGCATGTTCCCCGGAGAACTCTCCCGCACCGGGAACCATAATTGTATCGGGATTGGTGAAAGCTAAATATCCCTGTGCACGAGACCACGTACTCGTGACCGGAAAGATACGCGAGGAATCCCGGGAGCTGCGGGCGGGCGGGAGAACATTCCGGATAGACCTCTTTAAGGAAGACCTTGGTTCCACCTATCCCGGGATGATCCGGTATACCGTGATGCTCTGTGAAGGAGACAGTGTGCTGGCAACCTTCCGGACGAATACCTACGAGTATTCCCCCACCGTTCCCTACAGGGCAGAGGACGTCGCCAGGAGCGAGCTGGCCCGGTGGGAGGAGGATATTGCAAGGGACTGGGAGGGGTTTTTCGACGGCATGAAAAGGCCGGTTGTTTCGCACTCCCCAAGCAGCGCCCCGGACGTGGTCATCATCCAGGGGAGCCCGCGTCCCGGGGGCAACTGTTCCCTTCTCGCATCCTGGGCGCAAGACGAGTCACAACGCCTTGGCAGGGAGGTATCTGTCATTTTTCCCCATGATCTGGATATCCACCCCTGCATCGGGTGTTACCAGTGTTACAATACAGGGGAATGCATCTTTGAGGATGACATGGCCGGCGTTCTCTCTGCAGTTGCAGGGTGTCACCTCGTCGTTGTCTGTACACCTGTCTACACGAATACGGTTCCGGCCGGGACAAAGGCACTCATCGACAGGTTCCAGGCCCTTCACGCCCTCCGCACCATTGACACACACCCACCGGAAAAGACCCGGGGGATCCTGATGGCGGTTGCCGGGAGGAGGGGCAGGGAAAACTTCAGGTGCGTCTCCCTCGTTGTTTCTGCCTTCTTCTCGCTGATTGGTATCAATCCCCGGGAACCTGTCCTGGTTGACGGAATGGACGAGCACAGGGACGTCCGGGCAATACCCGGGCTCGAGGAAAAAGTCCGGGAGGCCGTCAGGGCGGCCGTGGAAGAAGGGGGGTGAGTGGGGAGCCCGGGGATGAAATGCTGCCTATTGGTCGAGGGTCCGGTCGCCGACCCTCCGGATGAGGTGCGGCCCGTCCTGTGAGGGGTCGTTGACACCCTTTGAAACAGGAAAAGCTTCGAGAATGTCATCGGGGCAGGGTGCGAGGATGCTCGACAGTTCGCGTGCGCCAATCGGACCGGGAGCAAGCCAGCGCTGTTCATCCCCGGGGTTCAATACGACCGGCATCCGGTCATGGTACTGCGAAACGAGCGTGTTCGGATCGGTCGTAATAATGGTGAAAGTCCAGAGGGGAGGGTCCCTCCCCTTGAGGATATCGTAGAGACCAGCGAATGCAAAGACTGCCTGGTCTTTCCGCCTGATGTAGACGGGTATCTTCTGGGTCCCGGACTTCTGCCACTCGTAGAAACCGGTTGCAGGGACGAGGCAGCGGTGCCGTGCCAGGGGACCGCGGAACGAGGGGCGGTCCGCGAGTGAGTCTGCCCGGGCGTTGATGAGGGGACGCGCCCCTGTCAGGTCCCTTGTCCATGACGGAACGAGTCCCCACGTCATCTCCCTTACTGCCCTCGTCCCGGTCGGGGTTACATAGATGACGGGAACCTGCTGGGAGGGGGCGATGTTGTACCTCGGTGTGAGGGATAAACCTGAATCATCCACGCCGAACCGTTCTCCCAGTCCTATCGTCAGGGCGAGGGTGAACCTGCCGCACATGGATATTCTCCTGTTTCTGCACTTTTTTCTTTTCTCTCCAGGATGGAGAGGATTTCCCGAACCGAGTCGACCGCATAGTGGGCGCCTCCACGGTCGCCTTTCCGGGAGAACCGGTCCCCATAACGGGCATACACCGTCACCATTCCGATCTGCCGGGACGGAACGATGTCTCTCCGTGGGCTGTCCCCTACCATCATGACAGACGGCGGGTCGAGCTGGAGCATCTCCAGTACATGCAGGAATGGAAGGGGACTGGGCTTTCTCTCCCCTGTAACATCATAGGTAACGACGTGATCGAAGAGGGTGAGGAGGCCGGTTTTCCTCAAACGGGGAATTGCGTCACGCCGGTGGGCATCAGTCACCACTGCAAGGGCAAGACCCTTCCTGCCGAGGGTGGCCAGCGTCTCGCAGACACCGGGATATGGCCGGATATTGGCAAGTTTTACATCACGGTAGAGCTGTGAACACCGATCAAAGAGCTCGTCAGAATATACTCCCTGGTCAAGGAGAAAGTCCCTGATGTTGCGGGGGTCCTCAAAACCCTTGCTGTTCCTCAGGAAATAGGCAAAGAGATCCGGGGGACGACCGCATCCCGCCTCCTTCGTTATCATTTGACAAGCCGCATATTTTGCCCTGACAAGGTCAAAGAGTGTATTGTCCATATCGAATACTATGGCCTGGATCGGGTTTTTCCCCAACGGTCCGCTCATCGCAGCTAAAATCTCTCTCCCCTCCCTAATGGAAGTATTGGTCGGGAAACGGCTTGATACTATTTCTCCATTGCAAATTCTAATGATACCAGAAGTCAACCATCCCCTCAACGGGGGTTTCACACGACTATGATACTGCGAAAGGTCACTTCAGAGGGGCTCTCCCACAACTCCTATTTCTTCTCGGACGGTGGACATGCCGCCGTCGTGGATCCGAGGCGGGACTGCCAGGTCTACCTCGATCTTGCCTCTGAATTCCGTGCACACATAACTCACATATTTGAGACACACCGGAACGAGGATTACGTGACAGGTTCGCTGGAACTTACCCAGAGGACGGGGGCTGCCATTTACCACGGGGCTCCAATGGACTTTGCCTTCGGGTACCCGGTGGTGGAGGGGATGCGGTTTCGGGTCGGCCGGCTCGAATGCACAGTACTTGAGACTCCCGGTCATACCCGGGAGAGTATCTCCCTCGTCGTCAGTGACCCTGCCATCTCCCCTGACCCCATGGTCGTTTTTACAGGGGACGCCCTCTTTGCCGGTGACGTGGGAAGGACAGACTTCTTCGGCCCCGAAAGGGCAGAATGGGCTGCAAACATGCTGTATGACAGCATTCACAAAAAGATCCTCCCGCTCGGTGACGGGGTCATTGTCTGCCCTGCCCACGGTGCAGGTTCAGTGTGCGGCGGCGATATTTCAGACCAGGAGTATACGACGGTCGGCTTCGAAAGATTGCACAACCCGTTCCTCCAGCTCGAAAGGAAAGATTTCATCGCGCGGAAAAAGGGAGAAAACCATTATCTTCCTCCTTACTTTGCCATGATGGAAAAGCTCAACAGGGCCGGTCCCCCCCTTCTCTCGCACCTGCCCAACCCCGGACCGCTCACCCCGCAGGAGATCGAGGAGAGGATCAGGGCGGGCGATCAGGTTGTAGACATCAGGACGCCGGAGGCGTACGGGGGAGGCCACGTTCCCGGAAGCATCTCGCTGTGGAGGGACGGTATCCCCTCCTTTGCGGGATGGGTCCTCTCGTACGACCGGCCAATCGTTATTGTGGATGATTTCAACCTGGACCTTCCTGCTGTTGTCCGGCGGTTCGTCCGACTGGGATACGATACGATCAGGGGATACCTGGCCGGTGGCTTTCCGCGGTGGAGCGCATCGGGAAAACCGGTCCAGGGCCTTGATGTCTGGTCTGTCCACACCCTCCGCGAGGCCATGGAAAAAGAACGGTTTATCCTCCTCGATGTCAGGGACATCGGGAACAGGGTAGGAGCGGGGTACATCATGGGTTCACGTCACATCTGGGTCGGGGAACTACCCACCCGGCTTTCGGAACTTCCCAAAAACCAGCGGATCGTCGTTTACTGTGATGCAGGCTACAAGGGGAGCCTGGCGGCAAGCCTCCTCCGGTCGGCAGGGTTCGAGAAGGTCGTCAACGTCCTTGGGGGATTTTCTGCATGGAAATCCGCGGGTTTTCCGGTCGAGGGAAAGTAGGGGGATCTGAACCTTTCCCCGCCGGAGAATTCACAATCTTTAATAAAGAAGTGTATCAATCCTGAATGCGGTGAGGTATGGAAATAGTCAGGATCCCCCGCATGGAGAAGAAAGAATACGATTCACTTATCGAGGAGGGATACATCTGCCGGATTGCATTCCAGGGTGAAAAGTACCCCTACATCGCGCCTTTTATGTATGTTTTTGATGGGAAGTTTCTCTACTTCCTCTCGACAAAATACGGGAAAAAACTCGAATATTTTCGGAAAAGTCCTTACGTTGCCGTTGAAGTGGAAAAATACACAAAGGACCTTTCCAGCTATACCTTCGTGAGTATGCAGGGGTACCTCGAGGAGGTGACCGATTCCATCGACAAGAAGATGGTCAGGAAGCAGTTCGTGGACTTGATCAAGGAACGCCACCTCTCCAACAACATCCTCGCAGCCCTCGGGCACTCACCCCAGGACCCGCCGGAGGCAATAGCAAAGGAAGAGAGGTCACTGGTCTGGAAGCTGACCGGTGTCAAGGACATGATCGCCCTGAAAAACCTCTAGAACCCATTTCCTTCTTTTTCCCCTGTCTTGGCTTTCCTCCCCGAGTAATTTTTGAGAAATGCCTCGAGCGTGCCCGCTTCCACTACCGGTTCCCGGCACGAGTGTCCGAGGCATATGAGGGCGACCGGGCCGGCAGTATCCTGCGAAAGATTGGTCCATGCCGGAATGACACGGGCAACCTCCCCTGACATGGAACCCTTTTCGAGAAAGACGGGAAATAAAAAAGGTGAATACCACGTGTCAAGGAGCCTGCGCATCTCTTTAAACAGAGGGGACTCTGGGTTTCCGGTCAGCGTGACGGTCCCGCAGGGGCGTTTTGAGAGGAGAAGCCCTGCAAGATACATCCCGCATGACAGGGGGTAGTTTGTCATGAGTTCGGCGTAATAGCCTGAGATTTTTTCTGCCCTTTCCTCATACCGGCTCTCTCCCGTCACGTGAAAGAGCCGAAGGAGGTTGGTAAAGGAGATTGAGTTTGAAGAGGGGACAGAACCATCGAGGAACTCCTTCTGCCGCACGATGGTGTCATCCCTGCCCTCTGCCGTCATGAAGTAGCCCCCCTCCGACCGGTCCCAGAAGTGGCTGGCGTGGTATTCTTCGAGTTCGACGGCAATGGCAAAGTACATGGGATTTCCGGTTGCAAAATAGAGGTCCGAAAGGCCCATGACCATGCACGCGTAATCTCCAGACATCCCCGGTATCGCTGCAGTGCCCCCCCACCACCTGTGATAGAGTCCCCCGTCCGGCATGCGCATGTTTTCAAGGATGAACCGCGCTGCCTTCTCTGCAGCCTCAAGAAACCTCCTTGTCCGCAGGACCCGCGATGTGACGGCAAGTGCAGAGAGTGCAAGTCCGTTCCAGTCGGCGAGGATAAGGTCATCGCAGGCAGGCCGGACCCTCTCCCGCCGCGAAAGGAAAAGTTTCTCCAGGACTTGGGCAAAGGCCCGTTCCTGCTCTTCCGTGTCCCTTCTGCCTATCCCGTCTCCCCTCTGCGGTGGGGGGACAATCGCCAGTACGCCGCGGGAAATGTCTTTTGCACCTGATGTCGGAGAGTCCTGACCCTTTTTTGCGATAAAGAGAAACTGGGAAGCCACCTCCCTTTCCTGGGGGGAGAGAGCGGCCGATATCTCATCCCACGTCCAGGTGTAATACCGCCCCTCCTCTCCCTCGCTCTCGGCGTCTTCTCCCGCAAAGAAGCCTCCACCGGGAGCCTGGAGGTCCCTGCAGATGTAGTCCATGCAGCCGGCAGCGACGTTTGCAAAATGCGTTTCTCCCGTGATGGCGAATGCTTCTCCATATGCGAGGGCGCAAAGGGCCTGGTCATAGAGCATTTTTTCAAAGTGTGGCACAAGCCACTTTTCATCCGTTGAGTAGCGGTGGAAACCACCCCCCAGATGGTCGTAAATGCCGCCGCGGGCCATTGCGAGGAGTGTCTGGCTCGCCAATCCAATTGGATGCTCTTTTTGCGATACGATGCCGTACCGGAGCAAAAAGAGGTGGAGGTGTGGCAGCGGGAACTTCGGAGGGGTTCCAAACCCACCGTAAACAGGATCAAACCGGGAGGATATGGACCGGTATACCTGGTCTGCATCGGTGAGATGGGGGGGCTTTCGGGGTTTGATCTGCCGTGCCTGGGACAGGTTCCTCGTAACTTCCCTGGAAAGGGCAACGGCATCCTCGCGGTGGTCTCTCCAGTATGCGGCAAGGCCGGCAATCACGTCAAGAATACCCGGTGACTGAAAACGGCGTTCCCTGGGGATGTAACTCGCGGCAAAGAAAGGGAGCCCCTCGGGTGTCAGCGCAAGGGTCAAGGGCCATCCGCCCTGGCCGGTAAAGGCAACGCAGGCGTCCATGAAAAACTGGTCGAGGTCAGGTCTCTCCTCGCGGTCAAGTTTGATGCAGATGAAGTGTTCATTGAGGGCGGCAGCCACTTCCGGATCAGAAAAAGACTCTCTCTCCATCACGTGGCACCAATGACAGGTGGCATACCCGACTGAGAGGAATATCGGCTTGCCTTCTGCCCTTGCCCGCGAGAAAGCAGGATCCCCCCACGGGTACCAGTCAACAGGGTCATGCGCGTGCTGCCGGAGGTAGGGCGAGGCCTCGGCTGCGAGCCTGTTAGGACGGGAATGACCGGATAACCTTTCTGCACTCTCTCCTGTCACGTTATCGCAACCCCTGGAGGGTGGGAAGAAGCCGGGAGCACCACGTCACTGAATGAGGCATGGCGAGATGATCATGGGGTGTCCTGGCCAAATACCTTTTGTAGGTGGCAATTCTCACCTCTCACAGGCGATACGCACGTATCAGGGTTATTTTTCCACCTCCATCCCCTACCCCCCAAGGGGCGTGATCGTTAGGCATAACATTCCATGGCGAGGAGAATATGGATGATGAGCAGGGACCCTGAATCAGATACGCTGAAGTCTGTGGCCCGGCTGACACCGGCAATGGCCCAGTACCAGGAGATCAAGTCCCGGTACCCGGATGCAATCCTCCTCTTTCATATCGGAGACTTTTACGAGACTTTCGGGGAGGATGCAAAGACCATTTCCCGGGAACTTGATATCGTGCTCACATCCCGCTCACGGGACAGGGACAAAAATCCCGTGCCCCTCGCAGGTGTGCCGTGCCATTCTGTTGAAGGGTACATTGCGCGGCTGATAGAGAAAGGGTACAAAGTGGCGGTCGCCGACCAGGTGGAAGACCCGCGGGAGGCAAAGGGTATTGTCAGGCGGGAAGTCGTGCGTGTCATTACACCGGGCATGGTGATGGACGAAGGTCTCCTCGATTCCCCTGCAGCACAATACCTCGCCTCTCTCTCTCCGGCGAACAAGAAGAGCGCAGGGGCCATTGCGTTCCTTGACATAACGACAGGGGAATTTTTCTGTGTGCCCCTCCCGACAGGGAACGAGACGTCATCCCTGTCTGATGCGTTGGCGCGGTACGCTCCGCGGGAATGTCTCATCCCTGATCCAGCCCCTCCCGGGGTGACCGAACCCTTCTCTGGCTTTTCTTCCATTATCCTCTCCCGCGTGCCGGAATCATGGTATGACCCCGACCGGGCCCGCGATGAGATCTGCGGCCACTTTGGTGTCTTGAGCCTCGAGGGATTCGGAATTGCCCACATGCCTGGTGCCATTGTGGCTGCCGCTGTCGCTCTGCGATATGCAAAAGAGACCCAGAGATCAGACCTCCGCCAGGTAACGTCGCTCTCCCTCCGCGACGCGGGGGATTTTTGTATCCTGGACGCTGTCACCCAGAGGAACCTTGAGATCACCCGGGGAATACGGAGCGGGGGCAAGGAGGGGAGTCTCCTGGCAGTGCTCGACCGGACAGTCACGCCGATGGGTGCACGGCTCATGAGGAACTGGTTGTGTGCTCCTCTCATTACGTGCGACAGGATACATGCACGCCTCGAATCGGTGGAATTTCTCAAAAATAACGTCTCTATCCGGGTCGAACTCCAAAAAATCCTGAAACGCTGCGGGGACATCGAACGGATCGCGGGGAGGATAGCCTTTGGGAATGCAACGCCCCGCGACCTGGTGGCCGCCCGCGAATGCATCGCTGTCATACCGCACATTCCCCCCGTCATTGGCGTTGCCAGCGACAGGAAACCCCCAGACCTCCTGGTGGAGGCCTGCAGCATGCTTTCAGACCTTGGCTGGGCGAACGAACTCATTGCAAAGGCCATCGTTGACGATCCTCCCGCATCGGTGAAGAACGGGGGGGTGATCCGCCCGGGCTTTTCTGCTGAACTGGACACACTCCGTGACGTATCGACGTCGGGGAGGGACTGGATCGCCGAACTCCAGCAGCGTGAGCGGGAAAAGACAGGGATACGGTCCCTCAAGGTCGGTTACAACTCGGTTTTCGGGTACTACATCGAGGTCACAAGACCGAACCTCCACCTCGTCCCGCCCCATTACCAGAGGAAGCAGACCACGTCGACCGGGGAGCGGTTTACCATCCCCGAGTTATCAGAGAAGGAATCCCAGATTTCATCCGCCGACGAGAAATGCCTGGCCCTTGAACAGGAGGTCTACCGCAGGCTTGTGGGGGACCTTGGACCTGCCGTCCCGACACTCCAGGCCACGGCACGCGCCCTGGCTCTCATGGACGTGGTCTGCTCGTTCGCCTCGGTCGCTGAAACGAACAATTACTGCCGCCCCGTGGTAGAAGAGTCCACGAGGCTCCTCATCAGGGGGGCCCGTCATCCCGTCGTCGAAGAGAACATGCCGGGTAAGTTCGTACCCAATGATGTCGAGATGTCGGGGGATAAGGACCAGGTCTATATTATCACCGGGGCAAACATGGCGGGAAAATCGACGTACATGCGTGCCGCCGCGTTGATAGCCATCATGGCCCAGTCTGGAAGTTTTGTCCCGGCCGAATATGCCCGCGTTGGCATCGTCGACCGGGTTTTTTCACGTGTCGGGGCCTTCGATGACCTCGCGAGCGGGCAAAGTACCTTCATGATCGAGATGCTCGAGCTGGCAAATATCCTGAACAATGTCACCGAAAGGAGCCTCGTCATCCTTGACGAGATCGGGAGGGGGACAAGCACTCTTGACGGACTCTGCATTGCCCGGGCAGTCCTCGAGTATCTCCATGGAGGGAAGTCGAGGGGCCCCCGGACCCTCTTTGCAACGCATTTCCACGAGATGGTCTCGATTGAGAGTGAACTGCCCCGGGTAAGAAATTTCCATTTTGCTGTGAAGGACACCGGAAAAGACGTCGTATTCTTGAGAAAGATCATCCCGGGTGCAACAGACAGGAGCTACGGTATCCACGTTGCTGCGCTCGCAGGGGTTCCCCGGAAGGTGACAGACCGTGCGCGGGCCCTGCTCGAGGAGGAGGTCCGTGGATGCGGGGCGTCCCGGAACGGCAGGGTAAAGAGGTATACCCAGATGCTCCTCCCCGACGTGGAGGAAAGCCCCCCCTTCCACCCCGTGATCGAGACGCTGAAGAACCTCAATCTCGACGATATGACTCCCCTCTCAGCCCTCTCTCTTCTGTACGATCTCCAGAAGAAAGCCCGAAATAGCGGGGGGCGGTAACATGACAGAGGAGATTTCTGGAAGGAGAAGGATACGGCTCCTTGACAAGGAGACAATATCCCGGATTTCTGCCGGCGAGGTCGTGGAAAGGCCGGCTTCTGTCGTCAAGGAACTTGTCGAGAATGCCCTTGATGCGGGGGCGGGCAGGATAGAGGTCGAGATTACCTCAAAGGGCGGCCATATCGCAGCGATCCGGGTCACGGACGATGGGTGTGGCATGTCACCCGAGGATGCCGAACTCTCCTGTGTACGCCACGCAACCAGCAAGATCCAATCGCTCGAAGACCTGGAAAGGGTTGAGTCCTTCGGATTCCGGGGTGAGGCCCTCGCGAGTATTGCTGCCGTTTCCCGACTTGTCGTGACCACGAAAACGAGGGATTCACCCCTTGCCGGCGTGCGGGTTACATACGAAGGGGGGACACTGCTCGTGCGGGAGGAATGCGGGTGTCCTCCCGGGACAACCGTCGAAGTCACGGACCTCTTTTACAATACCCCCGCCCGGAAGAAATTCATGCGTTCGGTTGCTGCAGAGATGGCGTACATCACGGGAATCATGGAGAGGATTATCCTCTCCCACCCTTCCACCTCGTTCCGGGTACTCCACAACCGAAGACCGCTCCTCTCAACCCCCGGCGGGGATCTCCGTGATGCTGCTCTCCACATATTTGGAACGGAATGCGAAAAGTCATTACTCAAAGTCGATTTCTCGGGAACCTGGATAGCTCTCCATGGCCTCGTTACGCGACCCTCTTTCTCGCGCCAGAACCCCTACCAGATTTTCATCTCCGTCAACGGCCGGCCAATCCAGTCAAGGTCCCTGTCCCTTGCAGTCAGGGAAGGGTACGGCACCCTCATGCCTTCTGACCGTTTCCCGGTCGCTGTCCTCGACATCACCCTTGACCCGTCCCTGGTTGATGTCAACGTCCACCCGACAAAAAGAGAGGTCCGTATCTCCCGGGAACATGATGTAAGGGCCGAGATCACACTCGCAGTGAGGTGTGCCCTCGAACAGTCTGATATCTTTTCCGATGCACGAGACCCCCGTTCAATAGGCCGGCAGTGCACCCTCTCCACTCCGTCGGAAAAAAGCACCTACGATATCGGACACCATCCCGCAGGAGGCGTATCAGAGAAAAAGAACGAAAGCTATCCATCCCCCGCACGACACTTCCGTCAGGTGGGGCTGACCACCCCCCCTGACGGAACCCCGATCGCGTCAGACTCCCCGATTCCCGAGATGGAGGTGCTCGGGCAGCTTGATGCCAGCTACATCCTTGCATCCCCCCGGGGAGGCGAAGACCTCATCCTTATTGACCAGCATGCCGCGCACGAAAGGGTCCTCTACGATCGGATTATTGGGGAGAGCTCATCTCCACCCCTTGTCCAGGAACTCCTGGCGCCGGTGGTCCTTGAGTTATCTCCCCGGGAGATGGCTCTTATCCCCGACCTCCTGCCCGTTCTCAAAAAAGTTGGCTTCTCCCTTGAAGAGTTCGGGGGCCGGTACTATACCGTGCACGCGGTGCCCGTTGTCCTGGGGAGACAGATCGACCAGGCAGGGATCCATGACCTCCTCTCTTCGATCCTTGCGGGATCAGGCAAGCCGGGGCTTTCCCAGATAGACAGGGTCCAAAAGATTGTCGCGTGCCGGGGTGCAATCAAGGCAGGCACAGTCCTCTCCCGGGAACAGTGCGAGGGATTGATTGAGGAGCTCCGCCAGACATCCCACCCCTTGAGTTGTCCCCACGGGAGACCAACCATGGTCATCTTCCACAAGAAGGACCTCGATGGCCTCTTCCTCCGGACTTAGGGGGGATGTCAGGGACGAAAAATACCCGGGAAAATCTCGTTTTTCACACGTTAGACGCCGGGAGGGGGAGAGACCACCCTCCTTTTGACGGAAAAATCACGTCGGGGATTTTTCACTTCCTGTGCTCAACCGCACGGTGCACATGGGCGGTTTGATTGAAATGCCCATGAGATGGGGGCTGCCTCGCCCCCTTACCCCCCCATGGAGATAGTGCCGCCGCCCCCAAAAGGGCGCCCCGGCGGCGGTTTCACCATTCATTTCGCATTAAGTCGACTTTTTTAGGATTAACCAGCTCAATTTAGCCAGAGATATAACCCATTCATACAACGTACCCACTTGAAATGATGAAGAAGGCAAAAAATCCCCAATCGTGCGTATAAATAGGGAAATAGCGGTCCAATTCGCACAATTTTTCATTTTTCCGTTGATTTGAGGACAAAGCATATAGGGAAGCGAGCCCCATCCTTTGGTGAACGCGGGTCCGTTGTCTCCTGCCACAGAACACGGAGGACATCATGCCAGATTCAAGGAAAGTCACATCCCCAGTATTACCATGCCTGTTTTTTCTCGGGCTCTCTCTCGTAGCCGTTGTATCAGCAGGCACATTTGGCGATTCATTCATTTCGAGCACGACATCTGTCTCCGGCCAGGTAATCGTCAACGACACGGCGACCATCAGGACGATCAGCTATACAGGGGGAGTCCCTGCCAAGCAGGAATGGAACTTTGCCACCACCTTTGAAACCACCTATCCCCGGAGCTGGACATCGACCCTTTCCATACGCCCGGAAGAAAACACGCTGAAAATAAGTTATTTCAGGACGGGGGCTTTCTTTTCCCCCTTCCATTTGTCCTTTTAATTTTTTGGGACGTGTGTTCAGGAGAAGAACCGGAGGATATCTCTGCAGGCTGCCGCTTCTTTCCGCTCCAAGTGTGGTGCCTCCCGTGATCCATGAGGGCCGGATAAGGAAACTCTCTGAAAAGTCCGTCACCCGGGGAAAGTATGTCCTCTACTGGATGCAGTCATCCGTGCGCTTGCGCGGGAACATGGCCCTTTGTTACGCGATCGAACGGGCAAACAGGCTTGATCTCCCGGTCATTGCCTTTTTCTGCATCAACCCGGAATACCCGGAAGCGAACCTCCGGCACTACACGTTCCTTGCGCAAGGCATCATTGCGGCAGGAAATAGTCTTTCTCAACGGGGAGTCCCCCTCGTCCTCCGCAGGGGGGAACCCGTCAGGGAAGTGTCAGATGCCGCTTCGGACGCGGCCCTTGTCGTCACAGATACCGGGTACCTCTCCTTCCACCGTGAGTGGAGGGAGAAGATCGCTGGAAATATCCCCTCCCCCCTTATCCAGGTTGAAGATAACGTTGTCGTCCCTGTTGCCATCGCCTCCCGGAAAGAAGAGTGGTCAGCAGGGACATTCCGCCCAAAAATCTGGAAATACATGCAGGAATACCTCGCAGTCCCCCCGGATCCTCTGCCCCACCGGCAGAACCCGTCACCTGACATTGAGGGGGCACCCCCCTCCGGGGCTCTGGACCTAATCAGGGGAGCAGGTGACCAGTCTGTCCTGCCATCTCCCCTTTTTTCCGGCGGGGAAGGGGAAGCAGAGAAGATGTTTGGCCTATTCCTGGATCAGGGCCTTGTCCACTACCCCGCGGCCCGCAATGACCCCTCGGCAAACACCCTCTCCCACCTCTCCCCTTTCATTCACTTCGGCCAGATATCACCCGTGGAAGTCGCAAGGAAGGTTTTCCTCTCGGGGAAAACAGGTGCACAGGTGTTCCTGGAACAACTGGTCGTCCGGCGGGAACTCGCCGTGAACTTTGTCACGTACAATACCCACTACGACTCCATCCTCTGCCTTCCCCGGTGGGCAAAGGAGACGCTGGAAGGGCATGCGGGAGATGTGAGGGAATACACCTATTCACCCCGCGAACTGGAAAGGGGAAAGACGCATGATCCCTACTGGAATGCAGCACAGATGGAGATGGTCATCACGGGGAAGATGCATGGGACCATGCGCATGTACTGGGGAAAGAAGATCCTCGAGTGGTCAGAGTCGCCTGAGCAGGCTTTTCAGACAGCCATCGCCCTTAACAACCGGTACGAGCTCGATGGGAGGGACCCCAATGCCTATGCAGGTATTGCGTGGTGTTTTGGAAAACACGACAGGCCATGGGGAGAAAGACCGGTCTTTGGAAAGGTCCGCTATATGAATGCAGCGGGCCTCGAGCGCAAGTATCCCATCGGGAAATATGTCGGGCGGGTCGAGGCCCTGGCAGAGAGGTATGGCAGTCCCTGGCAGCGTTGAGGGGTATGGCCTTTCTCCCGGGGAGATTGAAGACTTCCGGGAGATGGTCTGGCGCTTTTCCCGGGCGTCACGACGGGATTTTCCCTGGCGGAACACGGAAGACCCTTACTGTATCCTCGTCTCCGAGGTCATGCTGCAGCAGACCGGAGTGGAACGTGTGGGGGTCTCCTACCCCGCGTTCATCGAAACATTCCCTGGATTTTCAGCCCTTGCAGCGGCCTCGCTGTCCGAGGTCCTGCGTGCCTGGAAGGGCCTTGGGTACAACCGCCGGGCCTACTACCTGCACCAGGCTGCAAGAATAGTGCAAAATGAGCATGGGGGAAGTCTCCCCCGCGACGAACGGGCACTCGTCACCCTCCCGGGCGTCGGGAGAGCGACGGCAGCAGCCATCCGTGCATTTGCCTTCAATGAGCCTTCGGTTTTCATCGAGACCAATATCCGCAGGACCTTTTTGTTCTGGTTCTTCCCGGAAGGTAAGGGCATTTCTGATCGAACCATCCTTCCCCTCGTTGCCGCAACGCTCGACCAAAAGGATCCCCGGGAGTGGTACTATGCCCTCATGGACCTTGGGCACCACCTCCGGTGCATCATCCCCGACCCGAACACACGGAGCGCCCACTATCACAGGCAATCCCCGTTCCCGGGGTCGGACCGCGAGATCAGGGGAAAAATCATTGGACTCCTGCTCAGCAGGTCCCCGATGGACCAGGCCGACCTTCTGGCAGCCATTCATGCCGACCCTGGCAGGGTCCTGTGCGCGTGTTCCCGTCTCGAAGAGGAGGGTATCGTGACGAGGGAAGGGGGAAGGTTCCGAATCACGTGAAAGGGGGAACAGACCCGCGCGGGAAGGGTGATTGGATTATCCCCGCAGGTAATACCCAATCAGGATGAGGAGCAGCCCGGAGTAGAACATGATCGCCCAGGGCCAGGAGAACCCGAGGTTAATCGTGGAAAAACCCTTGAGATCCTGGATGAGCAGGAGGATAAAGCCGATTGCAAAACACACGAGACTGACCTGTTTCTTGATACTCTTTTCCATTCTCACTTCTCCTTTTTGCACTATTTTTATGGGACAGGATGAAGATATACCCTTTTTCCACCTTTCCGCGTGACTGAACCTGTTTTACCCCCCTCTCTCCTTCCCTGGCCGTATGACGAGGCAGAAGAGCTCTGTTTTGGGTATCGGGGGGTCCCTGCAGCTACCCGTCTCGAGGCGCTCGTCCGGATAACCCAGGTTCTCGCAGAGGGTGATTGTCACCTCGCCCGGGAGGTCTGAAAGACTGTGGGCACACGCCCAGACATCAAAACCCGGGTCGGCCAGGAGGAAGACGGACTTTCCCCTGGTCACTTCTTCCTGCACCCGGAGGAGTGCCGCGCCATGGTCGCGGCCATGGGCGGTGACAACAGAAATATCGGCCATGGGTATATGGAGCCTTGCGAGGGCTACCTGGAGGGACGATATGCCGGGGACGACTTCCCCTGGGAGGTACCCGAGTCCTGCGAGCATGGGATCTCCCGTAGAGAGGACGACTGCACCGGGGGGTAAAGTGTGAAGGGACTTGTAGTCTTCAATCTCGTGCACGACGGCATCCGGAGAAATAAATTCGTGGGCGAGCTCCAAAGCCCTGGCCGACCCGAATACCAGGCGGGCTTCAGAGATGGCAAAAATAGCCTGGACTGTGAGCATTCCGGGGCCACAGCCTACCCCCACGATCTTCATCCGCTATCCCCCAGAATCTCGCCGTTTCGCGAGAGGATGACGACCCGGAGGCCAGGATATGCCTTGCGGGCCGATGAGAAGACTTTGGCTACCTTTTCCCTGAATTCCGGCCTTGCGACCAGTTCTTCGACGGTGACGCACCCTGTCCCCGAGAGGATATCCGGGTCAAGGAACTTCATGACAAGACCCGGAAGACCGCAGAGGATCACTTCACCCCGTGCTGCCTCGAGGGCATCCCTGATCCGTGAACCGGCTAACACGGCCTCGTGCTCGGGAAAGTGGAGGCGCGCGTAGCGCAGGCCAAGGCGCCCCGTCGTGATGACGACGCGCCGGGCCGCGGCAACCCGTTCCCGCACCGATTCCGCCAGGTGGTCATCCCAGGGTTCGACAAGCCCCGTTGTCCCAAGGACCGAGATGCCATGGAGAATACCAAGGCGCGGGTTCAATGTCTTTTGTGCTGCGGCTTCTCCACCGGGGACAGAGAGAATGAGATCAACACCTCCGAGTCCCACCACCTCCATGCCATCCGAGACAGCGTCCATGATCTCCTGGAGCGCGCTCGGGCTGATTGCCGGCTCACCTGCCCGGTGACCGAAAAAATCGCGGGAAAAACGACCGATACCCTCCCCCGCCTGCAGGAAAACGCCGGTGTCACGGGCACGGGCCTCTGCGACGAAGACGATCCCTGCGGTGGCGTCTGCCGGGTAATCCCCGGCAAACTTTGAAGCCTCTGCGCGGCCGCCTTCCGCTTGTACGGGGACACTGACAGAAAGCCCGCAGGGGATCCTGACCCTGACCTCGCGGACTGGTCCTTTCAACGAGAGGATGGCTGCCTTGCAGGCAGCTGCTGCAGTGGTTCCCGTCGTGTACCCCCTCCGGAGTACCTTTCCCGATGCGGTGAGGACACCCCGACCCGAGGCTGCCAGTTCCAGCATCCTGATGTCCTGACATGCCGCAACCCATGCCTCCGGGTAAATGAACCCTGACACGGGGTCAGGCAGGGGCCCTTGCTGGGGTCTATCCATGGGAGGTCTGTCTCTCTGCAAAAATTGTGATGATCTCGTTCATCGCAGCGACGGCAACAGGTGTCCCTCCCCGTGTCCCGATGTTGGAAATGGAGGGGACGGGGAGAGAACGTAGCCTCTCTTTTGATTCGGCGGCGTTGACGAAACCGACCGGTGTGCCGATGACGAGGGAGGGTGCATGTCCGTCCCCGATGAGATCGCAGAGGGAGAGGAGCGCCGACGGGGCATTGCCGATCACAACGACGGCGCCATCAAGGCGTTCCCGGAGAGCCAGGATGCCCGCCCTGCTCCGGGTTATTCCCTCTGCCTGAGCCCTCCCGGAATGGTCAAGGGCACAGATGACCTCGCTCTGGTGCCCTTTCTTCTGGATGCCGACCTGTACCATGCGGATGTCGGTGATAAGGAGTGCGTGCCTCCCGAGGGCATCGAGGCCGGCCGTGACCGGATCATTTTCAAACCGGAGGAGACCGGCCATGGCAAGGTCCCCGACGGCAATTGCACACCGCTGGCGTATCCGGTCCTCTGCGTCGCGGTCCCCGATCTCTTTTCTGGCTATTTTCCTGCTCTTTTCCGAGATGGAAAATGCTTCTCCCGGTAGTGCGCCGAGGTCAGTATATGTACTTCGTGTGGTATCCCCGCGGGGTGATGATTGCCGTGGCATTATCTCCCACCTTCCCTATTCTTGTCTCTGTTCCCCCGATGATAACAGTGCTGTGCATGTCGACCTCCTCTTCGTAACCATGGACTTCTCCCAGCGTGGTAACAATGACCATTTCACCGTCCCGGAAAGCGTTTTTGACAATCCCTACCGGTGTCGACGGGCTCCGGAATCTCCTGGCTATCTCCAGGGCCCGGGAGAAATTATGTGGTCTCCCGTGGCTCCGCGGGTTGTAGAGGACGACAGGGACGCCCATTTCAAAGGCATGGGAAAGCCTCTTTTCGATAGCGGCCATGGGTGTGAGGAGGTCAGAGAGGCTCACGATTGCAAAATCCCCCGACAGGGGTGAACCAAGCCGTGATGCAGCCGCTGTTGCCGCAGTGACTCCAGGGATGATCTCTATCCTGATGGGGGCCGATGCCCGTTCTGCCACCTCGAGCACGATTCCTGCCATGCCATAGACACCAGGGTCACCCCCGCTGA
The DNA here is from genome assembly GCA_024518585.1 of Methanolinea sp. Classification (GTDB taxonomy): domain Archaea; phylum Halobacteriota; class Methanomicrobia; order Methanomicrobiales; family Methanospirillaceae; genus Methanolinea_A. Next base: position 12,730 of record JANIHI010000020.1, on the reverse strand, counting down.
TAATCGCGACGATACTTTCCCTGGCAAGGTCGACGGCGAGCCTCGCTCTTTCGACTTCTTTTCCCATCGAACTCCTGATGACCTTCTTGCCCTCGATGAGGGAGGAGAGGGGGGCCAGGTACGACTCGTTCCCAAGGACGTATTCTGCCCCGCGGATAGCCGATACTGCCCTTCCCGTCATCTGCTCGACAGGCCCCGGGCCACACCCCACGACGTAGAGGATACCACGTCCCTCACCGGGCGATGGCAACAGTCACACCTCCAAAAACAGTCTTTTTCATGACGAGCTCCTTTTTTTGGGACACGGCGAGGGCAGAGGGCTCGGCTACCCCCGCCAGTCCAACGGCATCAGCCCGGGAGGGTGATACGGGGGGGTAGGCTGCAAGGACGGCATCGTCAAGGAAGACGAGGGTACCTCCCAGTCCCCTCACCCCTCCGATGATCCCCTGCTCATGGGCTTTTTTTGCCGTCGTTGCATAAATTCCGACCTCTGATGGCATGATAGAGGCTGATTCAAGAGCCCTTTCGATTGCCGACCTGACTTCAGCGGCCGGCGTCCCCCTGCGGCACCCAAGACCAATGGAATATTCACCCTCGCGGACGAGGATTGCTACCCCTGGCCCGGCAATGACCATGGAGGGTCCCTCCACCGTGTAGAGGGGGACATCGCCGTCAAGGATGGCAGCATTGACAGGCAGGGTGGAATCGCGGTTGAGGATCCGGCAGCTGTTCCGGACGGCGACGGCTTCGACAGACTCCCTGCCTCTCCTGTCGGTCGCAGTGGTAATCACGGGGATGGCGCCAAGTCCTGCAAGTCGCCGTGCGAGATCATTGGCACCATGATGCCCGCCAAGGAGAGGAATGGCAAAACAAAGGTCAGGGTCGACGACCACGACGGCAGGATCCTGCCACTTGTCGCGGAGGAGAGGTGCAATGGACCTCGTTACTATCCCTGCAGACATCACGGCGACTATCCACGGTGACCTGGCAAAGGCAGAGGCGAAGGCATCCTTCGAGAAAACCACGAGGTCTGCTCCGAGATATTCAGCGATTCTCCCGGCAGGTCCGGAAAACCGTTCCAGGGCGATAACCGTGCCCGTCATGAATACAGGTGCGACCTCCTGTGGCCTGACCCGGAAGGGTCCAGGACCCCCCCGATGATGAGCAGGGCTGTCCTCTCGATACCTGCCTCCCGGGCTTTTCCTGCGATGTCTGCAACCGTGCCCCGGACGACGACCTGGTCGTCCCAGCTGGCGTGGTAGACGACTGCTGCCGGTGTAGACGGGGGACAGCGGACCCGTGCCGTGATATCCTCGAGGTGGGCAGTCCCGAGGAAGAACACCATTGTTGCCCTGTGTGTTGAGAGTTCCCCGATCTCGTCCTCTTCCAGGGTTGTGCCGGCCGGGCGGGTGACAATCAGGCTCTCTGCGACCCCGCCGAGGGTGAGCTGGGTCTTTAATGCTGCTGCCGCTGCAAAGAGGGACGATACACCAGGGACGACCTCGACGTCTACTCCCGCCTTGCCGAGGAGCTGGATCTGTTCGACAATTGCACCATAGAGGGACGGGTCACCGGAGTGCAGCCTGACGACAAGAGAACCTGACCTGGCATGTCTGACGAGGGTTTCTGCAATGGCCTCCAGTTTCATCCCGTGGCTGTCTATCTTGACGGGGGCAGAGCATGTGTCGACGAGGAGGGGGTTTATGAGAGATCCGGTATAAACAAGGACATCAGCCCTTTGCAAGAGCGAGAGGCCCTTGACAGTGATCAGATCAGGGTCTCCCGGCCCGGCGCCCACAAAGTACACCCGGGCCATCTCACCGCTCCGCATACAGGACACTCATGTAATCACACCGGTCGGGGAGCTCCGTGTCCCGGAAGATTCGCATGTCCGGGAGGTACATCCTCTCCACCAGGACAAAGTGTGAAAAACCCTCTTTCGCCAGGCTGGCTGCCGACTCTCTCGGTCTTCGCACTTTGAGCAGGATGCGGTAGCGGGGTTTTCCACCGTCTGAAACACAGAAACCCTCCGAGAGTGATACCCCGGCAACGGATGCAAAGGCCGTAATAGCACTTACCCCAGGTTCCGTCTGGCAGGAGATTCCGGGAAAATGTTCTTTGATGGTCCCGCAAAGGCGGGTGAAGGTGGAGAAGAAATTGGGATCTCCGATGAGGGCGAGAACGGCTGTCCCCGAGGAGGCCACGGGGGCAATGCGGGCAGCATTCCGCTCCATACATTCCCGGATCTCGTCCTCGTTATCGGTCATGGGAAACTCGAGTACTTCGGCGTCCTCCCTGTATGGCTTTACCAGGCTGTAGGCAAGCTTTCCCGGGACATAGACGGCATCGGCCTCCTGGAGGAGACGGACGGCCCGGAGAGTGAGCAGTTCAGGGTCTCCCGGCCCCAGCCCCAGTCCTATCAGCACTCCTCCCACCCCCCGACGACGATAGCCACCGGGATTTCCGGTCTCCAGATGAAATTGTTCCCGAGCGGGTCGGCGCGGGAGAGTGCCACGAGGACAGCTTCCCGGAACATCCCCAGGCCCTTCAGGAGAGTTATGGCATTGACCATCGTGTCCATTTTCACGGCGGTCACAACAACTGAACGGACATTTCTTTCTGCGAGCAGCGAGAGGACAGGGGCAAGGTCATGGGAACCCCCGATAAACGCGCAGTCCGGGCGTTCAATGCGGGGAATGATCTCGGTTGCATTATCGCAAAAAAACTCTATATTCCTGGCTCCGGCTTCCTCTGCCTCTTTTCGTGCGAACGCGACAGCCTCTTTCCGAAGGTCGCACGCGACCACGTGCCGGGCGAGTGGGGCGGCACGGACTGAGACCTTTCCCGTCCCGCAGCCAACGTCAAGGAACAGGTCGCCTGGCCGGACGTCAATCTTGGAAAGGGCAATAGCGAGAATCTCGTCCCTCGTCGGGCCTCCGGGAAGGTTCATTTCCAATCACCACTACATAGCGTCTCTGGGATGTATTAATCCTTTTTTTCAATAAAAAGGGAGAGAAAAGTCCCCCAGAACCTTTCCGGGACACCCATTGCCCAAATGGCACTGGTTCTCCGAGAGAACAGTTCTCCGCGATACCGCGTCTCGATGCATCCTTCCCCGGCGCTCCCCTCTATACCCTGACCAACCAGGGGTCGTCCTCGCGGTACATGCAAACGACGTCCCCGATGACAATCACCGCCGGTGGCCGGACTCCCCGGGCCTTTGCAATATCCCCGATGGTCGCAAGAGTCCCGGTTGTCACACGCTGGTCCGGGCGCATTCCCCTCTCGATGATGGCTACGGGAGTTTCCGGGTCCTTTCCACAGGAAACGAGTTTTCTGGCAATCACGGGGAGGTTCCTCACACCCATGAGGATCACGAGGGTGCCGCTGTTGCCGGCCAGGTTCTCCCAGTCAATGGCGGGTTCGTCCTTTCCCGGATCCTCGTGCCCCGTCACGATTGTGACACAGGAGGCATATTTCCGGTGCGTGACAGGTATTCCGGCAGACCCCGGCACTGCTATGGCACTGGTTACACCGGGCACGAGTTCAACGGGAATGCCTCTCTCTCTCAAAGTCTCGAGTTCTTCACCACCCCTCCCGAAGAGGAACGGATCACCCCCTTTGAGGCGGACGACATTCTTCCCCTCGAGGGCACGGCGTACCATCAACTCCTCTATCTCTGACTGTTCAAGGGTATGCATCCCCCCGAACTTGCCGCAGTCGATCTTCTCTGCCTTCTCGGGCAGTGCCGCAAGGATCTCGTCCCCCGGGAGCTGGTCATAGAGGATAACATCAGCGTCCTGCAGCACCTGCTGTGCCCGCAGCGTGAGGAGGGAGATGCCTCCCGGCCCGGAACCGACAAGGAATACCTTTCCCGTCATTCTTTCAACCCCAGTTTCTCGTGGGCCTCCCTGATGAGAGGGTCGGCCTCCTTTTTCAGTTCCCTGCCCAGGAGCCGTGCTGAGCTCTCGTCGGCAGAGTGCAGTTCTTTTCGAACACACCTTTTCCCGTCAAGGGAGAGGATTTCAGCAAAGAGATGCCCGTGGTTGCAGTACAGCCCCTGGGGGGTGAAACAACCTCCTCCGACCTCCTCCATCACAATCCGCTCGAGCATGATATCGCGCCGGGTCTGGCCATGGTCGAGGAGACCTGCAAGCATTGCTGCGACTTTTCCCGAACGGGATACTACGGCAATTGTCCCCTGGTTAGGCGACGGAACGAATGTCTCGGGGGAGAGCCGTGTTCCCGGGAGGGAAAGCATAAGCCTCTGAAGGCCTGCTTCGGCCAGGACAATGGCATCGTACCGGCCTTCCGCCAGCCTGCGCAGGCGCGTGTCAACGTTTCCCCGGAGCGGGACGATATCAAGGCCGGGGTGGTGCCGGAGCAGTTGGGCCTTCCTCCGGGTACTGGATGTACCAACGACCCGGATCGAATCAAAGGGCACTTCATGGACGAGGTAATCAGCCGGAGAGTCTCTCTCCAGTATTGCACATGTAACAAGGCCGGCAGGTCTCTTTGCTGGAATGTCCTTTGCACTGTGCACGGCTGCATCGATATCACCCCTGATGAGCGCCTCATCGAGGGCCCGGACGAAGACGCCCTGGCCGCCTATCTCGTGCAGTGGGACTCCTGTTACCGAATCCCCTATCGTGGTGATGACCACTTTCTCAGCCTCCACGCCCCTTTCCCGGAGCATACGAATCACCTTGTCCGCCTGGGCCAGTGCCAGTGCACTCCCGCGGGTACCAATCAGGAGAGACATCGTCGATACGCCGTGCAGAGTGTCTCAACATCCGAACCGGTATGGGCCACAGAGAGGAAGTTTGTCTCGAACTGCGACGGGGGCAGGAATACCCCGCATCCACACATTCTTTCCCAGAACCGCCTGAAGGACACGGTATCACACTCTTTTGCCTCCCTGTAGTTCTCCGGGGCCTCTTTTCGGAAGAAGAACTTGAACATGGAACCGAGTGAGACAAAGGACCCGTCCGTCCGGTTCACAACTGCGTCCCCGATTGCCCGCGTCTTCTCGGAAAGGTCGCTGTAGATTCCACGGTTATCGTGGATCCACCTGACCGTGGCGATCCCGGCGGCGAGTGAGAGGGGGTTTCCCGAAAAAGTCCCGGCGTTGTAGACCGGGCCTTGCGGGGCAACCATCTCCATGATCTCCCTTCGGCCCCCGAAGGCACCGATAGGGAGACCTCCCCCGATGATCTTTCCGAGCGTGGTGATGTCAGGGACAACCCCCCAGTGTTTCTGGGCCCCCCCGATGCCCACCCTGTACCCCGTGATGACCTCGTCAAAGATGAGGAGGACGTCATGGGACCTCGTAATCTCCCGGACTGCCTCGAGATACCCGTCCCGGGGAAGGATAGGCCCGATGTTTCCCATCACCGGTTCGATGATGAATGCAGCAATGTCGTTTTGGTGCGAGAGGAGCGACTCCAGTGATTCAGGGTCGTTGTAGGGGACCTGGAGGGTATGGGCGGCAACTTCAGGGAGCACACCCGCTGAATCCGGGATGCCAAGGGTCGTTGCACCGGAACCAGCCCTGACAAGGACACTGTCATGGGCCCCATGGAAACCCCCCTCGACCTTCACGATATATTTTTTACCGGAATATCCCCGGGCAAGCCGTATTGCGGCCATTGTTGCTTCCGAGCCGCTCGAGACGAACCTGACCATGTCCATGCCGGGATGATCGCAGCAGATGAGTGATGCGTATTCCACTTCGAGGGGTGTGGGAGTTCCAAACAACCACCCGTCCCGGAGTTGTTGCTCTATGGCTGCCCCAATGACCGGGTGACAGTGTCCCAGCAGGAGGGGCCCGTAGGCCATGCAACAGTCGATGAGTTCCTGGCCATCGACGGTGTACAGCCGTGATCCCTTGGCCCTGCGCGTGTAGAAAGGGTAGGGGGTGATTGCACGCACAGGGCTGCTCACGCCACCGGGCAGAAGTGATCGTGCCCTGTCGAAATACTCACTGCTCTTCATCCAGCCATCCCGCCACGTCCCTGGCAAAATACGTGATGATCAGGTCTGCCCCTGCCCTCTTGATGCAGGTCAGTGTCTCGAGTGCGACGTCTCTCTCTTTGAGCCATCCGTTTGCGGAAGCAGCCTTGATCATGGCGTACTCGCCGCTGACCTGGTATGCTGCAACCGGGATGCCAAGAGTCCGGATCTCGGATAACAGGTCAAGGTAGAACCCTGCCGGCTTGACCATCAGGATATCGGCCCCCTCATCAAAGTCAAGCATCGACTCAAGGACTGCCTCGCGTGAATTCCCGGGAGGTACCTGGTACGTCGACCTGTCACCAAACTGGAACCCGCTGTCTGCCGCATTCCGGAACGGCCCGTAGAGTACGCTTGCAAATTTCGTGGAATACGACATGATAGCAACATCGCTGTATCCCCCGCGGTCAAGAGCAGAACGGATGGACTGCACCACGCCGTCCAGCATGCAGGAGGGGGCGACGATGTCTGCTCCACACTCGGCGTGGGAGAGTGCAATGCGGTCCATCAGGTCGAGAGAGGGGTCGTTCAGGAGGTCGGGGCCATGCCGTGTCTCTCCCACAATACCACAGTGGCCGTGATCCATGTACTCGCAGGCACAGACGTCGGTGATCACTACCATCCGGGGGATGGTTTCTTTAATGGCGCCCGCTGCCTTCTGGACGACTCCCGCGGGATCATAGGCGGCGGAGGCAGCGGCATCTTTCATGCGCGGAATTCCAAAGAGGAGAACGGCGTGGATACCTGCATCCCAGAGATCAGAGGCGACGTCCGGGACATCGCCAGGCGGGAACCGGAACTGGCCGGGCATCGAGGGGATCTCCCTTCTCTTCCCGGCTGTTTCGTCTATGAACAGGGGGGCCACGAGGTCTCTCTTTGAAAGCACGGTCTCCCTCAAAAGTGGCTGGAATACCCGTGCACGCAGCCTTCTCATTCTTCTTTGTGGAAACACAGCTTCTCACCTCGGGTAATGGCAGCAACCAGGGACTCGGCCCGGTCGAGGTCACCCTCTTCCGCACAGAGGCGGATGGACATTGTGACATCAGAGAGGAGTTTTTTTGAAAGCACACGGGAGAGGTCATCGACTATCTCCCGGGTGCGCTGGTCCGTATTTCCCAGGCGGGCAATCGCGCGGTCCCTCTCCCTCACGCGGATGGCTTCCGCCCATGTATGGAGGGCACCAAGGACGTCGTCGGCCGCCCGGCTGTTGAGGAGCCTGACAAACCGGTTCAGTTCACCGTCCAGGAACTCTCTCACCTTGAGGGCTTCAGACCTCCGGTTGTCCATCGTCTTCTCGTTTATCTCGCGGAGATTATCGATGGAAAAGAGCGATACACCCCGGATATCGCCGGCGCCTTCTTCCACGTCCCTTGGCTGGGCAATGTCGATGATGAGGAGGGGGCGCGGTCTGTCCTCGTGCGGCCAACACCGTGCGGCCATGACTTTTTCAAGCTGATGGCAGTGTATGACGGGATGCGGTGCTGCCGTGCAGGAGATGACAACGTCCGAGAGTACCATGTACCGGGCGAGGTCTTCGAACCGGACGGCCCTGCCCCCGATCTTTTTTGCCAGTGTTTCCGCCCGGGAATATGTCCGGCTGGCGACATATATTGCAGTCAGGTTCTTTGCCGCAAGGGCCTGGGCCACGAGCCTCCCCATCTCCCCTGACCCAATCACGAGGATGTGCTTGCCCTCGAGTGTCCCCAGAGTCTCCTCGGCAAGGAGGACTGCCGCAGAACCGACAGAGACAGCACCCCGGTTGATCTGGGTTCTCCGGCGTGCTTCTATCCCGGCATGCACTGCCTTGTTGACGCAGAACTCAAGCACCGGGCTCGCACACCCCGCCTCCATCGAGAGCATGAGGGCAGATTTCATCTGGCCGAGGATCTGATCCTCCCCGACGATCATGGAGTCAATCCCGCAGGCCATCTCGAGGAGGTGGCGGAGAGCATCGGTCCCGGAATAGATTGAATAGTCCTTCCAGCCGGCCGCCTCGAGGAACGAACGGAGAGTATGGGTTTCCCCATGGACAAGGACTTCAACCCTGTTGCAGGTCTGGAGAAGCATGACACCCCAGAACCTTTCCTTTGCCTGATCGAGGAAGGCCCGTTCATCGGGAAACCGCATTTTTTCGAGGACATCGGCAGTCGCCGTATGGTGGCTGACACCGGCAATTGCAACAGGGACCTGGAGGTGCACAGGCATGCCGTCCCTCATTGCAGGTACCTCCTGGCTATCAAGGACCAGGCCCCCGTCTCTCCCCGCGGGAGGGCTGCCCAGACTTCCTTATCCTTGAGGACGTTCCAGAGGATATCCCTCCGTACCTGCGGGTCCGGCTGGCACTCCCGGAGGTATGCCCGGAGTCGTTCCTGGACGCTCACCATCCTGTCCAGGTAGGGGAGCGTCTCCTCGAGGTGCTCCCTGATGAACCGCGAGACGGCGGGACTGGCCCCCGCTGTGCTGACCGCCAGGAGGAAATGCTCTCCCTTCACGACAGACGGAATGAGGAAGTCCCCCCGCTCTCCCTCCGCGTTATTGAAGAGGATACCCCTTCTCCTGCATGCATCTCCAATCCTGTTATTGAGGTCGGGATCGGAAGTTGCTGCAACAGCGCAGAAGATGCCTTCGAGAAGGGAGAGGAGTTTTTCGTCCGGGATCCCGTCGAGCTCGATCGTTATCCGGGTAACGGGGAGGTCAATGAGGGCGGGAGAAAAAGAGCGGGAATAGACAACAACGGACCCCTCTTGTGCAAAAAAAGCAGCCTTCCTTGCCCCGACATCACCACCTCCGAATATTGCGACCTTCTTTTGGGAAAAGTCCACGAGGAGAGGGATCATCAGTATAGGTGTAGAGCGGGGTTTTCATTAAGGTGTTGGGATCGGACCTGCAGATCCCCGCGTGGATGTGACGTCTGCGGGCAACTTTTTTGCCAGGAATTCACAGAAAGCATCATGGGTAGTACATTCCCGCATTTTTCCCATCTCCATAACCTTTCCGGGAGGTCCGGAAAAGGAGTGCAACTGCGGATGTCGCCGGTATGCTTTTTGCGGGTTCGTCAGACTCGATAGCCTTAATAGTCTTCACTGCGTAGAATAGAGAGCACTGCGCCGATAGTGTAGTGGTTATCACTAGGCGTTGCCAACGCCTAAACCCGGGTTCGAGTCCCGGTCGGCGCACTCGGGCTCCATTCATATTTCGGAAAAATAAGATTTTGCAGGGAAAATTTTCCCTTTTGCACTAATGCCCTATTTGGCAGCGGTGTCTGTTCCACCCTTTTCTTTCCCTCTTTTCGGAAAACATGAGCGCCTTTGGCAGGATATGGCACAGGAACCCAACTTCTCGCTGTCCCGCCGGGATGCCCATTCGAGGAGGGGGACGATTGCCTGGCGTAACCCTTTCCCCCTCTTCCGTCAGGAAGTACTCAACGCGGGGCGGGACCTCCGGGAATGATTCGCGTCCCACGAGGTTCTCCTCCTGAAGCTCCTTCAGGGTATCGGAAAGAGTCTTTGGACTGATCCCAGCGAGTTCATCCATGAGGTCACTGAACCGGAGTCGTCCCTTCAACCCCAGCCTGTTAATGATGAGGAGGGCCCATTTCTTGGATATGGTGGAGATTATCCCGCCAAGGCCGCAGATGCATACCGTGCCAGTATCCATGCACATAGTTGCTATGTTACTATGAACTTACTCATTTTAATACTATAAAAATAATAGTTTTGGATCAGACGAAGGAGGAATTTCCCCATGTGTTCACCCTGCTGCCATGACTTCCCCCGTGCGAAGCATAGGTGCTGTCATGCAGACACCCCTTGCGTATCGGACGAGATACAGATGTATGAAGAACTCAAAAGGATCTATATCGCCAGGATCGAGGCTCTTGATGAGAGGATTGCATCTCTCAGGGGTAAAGGAAGCAACAGATGAACCTCCCGGAGGAGAACAGGTTTTTTTCCGGTGAAAAAAAGAGAGATCATTCCGTCTGCCGGTTCTGATATCGTGCTCGTCTGTCCAGGGTCGGACGTGGAGATACCACCCCATCCGGAACCCTGCCAGGGGGTGGCTGTCGTGCCGGGGGGGCAGGGGGACGATCCAGTCAGGGCCAGAAAAACACGTGGTGACAGCAATGGACATTGTTTCCCTTGAAAAGAAAGCTCTTTTGGGGATCACGTCCCAGGAACAGACGGTCATCCCTGGGATCAGAGAACGGGCAATGCACGGAGGAAAAATATGACAGAGATCATCAGCGCACGGGGCCTGGTCAAGACTTTTGGCGCGAACAGGGCCGTTGACGGGGTCTCGTTCACCGTCGGTGAGGGAGAGATATTCGGGTTCCTCGGTCCAAACGGCGCCGGCAAGACGACGACGACCCGGATGCTCACTGGCGTCATCCCCCCGGATGCAGGGACTGCGACAGTCCTTGGCCACGATATCCGGAGAGAACCGGTGCTCGCCAAGCAGGATTTTGGCGTCGTGCCAGAGACCTCGAACGCCTATACTGATCTCTCGGCCTGGCAGAACATGATGCTGATGGGGGAACTCTATGGACTTCCCCGGTCCCTCGCGGAAGAGAGGTCAACCGACCTTCTGAAGACGGTGGGGCTCCATGGGAAGAAGGACCAGAAGGTCCAGGCCTATTCGAAGGGCATGAAGCAGCGTTTGATCCTTGCCATGGCACTTGTCCATGACCCCCGGGTCCTGTTCCTGGATGAACCGACGGGGGGTCTCGATGTCCAGAGCACCCAGATGATCCTCTCCCTCCTCCGGGATAAAAACAGGGAGGGGATCACCATCTTCCTGACAACTCATAACATGGAGGAGGCAAACAGACTCTGTCACCGCGTCGCCATTATCAGGCGAGGAAAAATTGTTGCCATCGATGCCCCGGAGAGGCTGAAGATGGCCATTGACCGCGTGCACAGGATCGAGGTGAGCTTTGACCGCGAGGTGCCGGATGAAGCCCTCGGGAAAGTAAGTGGCGTTGCAGGGGTGAAACGGACCGGCGACAAGTACGTGCTCGACGTTCTTGGCAGAGATGCCGCAATACGGTCCCTGGTTGCATTTGCAGGTGAAAACAACCTGCAGATCGTGACGCTGAACACCCTTGCACCCACCCTTGACGATGCATTTCTCCGCCTGACACAGGAGGGTGGACCATGAACCCGGAGAGTCTCCCGGCACAGCTTCGCCGGGCCTGGGCCGTCGCAAAGAAGGACATCCGCATCTATTACCTCAAGGGACCCGTCCTCATCTTCGGGGTTTTCATGCCGGTCTTCCTCTTCCTTGCCTTCTACATGGGAGGAAGAGACCTCCCGCTCTCGTTCCTCATACCGGGGCTCGTCGGGATGACACTCTTCTTTTCCGCAACCGCGGTTTCCCCAGCCATTTTCCCGTGGGAGGGTTCGGCAAAGACCCTCGAGAGGCTCGCATCGTGTCCCATCACCATCGAGGCGATCGTTTTTGGGGACATGATTGCATCGACCCTTTTTGGCATCGGGATTACGGTTATCACTGTCCTTATCGGGGTGGGAGTCGGCCTGCCGGTTCTCCACATGGAAATCCTTTTCGTCGCCCTTTTCTTTGGTGCCTGTTGTTTTTCTGCAATCGGGACTCTCCTTGCCGTCCCGCCGACAAACATACCCTCAAGTATCATGATGCTCTCGTCGCTGCTCAAGTTTCCGCTTGTCTTCATATCCGGGATTTTTGTCCCGCTCGCGCAGATGCCCTCCTGGGGAGTCTCCCTGGCGGCCTTCTCCCCGCTCACCTACTTCTGCGACCTTGCCCGGTATTGCTTCTCGGGTGAGCATTACTTTTCCATTCCCGTCGATATCGGGCTGCTGGCCCTGTTTTCGGTGGTATTTATGATAGCGACGATGTTCCTCCACAGGAGGACGATGCCCCGGAGGCTCTGAAGAGGGGAAAAGTCGTCATCATCCCCTGACAGGGTGTGGTCCCTGCACAGTGCAAATCTTTTCACTGTGAATGGACTGTGACAGGGAGGAAGGAAAACCGGAGAACCTATAAGGAGGAAAGGGTCCTTAACTATTGTTTAACCGGCAGGGTTTCTCTCATCCTGCTCTCCCCAAAGGGTAACCGAGGTGTTTTAAAAACGGAAAAGAAAGAGGATCGCGTTCCCTGTGACCCCTCGGATGAGGCAGAAGTGATCGAGGAGAGGATACGCTCATTTACCCGGGCCTATGCATCGCGGCAGGGGTGGGTACTGAACCCTGATGGGCGGGCCCTTGACATCGTTATCCGTGGACTTACCCGGAATTGCAAGAAATTCGGGCACCCCTACTGCCCATGCAGGTTGCGCACCGGTGACCCTGAAAAAGACCGGGATATCATCTGCCCCTGCATTTTTCACGAGGATGAGGTCCGGGACGAGGGGAACTGTCATTGCAGGTTATTTTTCCGGCCGGATTAGGAGTATCATTCCCCGCCTCGAATTACCCGGTCACGAAAACATTTCCTGCCGGGGGTATGATGATGGATTTTTCACGGGTGCTTTCGTTTGTCAGTATTTTTTTTAAATAGGACTTACGCGGTTGAGTTAACGAGAGATACTTAAGTACGGTCATTTTTGCTCTAAAACGATAGAGAAGAGTTCAGTCCGAGAACACCGGCTGAGTGATGAAGAGTGAGATGGCCGACCGCTGGATCGATCGTTTCGATTCGTGCCAGCTCACACCGGTCTTTAGGCGGTGGGATTCCAGGCGGA
>JANIHI010000019.1 GCA_024518585.1 Methanolinea sp. | reverse complement strand
CGGCGGTCATGGGTGGTTCCAATGAAAATGGCTTCGCCATTTTCATGCTTTATGCTCGACCGCCCGGCGGTCATGGGTGGTTGGTATGAATAATGCGTCCCCGTTTTTCATCGGGGGGGCATGTGACCCAACTGTCTCGTTGGTGGGAAAAAAAAAGGAAAAAATAAGGCTGAAGCCGTGGAATTTGATTTCCTGAGCATTCATGGGAGAGGGTTTGGACGGGTTTTGGGGACTTGTGACCGATGTGGATGGGACAATCACGGATGACCGGCGCCACATCGATACACGGGCAATCGATGCGATGCGACGCCTTACCGACGAGGGGATCTGCGTCATCCTTGCAAGCGGGAATACCTCCTGTTTCATGGATGCGATCTCAAAGATGATCGGGACCGGTGGCGTTTACATCGGGGAGAACGGTGGGATCATACGTCAGGGCTGGAACCACGATCTTGAAATCCTTGGAGATGGAACCCCCTCCCGGATTGCTCTCTGGGACCTGGTACGGGCATGCCGTGCGAGGGGTATTGCAATAGAACATTACAGCCTTCCCTACCGGTTCGTTGACGTCGCTTTTGCCAGGACCGTGCCTGCATCCCTCGCAAGGGAGATCCTGCATGACCATCCGGTGATGGTCCTTGACACGGGCTATGCGATCCACATTCACCCGCCGGGTGTGAGTAAAGGGATTGCATTCTCACGGCTCTGCCAGCTGCTTGGCAGGGAACCGGGAGATTTTATCGCAGTCGGCGACGGGGAGAATGATGTTGATCTCCTCGAAAGGGCCGGGGTCGGTGTTGCTGTGGCAAATGCCCATCCCGGCCTGAAACGCGCTGCAGATGTTGTCACGGAAAAAGAGTTCGGAGAAGGTTTCCTTGAGGCCCTGAACCGGTATTTCCCTATTTCCGGGAGAGATAACGGTCAACAACGATGTAATCCTTGATATCCTTGACCGCTTCAAACGGGATGTAGAGGCGGTCACCTTCGGTCCGGTACCCCGTTGTGTCAAAAGATGCATCAGGGTAGATGACAAGGTCCACGACCTGTCCCGTATCGAAATCTACGACAAGGTTCTTCAGCGTTCCGATCACCTTCCCTTCATTGGTCACAATCTTCTTCTTTGAAAGGCTGCGGGCCAGGACTCTCGACATGAAAGAGGGTGTGATGGTATTCATATATAAACCTGTGCAAAATCGCTGGATTGAAACGCAAGGCTCCCATTCAGGTCAATAGACATGCCCGGGTTTAATGGGGGGAGGTATCCACCGTGCCCGGCTGTCAAAGGGAGGGAAATACCTTGATAATGTCGGACTGGGTAAGGATTCCAACGGGCTGGTCACCGTCCATGACGATTAGACGGCCGATGTCCCTCTCCTTGAAGCTCCGGATAACTTCGAAGAGCTGGACAGATGAGGGGACCTTCACGACATCCGTCGTCATGATTGCAGAGACAGGATCTGTCAGGGGTACTTCCTTTTCGATTGCCCATGCCAGGTCACTCATGGTGACGATCCCATAGAGGTGTCCCTCCTCGATGACGGGGGCACCCCGTATCCGGTGTGTGTTAAAAAGATGGAGGGCATTTCCAAGGGTGTCTGACCGCTTAAGGGAGAGGAGGGGACTGCTCATGTAATGTTTGATGGGTTTCTTGGGCAGGGATATCATCTCGTAGATGGATATGAGGAGTGTCTGGGAGACCTCATCCCTGCCGTACACTTCTCCCCGGATGAGAAGTTTGTTAACAGGGGTAGGACCGATGGTGATTTGGTCCCCGATCTCGAAACTTTTTATTGAACCGCGGATACTGGCATTTGCCCGGCAGATGTCGGGGTGGCAGAGGGTGGTGAACGCAATTTCCACGACTTTTACTCCCGGGACCTCCTGCCCATTCCTTGCTATCTTCACATCGTATTCCCTTTCGGAAATATCGAGGTTCAGGGCCTTGTATGCCTGTGCAGTCGGGTTGTACCCCCCTTTTGGGCCGGGAATACCATCGACGAGGCCGATTGCCTTGAGAGCCTGCATCTGGTTCCGGACTGTCCCTGGATTCCTCCGTATCACCTCTGCTATCTCCTCCCCCTTCACCGGGTGAGAATGCTGGTGGTAGAGAGAAATAAGTGTAATTAGAATGTCTTTCTGGATTAGGGACAAATCCATAATGGTTTATCATCTGCATGGGCATATATAGATTAGGTTGAGCCAGAGTGGAATTTGAAACCATTCCCACGGTGCCTACCGCCGATGAGATCCTTGACAGGAGTTTCCGCCGGGCGGCATCAAAGATGAAGCTCAAGAGGAACAAGGACAGGGCAAACGAGGAGTTCGTTAGGGCAGTCTCCCAGGCGATCCACGACCGCCTCGTCAAGGTTATGCAGTCCTTTCCCGATTTCGATTCTGTTCCCACGTTCTACCGGGACATCGTGGACATCATGTGGGGACTTTCACGGGTGAGAAAGTCACTGGGTTCGGTGGGGTGGGCCGCCCGGTGGGCCCGGACGCATGGGCCAGGTCTTGCCTACCAGACGCGGAAATCAGAAAATCCATCGCGAATTCGTAAAAGGGCTGTTGCAAGGCTTTCATCCGTTGTGCACCAGGTCGGAGACGACCTGAAATTCCTCAACGAAGTACGAAATGTTCTCCGGGCACTCCCCCACGTGAGTGACGAGTTCACGGTCGTGGTGGCAGGGTATCCCAACGTCGGGAAGTCATCTTTCATCCGCCTTGTCTCCTCTGCTACCCCGGAGGTTGCATCCTATCCCTTTACAACCAAGGGTATCATCGTCGGCCACCGGATGGTCGAGCGGGAGAGAGTCCAGTTCATCGATACACCGGGTGTGCTTGACAGGCCTTCGAGTCAACGGAGCGGGATAGAACGGCAGGCCCTCACTGCAATGGTCAACCTCGCGTCAGTGATCCTCGTCATCCTTGATGCAAGTGAACAGTGTGGATATCCCCTCGAGGAACAGTTCCGCCTCCTCCATGAGATCGAGGAGACGGTCACTGTACCCGTCCTGCCAGTTGTCAACAAGTCTGATATTGCCTACTTCGATGGGTACATCAACATGTCGACAGAGACGGGAGAGGGTGTTTCGGAGGTGCTTGAAAACCTTCTTGCATTCCGAAAAAGGTCAAAAGAGAAAGGAGAAGAGGTACCCGACCAGTAGGCCGATAATGGCACCCCCGTTGATGGGTGGAAGGCCGGCCTGCGGTTTTCCACGGTTCACGTAGACGAGGAGGAGGCAGAGCCCTGCAATAGAACCGGCCATTGCCCCGACCGCAGGGAGGGAGAGGAGTGTCCCCCCCTTCCCGGGAAGGAATGCGTTTGCCGAGACAACCAGAATGGCGGGCATGATCATATCACCCATCCCGATGATATATGCACCTCTCTCCCCGCCACCAGAGAGAGGCCCCAGCCCTTCCCGGCGGTAGCTGTACCCTCTCCTCTTGGGGACCACGAAGAGAATGGGGCTCTTTGTCTCCACGATACCCTCTGCCAGCGATACCATGTGCCTGGTCTTGTAGACTGAGATGGCATCATAAACAGCCAGGACAATGAGGAGGATGACGACAGGCACAATATCGAGAGATATTCCAAATATAGAGGCTGCACCGGCCGCGATGAAGATCCCCAGCGTATCGATGACGTACCACTCCGGGTAAAGGTAGAGAACTGCCGTCGCAAGTCCGGCAAGGAGGGTACTTCCTCCCAGTACCGTGAGAGGGTCCGCCAAAAAGTGGGCAGCCACGGCACCAAAGATGTAGATAAAAGTGAAAAAAATCGAGATCCCGACTACTACTCCGATGAAACGCCGAAGCCTGAACCTGATCAGGAGGAGGAGAAATGCGGTGAACACCAGCAGGATGACGATGAAGATGATGGGGTTTGCTACAGAGGAGGGGTCTTCAAAGGCGTAGATCCCTGCCCCTTTCATGGGGATGGAGAGGAGAACCGCTCCGATCTCCACGATGACCAGCATGAGGGGCATCGCGAGGAGCGGGAGCATGTCTTTTTTCTCTACCAAGGATACCATGCCACCCGGGTTAGTTTTATGCAGGGGCATTCATCAAGTAACACTATGGATACTCGGGAATATGTTGTTGATGCGCTCCTCCTCATCATCCTTGTAATCTCCACCCTAATCCTTGTATTCAATCTGAATTTTGACCTTATCAAATCGCTTGCCGCCGCCCTGATGATGATATCACTCGGCGGCCTGATTTTCCTGGTTCACTGGAAAGTGCGGCGGATTGAAAAGACCCTTACCCAGAGGGAGAGGATGATCAGGATGAACATGGAGGAAATTGCTACCAAGATGGCACAGAAATACGAAAGCCACGTCTCCCATATCGACTCCATCGTTGAAGAATTTGCAAAGAGGGTCTACCGTTAGGGAGGAGACACGAGGGGGACCTGCCAATGGGTGTCGCTCTGCGTGACATACTGGCCGATTTCAAGGAGACTGTCACATGGCAGGACCTCCCGGGTATCGCTGCAGTGGATGCCCACAACGCAATTTACCAGTTCCTGAGCATTATCAGGCAGCCCGACGGGACACCCCTCATGGACCAGCGGGGCCGGGTGACATCCCACCTCTCGGGGATCCTCTTCCGGTCGGCAAACCTGATGGAGAAGGGTATCCGTACCGTCTGGATCTTTGATGGGACTCCTCCTCCCTTCAAGCAGGACACGATCGAGGAGAGGAGAACGGCCCGGGAACAGGCGGGGGAGAAGTGGAAAGAGGCACTTTCCCGCGGGGATACTGCCGAGGCATACAAGCAGGCCCGTTCCTCGTCACGAATCGACCAGGATATCATCGCCACTTCCCGCGAGCTCCTCACCCTCCTGGGGCTCCCCTGGATCCAGGCCCCGAGCGAAGGGGAGGCCCAGGCAGCATTCATGGTCAGGAAGGGTGATGCCCGGTACGTGGTCTCCCAGGACTATGATACCCTCCTCTTTGGGGCGCCGGTCCTCGTCCGGAACCTGACCGTGAGCGGGAAGAGGAAAGTACGCGGGAGGACGATGACAGTCCTTCCCGAGAAGATTCAGCTGGCAAAGATCCTGGGCGGGCTCTCCATCACGCGCGAGGATCTCATCAGGGTTGCACTCCTCGTGGGAACGGATTTCAACCCTGGTATCAGGGGTGTGGGGGCAAAAACCGCACTCCGTATTGTCCAGGCCGGGGATTTCGAGAAGGTCATGGCCGAGAAGCAGCCGGGTGCCGAGTGGGAAACCGTCTTTGATTTCTTTTTGGACCCACCGGTGACCGGGCAGTATCCACTCCAGTGGAGGCCCCCGGACAGGGAAGGCATCATCAGGATGCTCTGTGATGGCTTTGATTTTTCCCTTGAAAGAGTCGAGAGTGCACTGGGTGAAGTAAAAGCCGTGTCAGGGCAAAAAACACTCGACTCCTGGTTTTAAAGACAGGGGATTTTCTCCCCGGCGGAGGAAGAGTTTCCGGGGACAAGATGAATGTTTTCAGGGGATGACGGCATTTTTTTCCGGGGACCCGAAAATTGCCCTGTTTCAGGGCATATTCTTCCAGACGTGGAGGAAACGCTGGGCAGCAGTGATGTGCCCCATGATACCAAATACCAGGAGAAGCCACCCGAGGATTGAGAGGGAAAAATACCTTCCGGGAAACAGGAGAGTGAGAATCCCTGCAATGATGATGAGGACGAGGCGGTCTGCCCGCCCCAGTACTCCCCCGTAATACCTCCCCATCCCGACTGCCTGGGCCTGTGTTCCCAGGTACGATGCCATCAGGACTCCTGTCAGGGCAAGGACTCCGACCTCCCACCCGGCGGCGCCCCCGGCAAAGATCCCCGTCAGGATGAAGATATCTGCATACCGATCGACCACGTGGTCGAGGAAGTCCCCGCGTATACTCTCCATCTTTTCTGACCGGGCCAGGGCACCGTCGAGCCCATCGAGGAGGGCATTGAAGGCAACGAAAAGTGTACCCATGAGGATATTGCCCTGGAAGAAGAACACCCCTGCCGTTGCTGCACTCAGGAGGGCTATTCCCGTGAGGACGTTCGGCGAGAGCCCTGCTCTCTTTGACGCCATGATCAGGGGAACCATGATCCGGCCCATGTGGGGACGGAGGAATTCAAGGGTCATGGACCCCCCTCCAGGTACCCCGTCCAGTCAATACCGCCATAACGGCCAGGAATTTCCCCCCGTACAAACTGCTCGATTATGTCAGCAGATTCATCGGGACTTTGGTTGGTTGTATCCAGCTCAAGTATCTTTTCCCCGGGAAACAACTCTAGTGTCTCGATGAGGATGACATCGAGGGCCTCTGCTTCACAGTTCTCGCGCACCTTTTCTTCACCGTAACCGCGGTGACGGAGCCTCACCGCCAGGACTCCTGGATCGCAGCGCAGTACCACGACCTTATCGCACGCAAGGAGGTGGGCAAGGTGACCAATCACAAAACCTTCGACTGCAGGAAATTCACAGGCCCACTTTTCTTCGTCGATGACAAGCGAATCCCGTTGCTCATCCTTTCCAAGGATATATGGGGCAGTCGTCCGGCCAATCTCGGTTACGTGGTATCCGCGATGGGAGAGGATCCTCCCGATAGATGATTTTCCGGTCCCCGGGGTCCCCGTGATACCGACCATCATAGGCGATTGATCTCGCTGATAAAGAGTTCCATCTCCCATTCCTCACCAATACTCACCCGGATATACTGGTCTCCCAGTCCCGGAAAGCTCTCGCATGACCGGACGAGGACTCCCTTTGTCGCAAGTTCTTCACTCACCTCCCTGCCCGTCCGGGGAGACACGTCCACGAGGACGAAGTTTGCGCCTGACGGTGTAACCGGGAACCGGCACCGTTCGGTAACCATCTTCCGCAGTCCAAAAACGCGGTCCCGTGCCCTCGCAACGTGGGCGGGATCCTGGAGTGCCCCGATAGCAGCGGCTGCAGACACCGAGTTGAGGGAAAAAGGTGTCGCGGCACGGGAATAACAGGGAACGATCCAATCCGGCACAAAGGCATACCCGACCCGGAGACCTGCAAGGGAGAACGCCTTGGACATGGTCCGGCCGATAATGAGGTTATCGTACTTTTTCATCAGGGGACGGTAATCTTCATAACAGAATTCAACGTACGCATTGTCAAGGAAAAGGACCCCCTCCATTGCCCCGAGGATCTCCTCCACCTCGCTGCAGGAAGTGACCGTACCGGTCGGGTTATTCGGCGAGCAGAGGAATGCGACCTTTGCCGCTTGTGCCTCTTTCAGGAAACGGGTGATATCCACAGAGAAATCCTTTCGGCGCAGGACCTCCCTGACCTCGGCCCCCTGCCCGATAGCGGCAAGCCGGTAAAAGGAAAATGTCGGCGTGGAAACAACGACCCTGTCGCCGGCTGCAACGAGAGTGCGGAGGATCGTCTCGATCACGCCGTCCATGCCGACCCCGACAACGAAATTGTAAGGTCCGTGGTATTCACGAAGGGCCCTGACAAGCCCGGTGACATGTTCGTCGGGATAGCGGTTTGCCTGTGAAAGTGCAGCAACTGCCATCTCTATTGCGCGGGGAGAGGGTGGATCAGGGTTCTCGTTGCTGGCAAGACGTGCGATACGCGTGATAGCGTGCCTATCCTGGAGCGTGGCAGGAGACGGGGCAAAAACGTACCCTCCGCTCCGGTAACAGTCGCGAACGAGTGAATCAAAACCGCAACCTCGCTTTTCTGCCATCGGGCTTCTCTCTCTGTCCTTTCAGTATAAGCTCTCCCTTCTTAAAAAGCGCGATGCCGGTTTGGGCATGGTCCGGAGAGGGGCTGCAAAAGAATGCGCAGGGGTTCGATCTGGCTGATACTTTTTTAACTCTGAAAATGGCTGTCCCATTTTTCATGACTGCACATGTTTATGTATCCAAGAGAATCCTGGGGACTTGAAAAGGGGGGAGATGCGAATACCTTTATAGTACAATTTCGAAGAACTGACTACAAAGGGGTTGAAAAAATGGACCAGAACCACATGTATACACTCCCTGCACTGCCCTACGACTACAATGCACTGGCGCCCTCTCTTTCAGAAGAGCAGCTACGACTCCATCACACGAAACACCACCAGGGATACGTGAATGGTGCAAATGCCATCTTTGAAAAACTGGACAAATCCCGGAAAGAGGGCAGTGACCTTGACCAGAAGGCGATTGCGAGGGAACTCTCGTTCCACATCGGCGGGTTCCTCCTCCACGGACTCTACTGGGAGAACATGGCACCGGCCGGCAAGGGCGGGGGCGGTGCACCTTCCGGTGAGTTAAAAAAGCAGATAGAAAAGGATTTTGGATCTTTTGAAAGGTTCAGGAAAGAGTTTGTTGCAGCTACAAACAGCGTTGAGGGCTCGGGATGGGGAGCTCTCTCTTACTGTATAAAGACGGGACGTCTCCTCGTCATGCAGATTGAGAAGCACAACGTGAATGTTTTTCCCGCGTTTCCCCTCCTGCTGGTGGTCGACGTGTGGGAGCATGCCTACTATATCGACTACAAGAACGATCGGGCAAAATACCTCGAAAACATCTGGAATGTCATAAACTGGAAGACTGTCAACTCCCGGTTTGAAAACGCAAAGAAAGCCTAAAGAAAGGGCTTGAGGGGGAGGGCCGCTTTTCTTCTCCCTTCCCGTTTTTTTGGCTCTTTGTTATTTGATTGGGTGGATAGGAACCAAAGTGGGGGCTGGTCGCCCCAACACCCCACACATGAGGATTGTTCCGCCGCCCCCAAAACGGCGCCCCAGCGGCGGTTTCACCATTCATTTCGCATTAAGTCTATATTTTTTTGGATTAACCATCTCAATGCAGCGAAAGGCTATAACCCAATCATACGATTTACCCACCTGAATTGACGAAGAGGGTTTTTTTGAGGGGAACCTCTTCTCCCCGCCCTGGCAAAGGGGTGCCGGGGGGGTCAGGACAGAACCGCGGGGGTTTTTTCAATCTCCGGGAGTGTCTCCCCAAGGACCCTGCAGACCGTCTTTATCTCCCCCGGCGTGATGACAAGGGGCGGGACGAGACGGAGGTTTCCATCGGCTGCACAGTTGACAAGGACACCTCTCTCTGCACATGCCCTCTGGACATCCCCGCACCGGTCACCGACCGTGATCCCGACCATCAGTCCCCTCACCCGGGGGCTGAAGCGGGAAAGACCGGTCCTGAAAAGCTCTGCTTTCGCCGGAATAGTGGGCATGATATCCTCGATGACCCGGATCGTTGCGAGCGCTGCAGCGCAGGCCAGTGGCCCGCCTGCAAAGGTACTTCCGTGCTCCCCCCGGTGGAACTCAAGTCCTTCCCGGGCGAGGAGCGCCCCCATGGGAAAACCGCTTGCTATCCCCTTGGCGAGGGTGACGATGTCGGGACGGACACCCGTGTGCTGGATCGCAAGCCATTTCCCGGTTCGCCCCATTCCGGTCTGGACCTCGTCCACGATCATCAGGGCACCGTGCCTGTCGCAGAGGTCCCGGATGCCTTCGAGGAACCCGTCTGGCGGGGTGATGACCCCTGCCTCCCCCTGGATGGGCTCCACGAAGACGCCGGCAATATCGCTGCTCATAGCCAAACGGAGTGCATCGAGATTACCATACTCGATAAAGGTGCATTGCGGTTCGAGGGGGAGGAAAGGTTCGCGGATCGGGGGCTTGTGCGTCACGGCAAGGGAACCCATCGTCCTGCCGTGGAAACCGTGGGTAAACGCGATGAACTTCTTCCTCCCGGTCGCGAGCCGGGCGAGCTTTATCGCTCCCTCGTTTGCTTCTGCCCCGGAGTTAGAGAAGAACGCCTTTGCCATTCCCGTCAGGAGAACCAGCTTCTCAGCAAGTTCAGCCTGTCCCGGCACGTAATAGAGGTTCGAGCAATGGATGAGCCTCCTTGCCTGTTCGCAGATCGCCCCCGTCACCTCGGGGTGACAGTGGCCCGTGCTGCAGACAGCAATTCCTGCCACGCAGTCGATGTATTCCCTGCCCGAGGAGTCCCAGACCCGGGAACCCTGTCCCCTGACAATCATGATCTCCCTGGCAAACGCCGGCATATAGTACCGGGCGTCAAGGTCCCGAAAGTCCCCTTTCATCTCCATGGTAACAGATCTTCCTGTTTGGTTTTTCCTTACTCATACTCAATGGTAGCGGGTGGTTTTGGGGTGACATCATAGACGACCCTCGCCACGCTGGGAATCTCCGAGGTGATGCGCAGGGCAACCCGGTCCATGACATCCCAGGGGATGTGAACAGGGTCAGCTGTCATTCCATCCCGGGAGTTCACTGCCCTGACGGCGACAATCCACCCGTGGACGCGGTTGTCACCCTTGACACCCGTTCCCAGACCGATAAGGGCTGCAAAACACTGCCAGGGGTTGAACCTGTCGACAATCTCACTCTCCACGATCCAGTTTGCTTCCCTGACCAATTCGATACGTTCCCTGGTGACTTCCCCGACGACCCGGACTGCCAGGCCGGGACCGGGAAAAGGCATGCGGTGCTGGATCTCATGGGGGAGTCCGAGGACTCCTGCAACGGCCCGCACCTCGTCCTTGTACAGATCCCTGAGGGGTTCGATGACCTTCTCGAACTCGATGTGGAGGGGCATCCCACCCACGTTGTGGTGGCTCTTGATCCCCCCCTCGCTCTCGATACGGTCCGGATAGATCGTCCCCTGGAGGAGAGCCCGGGCTCCCGTCCGCCGTGCCTCGCGTTCGAATATCCGGATGAACAGTTCTCCGATGACTTTGCGCTTTTCCTCCGGGTCCACAATCCCTTTCAGGGCAGAAAAAAATTCGTCTGCTGCAGGCACGATATAGAGGTTGAGGTCTCCAAAAATATGGGATATCCTCTCTGTCTCCCCCTTTCGCATCAACCCTGTATCGACATAAATAGGCACCAGCCGGTCGCCGAGTGCACGTGCGGCCAGGGCCGCGCAGACCGAGCTGTCAACACCACCGGAGAGTGCCATCACAACGCGCCTTTCACCTGCCTCGCGGCGGATTTCGTCAATGGCATCCCTGATAAATCTCTCGGCGTTCACCATACTCCCACCTCACCCGGACTCCCCTTTTATTTTTTCGGCACAGGCCTTGACGAAACCGAGGAAGGGGGGTGACGGCCTCGTTGGCCGCGAGCGGAACTCGGGGTGGAACTGGGTCGCAAGGAAAAACGGATGGTCCGGTACCTCGCAAATCTCCATCCTGTTATTGCAGGTCCCTGAGAATACCAGGCCCGCAGATTCGATATCCGGGATATACCGGGGGTTGACTTCGTACCGGTGCCGGTGCCTCTCTGTAATCTCCCTCTTCCCGTAGAGGCCGATTGCCAGGGTCCCCTCCCGGAGGGTCACCTGTGCGTCCCCCAGGCGCATTGTCCCTCCGAGATCCTTTACCTCCTGCTGCTCTGGTAAGATGGCAATCACGTGCCTGCCCTCTCCCATCTCTGCACTCGTTGCATCCTCCCACCCCACGACATTGCGGGCATACTCGACAACTGCCATCTGGAACCCCAGGCAAAGGCCTAAAAAGGGAGTCTTATGGGTCCTCGCCCATGAGATAGCCTCTATCTTTCCTTCAATTCCCCTTTTTCCAAAACCACCAGGTACAAGGATGCCATCGAAATCCCGCAGGTGGTTCTTTTCGTACCTCTCTGCATCAAGCCACGTGATCATGACCTCCGTGGAAAGGGCGCGACCTGCGTGTTTCAACGCTTCTTTGATGCTTAGGTAGACATCCTCGATGCCGTACTTGCTCACGATGGCAACATTTACCCGCCTGGTATACTCGCGGGTGACGAGGTGGTACCAGTCGGTATCCGGTGGTCTCTTCTCGAGCCCCAGGTGCTGGGTCAGGGTGTCTGCGAGGCCCTCCTTCTCCAGTTCCATGGGCACCTGGTAAATGTCAGGGACCGTGGCCGCACTGATGACACACGGGACAGGGAGATCGCAGAAGGCAGATATCTTCCTTTTCGTGTGGGAACCAATGGGACGCTCGCTCCTGCCCACGATGATATCAGCGTGCAGGCCGAGTTCCCGCAACGCCTTGACAGAGTGCTGTGTCGGCTTGGTTTTGAGGTCCCCCATCGTGTCCTCGGGAATGAGTGTCACGTGGATGATGACAGTATCATGGGGTGGCAGTTCGCCTCGCATCTGCCTGACAGCCTCAAGGAAAGGCATGCTCTCGATATCGCCAACGGTCCCCCCGATTTCCACGAGGCAGATATCCGCTTGGGGCTGGCCGGGGATCTCGAGGTGGGCAGCATACCGGATGCACGACTTGATCTCATCGGTGATATGCGGGATAATCTGGACCGTTTCTCCCAGGAAATCTCCGCGGCGCTCCTTCTCAATGACACTCTTGTATACCTTGCCGGTGGTAATATTGTGGGCGGAGGAGAGGTCAATGTCAAGGAAGCGCTCGTAGTTACCAAGGTCAAGGTCAACTTCACTTCCGTCAGAGAGGACAAAGACCTCGCCATGCTGGCCAGGGTTCATCGTTCCCGCGTCAATGTTGAGGTAGGGATCGATCTTCACCGCCGTGACAGCGTACCCCCTGTTCTTCAATATTCGGCCTACAGATGCCGCGGTGATCCCCTTGCCAAGACCACTCATGACCCCCCCGGTTATGAAGATGTACTTCAATCAGTCCCCTCTCCTGGTATCCTTTCGCGGGGGCCCCCACCAGATAACGGTTCCAGCTGCTTTTTTTCCGGACACCCGGCATCCCGGGCCGGCCCTTTCCTTTCCCTGCGGGGAGCCCCGGCTCGTCCAGTACAGTATTGGACAGTATCCCAAGATAGTAGTATGCGTTTGCCGCCTTATCACCCGCACGGCGAGACCCCGGCCCGCGATTCGCGATATCACCGCGACAAAAGGCACAGAGAAAATTGGACTGATGGGACATGGGTGCCTCTCCCTGCAAAGACCCTGGTGAAAGGAGGGTCAGTTCTCCCTGTTCCGGTTCACGAGGAAGGCTGCCGTGCTGCGCGAGAGGACGGGGCCGTCAATTCCTTCTCCCCTGACTTCCGCCTCGGCAAAGACCACCCTTTTCCCCTTTTTAACAACACGTCCTGTTGCATGGATATGCCCCTGCCTCGTACCCTTCTGGAAAGTTGTCGTCTCCGTGATGGTAGCAAGAGTCTCACCGGGGGAAAGGAGGGGGTAAATAGCAAGGACCATGGCCTCGTCTGCAAGGGCACAAAAAATGCCCCCCTGGAGCCACCCCTCGCCATTCATCATGTCAGGCCGGACCGGCATGCAAAGCTCTGCCCTGCCAGGGGCCACGGAAGAGACCTCTATTCCCATGAGGGAAAAGAAGGGGTTTGCATCCCTCCCTTCCCGCTGAATCCTCTCCAGGTAGTTCATACAGGAAAGGACCACTTCCAGGGAGATAAGGAAACCTCCGGGAGAGGGCACCACAATTATTCACATGGGGCTCCTACACTCTCAGCATGGACCCGGAAGAAAAAACAATGCTTGCAGACCTCATCTGGCTCCAGGCTGTGATTGCAACAGAGCTCATTCAGGTCACAGAGAATACATCAGCCCTTTTGAGGAAGGCTGCGCCTCCTGCAACCTGCCTTGAAGAACACGCAGTCCTTCGAAAACATGCACTGGCAATCGCGGAGAAATACCGGCCCGGGTCAGGCCTCCGGAAGCACCTGGAAGGCCACGAGTAGGGACGTTGCGAAAATGGAAAGCGAGTTGGACCCTGGACGATTTCAAGGGATGCCACCGGGTACGGGGAGGAAAAGTTACAGGGGACCTCCCCCGTTCTCCCTGGTAATTCCGGCTTACAACGAGGAGATGAGGATCCCCCTGCTCCTCTCCCAGCTTGAAGGGGCAGGAGAGGGCGAGTTCATCTTCGTGTGCGAGGGGACCGACAGGACCGTCGATCTGGTCAGGGATTTTGCCAGGGGTCACCCCGAGCTGTCTGTCAAGTGCCTCCACAATGGAGAGAGGCTTGGTAAGGGGGGGGCAATCCGGCAGGGCTTTCTCTCGGCGCAATCCCCAAGGGTAGGATACATTGATGCGGACGGGTCGACATCTGTCACCCAGATGATGATTCTTTTCTCTCTCCTGAACGGGTACGACGCGATCATAGGGTCCCGGTGGGTCGAAGGATCCATCCTCGAAAAACCACAGGGTTTATTCCGCAGGCTGGAGAGCAGGATCTTTAATGGGTTCATCAGGTTAATTTTCAGGCTTCCCTTCCAGGACACGCAGTGCGGGGCAAAAGTATTTAAAAAATCAGCAATTGACGCAATTATTGGAGAGATATC
This sequence comes from Methanolinea sp., assembly GCA_024518585.1. Classification (GTDB taxonomy): domain Archaea; phylum Halobacteriota; class Methanomicrobia; order Methanomicrobiales; family Methanospirillaceae; genus Methanolinea_A. The sequence goes on along the minus strand of JANIHI010000019.1, from coordinate 17,372 downwards.
CTCGACGGGCTTTGAATTTGACGTGGAATTGCTATGGAGGCTGCAAAGGCATGGGTTCCGGATCAAGGAACACCCGATCGCATGGCGAGATTCCAGTGATTCACACGTTACAGTGACGGATGGTATAATGATGCTCCTCCGCCTTATAGCGCTCCGGATGGGGAGGTGAGTGGAGCTGCCTTTAGGAGACCTGGAAGACCTGAAAAAAAAGGCTTTTTCCCTCTTTGAGCAGGGTAAATACGAGGAGTCCCATGCCATCTGCAGGGAACTCGAACAGAGGGGCAGGGACCCTTCGGTCTCGGTTCTGTGTGCAGCAAACCTTTTTCACATGGGACACCTTGAAGAGGCCGAGGCCTTCTTCCGCGACCTTGCGCATACCCTCCCCGGCACTTCGCACGTGCACAGCTACCTTGGCAGGATAATGGAGAAGAAGGGATGTGCCGGAGCTCTCGCAGAGTACGCCCGCGCCATTTTGCTCGACCCCACCAATACCGAGGCACTGCGGTCTTTTGCAACCCTTGCCCTCCAATCGGATGACCCGGGGAGGGGTCTCCCCGTGCTTGTGCACCTCTACTCCCTCTCGCACAGGACAGACGATGCCCGCCTCCTTGCACGGGCACTCCTTCTCACCCAACAGCCATCCCGGGCACTCGAGGTGTGGAAGAGTGCCTGGGGGGCCACCCCCCCTGCCGACGAGGATACGCTCGCCATCCTCTGGGCATGTGACAGATTTGCTGAGGTATCCCGCATGGCACTCGCGCTGTATGAGCAGTCGGGGAACGCATCATTTGCCCGGCGGTACCTTACCGCACTCTCACGCATGAATGATCCGAACGCGAGCGGGGAATACAGGAGGCTCGTCGACCTCACCGGGGATCCCGGTATCAGGTATGACTACGCCCTTTTCCTCAAGGACAAGGGATACTATGAGGACGCATTGGGAACCCTCGAACCACTGCTGGGTGATAGAGGAATGGGTGGACACTATGGTCTCCTCTGGTGTGAGATCGTAGGCTGCCTGAAGAGGAGAGACGATGCACTCAGAGGCTTTCGGGAACTTGTCGAACGGGAACTTGATTCCATGGTCGACCTGGATTTCATTCCTGTCCTCCTCTCCCGTTTTCGTGCATTTCTCCAGACCCACTACCCCGCACGGGAAGCAGAGTCCATCCTCCTGTCATTGCTCTCCGAGAGGACAGACCCCCATTCACTCCTGACAGTCGGCATGTTCTATGAAGACATGGGAGACCTTCGGGAAGCGCGTTCATGGTATTTCAGGGCTTACAGGAGTGACTTCCTGCGCGGCGGTCCCACGTATGCCCGGTTCTGCTACCGTACAGGGGAGACCAGGGAATGTGAAAAGGTCCTGATTTACGTTGTCAACAGCACGAAGAGGGTCCCCGACCTGCTCACTCTCACAGAGACGATCATCAAGGCCGAGGTCTACCTCCTGAAAATGCCGCGGCTCCTCGAGAGGCTGAAAGAAAGGCTCGAAGTACTCGCAGATTCCCTCCCCTCCCGCGGCATGGAGCTCCTTGCACGGATCTGCCTCCTCTGGGGATCGGTCTGCCTGGAGAGGGGGGAGTACATGGCCTGCAAGCGTGCGTGCCTCGTCGCCCTTGACTGCATTCCTCCGGGTTTTCGGGATATCATTCCGGAAGATATCCTCTCCCTCTTGAAGGATTGCAAGAGAAAGGCACTATGCGAGATTCCTGTCATTCCTCTGCCAAAACAGGAGGGTCCCGAGACACCGGAGACAAACGGTTTCCCACCCCGGGACCTTGACCTGGACGAGAACGAGAGAAAGATCATTGAATTACTGGCAGCCCGCGGGCTTGCAACCGAGAGAGAACTCCGCCTCCAGCTTGGAACACGCCGCGTCACGGGAATCGTTAACCGCATCATTCAGAAGGCATCCCGGAAGGGACTTGTATTGATTGAAAAACGAGGATATGGTAAGGATGGGGAGGTCTATGCATACAGGAGAACCTGACCTTCAGGGAATGAGGAAACTCGAGAGCCAGAACATCATCAATGCACTCCGGAGAGGGACGGTCCCGGCGAGTGGTCTTGAAAGGATCGCCATCGGGCTTGAGATGGAGGAAGAGGTTATCAGGGGACAGCTTGATTACGTGGCCCGCGGGGGCGGCGACATCAAATTCGTCCGGGGTGACTACGGGAGCGGAAAGACATTTCTTGTGGCGCGTGCACTCGAAATCGCGAGGGAAAAGGGGTTTGTCACCGCTCATGCAGTGGTATCCCCGTCTGCTCCCCTCCACAAGCTCCGGGCACTCTACCAGCAGATCTGTGCGACGCTGCGGACCCGGGAGGAGGAGCACGCGCAGAAATCCATCATCGATACCTGGTTTTATGGCATTGAGGAGCGCATCCTCAATGTGAGTGCCCAGTCCCTCCCGGAAGATGTCCTGGAAAAAGCGACCCTTGCCGAGATAGAGACATCCCTTGCGGGTGTATCCGAGCTGAACAGCTCCCTTGCTGCAGCACTCCGCACATATTACCGTGCGAATAATGACGGTGATTTCCAGACGGCACAGTCTGCAATCGGCTGGATATGCGCCGAATCAAATGTCGGCCGGGACTTCAAGCAGAAGGCCGGTATCAAGGGTGATATTGACGACGCGTCGGTCTTTTCTTTCCTCCGCGGCCTCGTGCGGATTATCGTGAGTGCCGGGTACAGGGGTCTTGCCATTGCCGTCGACGAGGTCGAGACGACCCAGTCCCTGCCCCGGAACCAGAGGGAGAAGAGCTACTGCACTCTCCAGGCGATCATCGAGTCGCTGGACAGGGGAGATCTTGCCCATTCCTATTTCCTCTTTACGGGAACACCCGCGTTTTTCGACGGCCCACGGGGAATACGCACGCTACCCCCGCTCTATGACCGGATCAGCGTTGTCCAATCGGGGGAGGGTTTTAGGAACCCCCGCCAGCCCCAGATCTCCCTGGCCAGGTTTGATGCAAAGAAGCTCGAACAGGTCGCCCTCAAGGTGATTGATATTTATCGGGATGCCTACACGGATGTCGACCGGAGCCGTGTATCGCACCGCTTTATCCGTGCCATGATATCGAGGGTCACAGGCAAGTTTGGTGGCCGGGTTGATATCATACCCAGGATTTTTCTCAAGGAGTTCATCGATGTCCTCGACAAGTGCGAGCTGTACGAGGACTATGATCCCTGGGAACAGTACCATTTCGACGTGGAACACCTCAGGGGTGAATTAAAGGATGAAGAGGAAGCGGTCATGGTTGTTGAATTCTGAATCTCCCTGATCCCCTTTTCCCCCGGCCCCCATCAGAAGGTTAAAGCACCCCCTCCTCACACAATTGAGAGACAGATGGATGTTCGGACGTTCCTGACCCTGACTCTGTTCATTTTCAGCCTGGCGGGAGTGGCGGCGGCGACAGTCTCAATCGACGTCCAGCCCCATGAAGCCAGGATTGGAGACAGGGTTCACATCACGGGGACTACTGATGGAAAAAATTTGATTGCGGTCTTCCTCCTTGTCACAGGCCCAGGATTGGACAGAGCAGGTGTTACACTTGAGAATATCCATTTAAAAGCAGGATCTGGATATTTTACCTCTGCGTTCGTCAACCCCGACGGGACCTTTGCCTATGACTGGGATACATCGTTCATCGTCGGGCACCTCTCACCGGGAATGTACCGCATTTATGCGATCAATGTTCCCCTGAACCTGGAACGGTTGGCCAATTCTGATGAAATTTCAGTTGCATCGACAGAAGTCATTTTTACAAAACCCCCCTCCCGTGAACTCGCAGGTTTTGGACCGGCACTGTTCCTGGCCCTGGTAATCCCCACGGTATTATTCTGTGCACGGAGGAAAAATAAGGGATAGTCATGGACAGCCCGCTTCGTTCCCGGGTATGTACCCATGCAGACAGGGGGGACATAAGGGAACAGGCCTTCATTCCATAGGATTGCTGCCGCTGTTTCTCCGTATCCGGACCGATCGGGCATGACCGGAAAGGCCCTCGGCTTCAGCCAGGTCCTCCACCGTATCGCCAATCCTCCCCAGGCCTTCCTTTCCAATGATCTGGACTGTCGATCGCGTGCAGAAATGCAGGACGTCAAGCCCCGAATGGGTGCATGCGTACCCTGCCGTCGGGAGAACATGATTTGTACCTGATGCATAATCTCCACATGCCACCGCTGAATACGAGCCAATGAAAACTGAACCGGCACATTCAACCTTCATCAGGACGGAAAGGGGGTCCCGTACCTGGAGAGAGAGGTGCTCCGGAGCGGCGCGGTTGACGATTCTGACCGCATCTTCGGGGGATGGTGCGATCGCATACCCTGTATTTTTCAGGGCCTGTATCAGGATATCTGCCCTTGGCAATTCCCCGGCTTGGTCTTTTATATGACGATTGACAAGCGGGGGCAGGGTTCGGTCGGTTGTAACAAGGTAGCACGCAGCCCGCGGGTCATGTTCTGCCTGGGCAATGATATCAGCAGCGATGAAGTCCGGCCTTGCCGTCTCATCCGCGAGAATGAGAATCTCGCTTGGGCCGGCGGGAAAGTCGATTTCGATGACATCGCGGAGCAGCATCTTTGCTGTCGTGACGTAAACATTCCCTGGTCCAACGACTTTCTGGACGGGCCGCACGGACTCTGTCCCCAGCGCCATCGCGGCAACCGCCTGAGCCCCGCCAATGGCAAAGATCTGGTCTGCTCCCGCCATATCCATTGCGACCAGGGTAAGGGGGGGTATGGGGGGCGGGGTGCAGCAGCAGACCGAGCGGACACCTGCCACTCTTGCGGGGATGACTGTCATGAGGGCCGTAGAAGCATACGCGGCCCTCCCGCCGGGAACATACGCCCCGATGCGTTTCAGGGGCTTTGTCCGCACCCCCAGGATGACTCCCGGCTCGACCTCCTCGAGCCAGAGTCCCCGTGGGCGTTGCATTTCGTGGAACCTCGCAATCCTCTCCTTCGCATCCTCGAGGCTCGCGATGAGGTGACTGCCCACGCGGGAATAAGCATCATCAATTTCCTCCCTTGAGACTTCAACCCCCTGGCGGTCCACACCATCAAACTTCCTGGTAAGTTCGAGGAGTGCGGTGTCCCCTCCGGCCCTGACCCGTGATATGATATCCTCGACAACCGGCCTGACCGAGGCGAGCCCTGCAGAACGGTTCTCTATCCATTCTTCCAGGGCCATTTCCTGCAACATGGCAAGACATTTGGACCTTGCCGCTGTTAAAAGTTCGTCTCTGTCCGGGCTGTGCAGCGAAAATGAGAAAATATTACTAATTAATTTTTATAAAATGTTAAATAAAAATTTTTATTCTCTTGCCTGGTATACTTCTTACCATGGAGAGAAAAAATCCCGCTCCTGGAGTCCTCTGTCTATCCATTGCCCTCGTTACCGCGTTATTGCTCGCGGGGTGCACAGGACCTATCCAGGGTGGCTCACCTGCCAATCAGGTACCGCCCGGGGGACAGAACCCCTCTGCCGGGCCAAAAGACAGGCTTCTTGTCGCAACTACTACATCCCTCTCGGATACAGGACTCCTGGACTACCTGGAACGAATTTTCGAGAACAATTACGCCATTGACCTGCAGGTCACGTCGCAGGGGACGGGAAAGGCCATCGAGATTGCCAAACGGGGTGACTGCGATCTCCTTGTCGTTCATTCCCCTGCCCAGGAAGAAGATTTCATGGAAGCTGGACACGGAATTAACCGGCGCTGTTTTGCTTACAATTACTTCATTGTTGCAGGTCCGGCAGATGATCCGGCAGGAATACGGGGGATGGAACCAAAAGAGGCATTCCGGACGATAATTGGTAAAGGGAAGTCCGGGACCCCCGGCGTTTTCTTTGTCTCGCGCGGTGATAACTCCGGGACGCACAATGCGGAGAAAAACATCTGGAATGCAACCGGGTACAACTACACGTCAGAAGTCCGGAGATCGGGGGCATGGTACATCGAGGCAGGGAGAGGGATGGGAGAGACCCTCCAGCTCGCCTCCGAGAAGGGTGCATACACCCTGACCGACGAGGGGACGTTCCTCACTTACAGGGGAAGACTTGACCTCGTCCCTCTCATCGACAAAGGGGATATCCTTCTCAATATCTATAGTGTTATCACGGTGTATACAGAAGACCATCCCGTTGAAAAGATAACAATGGCAAACAATTTTGTCAACTTCCTTATCTCACCCGAGATCCAGGCAGCAATAGGAGAATATGGGAGAGAAAAGTATGGAAAAGGCCTCTTTACCCCCATGAGCGGAGGGTGCCTGCGCTTCGGTTGCGACTGTACAACTCCCGCGTCCGCCACCAGGCCATCACTCTCTTTCACATAGGAATCCGTCCGGGAGAGGAGCATGAACGAGATTTTCGACGGCTTTGTCCAGGCCTTCCAGCTGATTATCAGCCTTGACCCCGAAATCCTGGAGATAACTGCCCGGTCCCTCCTCATCTCCCTTGCAGCGACCGGGGTTGCCTCCCTGGTCGCCATCCCTCTCGGCGGTCTGATCCATTTCAGGGAATTCGGCGGGAAAAGGGGTCTAATCACGATTATCCAGACTCTCTATGCCCTTCCGACAGTCGTTGCCGGCCTCTTTGTCTTTTTGATACTCTCCCGCGCAGGTCCCCTCGGGTTCCTGGGTCTCCTCTTCACCCCGGTCGGCATGGTGATCGGCCAGGCAGTCCTCATCATCCCCGTGCTGGTCGGCATGACTCTTGTCGCACTCTCCGGTGTCAAGAAAGCGATTTCGGATGAGGTACAAGCACTGGGTGCAACGTCTTCCCAGGCGATCTGGACCATCCTGAAAGAGGCACGTTTTGCGCTTTTCGGGGGAATCATCCTTGGATTCGGCCGTGCGATCTCTGAGGTCGGGGCAGCGATGATCATAGGGGGGAATATCAGGGGTTCCACCCGGGTCCTCACCACGGCGATTGCCCTCGAGACGTCAATGGGAAATGTTGCGTTCTCCATTGCACTCGGCATCATTCTCCTCTGCATTGCGATGGTCGTAACCGCAGCCCTGTTTCTCATCCAGGAGCGGTAAAATGATAGTCTTTGACCACGTGGACAAGAGATTCGGAGAGAGGGAGATTCTGAAGGATCTCTCGTTTCAAGTCGAAAGGGGGGAGATATTCACCCTGATCGGTCCGAGCGGTAGTGGAAAGACAACCATCCTGCGGATGATTGCCATGATTGAGAATCCCAGTTCCGGTGTCATCACGATCATGGGAAAGGACACACGCGCCCCTGAAAACGAGCGAGTCATGTTGCGAAGGCGGATGGGTATGGTATTCCAAAAGCCCGTGGCGCTACGCGGGAACGTGTTTGACAACGTTGCCCTCGGCCTCAGGTTCCGGGGGTTCCCTGGCCCTGAGATCTCCCGGAGGGTATCTGAAGCCCTCGATCGGGTCGGGCTCCCGGGATACGGGGAGAGGGATGCCCAGACACTCTCCGGCGGGGAACTCCAGCGCGTTGCCATTGCACGCGTCCTTGCAACGAGGCCGGAAATCCTCCTCCTCGATGAACCGACGGCAAACCTTGACCCGGTTGCAACAGAACTCATCGAGGATCTGATCATCTCCCACAACGAGGAGAACAGGACCACAATTGTCCTCTCCACCCATGACATGATCCAGGGACAGAGGCTCGCAACGCGGATAGCCGTGGTTCTCAACGGGCAGATATGCCAGATCGGTGATCCACACCAGATCTTTTACCAGCCCGGAAACCGGGATGTCGCGCGGATGGTGGGGATGGACAACAGACTGCCCGGGACCATCGTCGAGAACGAGGGAGGATTTGCCCGGGTGGATGTGTCGGGAGTGCACGTCTTTGCGACCTGCCCGTACCCCCCGGGAATGCATGTCACCCTCTCCCTGCGCCCTGAGGATATCTGGCTTTCGACGGGGTCCGGAGAGGGGAAAAGCAGCGCAAGGAATATCCTTGCCGGTACCATCTCCCGGATGACATCCCTTGGCCCCAATGTCAGAGTAACGGTCACAGTCGACCATGGCGTCCCCTTTATCGCTGTCGTGACGCGGCGGTCCGTTGATGACCTCAGCCTTTGCCAGGGCACCACCGTCCAGGTCTCCTTCAAGGCCAGTGCTGTCCATGTTACCCGGGCAGATACGGAAAAGAACGCGCAGTGAGTACCATTTTTACTCCGGGTGTGGCATCTTCCTGCCAGGCAATCGCCACACATTTCTATGAAGCACGCACATAGGTGATCCAATGCGTTGCATCGCGCTTGCGAGCGGGAGCCTGGGAAACTGCCTCTATGTGGAGGGCGACTCTTCTTCCCTCCTCATCGATGCAGGTCTTACCCGTCGCGAGATTCTTTGCCGGCTCCATGCAGCAGGCAAGTCCCCGGAGAACATTGGTGCAATCCTTGTCACGCACGAACACGTCGACCACATCGCCTCGGTGGTACCCCTGGCAAGGGAGCTTGCCATACCTGTCTATGCGACGGGGGGGACCCTCCTTGACCTCCTTGATTCAAAGCAGACCAGCAGGAGACCTATCCGGGCGATCAGGGTGGACTACGGGGAAGAATTTTCCATCGGCGAATTTTCTGTCGAGCCCTTTGCCGTTTCACACGACGCACGGGAGCCCTGCGGGTTTACCATCCGGCAGGGGGATCTTACACTTGGGTGCTGTACCGATACCGGTATGATCACCGAACGCATGGCGGGGGCATTCTCCCGCTGCGATGCCCTCGTCCTGGAGAGCAACCACTGTCCCGAAATGCTCAAAAAAGGGCCCTATCCCGAATCACTCAAACGGAGGATACGTTCAAGGAGGGGCCACCTCTCGAACAGGAGTGCAGCAGAGTGCATCACTGCCCTTGCCACACAGATCCATGCCATCATGCTCGCCCACTTGAGCGAGGTCAATAACACGCCTGAACGCGCCCTTTCCTGTGCCAGGCAGGCAGCAGGTATCTTCTCCTCGGACCTTGAGATCAGTGTCGCGACGAATACCGGATCCCCTGCAGGCTGGCCCCGGGGAATAAAGCTCTGAATCCTTTGCGCGTCTTTTACACCCTTTAAAAGAAATACTAAAAACCGGGCGAAAAATCCCTGCGAAAAGCCCTCTTTACTGTGAAAATCGCATCCGCGATTAACATTTTGTACCTGGTACCTCGGTGAGAACCGTGTGGTCTTTCAAGCCTCTTTCATCCTGATCAACTTGAGGCAATAATGGTCAATTGAATCAATAAAAGTCTTTTTTGCAGATTTTGACCTCTTTTCGTCCTCTGAAAAGATGTCTCCCATCAGGTACCCGAGGACATCCAGGTAATATTCCAGAGCGGGCAATTTCTTCTTCATGTCCTCCAGCATCACCTCAGCATCGGTCCTCCTGCCACTAATGAGAAAAAATGCCAGGTCAAGCAGGAGGATGATGTGGGCAGGCATCTTCTTTGCGGTGGCCGTACTCCTGAACTTCTGGTAGGCCCCCTCTTGGGATGACATGATGGAGAGCTGGAGGCCGTAATAGAGGGGTTCCAGCTCCTCAGGGTGCTGCTGCATCATCTGGCGAACCACAGCTGTTGCCCCTGCAGCGTCCCGCGCCTCGAGCTTGAAATGGTAGAGATCCCGCAGGAAGAACATGTCGTTGTAATACCTTTCTGATGCAATTTTCAGGAGTTCTCCCCTCATCTCCCTGTTCCCATCCTTCTTTGCCTTTTCAAGTCCGATCCTGAGATAGACGGGTTCTGCCGGGAACCAGTCGATGGCCAACCGGATCATGAACCAGAAGATCTTGTTCACCCGCAGTTCCTGCACAACCTGGGGAAACCGGAGCCTGTTGACCGGCGGGAGGAGACGGGCCAGTTCAATCATTTGTTCACGGGCAGACAAGGCCATCGAGCTCGTTGTGCTCTTGTCTGCTCTCTGGTCTGGTGGGAGTTCGAGGGCCGCAAGTTCGTAGTAGCAGAAGGCTATTGCCGTACAGACAATCGCGTCGACTGTCCTGTACTTTGTCAGGATAGTGATGGCATCCTGGTACTTCCCGATTTCTATGAGCTTGAGACCAAGGACGATGTCAAAAATTGCCCTCCCTGTATACTTTTTTTTCACGCGGGTCGCGTGGCGGAAAAGTCTCTCTATATAGTCAATATCAGTGGACCTCTTGCTCTCCTCGAGGACCTTGACCGTCACGTCATCAATAAAACGGTCATGGACCTGGTCCGTGATGCCCGGGAAGTTATTCTCGAGGATGGAGACGACATGGCCAAAGAATATGGGGATATTAGAGTCTATCTTCTCTGAGTTCTTCTCGATATACTCCATCATCTCCCGCTTTGTCTGACTCATCTTCTGTTCGATGAGTGCATCGGGAATCCATTCCTCCGGCATTCTGTACAGGAATTACTTGTGTGAATATAAGAAACTTGAGACGCGGGGAGGAGTGAAATACACTCTCATTTCTGGTTTACGAGAAAGAATTCTCCCATGCCCATTCCTGACAGTCAATGGGAGGGGATGTAAAAAGTAGTGCAGGTATTTTCGCCTTCCACGGGAAAAGAGAATCCTTATCCCCCTCCGTGGAGAGAATAACCTGGGAACGGATAATGAATTTTCTTGATTTTGCCCTCACCTGTGAGAGACTCGAACGGATAAGCGGGAGAATTGAAATGACCCAGCAGCTCTCAGACGTCCTCTCCCGCCTGGATGGCGATGACCTCCGTCATTTTGTCCATTTCGTGACTGGGAAAATTTTTCCTGACTGGAGCCCTTTCAAGCTGGGAATCGGGCCAAATCTCCTCTATGATGCCATAACACTCATTGTGGACGCGACAAGGGCAGATGTCATCGGGGAGATCAACCGGAGGGGTGACGTGGGGCTTGCCGTTCAGTCAATACTCGAACAAAAAAAGGTTGGGAAAAAATCCCAAAAAGGGTCGACAATACAGACGGCACTCTTTTCCCGGCAACTCGATATCGGTTCGGTCTACGATGACCTCGAGAGGTGTGCCCGTCTCGAGGGCCGCTCTTCCCAGTCGGAGAAGCTCTCCATCATCCAGAACCTCTTTCAGAACGCCTCTCCCCTTGAGGCAAAATACCTCGCCCGCCTCCTGATGGAAGACTTACGGATTGGCGTAGGAGAAGGGACGATGAGGGATGCCATCGCTTTGGCGTTCTCGGTTGATCCCACGCTCGTTGAACATGCCTACCAGGCACTCAATGACCTGGGAGAGGTTGCAGTCCTGGCAAAACGGGGGAGGGAAGCCCTTGCCGACGTGCATATCCTCCCCTTCCACCCTGTCAAGATGATGCTCGCCCAGCAGGGTTCCATCGAGCAGGCAGTCGCGGAGAATGGCGCAGTGGCCGCAGAGTACAAGTACGACGGGAGCAGGTTCCAGTTTCACAAGAAAGGGAAAATTAGCAGGATCTATTCACGAAAGCTGGAAGAGGTAACGACGGCACTGCCCGAGGTCGTCGAGATTCTGAACCGTGCAACGACCCATGACGTGATCCTTGATGGCGAGGTGATTGCGATAAAGGAAGGAAAACCACTGCCTTTCCAAACCGTCCTGCGCCGTTTCCGAAGGAAGTACGACATTGAGGCAATGCAAAAAGAGGTCATGATGCAACCGTATGTCTTTGATATCCTCTACCTGGACGGCACAACCCTCATTGACCTGCCGCTCCGGGAGAGGCGGATGCACCTCGAATCCGCACTTACCTCGTGTATCGCTCCCCAGACTGTAAGTGCAGATATCTCCACCCTCGAAGAGACGTACCGCCGGAGTCTGGAAGACGGTCACGAGGGCCTGATGCTCAAGATCCTCTCCTCGCCCTACACGCCTGGCATCAGGGGTAAAAACTGGCTGAAGATAAAACCGGGGGTGGATACGATGGACCTTGCCGTGATAGGCGCGGAATGGGGAGAGGGGAAGCGCGCCCACGTCTTTGGGTCGTTCCTCCTTGCATGCCAGGACCAGGGAGATCTCCTCGCCGTCGGCAAGGTTGCAACAGGGTTTTCCGAGGAACAGCTCCTTGAGGTCTACGACATTCTCAAGGACCACGTCATCTCAGAGAGCGGAAAAGAAGTTTCCCTTGAGCCTTTTCTGGTTTTTGAGGTCGGTTATTCAGAGATCCAGGCTAGCCCCAACTACGAGAGCGGTTATGCCCTCAGGTTCCCGCGGTTCATCAGGATGAGGGACGACAAGGGCATCTCGGATATCGAGACTCTGGAGGGGATACGTGAGAGGTTTGGGAGACAAAGCTCCCAGAAAACGGGATAGTCAGGGGGAGAGAGAGACACATCATACCGTTTGGGGTGTGGAGACCTTTCCTTTCGTCCCGATGCAGGAGAGGATCTTTTCTACGCATACTTCCCACTCCTCTTCACCCGGGGGAATAACCTTTGCAACCTGTCTCCCCAGTTCGTCATCAGAGATTCCTTCCGCACAAACAACGACAGAGCCGGGTGCAAAAACGGGAGGGACAATCCCATCGGTGTCGCCGTCAACGATGCCAAGGACGGGGATGCCAAGGTGTGCCCCGATATGGCCGCACACCGCCGTTGTATCGTCCCCTATGCTCACGATCCCACAGACACCATTTCCGGCAAGTTTCCTGAACAGGTCATGCCCGCAGTGATCGATAAAGACGACTCTTCCCCTCCGGGGCGGCCTTCCCGCCTGCCGGGGAAGTTGGGATCGGACGGACCCGCTCTTGCACCATGCCGTTGAGAGGTCAACAGGCCCTGCCCTCTCCAGCTTTTCGATCCCATGGTCCTTGGCCCACAGCCCGGACCGGGGGACAAGGTGTCCATTTTCAACTGCGAGGACTACCTCCGGATTCGTTGCACACCCGATAATAGTCCCGTTGACGAAAACCGGTTCTCCGGGAATGCATCCGCGTATGACACGGATCTTATGGGTTATGGTCCTTTCCTGTACGTCTGCGCGGACGAGGGGAAAACCAGTCCTATGGGCTATCTCCCGGGATATGTCGTTGGGCTCCCTGCGCCAGCATATGACCTCCCGGGAGGAACACTCCACATGGATCAGTCCCCGGTCTCCCAGCTTCTGGGCGACGATCTCCCCAAATACCCTCCCGGACTCCGCGGTCTTGCCCTGGTTTGCAAGGAAACAGGGCCCTTTGATTTTCTGAATAACCACACTCGGAGGCACGTGCGCAAACTCGCAGGAGAGACCGGATTCCTCGGCTGCAACCCGTGCCATGATGCCGGCGACGATGATTTTGGCAGGGGAGAGGCAGGAGGCCAGCCATGCAGCATACCCCGAATCAAAGATCTCGGGGCCATGGGCCACCATCACCAGACCATGCAGAGAAGTTACACCCTCCTTGTCTCTCCCTTCTTGTCCCCGGTTTGTGACCTGATCCTGACTACTGTCCGCCTCGGCCATGATCTGACACCACGGATATCCCCCTTCCGGTTCCATGTCGCGATTATCTGCAGCTCATTTCCTGTTATACTCATCGGCAAAGCGCGTGATGTCATCCTCTTCCAGATATTCCCCGATCTGGACCTCGATGACTTCGAGGGGAATTTTTCCGGTATTTGCAAGCCGGTGCTTTGTGCCTGCAGGGACAAATGTACTCTCCCCCTGCCTCAAGTGAATCGTATGGTCCCCGAGAATCACGTCTGCCATCCCACTGACCACGATCCAGTGTTCACTCCTGTGGTGGTGCATCTGCAGGGAGAGCTTTTTTCCTGGCTTGACAGTCACCCTCTTGATCCGGAAGAAGCGGGACTTCTCAAGCTCGGTATATGAGCCCCAGGGGCGGTGGACCTGGAGATGGTAATCTATGATGGTATTGCCGCGGTTCCGGAACCTCCTGACGAGGTCACCGACCCTCTCGGTGCTGTCCATCCGGCATGCAAGGAGGGCATCACCAGTATCCACAAGGACAAGATCCCTGATACCGATGAGGGCAACGCACTTACCGGGGGCATGCACGAAATTCCCCTCCGAGTCGATGAATTCAGCATCGCCTGCGTTACCGGAGGGATCGTGCGCCTTGAACTCATACCAGGCCCGGAATGTCCCCAGGTCCGTCCATTCAGATTGGAGCGGGACGACGGCGACCCTGTCCGAATGCTCCAGGAGTCCATAATCGACAGAGAGGGAGGGCAGTTCCGGGTAACATCCCGGGCCACTTTCCCTGAAAGATCCGTAAAGAGTCGGCTGGAGCCTGGCAAGTTCCCGGAAAAATATCTCCGTGGAGAAGAGAAACATACCGCTGTTCCAGAAATACCCTGCGTCCACGTAGACCTTGGCCGTTTCCCAGTCAGGTTTCTCGCGGAATTTGCTCACCTTCGCGCCGATGGGGAGTGATTCTCCGGGAGCGATATAGCCATAGCCGGTATGGGGATATGTCGGGGGGACACCGAAAGTAACGAGATAGTCACCTGCAATGGCACGGGCCGCGGACACCTCCTCCATGGCCGAGTCGCCAAGGTAGTGGTCGCTTGGGAAAATTGCGACGAGGGATTTCCCATATTCCTTCTCGATCTCCCCCATTGCCCAGGTGATTGCAGGGAGGGTGTTCTTTCCCACAGGCTCTTTGAGCAACCGTGTATCATCGATCCCCTCATTCATCTCCTCCAGCTGATTTCTGACGAGGTACTGGTGGTCGCTCTGCGTGACAACGTAGATTTCTCCCGGGGACGATATCTGCAGGGCCCTCCTGTACGTTTCCTGGAATAGGGATTTCCCGTTCAACTTGAGGAACTGTTTAGGGTTATACGTCCGTGAGAGCGGCCAGAGTCGTGTTCCCACTCCCCCGGCCAGGATGACAGATTTGATGGAATCCATACGGGTACTTCTGATTTTACAACCTGTATGCACTTATGGCTTACCAAGGAACCAGGGGGGAGGGGGAAAATAAAGGTCCGGGAATACTCCCCTTTCCACTCTGGCAGCGGGAGGGATCATCCCGGGCCAAGGATTGTCCGGACCCGGTTTACCACTGCACGTGCAAGGGATCCCGCATTCCCGCGGTCCAGGGAAATGACCTCGATCTCATCTCTCTTTTTTATCCCTTCTATCCAGGGAGTGCCCCGGGCTGCAATCGTTGCAAGGCAAAAAGATGGTGATGCAAGGATCTCGTCGACAATCCTGCGAAACTCTCCCGACAGGGATTCCATTTTTCCTATTTCGTCGATGACAACGAGCCTGGCACCCTGGAACGGTATTGTTGCCAGGAACTTCTCAAAACCACCGATATCCACCCCGTACTTTCCCACGTGGAAGCGGGACTGGCACTGGACATGGGCAAGAATCGCCCTCTCTCCCCCTGTTGATACCAGGCTAAAACCTACTCTTTTGCCTTTTTCCCTTATTTCCTGGGTATAAAATCCTGCCGGGTGGTATGGCTCCAGGAAAGGAAGGATTCCTTTCACGAGCGTCGTCTTTCCGCACCCCGGCATTCCCGTTACAAGGAGGTTTTTTACTGGATATTCTGGTCCCATTGTGCGCCCCGTCCCGGTCATGACAGGTGTCTAATGGGGAAACAACTATCTTCCTATTCTTTTTTGGCTTTTTTGAGGGCGAGTTCAATGGCGACCTTCAGTTCCTCGTCCTTGAAGGGTTTTAACAAAAATCCGGCAGGATCGGTGTCCAGCACCCGGGACACTGTCCCTTCATCGGAATAGCCGGTGAGATAGATAAATGGAATTTTAAACCGTGCCCGGACCTGGCGGGCAAGTTCTGTCCCATCCATTTTCCCCGGCAGATTGATATCAATGAGGATCAGTCCCGGTGGATTTCGTTCGATATGGAGAAGGGCTTCCTCTGCGGTCTGGGCGGCTCCACTCACATGGTACCCGTGTTTCTGGAGTCGCCAGGATATCAACTGGCTGATAATCGGGTCATCCTCAACGATCAATATGGAATTATCCATCCTCCCCTCCCGGTGTTATACACCCAGTGCCATGTTTCTCTTTTTCCTTTTTGATTAAAAAATGATGGGTTACGCAAGGTGTACGGGAGGGGGGGTTATCTGTCAATGGACAGCTATCTGGACTGCAGTGGGATACGATCTCATCAGTGCAAAAACAATCGCCCTCCCGATGAATACCCTTCCCCCTTCCATTTTCCTTTCCGAGGACAACTCTCCCATGGCCTGGAGCGCCTCTAGGGCAACGGGATCGGTAAGAAAGCAGCTGTCCGGAACATCGATATCAAGGAAAAAGATGACGGGGAGACGTAATTTCCCGTGGAGGTCACGTGGCAGACGGGATGCGATTTTTTCGAGAGTTTCCCTCCTGAACCTGTACAGCATCCCACCCCGCGTGACCGTTTGCGGCTCCTCCATTTGCAGGAGGTCCCGGAGGGGAACCCTTCCGCTCGCAATCCCCTCGTTGATCCGCCTCATTTCGAGGCCAAACCACCTGCGGAGTGCCGATTCATCGTCCATAAAGACCCCCTGACCGCCATGCATCCGGGAAGTATATTTGTAAAATCACGGAGCGCGTTTCATGGGGGAGACTCCCGCCAGGATACACTCCGCATTTTGGAAACCTCTGACGTTGTGCCATTTCAACATTTTCTGACTGCCTCATTGACTGCCCGGCAGAGCAAATCGAAAAATTTCACCGGGTCTCCCTCCTTCACGATGAAGGAATCTGCACCAAGGGAGAAAGATTGCTGCTTTTTGCCGTCTTCCGTCACACCGGTGCAGATGATAAAGGGGATCGCGTTTCCCTGGCTGCGGATTTCACGCAGGAGGTCGAGGCCATCCATGACGGGCATGTACAGGTCCGAGACGACCACGTCATAGGCGTTCCGGGACAGTTCCTCCAGTGCCTCACGGGCAGACTGCACAGTATGAATGGAATAGTCCCCCTCTCTCTCCATGAATATCTGTACCAGTTCGAGAAAATTTGGTTCATCATCCACGTAAAGTACGGATATCACGCTCTGGGACGGCCCCCCATCCCATCGAAGTAGTCCCCGGGGTAGAAAAAACATGCGGATTGACACCAGGCCGGTGGAGACAGGTTTTACCCAGAGGTCATTTAATCTCCAAAATGGGATGGAGTGAAGGGATACGACTGAGAAGAACAATGGGGTTAGGAGAACAATAGCCTCAGAAGAGCAATGGGCTCGAGGAGATTCGAACTCCTGACCTCCGCCATGTCAAGGCGACGTCATAACCAGCTAGACCACGAGCCCTTCCAATCGGACTGATTGTGCGGAAAAATGTGGGTGGACACAGTATAAAATGGTTCTCTTTTCTGATGGTTTACATCCAGAGCCTGTCCAACGAGGTCGAGGATTGGTTGGACAGAGTTATTCAGAAGGACTCCTCTCATCCATTCTGGAATACAACAACGAATCATATTGGAGATAAAACGCGCGCGAACACAGTGATCTCAAG